>NZ_JASITC010000039.1:0-6541 GCF_030063405.1 Rhodococcus sp. H29-C3 | reverse complement strand
TATTGCAGCCAAACTGAACAACCGTCCACGAAAGTGCCTTGGATTCAGGTCACCCGCAGAGTGCCTTGCCGGGGAGCTTGTTGCGTTGACAGGTTGAATTTAAGGACGCCGCCTTCAATATCCCGTTGGCCCGTTTGAGTTCGGCGTTCTCCTGACGCAACTTCCGGATGACCTCGGCGTCGGCGCGTAACTCGACAGTGCCGCCGGGGCCGTCGACGGGCACCTTCCGAACCCACTGGCGAACGGTCTCAGCGGCACCCACGCCGAGCAAATCCGCGGTCTTGCGCATCGCCGCCCACTCGGTATCGCCCTGCGCCACCAACCGGGCCACCATGTCCACGGCGTCCTTCTTCAATTCCGCCGAGTACCGCTTCGATCCTGCTGCCATGAGGTTTCATCTTTCCCTGAGACGAACCCTCCGGAAACACCGGGACGGATCAGAAAGATATCTGAGGCAGCTGCTGAGCGCTAACCGTGTCAACGGCAAAGTGGTGTGAATGGCGGTGTTCTACACGGGGTTGGCCACTGATCCGGCCAGGAGCTCCACGGCCTCAGCGAGCAGAACGGCCAGATAGCCCGCCTCCTCGCTGACGCTGAGCTGGAAACGGGGTGCATGAACCTTGACGACGCACTTGTATTTTGCAAGTATGAGCGGCATGAGCCTTTTCATCACATGCCCAGTCGAGAACGTCGAACGCGCGACCGCCTTCTATGCCAGCCTCGGCTGGACTCTCAACGCCGAGATGTCCGATCACAACGTGTCGTGCTTCGCGATCGCTCCCGAGCAGTACGTCATGCTTGGCAGCCGTGAGATGTATGCGAGCGTCGGCGGCGTCGAGGAGCTGGTCGGTGGACCACACACCCCCTCGAAAGTCACTGTCTCGTTCGACCTCGGCAGCCGCGAGGCGGTCGACGAGCTCGTCGAGCGTGCCGGCGCGGCCGGCGGGCGGATCGGTGACACCGACGACTACCCCTTCATGTACCAACGTCAGTTCGACGATCCCGACGGGTATCACTACTCGCCGTTCTGGATGAAGCCGGACGTCGATCCGGTCATGTGAGCGACCTCGCCGCGGCCCTCAACGTCATCGGAGCGCGGTGGGCCCTACTGATCGTGGAGCGGCTGCTCGACGGGCCGCAGCGCTACGGAGATCTGCAACGCGACCTCGGAGTACCGACGAATATGCTCGCGACCCGGCTACGCGAGCTCGAAGCGGCTGGCGTGCTGACCCGCCTACCCCTGCGGCACAACACCCGGGCCTATGCGTTGACCGATCGCGGGTTCGCCTTGCGCGAGGCTATCGTCGCGCTCGGACGCTGGGGAATGACGGACACCGCGCTGTGATGTCGAGGAGGTGTCAGTCGGGTGCGTACAGCTCAATGGATACTTCGGCAAAGGCGCACCGGGGCTCCAACACTCAGCCAGCCGCGTCGCCGCGATAACGGCTAGGCGTAATGCCGAGGGTGGTGCGGAAGTCACGGGTCAGGTGGGCGTGATCGCTATAGTCGAGTTCTGCCGCGAGGGTTGCAATGTCGAGTGTCGCGTCGAACCGGAGCCGTTCAGCGGCTTCCTGCAGTCGACGACGCCGGATCAGCGCGCCCACCGAAACGCCGAGGTAGCGACGTGCCAGCCGCTGGACGGTCCGCACCGAAACTCCCACCTGCACAGCCGCGTCCTGCACCCGCAGGACCTCGCGGTCTAGGTCGATGACGTCGGCGAGTCGGTTAGCCAGCAACGCCTCCTCGTCGGGCGCTGGGCCGCGATCGGCCAGCCAGGTCGTGAACGCGTCGACCGATCGGCTATGGCGTTGCTGCGCCGGGCCCTGACCACACATGGCTTTCACCACCGGATTGCGCAGTTCAGGCAGGGCGAGGGCGAGGTACTGATCGACCAGCGCCAGCGGGTCTTTGGTGAACAGGGGCACCGCAGCGGGCCGCAGCAGAGCACCGACGGCCCACCCACGGCCGGTGAGGTCGCGATACGAGGCTCGTGTTGTCGGCCCGGATAACCCGACCATGTCGGGCGGTGCGAGGTCCCCGCGCTCAACGACGAGGTTCAACGCAGGAAAGGCAATCAGGTGCTGGCGAGAGGCCCGACCGTCGGGCAGATCCCACTCCGGTATCCAGAACCACCGAACCAGGTCGGCCACTGCCGGCGGCGAGCTGACCCTGCGAAACGTCGGCAACCGCGCGGGGTACAGCACACCCCGGCCACGCCCGGCGCACTGCTGACTGTCTCGCGACGTCGGGTCACCGTCCATAGGCGAGAGCCTACGACCCATCACCGCGCGAAACGGACGAATGGAGGGGTGACGCGAATCTTCAAGCCAGGCCGGGCGCGGCAGGCCTAGTGTCGTAGCCATGACCAGCGACAGAGAAGGCCAGACCGACAGCAACTTTGGTGTATCCGGTACATACGCCACCGATGGTAAGCCGCACGGGGTGTCCGCGCTGACACCGTTCTTGGCAGTGCAGAACGCGCGGGAAGCTATCGCGTTTTACCGGGACGTTTTTGGTGCCCGCGTGGTCGACATTACCGAGATGGGCGGAGTGGTAGCCCATGCTGTGCTCGACCTCGGCGACGGTATGTTGCAGCTCGGCGAGCCCAACCCGGCCTACGGTCTGCTCCCCCCACCACACGGCGAAAGCGGTGACGGCGCGTGCTACTCGCTAGGCCTGTACGTCAAAGACGTCGACGCGGTCGTCGCGCGGGCAGAGGCCGCCGGGGCCGTCGTCCGCGAGCCTCTCATGAACTTCGTCTCAGGCGACCGATTCGCGAGCCTGCGTGATCCCTTCGGAGTGCGCTGGTCAGTGATGAGCCGAATCGAAGACCTCTCCGAGGAAGAGTCCGCGCAACGCGTCGCCGACTGGGCAGCGACCCAGGGCTGAAAGTCCCATCCCCGTATCTGGATTGCCAACCGGGAGGAAGGCCCTGGCGACGTGCGAGTCGGGTGGAACCATGATGGACCCACGAACGCGGCCCCGACATCCGAGGGCGTGTTCCGAAGTGTGCGATGAATCGCCTCGTAGGGGGCGACCGTTGAGTATTCGAGGGCCGCATGGAATCTTGGCGGTCAACCGCCGCGCGGGTGGCTGTGACAGGGTGAAATGGCCCCGATAGGACGGGGCGAATTCCAGTGAACGTTCGACTTCGTATAACGCAACCGGGCGATCGGGAACCGCGACCACTCCGGCCCGAAATCAGGCTGCCACGGCGGCCGACACTCCACAATTGTCAGACGCCGGTCGCCGACGTCGGCCTCCACACGAACCTCATTACGGAACGTATCCGGCTCCCGGGCCCGACAGCACCGTTGCACCCGCGCCACATCAATCTCCGGCAACCCCGTCACACCACTAGTCTCAACTACATCTTGTTGCGACGTTCACTGGAATCTGCCCGGTTTGATCTGGCTCCACCTCGCGACTCTCCTGGTGTGTTGTGTCACTGGCTGATTAGTTTTTCGTGCGGTGGTGATCTGTACGTTGGATACCCCGGCGTGCTCGCGACGAGGTACGAGACCAGACGCTGAATAGACGCAGACACGCCGCGAAAATAGAAGTAGGCAACCCGACTGCTGATCGGCGTGGCGCGGGTGACCCAGGGATCCGTTGGCCGTTAGGTGGATTGGCGCCCGCTCACCCCAGCCTGTCTGCAAGGCGATCCAACCCACCGGTGATCATCTGTCCGTAACCGTCGTTGTTGAGTGCGTCGATCGACGCCCGGCCGTGGTCGAGATGTTCACGCGCTTTGTCGATCTCGCCGAGTTTGCGGTAACACTCGCCGAGGTTGAGGTGCAGCGAAGGATAGAAGCCGGCGACCGAACCATCCACACCGCCACGGGCCACGCGTTCGTTGGTCAATAGATCCGCCGCGGTGAGTGCCTGCAGGTCCCACGCCAACTCCTCGTGCACGTCCTCCTGCACGTCAGCCATCGAATGCGCCAGCGCACAACAGTGGAACGGGTCACCGGCTTCGCCACCGATCTCACCCCACACCTGGGTGAACAGATCGCGTGCCGCACCGCGCTCGCCCTGTTCGCGCAGCGCTATCCCTGCCCCGATACGGGCCATTACTGCATCCGGTTCAGCCACCAGTTGCTCTCCCTTATAGTCCGGCACAACTGTAATCGTCACCACCGACGGGGGACTCAGCGATTCATTTGCTGCAACGCCCATGTGTTGCCATCGGGGTCGCTGAAGTAGGCGTATTTGATGCCGCCCATGTCGGTGACGTCGGACACGTCGACGCTGTTATCCGCCAGCTGTGAACGCGCGGCGTCGATGTCGTCGACGACGAGGTGTAGGCCTTGCACGCGCGGAGCGTCAGGGTCGCTGATTCCGACACCAATCACGATGGAACACGCCGATCCTGGGGGAGTGAGCTGAACGACGCGCATTCCATTGCCGGGTCGGACGTCGTGGTCGAGGGTGAACCCCATCTGGTCGACGTAGAAGCTTTTCGTGCGCTCGACATCTGATGAAGGCAGTGGAACGAGTTCAAGACGCATGTGCATAACAGAATTCCTTACCGAGTGGTGGACGAAAAGTTTGATCTCGATCAAGTCCCGCGGATGGGCTATCGAGGCGACCGAGACGGCGCTGGACTCCATTTGGGGTCTCTGCCGATAAACCCGACCAACCGCGTTACCGGGTCGGCGTCGTCGGGTACGTGGAAGGCCGGACCGAATTGGCCGGATAACCGCATCAGGTCTTCGATTCCGGACATGCCCTCGAGCAGTTGAGCAGCGTATCCGCCATCGAGCTCGGGCGTGTGCCCGTTTGCGGCCACAAGGTCCCAGGTGTGCATGAATACGTCGGCGGTGTAGAACTGATCGATTGCATCGGCGAGGCGGTGTGCGCCCACCATCGGATGGCTGAATTCGGTGTCTGGGGGCGAGTCGTCGAGAAGGGATTGCACTGCGCCGACGTGGGCCTGCCACGCCGCGGATGGGTCTGCTCCCACGTCAGGTCCGGGCGGTAGCTCCTGCCCGCCGGCGCTGAGGAATTCGGTGAACCAGGTGATCAGGTGATCGACGATATCGCGGGTGACCCAGCCATCCACGGGAGTCGGAGCCTGCCAATCTGAGACGGCTGCAACCTGTTCAGTGAATTCGGTGGCCACAGCACGGTGGCGGTCGGCGGGGTTGAGCTCAGCGAGGTGTTTTTGCTTGTTCATAGTTCTCCAAGGATCTTGTCGAGTTTGGCGTAGCCCTGGGTCAGTCCGGTCTTCATTCCCGATGCCAGCCACGCGTCTCTACCCGAGAAGCTGTCGACCAGCGATTGGACATGAAGGCGGGTACGGCCCTCGCCGAGGTCCTCAAACCGCAACGTCTGCAGTGACACATCGTCAGGCAAGCCCTCGAAGGTGAACGTCTGCACGATCTCGTGCTCGGCGATGGTGTGGAAGCACCCGCGGAATCGATACTCGTCGTCACCACGCGCGGTATAACGCCAACAACCCCCATTGCGGGCATCCCATTCCAGTATTTCGATCTTCATATTGTCGGGCCCGACCCAGCGGGCGAACAGTGTCGGATCTGTGTGTGCTGTCATCAATTGCGCAGGTGTGGCCGAGAACTCGCGGCGAATTCGGATGATCGGGACCTCCGTATCGGCTTCGACGTCAACCTCGTGCAGGGTGTTCATGACGCGGAGTCCTCTCGTTTCGGATGGGTGGACTCATTCATCTGCGCCAGCACATCGTCGAGGCGCTCGTAGCGTTCTTCAGCTTGGCGGCTGAATCTATCGATCCACTTGGTCATCAGATCGAAAACCTTCGCCTCCAAATGCGCCGGGCGGGTTTGCGCCACCCGACTTCGGGTGACCACCCCAGCGTCCTCGAGGACTTTGAGATGTTTCGACACCGCCTGCATGCTGACCGTAAACGGTTCGGCGAGCTGGCTGACGGTGGCATCAGACACCGCTAGCCGCGCGATCATGTCGCGGCGGATCGGATCACTCAACGCCGACAACACTCGCGATAACTGATCAGTCACCCTGGTCTCCAACCCGTCGATTGAATAAGCGTGCATCAACTATCGACCGGTTGTCAACCGACTGGTTGCATTGGATCGTCGCGGTCCGCCCATGACTCGCGGCACCACGCGAATCCACCGTCGAAGACCTCGCAGGGATCGGATGGTAATTGCTTGCTCATCGTCCGGTCGCACCCTCCACATGGCCACCAACCCCGCGCTGCCCAGCCATGGACTCCACCTTGGGGTCAGACTCCACGACAACTCAGCCTCAGCTAAAGCGAACATCAAAGGACACACTGAGGCTGAGGCACTACACAACCACCGTCCGCGAAACGTATTGCTGCGCTATCTATTTACAAAGTCCTGCAGCCCGCTCGCGGGATGCTTGTCCTCACGGAGCGGGGTTTGGCGGGTCCAACACCGCCGCGACGTATGATCCGTCCCGGCATTTCCGGAGGGCTCACTGTGTGAGTGCCTCCTCCGGACTGAGGATGCGCGTCCGATCGTAGTGGAGTTGCTCGGCGTGGTCGGGTGTGAGGTCATGGCAGTAGCTGTGGGGG
>NZ_JASITC010000038.1:0-8353 GCF_030063405.1 Rhodococcus sp. H29-C3 | reverse complement strand
CCCACCACACACCAACGCCACAGCATCCACACCCGCAACACCCACAGCAGAAGACAAAATCTCCGGCAACAACAGGCCATCCACCGACACACCACCACGCACCGGCACCAACAACTCACACTCGGACGCCGACAACAAATCCAGCTGTCCCATGAGTAGCTCGGGCGTGGTTGCGAACGCCGTCAACACGCGGACGATCCGCTCGACGATCGATTCGACCTGCGTCGAATCGAACAGTTCGGGTAGGTATTTAGCTTCGATATGGAGCTGTTCGTTCGCCATGGCGACCAATGTCAGTGGGTACTGAGCGGTATCGCTACCGTCCTGAATGTTCGCTACTCGCATACCCGCGATGTCGGTGTCATCGGAGAGCCCAGCCCGATCGACCGGATAGGACTCGAACACCGTCAGGGTGTCGAATGCGACAGCAGGCCCTACTGCACGCTGAATCTCGGTCAATCCGAGGTAGTGATGGTCCAGCAGGCCTGCCTGCTCTGCCTGCAACCGAGAAATGAACTCGCCCAACGTCTCCTGTGGATTTATCGTGACGCGGACCGGCAGCGTATTGATGAACAGCCCGATCATCGATTCGATGTCGTTGATCTCGGGCGGGCGCCCGGACACAGTTGCACCGAACAGGACATCTGTGCGCCCGGTCAACGTTGCAAGGACGGTGCCCCATGCAGCCTGGACGAGCGTGTTGACCGTAACCCCGCGCTCGCGTGCCACCCCGCGCAGTCGATCGGTGTCCGCGGCCGACAGGGATGTCAGGACACGCGCTGCAAGCGTCGACTCCTGCCGACGGCTTTCGATCGGTGTCAGCAGCGTAGGTTCGGACAGCCCGGACAACGCTTCGCTCCAGGCAGACCGCGCGCTCGCTGCATCGCGACGGCTCATCCATTTCAAATAGTCGCGATATGCAGGTACGCGAGGCAATATCGAGTCGTCACCATCCGTTGCGTACAACGTCAGCAGTTCGCGAATGAGCAGAGGCGTCGACCAACCGTCGATAAGGATGTGGTGATTGGTCATGACCACTCGCCACTCGCACGGATGGACGTCGATGAGCGTGAACCGCAGGAGCGGCGCCTCGGCCATGTTGAAGCGCGTAGCGCGATCGGTAGCCATGATGCGTTCGAGTTCGATCTGCGCCGCGGACTCGTCCAGTCCAGTGAGGTCGTATTCGTTCCATGGCACCTCGACGTCACGTTCGACGATCTGTACGGAATCGCCTTCCATGTTGTGCACGAAGGCAGTCCGCAGGTTTGCATGCCGGTCGAGAAGTCGCTGCGCGGCAGCCCGGAAACGTGCCCGATCCAGTGTTCCACCCAGTTCCAACACCAGCTGGACGATGTAGGCGTCGACGGACTGGTCCGACAACTCTGCGTGGAACAGCAGTCCGGATTGAAGCGGTGACATGGACCAGATGTCCACGAGCTTCGGATACCTGAACTCGATGTCGTCGATGGCCGCTTGATCGAGCTGCACCAAGTCGAGATCCGACGGGGTGAACCCACCGGCGTCGACACTGCGTGCGTGCCGCGCCAGGCCGGTCAAAGCCCGGACCCATAGCGCGGTCAGTTCCTCGACATCTTCGGAATCGAGCACGCCCGACGGAAAGGCGAAGGTGGCTTCGAGAACTGGGCCTGCCTCACCGGTCGTGGTCACCGCGTTGATGTCCAGTACCGCTGCTACCGGAAGATCCGAGTTCTGGACGTCGCCGATATCCGCGTCGTCGACAGGTAGCCAACCCACGTCACCAAGGTTGTCCGGGATGCCCGCGCTGTAGCGACCGAGATAGTTGAAGCTGATCTGCGGACTGGGGTGTGCGGCAAGCGCCTCCCGTGACTGCTCGTCGAGGTAGCGAAGCATGCCATAGCCGATACCGTGATCCGGTACCGCCAACAGACGTTCCTTGACCGATTTGATCAGGCTTCCGGCGGATACTCCACCGTCCAATGCATCGTCGATGTCAGTGCCGGACAAATTGATTCGAACTGGGAAGATGGTGGTGAACCATCCGATGGTTCGCCCTAGATCGGCACCGGGCACCACGTGATCTTCACGTCCGTGGCCTTCGAGGCTGACGAAGACCTCGCCGTCCACTACCTCGTCGTCCATTCCGCCTCGTGTACGGCGCCACGCTGCGATTGCCAACGCGAGTCCGGCCATCAATCCGTCGTTTACACTGCCGTGGAAGACATCGGGGATCGTGGTGAGTAGATCCTCGGTGACCGCTGCGGAGAGCTCGACGTCGATTCGCTCCACCGTGTCGTACACATCGACTGCCGGATCGAGCGGACGAGACCCGATCAATCTATCGTGACCGTCCAGCACCTGTTGCCACAGATCGAGTTCGCTGCGGCGATCGACAGCTTCATCTCGGAGACCGTGGGCCCAACGGCGCATCGATGTTCCCACCGGCGCGAGTACGGGCTCTTGGCCGGCGACTACTTGCGACCAGGCCGATGCCAAGTCCGGCACCAGAATCCGCCAGGACACACCGTCGACCACGAGGTGGTGGGCGACGATCAGTAACCGGGAAGGCTGTGAGCCTGCGTCGAACCACACCAACTGCAGCATCGACCCCGCGCCCGGATCCAACCGGCCCGCAGCTCGATCGAGTTCGGCCGACGCCAAAGTCGAGAATTCGTGACCCGAAGCCGAATCGACGCCTACGCGGCGGATGATCTCGGCGGCAGCGACCGCACCTTCGGGACGAACGTCCATCATCCATTCGTCTTGGTCGTGCTGCAGGCGAGCGCGAAGCATGTCGTGGTGGTCAAGCACAGATTGCACTGTGCGCTCGAGCACCGTTTGTTCGATGCCGGGTGGCAGTGTGAGCAATGCGGTCTGCGTATGACGATCGAACTGTCGAGTCCGCTCGATCATCCAGGACACGATCGGTGTCAGCGGGACCTCGCCGACTCCGCCGCCTGGAAGCTCCTCCAAGATCGCGGTGTCCGCGTCATCCACCGACAGGGCGACCTCGGCCAGCCCAGCAACGGTCTTGCGTTCGAAGACATCACGTGGTGACAGAACGAAGCCTGCTGCTTTTGCGCGCGAGACCAGTTGAATCGACATGATGCTGTCGCCACCGAGGGCGAAGAATGAGTCGTCGACACCTACATGATCGAGACGCAGAACCTCCGCGAATAGGCCGGCCAACATCTTCTCGACCGGAGTGTTCGCGTCTCGGCCGGACTCGGGCCTGTTGTCGAACGACGGCTGCGGTAGTGCTCGGCGATCGAGCTTGCCTGCGGGGGTCAGCGGAATGGCATCGAGTTCGACGAATGCCGTCGGAACCATGTGAGCGGGCAACGCTGCAGCAACCTGCTCACGCAACGCGCGCACATCGAACCCGGCATCGGCTGTCGGGAGTACATACGCAACGAGAATTGTGTTGCCCGCAGGCCCGGTAGTGCCGGCAGTCGTCACGAAGTCCACGGATGGATGCGCACTGAGCACACTGTCGATCTCGCCGAGTTCGATGCGAAAACCTCGGACCTTGACCTGTGAATCACTGCGCCCAACGAACTCCAACGCACCTTCGCGGTTCCAGCGAACGATGTCACCGGTGCGATACATGCGCGAACCGACCTCGTCGAACGGGTTCGCGACGAACCGCTCGGCGGTCAGCCCGAGACGTCCGTGATAGCCGCGGGCAAGTGCTGGGCCCGCGAGGTAGAGCTCACCCGGTACGCCGACCGGGACCGGATTCAACCGCTCGTCGAGTACGACTTCGACGAAACCGATTGTCGGGGAACCGATGTCGACGGGTTCCCCCGGGGACATGCTGGTGCTGATCGAAGAGAAGATAGTCGCCTCGGTAGGACCGTAGGCATTGAACATCGACCGCCCCGGTGCCCAGCGAGCAACCAATTCCGGAGGACAGCTGTCGCCACCGGTAGCGATGACCTCGAGCAGGGTCAGACCGATCGGGTCCACGGATGCCAGTGCTGCGGGTGTGACGAAAGCATGGGTGACCTGCTGTTCCGCGAGGAGCCGGCTCAGATCGGGCCCGCCGTACATCGCAGGGGGTGCGATCACCATGGTCGCTGCGCCGCCGAAGGCCAACATGAATTCGAGAATCGACGCATCGAAACTCGGGCTGGCGAACGCCAAGGTGCGCGAAGCAGGAGTGACCCGGAATCGGGTGCGCTCCTCCTCGGCGAGGTTGGACAACCCCCGGTGAGTGACGACGACGCCCTTCGGAACGCCCGTCGAACCCGAGGTGTAGATCAGGTAGGCGGCGTCGTCGAGTCGCAGCGGCCGAAGGCGATCGACGTTGCGAACCGCATCACCCGAGTGTTCGGCGATGGCGACCATCTGGTCGGCGTCGTCGAGCAACACCCAGGTCGTCGCCGAGAGCCCCTGCAGCTGGGGCGCATCTGATGACGTCGTGAGACCGAGGACAGCTCCCGAGTCGGTCAGCATGTGTTCGATACGGTCAGCTGGATACGTCGGATCGACGGGGAGGAATGCAGCACCAGCCTTGGTCACAGCCCACAGTGCAACGATGGTGTCCGCCGAACGCGGCATGGCCAGCGCCACTACCGCGCCGGGACCTGCACCGAGGCCGACCAATGCTCGGGCCAGCTGCGATGAGCGGATATCGAGTTCTCCGTAGCTGACGACGGCGTCTTCGAACCACAGGGCGTCCGCTGCAGCACCCGCTGCACTGACTGCCGCCGTCAAGATGTCTGGAAGCAGTCGTGCGTCTTCTCCTGATGCACCGCGGACGGGCGCCAGCGCATCTCGCTCCACGGTGGAGAGGACATCGATATCCCCGACGATGATCGTCGGTTGGCCGGTCACTATATGCAGAATTTTGAGCAGACGAGTCGCGAACACCGATACGGTCGACGAGTCGAATAGATCACTCGCGTACCGGAACGACGCATCTATACCTGCTTGACGACCCGAATCATCGAAGGACTCCGAAATTGTCAGCTGGAGATCGAAGTTCGCAATGGCATTGGCAAGTTCGATCCCCTCGATCTCGAGGTCCGGCAAAGTGATGTTCGGCCGATCGGTCTGCTGGAACTCGAGCATGACCTGGAACAGCGGCGTGTACGAGGTCGATCGAGCGGGGTCGAGCGCATCGACTACCCGCTCGAACGGGATGTCCGAGTGCGTAAAAGCTGAGAGGTCCGCAGTGCGCACCGTGTCGAGCAGAGTGTCGAAGGGAGCAGATCGGTCGATCTCGGTACGCAGCACCAGCGTGTTGACGAACATGCCCACCAGGTCGTCCAGAGCCGCGTCGCCACGTCCCGAGATTGGTGTACCGACCGAAATGTCATCGGATGCAGACAATGTCGACAGCAGCACGGTGAGAGCTGCGTGAACGATCATGAACACGCTGGAGTCGCGAGATGCCGCCAGTTCGGTTATCGCGCGGTGAAGATCGACGTCGATGTCGAAATCGATCTGAGCGCCTCGGAACGACGCTTCCGCCGGGCGAGGCCGGTCGTACGGAAGTGCGAGTACATCCGAGGCGCCGGACAACGAGTTGACCCAGAAGGAGAGTTGAGTCGACATCAGCGATGCCGGATCGGACTCCGAGCCGAGAATTTCACGCTGCCACATAGAATAGTCCGCGTACTGGACGGGTAGCGGTGTCGGAGTGGGGGCATCGCCACCAGCACGAGCGCTGTACGCGACGATGAGATCGCGGGCGAGCGGAGCCGTGGAGAAACCGTCGGAAGAGATGTGATGAACGACGAAACCGAGAACGTATTCTTCCTCGTCGACCTCGATCAGTCGGGCGCGAACGGGAACCGAACGTGACACATCGAAGCCGGTGCCCGCCATCTCGGTTACCAACTCGAGCACGTGTGCAGCTGATTTCGCTGAAATCGGTGTCAGGTCAGGTAGCGCTTGGTGGGATTGAAGAATGGACTGGATCGGCCCGGTGTCGGTCAGTGGGAAGACCGTGCGCAAGGACTCGTGCCGATCGATCACATCGCCGATCGCACTGCGCAAAGCGTCGATATCCAGGCGACCGGTCATCCGCATAGCGAAGGCAACGTTGTATGCGGCGGAGGAAGTGTCGTACTGATTGATGAACCACATTCGCTGTTGCGCGAGCGACACCGGGATGGATTCTGGGCGCGCTACCGACGTCAAGGCCGGCCGTGCATCGGTCCGGTATCCATGGGACTCGGCGGTCTCGGCCAACGCTCGGACTGTCGGCCCGTCGAACAGATCGCGCACTGTCAATGTCGAACCGAGAGCAGAGTTTACGCGTGCCACCAGACGCATGGCCACCAGCGAGTTGCCACCCACTTCGAAAAAGTTCTGGGTGACTCCGAGCTGGGTGAGACCGAGAAGATCGGCGAACTCTGCAGCAATGATCTCCTCGACCGGGTTCTGCGGGCTGACCAGCTCGACATCAGCAGTTCCGAATTCTGGCTCCGGGAGCATCTTTCGATCGAGCTTGCCGCTCGCATTCAAAGGGAACTCGTCGAGTTCGATGAAGAGAGAGGGAACCATGTATGCGGGCAACGACTCCGCCAGCGCTGCGCTCAGTTCGGCGCCGTCGACTACTCGCCCGCGTGCAGCGACCACGTAGGCAACCAGAACCTCGCCCGTTGCTTCGTTGCTGTGGACGATCGCGACTGCCTGGGCAACGGACTCGTGGCGCAGCACAGCAGCTTCGATTTCCGGCAGCTCGATACGCAGACCACGGAGCTTGACCTGGAAATCGGTACGACCGATGTATTCGAGGTTGCCGTCGGCGCGCCATCGTACGAGGTCCCCGGTGCGGTATATCCGAGCGCCTGGCTCCCCGAACGGATCTGCGATGAACCGATCCGCGGTGAGATCCCCGCGTCCGACGTACCCGCGAGCAAGCTGAATACCGGCGAGGTAGAGCTCACCGGGTGCACCGATGGGAGCCGGCTTCAGTGACGCATCGAGAACGTAGACCCGCGTGTTCCACACCGGTGCCCCAATCGGGACAACGGTGGGATCTGTTGCGGCGCAGTGGTAGGCAGTGACGTCGACCGCAGCCTCGGTGGGACCGTACAGGTTGTGTAGATCCGCACCGGAGAAGTCTGTGAACACGCCGACGGTTGCCGGCGGCAACGCCTCCCCGCTACAGAACACCAGCCGCAACGACACGCAGTCGTCGGAATGTGCACCATCGGTGAAGACAGCCAGCATCGACGGAACGAAGTGCACCGTGGTGATGCGCTCACGGAGAATCAAACGCGAAAGGTATTCCGGGTCGCGGTGCCCATCCGGTTCGGCGATGACGAGCTTCGCGCCGATCTGCAGAGCCCAGAAGAACTCCCACACCGACACGTCGAAGGTTGCAGGAGTTTTCTGCAGCACATTGTCCGACGGCTCGAGGCTGTATTCGTCCTGCATCCACAGCAGGCGGTTGACGATTGCTTCATGGCTGACCGCAACACCCTTCGGGCGCCCGGTGGACCCCGAGGTGTAGATGACATAGGCGGTGTTTCGTCCGCTGATCGCACTGTGACGCTCAGCGTCCGTCACCGGATCGGTAGCCCGGTCCGAGACGTCGATCAAATCCACGGCGAGCACTGGAGTGGCCACAGGGACGTTGATCCAGTCCCGACTGGTGGTCAGGATGCACACCGGATCAGCACTGTCGATGACATAAGCCGAGCGATCGGTCGGGTGGTCCGGATCTATCGGGACGTAGGCACCGCCCGCCTTGACGATTGCGTACATTCCCACAAGTAGATCGATCGAGCGCCGTATAGCGAGCCCGACGTGGGTTTCCGGACCCACCCCGAGTGAAATCAAGTGACGTGCAAGCTGATTGGAGCGGTCGTCGAACTCGCGGTAGGTCACGTGTTCGTCCTCGAAAACCAAAGCTATCGAGTACGGGCTCCGGGCCACCTGCAAATCGAACAGGGTATTGAGCGTCGGATCCGAACCGACCGTCGCCGGCAGGACGTGATCGGTTGCGTTCCAATCTTCTAGAACGGTCTCGCGCTCGCGTCGCGACAGGATCTCGACATCGCGGAGCGGGACGGTCGGAGACTCGCATATCGAACGCAGCAATCTGAGGAATCGATCCACGAAGTTGTCGATGGTAGATGCATCGAACAGTTCGGTGGCATACGTGAATGCTGCTGGGAGCGAACCCGATCCCGTTGCGGCTTCATCGACCCGCAGCTGCAGATCGAACTTGGTCGTTCCGGTCGACAATTCCTCGAACGCGACGGCGAGGCCGGGCAATTCGAGGTGTGCGCTCTGGTTGTTCTGGAACTCGAGTAGGACCTGGAACAGTGGTGAGTGATCGGTGGAGCGTGTCGGTGCCAGGGCGTCGACGAGTCGCTCGAATGGGATGTCGGTGTTGTCGAAGGCAGCGAGA
>NZ_JASITC010000037.1:0-8702 GCF_030063405.1 Rhodococcus sp. H29-C3 | reverse complement strand
CGTTCATTGTCGCCGCTGACCGGCGTCTTGGTGGTGATGGCCATGGTGTGTGTCGATCCGTATCTCGCCCTGCATCAGGCCGGGTTGCTATGAACCAGTGGACTCACCTCACCCTGGCACGCAGGGCTTCGCGAATCGGTGCGCTCGCTGCGAGCGTCGCCGCTATCTCGTGCGGTAAACGATCGAGGTGCGGACGAAGCTCTGCAAGTGTCGTATGTTGGTCGACGTCGCGGTGTGAATGCTGGTGGCTGTCCCGGACCGCGGCGGCGATGGCGATTCCGGCGATCTGCATGTTGGTGACGACTTTCGTCGAAGCGACCGACACTTCCCTTCCGGCCTCAAGATGCAGCACTGCGGGACTTTCCCGATCAAGAGTGCTACCGCGCACGTTGACCACGGACAAGACTGGTACTCGGAGTTCGTGGAGCTTGCGTGCGGCAAGCAAGGTGTCGATCGTTTCGCCGGACTGGCTCAATACTACGTAGAGGCAGTCGCTTTCGATTACTGCGTCACGATCGAGGAAGTTCGTCGCCGACTCGGCCGACGCTGGGGTGCGGGCCAGGCGCTCGACGAAGTGCGCGGCAAGTTCGCCGGCGTGCAGTGCTGACCCGCAACCGAGAAACTTCACTCGATTCGGTGCGTGCCGCGCTATGAATGCCTGCCACGAGCGCGCTTCGACCGTGTCGGAGTAGAGACCTGTGATGAGCTGGTCGGCGGCACCGACTTGGTCGTGAATTTCTTTGAGCATGTAATCCGGGTAACCGTCCCGCCTCGAGTTTCCTGCAGACTGTTCGTAGAGAGTCCAGCTTCCGTGCGGATCGGGCGTGCTGTCCGTCAGGTGGTTGAGATCGATGACTTCCCCATTGCGCAGCGGCCGGTACATCACGCAGTCGTCGGACAGGGCAGCCAGATCGGAGGCCACCCGAGCGGAACCGTCCTTGTATGTGCCGACCAACAAGGGACTTCCGTGCGCGGTGGCAGCAAGACTGTTCGGCTCGTCGCGTGACATCGCAAGGACCGCATAATTGCCGTGAATGAGCGCCGTGGTGGCGTCGAGTGCAGCGGTGATCGACGATTGATGTTCGTCGAGATGTCGTTGAACGAGGTGGGCGATGACTTCACTGTCGGTGTCGGAGGTCAGCGTGATGCCCTCGTCGCGGAGGTGTGTGCGCAGTGCTGCGGCATTGCCGATGACACCGTTGTGGACGATGGCGACGGTGCCGGATTCGCTGACGTGGGGGTGCGCGTTGGCGTGGTTGGGTGGGCCGTGGGTAGCCCACCTCGTGTGGCTGATGCCGGCGTTCGCCGCCGGACGTGGAGTCATGGCGTCGTCGAGACTTTGTACTGGCCCTACCGATTTACTCACTACGATCTCGCCACCGCAGTTCACCGCTATGCCCGCCGAGTCGTAGCCGCGGTATTCGAGGATATGAAGTGCGTCGAGTAGCACCTGCGTGGCTTGTTCTGAACCAACGTAACCGGCTATGCCGCACATGAATTAGTGTCCTTTGCTAGTTAGTAAGAGCTAGTTTTCAGAGTGCAGGCAGTCCGTTGCATCCTGTCTCGATGGGATAGGTGCGCGCAGCACGGAACCCCTCTGCATAGGAGGTGCCGCATTGAAGTCCGCGAATTTGTCCCTGTCGGTCGACGAAGGTCACGTAGTCGATGCCATCGGTGTTCTGAAGCCATTCGTTCTGGCTCTTGTGGCACCACAGCATCTGACGTTTGATATCGACGGTTGAGGAGATGTCCACCCACAGTTCGGGTGCATCGCCGACCAGCCCCAGGGTGTCCATGTAGTACACCGACGGCGCAGTGGACAAAGGCCGGCTACCGGTGGCGAACAGTGGGGCAGTGGCCAGCTGGCGCGCACTCATGGCGATCGAGCTGGCTGCGCGGTGGTCGGGGTGGTAGTCGTTGGGGTCGTGTGCGAATACGATGTTCGGGGCGAACTCGCGCACGGCTTCGACGGTTGCGGAACGGGTTTCAGGATTGTCGAACAGCATCCCATCAGGCTGTCCGATCCAGAAAAGTTCGGCTCCGAGTAAGTGTGCTGCGGCTTGCGCTTCTTCACGTCGAATTGCAGCGACGTCATCAGGGTCACCTGATGGTGCGCCGAGACGTCCATCTGTAAGGATGCATACAGCAATCGTGTGGCCGCGTTCTCTGTACCGGGCGAGGGTTCCTGCGGCGAGGATCTCGACGTCGTCTGGGTGCGCTCCGATGGCCATGATTCGCAAGCTCATACTGTTACCTCCAATGAGAGTTGCTCGAAGAACTCGATGTCTGCGATGAGTTGGGTGTCCGGCAGGAAGTGGGTGCGGATGTGTTCTCGTCCGCCCTCCCCGATGCTGCGACGACGTTGAGGGTGTTCGAGCAACTCGCGGACGATCCGGCCGAACAGGTCATCTGGGGCGTCGAGCGGCACGGTTGCGCCCTGCTCTGGGGTCGGGATCTGGAGCCGTATTCCCCCTACAGCAGTCGCGACGACGGGCGTTCGTTTCCACATCGCCTCGGCGACAGTGAGCCCGAATCCCTCTGACGTACTTTTCTGGGTCACCACTACGGCGTGTCGCTGAAGTGCGTTGACGGTCAACGCGTTCTCGGTTATATCCGCCATCGGCAAGCACACCAATTGAACCCGCCGCCGGATTTCGCGCGGCAGTTGTCGCCAGCGCGAGACGCAATATGCGAGATAGTCGGCGGCTTCGGGATCGTCGGCGACACCGGTGACTTCGGGGCCAGCAAGAGTGAGATGGACATCGCTGAACGGAGCGATGCTGCGCTCGAAGGAGTCGATGACTCCGACCATGTCCTTGACTCGATCCCACCGCGAAATTTGCGCGACCATGGGCGTGTGAGGGGTTGGCGGTGGACCTTCTCGATACAGTTCGTACCCGGTCGGGACGTGTGAGGGCCGGGCGTTGCCTTCGATGATGCCCCAGCGTTCGAGACGTGCGAGTACATCGGATTCTGTCAGAGCACGGTTCTTTGCTGCGGTGGGATCGATGAACGGTGCGATGCTGACATAGGGGATCTCGCCGAGTTGAGGAGGGCGGAAGTTGTCGGTTGTCGCGATCAACCCGTCGGCCTGGCAGATGTATCGATGGAGAAGATTCCAGGATCGAGCGGTGTGCTCGTTGGGTTGATCTGCGCCGTTGTGTGCCCTCCATGTCACGATCGCGCCGAGAGCCCGGAGACCTGCACACAGTCCGGCGGTTTGGGGGTCGTGCAGAACGACGCGGTCACCGGAGCGGATGTACGGCGACAGCTCGCTGGCGACGTGTGCTGAAACTCTCTCGTAGAGAGCTATTTCCGCCTCATCGAGAGGTCCGCCGTCACCTTCGACGCCGGAAACGCCGTTGTCGATACGTTTGGTCACGTCGAAGAACTCGGCTGGACCGTCGATCACCAGCCATCGCGTCGCGATGCCCACAGATCTTGCCAACCCGATCATCGGATAGAGCATTTCGGCCACACCCCCTCCGGCGGACGTGGAATTGATGTGCCAGAGCGTCGCTCCTGGAGGGAAATTCTGGGCCTTCTTGAGCAATGAATCCCAGCGTCCTGGCGGCAGTTCCAATTTCAGGGCTGACGGATCGTATAGATCGATGTCGACTTCGGTCACGTACGGCATGGCTACCTCTCAGCGAACTGGGTGGTCGATTTGGTGTGAGATGCTTTGTTTTGCAATAATTTCGACGTGCAGGCGAGGACGATCGAACACGTACTCGCCACCATGACGAAGGCGCTCGAAAGCCCCGTGTGGTCGGCAAGAAGGCCTACGAGCGGGGGTCCTGCGAGATATGCGCCGTAACCCACTGCGCTTACACGAGCGGTGGCAACAGCCACGCCCGCATGACTGCGATGGCCAGCTTCGGTGATGAGCAGCGGAAACAGAGGTCCGAGAGCAAGCCCGATGAACGCCATCGCCACCACCACACCCCACGGGCTGTGCTGAAGAAGCAACCCCACGAGCGTCGCCGAGGTCACCACCACGGCCGCGGATACCAACGTCCTCCGCGGCCCGAGCCGGTCGATGATCAGGTCGCCGAACGAGCGGGAGAGGAACATTGCGCAGCTGAACACGACGACCGCAGTCGCGCCGACCGTTGCTCCGCCGCTGAAGTCCCGAGAAACCAGCAGCGCGGACCAATCGGTGACCATGCCCTCGACCAGTAAGGCCGCAACAGCCATCGCTCCCACGGCAGCGGGGATCGCGAGCACGCGCGCGAACCGGGTGTTCGGAGACGAGTGAAAGTATTCGACCTCGGGGCTATTCGGCAGTGTCGCAGTCGGATTCGGCGCGGGATGCCGAGTCGGGCTCGGTAGGGACGCCGACGCCGCAAGAGCCAACAGCAACAAAGTGACGCTGACAGCCGAGAAGTGTTCGAGCACTGAGAAGTCGAACTTCGAGGCCAGCGCTCCGGACGATGCGCCAGCAAGGACACCCAAGCTGTAGCCGCCGTGCAGACGCGAGAGGATCCGCGTCCCAGCGCGGTTCTGGTAGTCGATTGCAGCCGTGTTCATCGCGACGTCGAGGCACCCGCTGGCCGCCCCCAGGACGGCCAGCGCGAGTCCCAGTAGCCATCCGTTCGATGCCAGGGCAATCAGAGGGAGCGCGGCGGCGAAGGCAATGGAGGCGGCAGTGCATACCGACCGCGCCGACACCGACCGCAACATGCGAGCGGTGCCTAGGAGCGCGGGCACAGATCCGGCGGCTACCCCGAGAAGTGCCCAGCCCATTTGTCCGTCGGTTAGCGACAATTCGGACTTGACCTGCGGGATGCGCGGTGCCCAGCTCGCCAGAACGGCACCGTTGACAAAAAAGACTATCCACAACGCCACCGTCGATCGACGGGTACGAACAGAAAACGACATGACGGCCTCACGGTCGCCCTGTCGGAATCAGGTGCCTACATCCCCGGACGGGCAGGAATGCTGCGGCATCATGTGTGGAACACCAAAAGCAAACCACGCCGTCTGATCCGCGTCAACCACGTCAGAAGCACGACGGCTGTATGTGACAGGATGTTGGCCACACCGATTGACCATGCAAGTAGTCCTACTGGCCGCGCGGGTCTGGCGGCAGAGTTCTTCAGTCTGGACCAAGTAGTCCAGAATTGCTGACAGTAGGATTGCTGTCGGCACAGGAGCTCGATCCCGTGGAAACGATATGACGAACGATCGATACGCAAACATCGCCTTGCTGGTCGCTATTGTGGCGTCCCTCTTCTTGGCGGTGGTGGATCTGGCCGCTTCCAATTGGGGTGACTTCACTCGCGATGTCGTGATCGTGCTCGGTTTCGCGGCACTGTTCATGTTCTTTCGTCGTCGTGCGAAACCTAGAGTACCGCCGACTTCGTGAACGTATGTAGGGGCGGTGGGCCCTCGACCGTCGGGTCGGGGGCTCTTCGTTCGTTCAGGTGTCCGCATGAGTGGCCTTCGGGTTCCGGTACGAAAACAGGCTGTGTCGGTCGGAATTTGAACCCTCAGGCGTCGTCCCAGCGGCCCACCTTCCACCCACTCGCCGGATCGTCGGTCCGCGGCAACCGGTCATCATCTCCATATCCGCAGCCGGCAGGGCGATGATCGAATAATCGGCTCAACGCCGAATGCAAACCAACGGCACCTGCACACATCGTGTGCGGGTGCCGTTCTCGTGTGTCGGAGGAGTGTCAGTTGATGCCGTGATAGTGGTGGATCGACGGCGCGACTGAGTAGGGCGGGCAGCCTTACGTCGGCGAGAGGTCCGTCCGCGTTCCGCTGCGTGGTCGATTGTCGATCCAGTGCTCGATGTCCTCTCGTGCGAACAACGGAGTACGAGAGAGATGGCGGGCCGGTTTCGGGGCTTGACCGCGTGCGACGTAGGACGACCACGTCTTGGCCGGCATCGCCTTACCGGTCTTGTCTTCGATCAGTGCCAGTACTTCGGCAATGGTGAGTTCGTCGGCCATCGGTGCTTCCTAGGTGGGTTCAGGGTTGATCATCTCGACCTTACAGGTTCCTACTGTAAATCGTCCCCTACGCTTGACGATACAGTTTGAGACTGTATAGTTTGGGTATGCCCTCGATGACCGCCGAAATCGACTGGCACTCAATCCCGTTCACCGCCGCCGAGAAAGGGGCCGCCATGCGAGCGCAACACTCCAGCAGCGCCGACGAGATCGACATTCTCGTACACCGCCAGGGCAAGGCCAAGATTCGTCGCACCGTCAAACGAGCCAGCGCGAGACGCGACCGCCGCACCGCACGGCGCGAACTCCGCAACTAGACCCACACGCCCAGCTCCGCAACCCGATACAGAACACAACGAAAGGCTTTCGCCATGACGCAACACCGCATCTGCGTCTCCACCGCCGCCGACACCCTCGCCGCCATCCCCGCGTTGCTCGGTTTCACCCCTGAAAACTCCGTCGTCGTCATCGCCTTCGCCTTCGGCAACGGCATACACACGATTGCATTCACCATGCGCGTCGCCGCTGCCATCACCGACGTCGAAGCGGGCCAGGTCGCCGAGGCAGCCGCACGTCAGCAGTGGGACAACTCACCCGTCACCGCCGTCATCCTCGCCGCCATCGCCGACCCTGCACATACAGGAGCTGCGTTGATCGGGCTCGAAGCAATCCGCGAAGCGTTCGCAGCTCGATCCATCGACACCCTCGGCGCTCTACACGCCTACAGCCTCACCGCCGGAACGATGTACACCGACCTCGACCACAACACCGACGGAGTCGTCCCGGACTCCGCCATCAGCGATGTAGCGATCGCCCGCGCAGTAGTGGAAGGTGCGACCATCGCCGGACGCCGCGAAGACATCGAGGCCCGATTCGAGCAGGCGGAGGAGATTCCCGAATCCCTCGCACTGGTCGCCGCCGCCACGATGGGGGAGCAGTTCCTGCCCGTCACGTTCGACGAGCTGGCCGCCGTCATCGACGCCCGCGAGATCCCGAGTGCCGACCTCACTGCCCGCGTCGGACTTGCACTGGCCACCGGACGACTAGAGGTGCGCGATGCATTCCTCGCCATGGCCGTCCACGGTCACCAGGACGCCGCCGACACCTTCACCTACATCGCCGCCCGGGTGCGCGGTACCGCACGCGCCCAAGCCCTGACCCTCGCCGCGTTCTTCCTCTACTGCACCGGAAACGGCGTGGCGGCGAATGTTGCCATCGAGGCAGTCGAGTCACTGGCGGCAGCGGAAAGCACCGAAGTGCCGAGCTTGGCCAAACTACTGTCTCGGGCCTTGCAGGAAGCGATGCTGCCGCGCATGGTCGCCACCCTCAGCGACGTCATCACCGACGACTTCCTCACCGAGCACATCGGCCGAGTCCAGAGCTACACCTAGACCGCAGGACCGGGCGCGGCCCCGCGCTACGAGGTGGCCGCGCCCGCGTCTAGCGCAACCGGTACGGCGGCCGCCGCACCAACTTCGGCGAATCAGAGAAACGTGCACTCAGAGGGAGAGCCGGGAGGCCGGCCACACCACATCGACGTGGCCGGCCACAGGTGGGCGCGTCTGTTCGACCGGGATGCCAGCGATGATCGCATCCAATGCCAGCTCTGAGGGGGGCGGCGCAGCATCGACCACACTCTTGGCCAACGCGTGCTCGATCCTCGAACGACTCATGACACGACACAGTACCGACCCCCGGACCAGATCTCCGCTCTCGCGTTCGCAGTGGATACACACAAAGACGGCACCTGCACACATCGTGTGCAGGTGCCGTCTTGTGTGTCGAAGGAAAAGTGTCAGTTGATGCCGTGATCGTGCTGGAACGACGGCGCCGCGGGCCAGGTCGGTGGCAATGCGGGCTTATCCGTCGAAGCCCTTGCAGTGCCGGTGGAACGCTGCTGCGGTGCGCTGACGAGTCCTCGTGGACGTTCACCGGTCTTGCCCGCGCCAGGGACCGGGTCGTACAGCGCGGAAAGATCACTCACAATCAGTGGCCTCGATTCAGTGTGTGCCGAGGAATGCTGTGCGGCCGGCCTGCGGGCGCGTAGTTCTTCCAGATCGGTGGACAGCGTGGCGATGTGCTCGGCGTCGACAGTCGGGTCGAGGGCAGCGATGTTGGTGCGCAGTCGCTCCACCTGGTTGTAGCGTTCGACGGCCGCGCGATCGGTCTCGGTGATCTCGGCAGCGTGCGTCACTCGCAAGGTTGAGTCTCCACGTGTGAGAGCTACAGTTCCGCGCAGTTCACCTGCGAGTTCTTCGGCGATGCGGTGTGCATCTGCGGCTTCGTAGATACCGATGTCGGTGGTCGAGTTCGGTAGTGGGTTGGTTCGTGTGGAGTGAACCTCGACTGCGAGCACGTCCACCGATCCGAAGTCGCCTTCGGGCAGTGAGGGTGTGGCGGCGTTGATGCGTTCGGCGGCGTGCGTGAGGTGTTCGGGTGCAGGCAGGCTCGCCCGCCGTGCGCCCGGTGCATAGTCGCGCAGTGAGGCCAACTCGGTGGCGAGTTCACCGGGGGTACCGACGAATTCGAGATCGGTACGCGAGCCGGTGGGGATCGTGGCGTCGATACTGACAGCGACCCGCTCTGATTCGCGCCATGCAGACAACGCGGCAGCTTGGGTGAGCGCGAACCGTGCCGCTGTTGCTTCGGTGTAGAAGTCTCCGCGATAGTGCATAAAACCTGGGTCGCCGTGTTGATCGAGCGAGCGAATTTCGACGTTGATGCTGGGGCGCACGCTCGGAGGAG
>NZ_JASITC010000036.1:0-9738 GCF_030063405.1 Rhodococcus sp. H29-C3 | reverse complement strand
GTAGAGCCACATCGAGGTCTGAGCCATACTTCGTTGCCCCCTGGGGGAGCCAACGCAAATCTCGCCTATGATCCCGTGTCCACCAAACCGGGAACGGTTCGCTCACGTCCCACTGTGTCAGGCGGTCGCCGCCTCCGATTTATGGGGTGGAAGCGCCGCCAATCTCATCACGTGAGCCAATGTGCTCTTGTGAACAATCGTCGGCAACACCAGGTTCCACATCTGGTTCAACCGCTCGTACAAATCGGCTCTGCCGGTCAGCATCTCCGAGAGAATCTGCACTCCGGTGAACGAGCCCACGATGAACCGGGCCAGCGCGTCGATGTCGGTGCCCTTGACGATGTCGCCGTCGTCGGCTGCTTGCAGCGCAATCTCTTTGATGGCGTCGATCCAGTCCAAGTACGGTTTTTCTATCGGACCCTGCATACTTCCGATTTCCATCGTCAAGCGCATGCCGCCTCGCGCGATAGGCTCGGTCACGAGCTGCCGCGCCATCTCTTGGGACACAAGCACCAGCATCTCGACCGCGGTGTCAGACTGAGTGCCCACGAGTCGGGTGCCTTCCATCGCCATGGCGTGTTGCGCTTCGATGACCGCGTGCGCGAGCTCTTCTTTGGACGCGAAGTGGAAATACATCGCACCTTTGCTCACACCGGCGTGCTGCAGGATGGTGCCCAGGCTGGCGGAATAGCCGAACTTCTCGAAGCTCTTCGCAGCCCCCAAGATGGCGGCCTGGCGCGTAAGAACAGCGCGCTCCTGCATGTGGTACCTAACTCTCGTCGATGGGGGTGTGGCTCTCAACGATACGTCGAGAGCCACCCAACCAGCGTCGTCGGCACCGACACGCTGTGACTACCTTGGTGCTCGGAGCCGGTGGCTTCATCGGGTCCGCTGTCATGCGGCAATTCGCTTCCGGCGATCATGGCCACGTCATTGGCTTGTTCGTACTGCCAGCGCGGCAAGAGAGCTCGAGGACGCCGGGATGATCGCCGCGATTGGCGAGATCAACGACATCGGATCCCTGCGAGCGGCCATGAGCCAGGCCTCGACCGTTATCCGCTGCGTTTCCTACGTAGAAAACGATCAGCAACAATGCTTTCGCGTCAATGAGCAAGGCATGCGGAACGTCACGTCGATCGCATCAGAAGTCGGCGTCGAACGGCTGCTCTATGTCAGTACTGCAGCGGTGTACGGGGAGGGGCCGCCGTTTCGGGATCTACCGGTCGATGGAGCGCCCATCCGCCCGCAATCGGTGGCTAGTCGGACACGGGCCGTCGCAGAGCAGTGCGTCCGTGACAGCGGCGGTCTGGTCATTCGACCGCATCTCGTCTACGGGGTCGGCGACAGATGGTTTCTGCCAACACTGACAGAAATTGTGACTCGACTGGGGGCAGTCATCGATGACGGAAAGGCGCTGCAGTTGATAGTCGACGTAGATGACCTCGCGAGCTCTCTACGCCATCTCACAGTCGAGCAACGATTTCGCTATGGCACAACGCTTCATGTCAATGAGCCTGAACTGGTGAAAGTCATCGACGTTCTCACACATCATGCGCAGCAAACGAACTGGAGTCTGCCTCGTAAATCCATCACCCGCGTCGACGCGCTGGGGTGTGCTACCGAATTAGGTCTCACCGTGCGTCAGGTCGACATGATCAGCGCAGATCGCTGGTTTCGGTCCAGATTGTACTAAGAGAATGTAGTTCCTTGCGCGTCAAATACTTTGGTGATCCCCATTTTGGGCGGCGGACCCTCTTTTGGCGAGTTCGCCCTATTTAAGGGAGCTCCTTCCAGTAGCCGGTGGGAGCTCGTTCGACGTCTCCATCGGCAGGGCTACGCCATGACGTACCGCAGTCTGGACACTGTCGAACACTTCGTTTGCGCACCCGCCGTCCGTTTGTTGCTACCAACTTCGCTGGGACCGTTCCCGGTGTGGTGGACACACGGGATCATCGGACCGCTCGAGTCAGGATTGTCGTCTGCCATGAGCATGGGACCAGTTTGACCTGATTCTGCCAGGGTGATGGGACCACCTGGATTGCCAGTTATGGGACCACCGGCGCGCCTTGCCGGTGGTTTCGTCGTTTGCTCGTTCGATCGTCTGTGATAGCTCAACGAGGTCACGGAGGTCGACGGCATGGCTTTTCGGGAGATCAGTGTGAACGAGATCAAAGAAGTACTGAGATTGTGGCTCGGGACGGCCGCGATGCCGGCCCCTGGGCTACGCAAGATCGCCGAGCATTCCGGGGTGGATCGCAAGACCGTCCGCCGTTACGTCGAGGCAGCCCAATCTGCGGGACTGCAGAAAACCGATACCTCCGCAGCAGTGAACGATGAATTGATCGCGGCCGTCGTCGACACTGTTCGCCCCGACCGCCCACACGGTCACGGGGCAGCATGGGAGGAGTTGCTCTCTCATGAGCAGCAGATCACCAAGTGGGTGGCAGGAGACGGTGAACAGAAACCGCTCACCATCGCCAAGATCGAAGTCCTCCTTACCCGTAAAGGGTGCGTGGTGCCGTACCGGACATTGCATCGATTCGCCACGCAGCGTTGCGGTTTCCGCCGCAAGGACCTCACCGTCCGCGTCGTCGACGGCGACCCCGGAATCGAATGCCAGATCGACTTCGGCTACCTGGGGATGCTCACCGACCCCGAGGGCGGGCGGGCCCGAAAAGTGCACGCTCTGATCTTCACCGCGGTCTACAGCAGACACATGTTCGTGTGGCTGACGTACTCACAAACTTTGGTGGCGGTGATCGCCGGCTGCGAAGCAGCGTGGACATTCTTCGGCGGCGTGTTCGCAGTCCTGATACCGGACAACCTCAAACCTGTCGTCACCACCGCTGACCCGATCGCCCCACGACTGAGTGATGGTTGGCTCGACTACAGCAGCCACGTAGGGTTTGTAACCGACCCAGCACGGGTGCGCTCGCCGAAGGACAAACCCCGCCTCGAACGCACAGTGCAATACGTCCGCGGAAACTTCTGGGCCGGTGAACGATTCACCAGTCTCGCCGAAGCCCAAGAGGCAGTGGTTCGTTGGTGCTCCAACACGGCAGGGATGCGCATTCACGGGACCACCTGCGCACGGCCGCTGGAAGTGTTCGAGGACTCCGAACTGCCAGCACTACTGCCGGTTCCGGCTGTGTACGACGTGCCGATCTTCAAGGACGTCAAAGTGCACCGCGACTTCCACGCCGAAGTCGCCAAAGCTCTCTATTCGTTGCCGCAGCAATGGATCGGATCGACCCTGTCGGTGCGCGCGGACACCGAACTGGTGAAGTTCTACCACCGCGGCACCCTGGTGAAGATCCATCCCCGTCAGCGCCCCGGCGGCCGCAGTACCGACCGCGCCGACCTCCCCGAGCGCAAGTCCGACTACGCACTGCGCGATGTCACCTCATTGATCGGTAAGTGCACCGCGCACGGGGCGAATATCGCCATCTACGCCGAACGCATCCTCGATGACCCACTGCCGTGGACGAGGATCCGCAGCGTCTACCGACTCCAAGGACTGGTGCGACGTTACGGTGCCCAGCGCGTCGAACAAGCCTGCTCACTTTCGCTCGATCTCGATGTCGTTTCGGTCACCAAGATTGCATCCATGTTGGAACGGGCCACCGAATCCACCACCCCGGATTTACCGAAAGCAGTCGGGCAGACATCGACACGGTTCTCTCGTGATCCTGCCGAATTCCGTTCCACACCAACCTCATCGCTTTCCGTCGTCGACGGAATCGGTACCACTCCGGAAGGCCAGTCATGACCACCACGCGCACCACCGCTACCGCCGAACCGGTCGGCACCGACCTCGTTCGATTACTCAAAGCCCTCAAACTCGGCGCGCTCGCCGACACCCTGCCCGAACGCGCCGCCCTGGCCCGACAACACAAACTCAGCCACATCGGATTCCTCGAAGTGCTCCTCGCCGACGAAGTGAACCGCCGTGACTCACGCTCGGCGACCCTGCGAGCTACCAAAGCAGGACTCGACCCGGCGATGGCGTTCGATTCCTGGAACAGCCTCGATGATCTGCGCTACGACCGGACATTGCTCGGCGATCTCACCTCACTGCGGTTTCTCGATGCACATCAGTCTGCGATCGTCCTGGGCCCGGTTGGGGTCGGAAAGACTCATCTGGCAACAGCATTGGGGCACATGGCAATTCGTCGACGACACAGTGTTCTGTTCGCGCGGTCGGATAAACTGTTCACCCGCTTGCGCGCGGCCCGCCTCGACAACACCGTCGAAGCAGAAATACGCCGGCTCACAGCGATCGACGTGCTGATCATCGACGACTTCGCGTTGCGGCCGCTCGATGCCACCGAGACCAGCGACTTCTACGAGCTAATAGTGGAACGACATCGCAAGAAGACCACGATAGTGACTTCGAATAGGGAGCCGTCGGAGTGGCTGACGATGACCGCCGACACCCTCCTCGCGCAATCAGCAATCGATCGACTGACCTCCGCGGCGCACACCCTCATCATCGAGGGGCCGTCCTACCGCCAACGAACCCGGCCCGGAACAGTTGACGAGAACACCGACAACGAGCATCCTCAATAACGCGCCACGGTGGTCCCTACCCTCTGGCAATCAGGTGGTCCCATCACCCTGGCAAGCGACATCGTACGCTCTACAAGGTCCTCTGCACGAGCGGTCGGTGACCAGGAACCCGTCGGGTTTCATCATTCCTCGCTCTCGACGCTCGTCAGCCATCGACAACTGGCTCGAGGAGTACCCAGGAGCGCTGGGAGTGGAAACCTACTGGTACGGCCCTTCAGATCCCGTCGAACAGGACAACCTCATTGTTCGATACGCCCACGAGATGGACGCCCGCGTCCTCGTATCGGGTGACGGGGCAGCGGACCATTACGCGCCATGGAGGAAACCCGCCACGAGTGTCGTCTACCTGAGTGAACTGCTTGATCTGACGGCAGCAGACCTGGTCACAACGCGAAGACGCAACGGTCACCGCCATCGTTCCGCGTGATCACACCATCTGGGCAACGGCCGTCAGGGACGGCAGCTCCGATCGATACGTCGATCCCCTGATCGCACTGTGGGATCTCACACGCTACGGGCGTGGGAGCGACGTCGATGAAGCGGCCGCGAAACTTCGTGCTGCGATTATCGATCGGTCCCATCCCTGATGACGACCTGCCACTTGATCTCGACTTCCGCCGCGGACGATCGGGCGTATCGAGCGCTCGCCAACATCTGTGGACTCGCAGCTACTGTCGAGCATCGGATCATCGGTGGGCACATGGTCCGTCTGCTTCTTCTGGCCTACCCAACAGGCCGCGCTACCGAACGAAGCAATGCAGACGCCGATATCGGAATCGATATCGCTCTCGCAGGAAGCGGACACCTACACCACGCACTGACCACCGCCGGTTACGAAGCAACCAGCAATCGGCGAAGGTCGCGGTGATAGCACTCCGACGGGTTGCAGCACATACCTTCTCGCCGAACTCGGATGACCGACAAAGTTCGTGAGGCAATAGCGCGTGGTCACCGGGGTTCACCACGATCGGGTCGGTAAGCATCGAGGTCCAGGTTGATCATGTGGCAGACCGGTCCGCCGGGGCCGGGTGCAAGGGATGACCCAGTTGGTGTTTGTGGGCGCGGATACAGTTGCCCGCATCAAGACTTGTACCTAACCTTTGAAAGGACTATTGCAGTGGCCGATACTCGCCCTGGCGGAGCACGGGCCTTGCTACGGCTGGCCCGTCCATATCGAACCGCCATCGTGGTTGGGATGCTGTTCGGGGTGGTCGGGTCATTAGGTGCCCTCGCTCAGCCGATGGCCGCCCGGTTGGTGCTGAACAACGTGGCCGAAGGCGCTTCGCTGGTTGTACCGTTCGCAGTGCTCGCCACGTTGATGGTGGTGGGCGCCCTTGCCTCTGGGCTCCAGGTGTACATCCTGGAGCGGACTGGTGAGCGTGTCGTGCTTACGCTTCGTAAGCGCCTCATTATGCGACTGCTCCGACTGAGGGTCGCTGAGTACGACCAGCACCGGGCAGGGGATCTGCTGTCCAGGGTGGGCTCGGACACCACGTTACTGCGCTCGGTGCTCACCGCTAACGTACTTGAGGCGGCGCCGAGTGTTTTGACGGTGGTTGGTGCGGTCGCGTTGATGATCTACCTGGACTGGATCCTATTTGTGACGCTCGTCGTCGTGCTCGCAGTGGCATCGGTGGTCGTCGTCCCCGCCTTGACTCGGATCAACACCGCCACTCGTGCCACCCAGGACCACGTCGGGGCGATGACAGCGGATTTGGAACGGGCGCTCGGTGCGGTTCGCACAGTCAAGGCCAGCCTGATGGAGGCTGCCGAAACCCGCCGTGTCGGTGCTCACGCCGACCGCGCTTTTGCAGCGGGTGTGAGGGTGGTGAAGTACGACGCAATCGTGGGAGCCGGGACAGGACTGGCGCTCCAGGCATCATTCCTGATAATTCTGGGCGTCGGCGGGTACCGGGTGGCGGCGGGCGCACTTGGGGTGGCGGATCTGATTGCCTTCGTGTTGTATGATCTGCCGCGGGGATTTCGGACACTGGAGATGGTTAAATTCATGCCGCGTTGACGTGCTGCCGGTAACTGTAATGGACATCGTTCGGAGCGCGGTAGTCGAGTGCTGAATGCCTCCGTCGGGGATTGTAGAAACCCTCGATGTAACGGATGACATCATGTCGCGCTGGGGATTTCGTGGCGTAGACGGTGCGGTAGACGCACTCGTTCTTCAGTGCAGCGAAGAAACTTTCGGCCATACTGTTGTCCCAACATTGACCGGTCCGCCCCATCGAGGACCTCATCATCAAACCGGTCACCAGAGCCCGGTGTTGCAACGACCGGTTGAACTTGCCCAATATACTGCGATCGCCTTCGGGCACCGTTTGGCGCAGGAGGGCATCGCCGCGTCGATCGGAACGGTCGGCGACAGTTACGATAATGCTCTCGCCGAATCGGTGAACGCGGACTACAAGAACGAGCTCGTCGACAACGGTCCTCGTTACCCGGGCGTCGCAGAATTGTCGTTGGCCACCGCGCAGTGGGTCGCGTTCTACAACCGCGAGCGTCCCCACAGCTACTGCCATGACCTCACACCCGACCACGCCGAGCAACTCCACTACGCTCGGCTGCGGATCCTCGATCCGGAGGAGGCACTCACGCAGTGAGCTCTCCGGAAATGCCGGGATGGATCAATAGTTGCATCTGCGAGATGCCCTTCGTAGTGGTCAGAATTTGTTCTGTGAGAAGTCTTATTCTTCACCACTACAGGGCATTTCGTGTCTACGGCACGCGACCATCCGTCACCGGATCGGTGCATTCAGGCTAAGTGAAGGCTAAGTGATGACGCGACGAGGGGTTCGCACCGACGTCGAAACCTGCGCGACCAACATGAGCACCAGGCCGCAGCACATCACCAATATCCAGCCGGGCAGAGATGCGTGCACAAGTTCTTTCGTCGGTGCGCCTGCGACAATGCTGCCGGCTACGGCGACACCCACTGCGGCCCCGAATTGGCGAGCAGTGGAGGTGACCCCACCCGCGAGACCCGCCTGAGCAGACGGTAGGCCACTGACGGCCGTATTGGTGATCGGAGCGTTCGCGAAGCCGACCCCAGCGCCGATGAGCAGGTACGCAAACATCACGGCGCCAACAGCTGTCTGGTTGTTCGACAGGGCGAAAACACCACCGCCGAGAATGGTGGAACCGCTTGCGATGACAAGCGGCAATCGCGCTCCCGTGCGGCCGACAAGATAGCCGGACAACGGTGCACAGACGGTGGCGCCCACGGCCATCGGAAGCGCTAGAAGTCCCGAGGCAACCGGACTCATCGACCGACCTTGCTGCAAGTACAGCGTTCCCAGAAGCAGAGTCACATTGAGTGCAACGAAGATCGACACCGCACCGATGGCAGCAGCACTGAAGGATGTGTTGCGGAACAACTTCGGATCGATCAAGGGAGCTCGCCGCCGCAACTCGATTGCAATGAATGCCGCGACAGTGGCAGTTCCACACGCGTAGAAGACGATGGCAGTAGCTGACGTCCACCCCACGGCAGGACCTTCGATGAGCAGTGCGACTGCGCCGCCGATGATGAAGATCAGGAGAAGTTGCCCTGGAACATCCAGTTTCTTCCGTTGTGGCGCCCGAGATTCGGGAACAAACAGTCTTGTGAGTAAAAGGACGCTGGCGATGATCGGCAGGTTCAACCAGAAGATCGATCTCCAGCCGACCTCCGAGACCAGCACGCCTCCGAGGGCGGGGCCGACTGCCATGCTGAGGCCGAAGACGGATCCCCAGATCCCGATCGCGAACGCACGTTGCTTGGGGTCTGTTATGAGGTTGACCACGATCGCCAGCGCGACCGGACTCAGCATCGATGCGCCGACCCCCTGGACGGCCCGAGCACCGATTAGGACCTCGATGGTTGGCGCCACCGCGCACACCACAGATGACGCGGCGAACACGAGAAGTCCCAGTTGGAAAATGCGCCGACGGCCGAAACTGTCGGCCATGGCTCCTGACGAGATCAAAAGACTGGCCATCACAAGGGTGTATGCGTCTACCGCCCATGAAAGGCCACGAAGATCGGTATCGAGGTCGGTTCCGATCGAGGGCAGCGCAATGTTGACGATGCTGGTGTCCAGACCCACGATAAAGATGCTGGCGCAGCACACTGCGAGGACCAGCCATCGATGGTCGTCAGTCGTGTCCGACCGGTTCGCCGTCAATTCAACCAAGGTATGAACCCACTTCCGTTATTGACGACTCCACGGTGGGATCGTCGTGCTGTTACCACGCGATCGTCGCCGCCGAGTGGTGCACTGCGGAAGCAAATTTGCAGAACCTGCAAAATGATCAGATGGACCCGGAAGTGGAACAGACGCTCGCCGACATCGGGCCGCGCCTGCGCGCGTTACGGCACGACCGACAAATGACGCTGGAGGGCGTTGCCGCCGAGACGGGACTTTCGGTGAGTGTGCTCTCGCGGTTGGAATCTGGGAAACGGAGTCCAACACTGAAAGTTCTCATTCCACTAGCCCGGGTACATCGAGTCGGGCTCGATCAGCTCATCGGTGCGCCTGCGACCGGGGATCCGCGAATTCACCTCACACCACGGCGGCGTCCGAACGGAAGCGTTGTTGTCCCGTTGACCCACTACCCCGGCCGGGTTCAAGTCTTCAAACAGGTGATCGGACCTCATGAACCCCGATTGGTCACCCACGCTGGCTATGAATGGCTATATGTCCTCGCCGGCCATCTACGGCTCATCGTCGGTGAACGTGAGCAGGCTTTGGATGCAGGCGAGATAGCAGAATTCGATACTAGCGAGCCGCACTGGTTCGGACCAGCCGACGATCAGGCGGTGGAAATTCTGCACATGTTCGGCCCGCATGGCGACCAAGCCCGCACCCGCACCTAGGGCGTGTCTCCTGAAGGCTGAGATACAGGGAAAGGTAAGCCTGCGTCGGGACACAGCCAGCACCACACGACGCGGTCGTATTTTACCCTCGAACATCTCGGCCACGAGAACCCACAGTAGTTGGGACAGAATGGCGTTGAGTCACCTACACCTGGGATCAGGTTCGAACGCGTTCTGATCCGTCCCGGTGTTTCCGGAGGGCTCGTCTCAGGGAAAGATGAAACCTCATGGCAGCACGATCGAAGAAGTACTCGGCGGAATTGAAGAAGGACGCCGTCGAGATGGTGGCCCGGTTGGTTGAA
>NZ_JASITC010000035.1:0-11193 GCF_030063405.1 Rhodococcus sp. H29-C3 | reverse complement strand
GCCGTGGAACCGAGCGTTCAACCGATCGACATCGGCCGACACATCGCGCCCGATCGACGTGAACGCAGCCGAAAACGACAATCTCGAACCGATCAGGCCACCACATCAGCAGGAAGAAAGATCGAGGTTAACCCGCGGGGACCTCCCGAGAAGATGGATCAGGAATCGAGAAGCGAGATAGCGCGACCCGCAGCTACTGTGACGACAACTACCTGTTCCAGAGATGGAGAACCGAACGCATGGCCACGAAGAGAAACGCGAAGTCGCCTGGGCTGCATGCTGCCGATGCTCATGATCTGATTCGAGTCCAGGGCGCCCGAGTGAACAATCTCAAAGACATCAGCGTCGATATACCCAAACGCAGGCTGACCGTCTTCACCGGTGTGTCCGGCTCGGGCAAAAGCTCGTTGGTATTCAACACCATTGCCGCGGAGTCACAGCGGATGATCAACGAAACCTACAGCGCTTTCGTCCAAGGCTTCATGCCCACGCTCGCGCGGCCCGACGTCGATGTACTCGACGGGCTGACAACGGCGATCATCGTCGATCAACAACGAATGGGTGTCGATCCGCGATCGACGGTCGGCACAGCCACCGACGCCAACGCGATGCTTCGTATCCTCTTCAGCAGACTCGGCAAGCCACACATCGGTTCGCCACAGGCGTACTCCTTCAACGTCGCCTCGATCTCCGGGGCGGGTGCGGTCACCATCGAACGAGGAGGCCGACAGACGAAGGAACGGCGCAGTTTCAGCATCACCGGGGGAATGTGCCCCCGATGCGAGGGACGAGGCTCGGTATCGGATTTCGATCTGTCCGCACTGTTCGACGCAGCCAAGTCCTTGAACGAGAACGCCATCACCGTGCCGGGCTACAGCATGGACGGTTGGTACGGCCGCATCTACCGCGGCTGCGGCCTCTTCGATCCGGACAAACCGATCAGCAAATACACCAAGAAAGAAATAAACGATCTGCTCTACAAGGAGCCGACAAAAATCAAGGTCGAAGGCATCAACCTGACCTACACGGGACTGATCCCACAGATTCGAAAGTCGTTTCTGGCCAAGGATGTCGACGCGATGCAACCCCACATTCGTGCTTTCGTGGAACGCGCAATCACCTTCGCAACGTGCCCAGACTGCGACGGCACCAGGCTCAGCGAGGCTGCGCGGTCGTCGAAGATCAAGGGCAAGAACATCGCCGACATCTGTGCGATGCAAATCAGTGATCTCGCCGAGTGGGTCGGTAATGTGCAGGAACCGACGATCACGCCGCTGCTGACGTCGTTGAGCGGCATCCTCGACTCGTTCGTCGAGATCGGGCTCGGATACCTGAGTCTGGACCGTCCATCCGGCACATTGTCCGGTGGTGAAGCTCAGCGCACCAAGATGATTCGCCACCTCGGTTCCTCGCTCACCGACGTCACCTATGTCTTCGACGAGCCCACGATCGGCCTACATCCACACGACATCGCTCGGATGAACGACCTCCTCCTGAGGCTGCGAGACAAAGGCAACACGGTGCTGGTGGTCGAGCACAAGCCGGAAACAATAACGATCGGTGACCACATCGTCGACCTCGGTCCCGGTGCCGGCAGTGGGGGAGGAGAGCTCTGTTTCGAAGGGACGGTCGAAGGTCTGCGGGCAAGTCGAACCATCACGGGCCGACATTTCGACGACCGGGCAGCACTGAAGGACTCCGTCCGGGCCTTTACCGAGGTTGTGGAAATCCGCGGTGCGACGTCCCACAACCTGAAGAACGTCGACGTCGATGTGCCGCTCGGAGTTCTCGTCGTCGTCACCGGTGTCGCCGGTTCGGGCAAGAGTTCGCTGATTCACGGATCTCTGTCCGGACTGGACGACGTCATCTCGGTCGATCAGGGAGCGATTCGCGGATCCCGACGCAGTAATCCAGCTACGTATACCGGGCTACTCGATCCGATTCGAAAAGCGTTTGCCAAAGCCAACGGCGTCAAGCCTGCTTTGTTCAGCGCCAACTCCGACGGTGCATGCCCGAACTGCAACGGTGCGGGCGTCATCTACAGTGATCTCGCAATAATGGCCGGGGTTGCCACAGTATGTGAAGTGTGTGAGGGCAAGCGTTTTCAGGCATCGGTGCTGGAGTATTTTTTCGGTGGCCGAAATATCAGCGAAGTTCTCGAAATGCCGGTGTCCGAAGCCGAGGACTTCTTCGGCAAAGGCGATGCGAAGGTACTGTCCGCACACAAGATACTGAGCAGACTCTGCGACGTCGGCCTCGGTTACATCAAGCTGGGTCAGCCTCTGACCACACTGTCAGGTGGTGAACGGCAGCGCCTCAAGCTCGCAACCCACCTGAGCGAGAAGGGCCGAATCTACGTACTCGACGAACCGACCACCGGACTCCACCTTGCCGACGTCGAGCAATTTCTCGGCCTACTCGATCGCCTCGTCGACTCCGGTAAATCGATAGTGGTGATCGAACATCACCAGGCCGTCATGACGCATGCGGACTGGATCATCGATCTCGGACCGGGAGCCGGACACGACGGCGGCAAGATCGTTTTCGAAGGCACGCCCGCAGATCTCGTCGCCGACCGAACCACACTTACCGGCGACTACCTGGCGCGATACGTCGGCAGTTGACCGACAGCGGAAAAAGCTGAGCAGTTCTCAGGGGACATCAGGCCAGCCACGCTCGGATGGGATGGAGCCATCAGCAACGGCTTTGGCCAGTTGAGCGTGGTCTGCTGTGTTTTGGTCGGCATAGGCGCTTGCGAACGCAACCATCGCTTCCTCGACCTTACTGCCACCGCCGAGATAGTCGGCGATAGCTGCAGCGTCACCGCTACGAGCATGAGCGCGCGCCAGGACGTTGCCGCAGGCTGCTGCAAATTGCGCAAGACGAAGAGCGACGACCTCACCTTTGGGGATTACTTTGCCGTCGCGGAACTGCCTGACGTAGAAATCCAAATCGAGGTTCAAATTCGCGTCCTGAAAAGATGTCCATCCCACGAACATGTCGGTAGCGCTCTGAATCATGCGTTGACCATGCACCACGCGTGATCCGTGGTTTTCGTACTGGCTCTTGCCCAGGAACTGTTCGTAGACAGATGGGCCCGCCTGTTTGATCTGCAGTAGCAGTGGGTCTTTTGTGCGCCGTTCCTCGAGCAGTGTCAGGAACACCCGCATGCCGACACTTCCGACGCCGACGACTTGGCGTACTGCGTCGACCACGTCGTAACGGGTGAGCAGGTTATCGAGATGGTCGGGGATGGAGTCGTAATACTTGCGCATCACGTCGTGCAAGATTTGATCCGCCGCGTCGCCGAGCCGGTGTACTCGATACGGGGGATCCTCGGTGATCACTCGGTGGCCGTCGACCAGAGTGGTGAGCTTCTTCGAGGCCACCCGGCCTGTCCGCTTTTTGGCACGCTTCTCGATGAGCGCATCCATTTCGCCCTCATCGTCGGTGGTCGCATACTCGACCAACTGGTCGACACCGACTTTGTCGTACCAGACGTCGATCTGCGGCATCGTTGCGTAAGTCTTCATGTGCTTGCGATAGCTGCGGTACCCAGCTCGAACCGACTCTTGTGCAAGCCTTTCCGGCACGCCGTTGTCTCGCGCAAGCACGACGACGCTCGCGAGAAAACGTTTGAGGTCCCACTCGAACGGCCCGGGTAGGGTCTCGTCGAAGTCCCGCAGATCGAAGAGGAGATTTCGCTCGGGAGAGGTCCACAGACCGTAGTTCAGGATGTGCGCATCGCCGCACATCTGGACCATGATCCCGGTATTTGCGGTGGAGGCGAGGTCGGCGGCCATCACTGCCGCGGCCCCACGGTAGTACGTCCAAGGAGAATGGCTCATTCGCCCATGTCGGATCGGGAGGAGGTCCGGTGCTCGAATATCGCTCTGCGCCAGTATTGTCTGCAGAGGGTCATGACCGCGAGTTGCCGAGTTCCAACTTCCAAGCTCCCGGCGCGATACCAAGGCACGCGCAGCACGCCCTGAACCCGAATGCTCGGGTGACGGTGCATCGACTATCGCGGGAGCCCGGTTAGGCGTTGACCGTGTGCTCACGGGCACTCCTTCGTCATCATGTGCGGTGGCATCGCTCAGGCGTGTCGAGTTCACCAGAGACCGAGATGCTGTCCTCGGCATTCGAGCATGGTCCTTTTCCGGTCCAGGCAGCATCACCCGACCAGGATGATTCTGCTTCAGAACCCATAGTGGCGTAGCGGGGCATAATGAACCGATGGCCCTCGCCTCACACCGACGCTTCGATTACTCGGCAATCACCGATCGTCCACAGTTCGAGTGGCCAGGTGGTGCTCGTCTTGCGGTGTACGTCGCTGTCAACTGCGAGCACTTTCCCTATGACGACGGCCCCCCAGGCCTCGGCTACACCCCGGATATGGATCAACCGAACACCTATAACTGGGGGTGGCGTGAGTACGGTAACCGTGTAGGCGGATTCCGGATCGCAGAAACTCTGGAGCGGAGCGGGATACGGCCCACCCTGTTGCTCAACACCGAAACATACGATCACGCACCTGAGTTGCTCGACGCATTTCGTGAACTCGACGCTGACTTCGTAGCCCACGGTCGAACCAACGCGGTCCAACCAAACCAACAGGACGAGACCGACGAGCGCCAGACCATCGACGAGGTCTATCGCACGATCGAACGCCTCGAAGGGATACCGCCTCGTGGGTGGATGAGTCCCGGAGCCAATCCGAGTCGCGTAACCGAGGACCTCCTTGCCGAGCGTGGTTTCGATTACACACTCGACTGGCCGATCGATGATCAACCGGTGTGGCTTTCTACCCGCGGCGGTCCGCTGCTCAGCGTTCCGTATCCCCACGAGGCCAACGATCTACCGGCATTCGTTCACCATCACGGCGCAGCGGACGAGTTCGAGCGCACAATCATCGATTCATTCGAAGAACTCAAGGACAATTCAGCCGAGCAGTCCGTGGTGCTGGCCATCTCGATTCACACATTTCTGACCGGCCAGCCGTATCGACTCCGGCGGTTTCGCGCTGCCCTCGAACACATGACGGCAAATGCCGACGGCGTCTGGTTCACCACGGCAGGTGACATCGCTGACCATTTCAGAAGTGTCATGCCTCCGAAATAACCCTGAACCTTGTCGAACCGGTGGAGAAACCGTTGCGACAAGGTTCAGGGTGTCGAGATGACGACTGGTGCTACTGGCGCGATAGTGCGACTCGGGCGACATCAGCGGGGTCGATGAGGTGCGAGTGGTCGTCGTCGCCGACATCGATTTGCACGACCTCGATGCGGCCGTTGAATTTGCTGGCGCCGGCGTACGCAACGCTGACCGGCATGCCGTAGTCCTCGCCGATATCGGTCGTTTCGTCGGCGGAGAAAACCATCGGCTGTGTCTGATCTACCCGACCGTTACCGACTTCGCGACCATCGTAGAAGACGGTGACGGTGCCGCCCTTGGCGAGACCGCCTCCGTCGTAGGCAAACTCTGCGCGGATCTGGTGCTTGCCCGGGCTGATCGCTTCTGTTGCGGTGGCGGTGAATTCAGTCATTCCGAGCAAGTTGTAGACGAAGGATGCGTACCCGTCCTTCACGTAGAGCGCCCAGCCCCCGAATCGGCCACCCTGCGCGATGATCACGCCCTCGGTGGGTCCGTCTGATGGCGTCTCGATCGAGGCCGTCACACTGAAAGAGCGATTTTTGATATCGATAACACTGTGCTCGCTGAGGCGCTTCATACCCGCAAACAAGACCTGCTTGGTGCCCTTGATCAACTGGGGCCGCCCTGCCAGAGTTGCATTCAAGCGCTCGAAGCGGCGATCGTCGATCGGTAGGACGTTGTACTTGACGGCTTCGATCAGCCATAGCCTCTGTAAGCTCGCCAGTCGATCGGGATCCTCTCCCGCCAAATCTTTGGCCTGCGTCCAATCGTTTTTGCCATCGTAGAGTTCCCAGACGTCGTCGTCGAGCGCAGGCAATTCCTCGTTCGGTAGCCAAGGTGTGCTGTGGCGGGTTACTGCACTCCACCCTTTGAAATAGATGCCGCGGTTGCCCGCCATCTCGAAGTACTGCAGGTCGTGACGTTCTTGTGCGTCTGCCGAGTCGAAGGTGTACACCATACTGGTGCCCTCGATAGGCGATTGCTGAACTCCTTGTACAAATGTGGGGTGTGGAATCCCTGCGGCCTCGAGAATGGTGGGTGCGACGTCGATGACGTGAGTGAACTGAGAGCGGATCTCGCCTTTTTCAGCGATGCCGGCGGGCCAATGCACGACGGTGCCATTGCGGGTGCCTCCCCAATGCGAGGCCACTTGTTTCGTCCATTGGAACGGTGTACACATCGCCCATGCCCAGCCGACCGAGTAGTGGTTGTAGGAATCGGGACCGCCGAGCCTGTCCTTCATTTCCGCCATGAATTCCGGTGTCTCGATCGCTGCCAAACCGTTGAAATTTGCCATCTCGTTGAAGGCACCGTCGACTGTGCCCTCGGCCGATGCGCCGTTATCTCCGATGATGTAGTAGATCAGTGTGTTATCCAGTGCACCAATGGATTCCACTGCATCGACTACTCGGCCGACGTGGTAGTCGGTGTGTTCGAGGAACCCGGCATAGATTTCCATCTGACGTTCGAGCACAGGCTTGAGTTCGTCGCTCATTTCGTCCCAGGATGGAATTGCATCCGGACGCGCGGTCAGTTCCGAGTCCGCGGGAACGAGGCCCAATTTCTTTTGTCGAGCGATGATTGCTTCGCGCTGTTCATCCCATCCGCCCGCAAACTTGCCTGCATATTTGTCGGCCCACTCGGACGGGACGTGGTGAGGTGCGTGTGTAGCGCCCGGAGCAAAGTATGCAAAAAACGGCTTCTCGGGCGCAAGCGCCTTCTGCGTACGAATCCAATCGATTGCCCGGTCGGCGAGGTCCTCGGTGAGGTGGTACCCGTCCTCCGGCGTCTTCTCGGCCTCGACAGGGTTGGTGCCTTCGTACAGCGCAGGATAGTACTGGTTGTTCTCACCGCCGATGAACCCGTAAAAGTATTCGAACCCCCCTCCGCCGGTCGGCCAGGCGTCGAACGGTCCGACTGGTGAGGTCTGCCAAGGCGGAACCTCATGGCACTTGCCGAACTGCGCTGTCGAGTAACCGTTGAGCTTCAAGGTCATCGGCAGCGAAGCTTTGGTATTGGGGCGCATCCCGGACGAGCCAGGTGCAGAGGTCGCGGTCTCCGTGATCATCCCCATTCCCACCGAATGGTGATTACGACCGCTGAGTAGTGCTGCCCGAGTCGGAGCACACAGCGCAGTGGTGTGGAAACGATTGTAGGTCAGGCCCCCGCCCTGCAGACGCTCTGCGGTGGGCGTATTCGACGGTCCACCGAATGCACTACTGGCGCCGCAACCAACGTCGTCGAGAAGAATCACCAAAATATTCGGCGCACCGTCCGGAGGCAATAGAGGTTCGATCGGTGGGAAGCTGGTATCCGGATCCTTGGCGTCGTAGGTTGTCAATCCCAGGTGCTGGCGATCGGGAATGGGTAGCGAATCACGACGCGCAAATGACTCGTCCGTCATAGCTGACTCCTTGTGCTGCTTAGTGACTGGTTGGAGAATGGTTCAATCCGATTGATGAAGTCAGTACACAGGTTCGCCAGTGGGGGATAGGTGACCCCAATGGGACTCATAAAGCTGTGCACACCTGCGGCCCGAGACGGGGATATACCCGCCTCGGGCTGACTTTCTTTGCCCTCGAACCGCTTCAGTCAGTTCGCCAAGAAGCGACCGCCCAGATGACGACGACGTCGATCGCGATCACCAGGACTGACCACCACGGGTAGTACGGAAGCCACAGAAAATTTGCAATGATCGATAGCGATGCGATCACAATGGCGCTGACTCGGGCCCAGATAGCTCCACTGAACATGCCGATTGCAATAAGCACACCGAGCACACCCACAATCGTGACAATCCAACCCCAGGTCGTGAGATCGAATTTGTAGATGTACTCAGGTCCGGCGACAAACAATTCGTCTTTCGATATCGCCGAAATGCCCTGCAGCACAGTCAGTACCGACACAGTAAGTAGCAGGATTGCGGCGGCAAACGTTGTTCCGGCTGCAAATCCTTGTTTTACCGGATGGCGATCGTATTCAGTAGTCATCACGTTCCTCTATCCTCGCAGCAGCGGTTGTCAAATTCGAGTGTGAGCCGTCCTGGGCCGAAAATGCTCACCCACTGCGGATGAATCACCGCAGCATCTAGATGTTCAAGACGGTCGGGTCATCGCAACCGGTTGAATCGTCACTGTGACGATTTGAGGCTTGGGGAGATGTCCGCCGAGAGGGGATGGACTCCGAAGTGGCGTTCGGGAGCTTCGACGATACTGGACATGGACCATGCCATCCGTGCGGCATCGGCATTGGTGACATACGGATGGCATGCATCGAGCACGGCAGGCAATCTCTCTATGCGCGCATTTCGCGTGTGCGCGATTCGAATCGCGCACACGGGCGACTGGTCGACGCAGCTCGAAGCCGGGAATGACGATATAAGGAGTTCATCGTGCCGGCCGTGGATTCCTGCGTCTCCACCCATTTTGCCGATAATCAACATTATGTCAAGTAGTAGATTGGTTATCGGCATCCTGCGCGAATATCCCCCTTCCCTGTAACTGCCTTCGCGGTACGCCCATATGCCTCTGAGCTGCATGGATACCATCCTCGTACGAGTCCCGCGGCAGCATCTCGGCGCTGCATCACAGAGATGGGCCATCGACAGACGATCCGGTCTGAGCAGGCATTACGTCCAAAGTCATTGCATTTGCCGCACTCTGAGTGCAGAATATGCAGACTGGCGAAAGGATGCGTACGTGAACCGACGTGACGTTGGTGGTCGGCTGATTTACCTCCCGACCGATAGTTCCTCATCCTCCGAAGCCTTCCTCGACGACGTCCTCGTTGGCTGGCGACGCGCGCAGATCAGCCAGAACTTCCGTCCCGGTACCGCTGACCGCCGAATCAAATTGATCCATCGCATGGTCGACTTCGTGGGATCCCCACCGTGGCAGTGGACCCCACACGATGCCGACGAGTTCTTCGCTCATCTGCGCGGGGTACGCAATCTCTCCCACGCCACGATTCGGGCGTACCAGTCCGATGTCAGACTGTTCCTGGTGTACGCCACCAATCCCGTCTACGAGTGGAACGAGAACTGCGGGAAACTGTTCGGGACCGTGTTCTCGCAGGTGATCACCGAATTCAACCAAGCCACTCATGTGCAGACCAACGACACCCGAGACAAACGGCGCCCGTTCACCATGACCGAGCTGCAGCAGTTCTTCGACCTCGCAGATCTGGAGCCGGAACGGATCCTCAACTCGGGACGCAAAGGTGCGCTGGCCGCATGGCGGGATGCGGTGGCATTCAAAACCTTGTACGGGTGGGGACTGAGAGCAGGCGAAGGCCGGCAACTGCAACTGGTCGACTGTTCACGGAACGCACGCGCACCCGGTTTCGGCGAATGGGGTCTGCTGCGGATCCGGCACGGAAAAGCGATGCGCGGTTCACCCGCCAAACAACGCACAGTCCTGACGGTATTCAGCTGGGCTGCAGAGGCACTCGAGCATTGGGTGAGTTACGGACTTCCCCGCTACGGGCAACCGCTCGCCGACCTGTTCCCCACCGACCGCGGAGGTGCCGTCGCCGGCAGAGACCTGTGGAAACGGATGAGAAACCTGGTGGACGAGCTCGGTTTCCCGCCAGGTCTCGATCTGCATTCGTTGCGCCGCGCGTATGCAACTCATCTACAGACAGAGCACGGATACGACTTGAGCTTCGTGCAGATGCAGCTCGGCCACGAACACGCAGCGACGACCTCGATCTACACGATCGCCTCCCCCGACTACCGGGCACGCCATTTGGAGCAAGTGTTGTCGAACACGCTGCGTCGCAGCGTCGGTGAAACAGATGGTGCGAGAGGAAAGGTAGACGATGAAACGTGAAATACAGTATCGCTGGCGAGTGCGTGAACATATGGCACGCGTAGGGATGAAGAACAGCCGTGACCTCGTAGAACCGTTGCGGGACAGAGGAATCACCCTGTCCGAATCTCAGATCTACAGGATTGTCGGCCAGGAACCCGAGCGCATCGCGTTCAGTGTTCTCGTTGCCCTCTGCGACATCTTCGGCATCGAAGCCGGCGACCTCGTGACCTACACCGCAACAGATGCAAGCCGGCGACGAGACAAGCGTGCAGTGAACTCCCCCAGGGACGTTCCGCTCCTGGACGCTTACCGGCCCGTCAGAGCCCGAATCACCGACGGCGATGCCTGACCGGCCACGAGGGCGGCCCAGGACAATCGGCGGCTCGAAGGTGTGCGATCGCTGCACCATCGCTGTTTCCCGGCACCGGGTCCGATGGCCCAACGAGTCGCTCTGCGGTGCGTGCTTCACCGCCGCAGTGCGAACCTACGGCCGCTGCGCACTGTGCGGTATCGACCGAATGACTCCCGGGCTGTCACCCGCGGGACAGCCGATCTGCCGTGAATGCGCAGGCATCACCACTGCCCTCGACTGCACGAACTGCAGCCGCGAAGCCGAGCGTCTACGCGCTGGACATTGCGCACGATGCGTCGTCACCGACGACCTCACCACGACCCTCCGACCATACGATCCCCCGGACCTCCGACTCAAACGGCTCGTTACCGAACTGGCGAACGTATCGCGGCCGGAGAGCATCGTGACCTGGATGCGAGGCAAATCGGCTGCTGAGCTGCTGCAGAAGATCGGCGATCGCGAGCTGATGCTCTCGCACAGCGCTTTCGATACGTTACCCCCTGGCCGACACGTCGAACACCTTCGCGAAATGCTGGTGCAATTGCACATCCTGCCCGGCCGCGGTGATCCACGGCTTGCACGGTTCGAGGCGTGGCTCGAGGAGCGGCTCGACACACTCTCAGACCGCCCAGATGTCCGCGCCGCCCTCGAACAGTTTGCTCGGTGGCACCACCTTCGACGCATCCGCGAGAACCGAATTCGCAACATGGACAACGCAACTCGAACCGCGAAGCAGGAAATTACCGAAACCGGGAAGTTCTTGATCTGGTTGAGCGAGAGTTATCACGTCACGGTCGACGCACTGACTCAGGCCCATGTCGACGAGTACTTCTCCACTGGCACCACCACCCGTATGGCAGCACGCAACTTTCTCCA
>NZ_JASITC010000034.1:0-12980 GCF_030063405.1 Rhodococcus sp. H29-C3 | reverse complement strand
GCGAAGACGCGGAAGCGCGGATCCCGCAGCAATGGTGGGCCTGCTGAATCTCGTAGCGCTGATCGTGTCCGGGTTTCGATCCTTCCTGTTCGGCCGGTCGGTGCGCGTTTTACTCACCGAACACCGCAGTGATGTCGTCGGCGGAGTAGCCAGAGGTAAAGGCCTTCGCCGGTCGTGGGCGAGCGAAATGTTCTTGCATCTTGTCGAGCAGATCCTCCATACGGGGGAGCATGTAGATTTCAGTCGTTGTCAGATGTCGATGACGCATTACGGTCTGCACCTCGACCAACGACAAATTCGGGTCCTTCGACATTCGGGTGGCCGCAGTGTGGCGAATGTCGTGAAAGGTCCAGTTGGTGCCGAGTTCGGCGTTGGCGCGTTGCATCACCCGGCGCAGCGCCCAATAGGTCAGTGGACGACGCTCACCCCGCAACGTCCCCCACAATTGTTCATCCGCGCCCGGTGTTCCGGACTGCTCGAAATATGCTGCAAGGTAACGGAAAGCGAGCGGTGAGACCGGGACCGCCGACAAAGTAGTGCTGCCTTTGGAGACGACCCAGACCCTGCCGTCACCCCAGTCGATGTGTCGCCCGCACGCTCCGAGGAGCTCGCTGGCACGCGCCCCTGAGGACACCGCGAACTCGAATATGGCTCGGTCGCGGTCATGCTTGAGGACTGCAACCAGCTCGGTCCACGACGTGTCAGGAACCGATCGTGGTGCCTTCTGCGCCTGACGCTGTCTCAGGGGAGCGCGGCGTTGGCGATGCTGCGCCGGCGAATCGTGACGCTGGCCGAGGCGGCGGCGTCGGTCCGGCGACGACGGCACCGGATTGATCACGGGACCGCGGCCGAAGAGGTGATGAAACTCGTAGAAGCAGTAGATCACCGTCAATGCGTGATTGATGGTCGACGGCGAGTATCCCGCTTTAAGAACGGGTTTCCCAGTCTTGAGATTCACCGAACCTGGTTGTGTCGCAGAGGTTGTCGAGCGGCGTCTCTGGGGGTTGGCGGCGGATCGCAGCCATCCCACCATGACCTCGACTTCTTCCCGAGTAGCTCGCTCCCAGGGCATCTCGATGACGCTGAGGACCCGCCACCAACGCAGGAGATCGTGAGCATACGAGCGCACTGTCAGTGGACTCACATCGGAGAGGACGAGGCTCCGCAGATATTCTGAGATCGCAATGATCTCTACTCCGCCCATATGGACCACATACGGAAGCGAATCCGGTTGCGCGCCGCGGCGCACCGCCCCCGATTTCTGCAGTTCGACTCGTCCCTCGCGCACTGCACGCTTCAACTCGTCCATCCCACGCACCCCCGTAGCGTCAGACCAGCAGCTTAACTCGGTCTGGTGCAGTTAACAGGACACGCGGTCAATGGATTTGCTGACTGAGCTACCGAATCCCTACGGGTAACGGTAAGGGATTCTTGCAGATCTTATGACGGTCGTTCAACTTGTGTCATTGTCCAAAGTCGATCTAGGAGCTGCCGGTAATCGGCGACTCCGCGCGGCTCAAGACTGCGCTTGACCTGAGCTGGGTCGTAGAGATCGCACCAGACGATGTAGACCTTACGGAGCCCTCCAGTTGGGATTCGGTGGTGAGAAGTACTCGGAGCGCTTCGACTGTGTGGGGGTCTGCATCGCGAGAGACCTCCACTCCCTTTGTAAATGGGACTGGTCGGCGTATCCAGCTTCCGTAGCCACGCGCGCAAGTGGGTAGCCGTTGAGGATGAGGCGTCGTGCTCGTTGATGCCGCGCCAGACGTTGCCACCCCTTCGGAGTAAGACCGAACTCGGAAGCGTTCAAATCACGGACACGGCGAGGACTCACCCCGGGGAGTGCCGCTGGGTCGTCCAGCGATGAGGTGGACGAGCCAACCAATGACCACCAACGCAATGCGAGGTTGGGCATCTCAGTCGAAGAAGCGCGAGGTGAACCGTGTCTGAGGGGGTGCTCTTCGTCGAGGGGCACCGGCGTCGGCAGGTCACGCGCGTTGACGACCGTATCGGCGATGTCGCCTATTCTGATCCCGAGCAGATCGCGGGCACCTAGGGGTGCTTCTATTTTCTTCGTCAGCGGTGACACCTCGTGGAGCTCCATCAGCTCCGTAGCGATTGCGGAAAGGCAATCATCGTGCCGCGGGGGTGTACGCCATGTGCACTTCACCGCCAGACGTGCCCTATTGCAATGCAACCCAGTCTGCATAGTCCAATCCCGGACGTCCGACTAGCTGCTCGAATACGTCAGTGGATGGGACTGGAGTTGCGGCGGCGTCGGCGAGATTGCGAAGTAGGTAGTCGCCGGGTGGGCCCGGCATTCCGGGATAGCCGTTGGTTCGCGCTTCGTCAGTGATGTCGGTCCAGGGCACTCGTCGACTGGTGTACTTCTCGGCCAGGATCTCGAGTCGGTCGATTTGCGTCAATGTGCGGGGGCCGGTGACCTCGAAAACATCTGTACCTGCGTCGTGGGTGAGGCATGTAGCGATAGCTGCGGCGACATCGTGTTCGGCGATCGCCGGCATGGCCGCTTCGGGGAAGGCCACGCGAACAGGTTCTTGTGCGCGAATTGCCTGGACCCACTGCAAGTCATTCGACATGAAGACGGTTGGGCGAATGGTGATCGTGGGCGTGCCGCTGGAGCGTGCGGAGTGTTCGATCTCGGAGTGGATAGCTTTGATGAAACTCTGTTCCTGATCACTGACGGCACCTGACGAAAGTAGGACCAGCTTGGGTAGACCGACACGTGCCGCCGCATCGATGAAGGCTTGGGTGTGACCGAAGGCGGGAAACAAAAACGCTGCATCGCAGTTCTGGATCAGACGTGGCCAGGGGGTCGGGTCGGAAAGGTCTGCTTGGAGCCATCGACGGCCGTCGACAACATCAGGTGGGGTTTGCTTGCTGGTAGTGGCTATCACTTCGTGGCCGGCAAGTTCTTCAACCAGCTGGCGACCCACGCGCCCTGTCGCCCCGGTGACCAGAATTTTCATTGCTTCGATCCAATCGTTGTAGCGAAAGTGGGCGTTTTCCGGATGGCAAGAACGAAAATGGCACCCGCAACAAGTGAGATGGCGGACACTCCCGCTGCCACCGACGCGGCGTGGTCTGTGAACGGCAACAGAGCGACGGGGATGGCCAGGCCAACGCTGCCGCCGAGTTGTTGCAGAGTGCTTCCGATGGCTCCGGCTACTCCGGCATGGCGGCCGGCGTTCTCGTTCATGGCACTGTTGGCGGTCGGCATGACACGTGATGTACCGAATCCCATGATGCCCAGGGCGAGCAAAATACTCGGCAAGCCCGCAGGAAATACGGCCAGCACCGCTTGCCCAATACCGATCAGGATCAAGCCGATACCGATCGAGGACGCTGGTGAGCCGAGTAGACCTCGGCGTCCTACGAGCAACCCAGTTTGGATCGTCACCGGGTAAATCAAAAACAACGCGCCCGAGACGAGGGGTGAAAACGCGAGATCGCGCTGTAACGTCTCGCTTACCCCCACGAAAGTGGCAATGGTCGCCACGCCCCAGAGAAAAAGGGCAAGGTAGGCGCTCACTCGTGCGCTCGCGGTGAACAGCGCTACCGGAATCATTGGGGTGTCCGCTGTGCGATCCAGGACCAAAAAAACTGCAAGTACGACTATTCCTGCCAGCGCGAACGTCAAAGCTGCGGTCGGGTTGTCGGTCTCAGTCAATGCCTGCAACAGCGCGCCCGCACCGGTTGCGAGTATCAACCCGCGCCACGCTCCGCGAAAGTGCCCAGCGGACCGTGTGGAACGGTCTCGCGCCAGCGCCGAAAAAGTAAGCGCTACAACAACAAACAAAATGTTGATGTACATGCACCATCGCCATCCGACGGACTCGGTCAGTATCCCGCCGAGCAGGACGCCGATGGCGGTTCCGCTGCCCATCACCATTCCGAAGATGCCGTAGGCGCGCTGACGTTCGTCCCCGGGGAATGCGGCTGACAACCGGGCCATCGCTGCCGGTGTCAACACCGCAGCACCGACACCCTGAACTACTCGGGCCGCAATGAGAACCTGCCCATCGCCGGCACTTCCCCCGACAGCGGAGGCAATGCCGAAGACTATCAACCCGCAGCTCATCATCAGTCTGTATCCCATAGCTTGGGCGATGCGACCTCCGGTGATCATCAGAGATCCCGCGGTGAGCACGTAACCGGCCATCACCCAGGTTGCTCCGGCGCTCGACAGTCCTAGGTCGTCAATGGCACTGGGCAGTGCGAGCGCAAGAATTGTGGCGTCGACGGCCACCATCAGCTGAGCCGTGACAACGCACCCCAGTACGTACCACGGTCTGGAATTTCCAGGCATCGATGCTCCTATCGTTGGTCTTACCAACGCAATGTAGGCTGTTGGTGACACCAACGCAAGGGGGCTTGATGGACTACGAACCGCCGAATCGCCTGTTGGAGACCCCTAGCTGGCTGATGACTCAGACGGCAGTTGTCGCTGCACGCGCCTCACGGGAGGTTTTCGATGAAATGGGAGCGGGCCGCTATCACTACGCGATTTTGTGCGCGCTCGATGAATATGGGCCTTGCAGCCAGGCGGACGTCGGTAAGCACCTCCACATGGACCGTAAGGACGTAGCGAACAGAATCGCCGAGCTGGAGCAACTAGGTGGCGCTGCGCGCAACGCCGATCCTGATGATCCCCGCCGAAACCTAGTCCGGATCACCGCCGCCGGGCGGCAACAGATGATCGAAATACACGCCCGCTTGTCGATAGCTCAGGACGAGCTACTCCAAGACCTCACTCCAGGAGAGCGAAAGATGTTCGTCCATCTGCTGCAAGTCGTTCTCGGCCGACGAAGCGGGCCTGCCGACACCAAAATATGACGATTGAACCCGTCCACCTGTGTGATCCAGTCCAGCCCCGCAGTATCAGGCCGCAACAATCTTGGTCTCGGTTCGTTGAGGCGACTCGTAAGCCCTTCCGCACTTCAGCATTGCGTACAACACGTGCACTCGTCGTTGCGCGAGACAGATGAGCGGCAACCTCGGTATCCGACTCACCCTCGTCGTCGGGATGACCGGAGTCACCGTCTCGATGATTCTGCTGGCGCTCGGGATGTCCGTCGGAGGCTCGTACTGGACAGTGCTGCCAGGTGTGCTCGTGTGGCGCACGTCCCGCAGGGCTCGCCTTTCCGGTGTTGTTCGTGTCGGTGTCGACCGGCGTGGCACCGCAACGGCAGGGTGTTGCCTCCGCGCTCGCCTCGACAGCTCAGTACCTGGGATCGGCGGTCGGCCTCTCCGCGCTCGTTGCGGTTTCCAATGCTGGGCTGGGTGCGGATTCGTCCGCCGACTCCGTCGTCGACGGACTCCGTGTCGCGGGATGGGTCGCCGCTGCGGTCACCCTCGTAGGTGCCGGTCTGGCTGCGGCCATCCGACGCCTCCAGCCTGCGGCCGCCGTCCCGGAAGAACAAACCAAGACCGCCTGAACCAATGCAGCCGAAATCCCGACTCTATGTCAGAGCCTCGCCTGCGCCCCTCCGATCGTGGGTCGGGGTGGACAGTTCCTAGCGAGGTCGAAGTGTGGTGACGCCGGAGATCCCTTCTAGTTGCGTTCTCAGTTCGGCATTGTCCAGTGTCAGTTGGCGGATTGCTTCTGCGTAGACCGCTGCCAGACTCTTCAGGTCGGAATTCTCACGTCGAATACGGACGAGAGTCTCTGTCGCAGACTCGGTTCCGGCCCTTGGGGTCGCGGATCCTCGGTTGCGCTGTTGCGTCTGAAACCAGTCGATGAGCGCGGGATAGTTCCGGTAGAACGTCGCGTGGGTGATGCCGAGGCGGGCCTCCACTGATGTGATGGTTGCTCGTCGTCCGGACGCTGCGCTTTCGCTGAGCACGCTGGCCATCGCGGCCTGGACTGCCGAGTCATCGGGAAGTGGCTTCTTCGTCACGGCTCGACCGGTCCACCGTGCTGCTGGGCAAGAAAGTCAGCGATCTCGGTCCGTTTGAGCTGGAGGCGGTGACGGACGTATGGGGCGAGGAGCACGGTGTCGAGTTCGTGATCGTAGGACTGCACTGCCTCTCGCATGTGCTCGCGGTTGTGTGGGGTCAGCGCGGAGTTTCGGCAGCGTAACGGTTGGCAGTCCTGCAGTGACGGTCCGTCGTGTCCATCGCGTCGTCGACAGAGGGCGCGATCGGGGTTGTAGACACAGGTCACGAAGTCGCCCGGGTGGATGTTGGGGTCGTGACGGGCCATGTGACGTTGCATTCGCTTGGGGTCGTTGATGACTGTGCCGTCGAGTCGAACGTGACGCTCGAACTCGGCGAGCCGTCGTTCCGCTTCGGCAGCGGCTGGGCCGGTCAGTCGATGCCGGTCGGGGCCGGTGATCATGTCGGCCAGCTTGTCGCCGCGGGCGATAGCGTCTTCGGCTTCGACTTCGTCGCGGAACCCGGACTGGGAGGTGCCGGCGTAGCCCTCGAACATCTGCACGCGCATGTGGCGGTACTGCAGTGCCCCAGCGATGCTGCCTCCGGGGCGTCGGGCGATGTACCAGGCCAGGGTGCGTCGGAATTGTCGGCTGCTCAGCTTCCATGGGGCACCGTCGACGTCCGGGACCGTGTCGCTGCGATCGTGTTCGTGGCAGTAGTTGTTGATCCAACCGACGAAGTCGGCCAGGTCGCGGTTGGTGGTTGCAGTCGATCTCACTGGATTGGGTCGCGGACTATGGGACCGGGGAGATGTCGGCGGTGTCGTGAACAGATATTTCTCCGTCGGTGGTTGTAGCTGTGCGAGGACGGCTACAGCGCGTTCTGCCGGCGCGGTGACGATCCAGGTGGCGTCGACACCGTTGGCGTCGTGTTCGCCCTTGAATGCCAGGCCGCTGATTCGGCGGCGCACGATAGCGCCTGTGTTGTCGCGCCAGACGGATATACACCCACGTTGTAGGTGTTTGACCTCGCTGTCGCGCATGCCGGAGAGATAGATGATGACGATGTAGCAGGCGATGTACAGCATCCGGTAGAGCTCTTGAACTTCTGCGTATCGGATCCGTCCCCGCCATGGTTGTCCGTCGAACAGCACATCGATCGGTGCCCAGAGGTATGTGTCGTCGTCGACCCCGAGTTCGGTGACGGCTTCGTTGATGACCGCACCGGCCGGGCGGGTTGGTTGCACCGAGGTCCGGGCCACGTGGGCTTCGCGGCGCAGATGGCTGAGGTTCACTGCCCCTTGATATCCCGGTAGCGCGCGCCCTTCACGTCGATACCGCGCTATGACCCGAGAGACCGCCGCGACCCGGGCAGGTGTGTCTACATGCGATCCCCGGCGATGTCCCGGTGGTGTGAGGGGTTTTTGCAGTGAGTTCCACTCTGCGCCGGCGCGAAGTATGTCGGGTGCGAAATCGTCGACCCACCGCATGGCCCACACCAGACACGGTGCGTGCACCTGTTCGGGTATGCGAGCGGTCTCGTTCTCGCGCCCGTACGTCGTGATTCTCGGCCGTGTGTCGAGAGCGGTTGTTGGGTCGAAGGTCAATGAATCATCGAGGTGTGCTCGGCACAGCCACAGCAGCCGAAGGGCCCGCGGCAGGTGAGCCTTGCTCCCCTCGGTGAGGCGAAGCCCGTCGACATGCCGTTGAAAGGCTATGACGTCGTCGTGTGTTGTCGCAGAGACCGAACCAAGGCCACGGTCGTCGATCCACTGCAGGACCCCGCACAACTGATAGGCCAGGTTGTTGACCGTGTCGATCGACCTGATGTTCTCGCACCCTGGCGGACGGTCAGCTTTGAGCAATGCGTACGCCACCTGCTTTGCTGTCGTACGGAACCGTTCTGGAAGGTGTGTGAAGTCGATCGACATTTGTTTTCGGTGTTGTTGGCGCTGTGCGGGTGCCAAGGGCCACACCATGTCCGAGAACTGCGCTGTGTTCTCGAGCACCGCATCTGGTCTCAACGCCCTTTCCGCGAGTACCAGCGTCGGGGCCGGGATCCGGAGTGGTGCAGGGCGGGCTTGTGGTGCGTTCACGCGAGCTCCCTCAAGCCGTCGAGCAGATCGGTGGGCATGTTGACCGGCTTCTCGGCTCGCCCACGTTCCTGTTGCGGCACAGTGAATTTGGGAAGAATCAGACGGGTGATGATCAACCAGGTGCTGCCATGGTGCCCAACCCAATCGTCTATGCCGCGTCTGTCGAGTTCGCGCTGCAGCCAGTCGAGCAGCGCGAACAGGTGGGGGAGGTGGCGTTCGGTGACCAATGCGTTGGGGCAGCGCAGGCAGGTCAGAAAGGACACCGCACACGGCCCGCTGCGGACGAATGGGCTGTGTTCGAAGTCCAGACACGAACTGACCAAGGTGTCCAGTTCGCCGTTGACGGCGCGCTGGATCTGATCGATCGAGACGCCGAGCTCGGCGGCAATGCCAGCTGGATTCGAGGTCAACGCAGCCGACTCGGACGCCCCCAGGATCCGTCCACGGAAAGCGTGAGCGTTGTGTTCTGCCTCGTGTAGTGCCTCCGTGAGCACCTCATCTGCCCAGTCCCGTATCCGCGGATCGCTACGCAGGTAATGCACGAAAGACACGTCCGGTGTGTTCGTTCTCGAAGCGGACCGAAGATGACCACCGACAGCACGTGTCCTGCGGACCTCAACCGTGGTTTTCAGACGGTTCATCGACAGCACCAGCGGGGCCGAGTCGTCGGCTGTCAGGCTGTGCCGCGATATCCACTTGCGGTGCTCGAGCCATCGACTCACTTCCAACTCGAACGGGTCGATGTGACCGTGCGCAGCTGCACGTGTTCCGATGAAGTCTTTCGGTCCTCGGAAGTTGTCCCGTGTCCAGATGGACCACACCCGCCTGCTGTTGCTGAACGCCCTGCTGCCACTGGTCAACTCGTGCAGCAGAAGGAAGAAACCGCCGGGGGTACGCAGTTCGGCGTCCTTCGTACTACCTTCCCAATGGACCGTTTCACGGGTGCGGGCTTTGCCTCGCCGGCGCTTGAGTATGTTGACCGCGACGGCACGATCGTCGAGGACGCGGTGATCGTGAGCGAGCTCTTTGATTGTTTCGCCATTTCGGCCGCTGAGTCCGACGCCCAGTACGAGCAGAGGCAGCAGATCCTGGGTAGTGACGAAAAGTTCGGCGGCTTTCGTGACCCATCCGGCCAGGTCGATGACGGAACCGGATACGGCGCTGGGCCGAAGTGGCGGCGGGACCACACCGGTGGCAGCCATCTCCGACAGTTTTGCGCCCCGCTCACGTTCGGCTGCTGAGAGCGTGTGTGGCTGCAAGGCGTACGACTCCAGCAACTGCTGCGAGGACCGCAGCCGCGCGCGAATGGCAGCGACGTCCGAGCGTGCTGCCGCCATGATCGCCATGAATTCGCGATCGGAGTATCCAATCACCGCGCTGGTCTTGGGTTGCTGGGGGTGAGGAGATTCGCGTTTGCGGGACACGTATTCGCCTACTGCGCTGTCTAATTCGGTCCCTGGAACGTGGCGAAGAATCGCTTTCAATGCAGTGATTTCCCTGCTTGCCTGGGGCGGCGTTGTCCTCGCGAGTTCTTGTGCGTGGTAGCCCTCTAAGTGCACGACTGTCACTCGGTCGAGCCTGGTAGGTGGCTGTGGATGATCGCCGAGAAATTTGAGGAACCGTTTCAGGGTGTTCCACCCGTTGTCAGCGCCTGAACGAGTCCGCAAACCGCCTACCGGACCTATTCGAGTCGCCCACGCTACGGCCAGAGTGTCGTGCAGTTCTGAGCACGGTAACTGTGCGAACGAGTACCGCGTTGTTCGGTTGTCCTCGCCGTGGAAGTGCACCGTGGGAGACCCACTCATCATCTGCTCGATGGTGCCAGGGTCGTAGTAACCGTCCGGTTGGGGCGCTATCTGGTCCCGTCCCGTACGGGGTGCTGATGTGGAGCGCGCCTCAGACAAGGCGGTCGGCGGAATCGGGAGTGTTGTGGCCATCTCGTTCGTCGACGGTGGTGGGCTCCCACCCGTCCGGGACCAGTGCCATGCGCGTCTCCATCTCCAGTTCAGACAGGGTGTGCAAGTAGATCTGAGTGGTCTCGATCGAGCGATGCCCCATCCGAATGCGAACCCAATTCAGCGGGTCGCCGAACACCCGTTGGTACGTTTCGCGCTGTGGCACCGACATTGTTGCGAGCTCCTGGATATGGCCACGCCACAGTTGCTCGAGCGTGATCACTGCAAACGAATGTCGGAGCATGTGCGGATGGCACCTGATCGTCACCCCGCGGTGTGCACATCGGACGTTTGCAGTCTTGAACACTTCCTGCCACGCCGATGGCTTGCTCGGAAGACCGTCCTCGTTGAGCCACACTGCGATTGGTTCCAGACCGTCGGACTTGTCCATGAAAGTTCGGAGTCGCTCGGCATGGGTGAGCTTGGCAACATCGACTCGCGCGCCACCGATCTCGACGAACGGGCGCAGGTGATCCGCAACGATCAATGGATTCCGGATCTGCTCGTACGCACCGCTGGCCCGTGCGACCTCAACAGCCTCCGCACGCTCCATCGTCATGAAGTCCCAGACCTGGGTCAATGCCGAAATCGGAAAATAAATGTGGCGGGCGGACCCGCCCTTTGCGATGCTGAGCGGCAGCCAGGATCGAACGTTGAGCATGCCTGATACGGGGTGAGGTAGCTCGAACACACTGAGACTAGTTTGCTCGGCCAAACGCAGTCCAGTGCGGATCATCAAATCGCAGTATGCGGCGTTCCGGGAGGCGAACCGGCCCCGGAACGCCGGATCCGGATGCCCCGACGGGTCGAAGCCTTGGATACCGACCTCGCGCCACCGCCGATACGCTCCCGGCGGGAGCCATGCGACATCATTGGCCCGCCCAATGTGGGATGCCTCCGCGGGCGTTTCACCACGCCGTCGCCGCAGATCGCGGCTGCGAGACATGCGTTGCACGAACGGGTTACACGAGGTGTGTCCGCGGGCAACTGCCCAGCGATAGAACTGGTTTACCGTCGCTACCTCACGGTCCCACGTCGTCGCTTCCACACGGGGTCCAGCCGGATCGAACAATCGCCAATGTTTGTATGCTGCGCGATCACCCGGCGTCGCATCGCGCCACGAACGCTGTGCCCGGTTGTCCCACAGAAACATCAAAAATCGCTTCAGGTCATACGCATATGCGGCCTGAGTGGTCGGAGGTGCGTTGGTCAGCTCGGTGGCGAAAAAGTCATTGAGTGCGACGTCATACTGGCCCAAGGGATCTATCAGATACGGCACACCTTCACGTTCGATCCCTGCATTGAACCGTTCGCCGAGATCAATCAGCGCATCACCCGACAGATCATCGATCGACCGAGGCAGAAGCAACTGATGGCGCGTGTAGAACAGGCGCCAACCCAACACCTCGCAGCCCCCCGATTGCACAGCGGCAAGCTACCACCATTAGCTGCGGACAAAGTTCAAAACCGCATAACAGATCGATCACCAGTGGTGTCCCGCCGTGCCGCGCAACCTGTCCGGTGATCGATCCGGCATCTGTCTGCCCTGTCGAGTAAAATTCTCCCTGTCATAACAGGTGTCAGTTGCTGTCCGTTGTGACGTCCTCTCTCTGGTCGCTCTTCTTAATATGGATCTTTGCGGACATGCTGCCCATCGTGGCTGCGGTGACGCATAGAAACGCACTAAGTATCCATACGGATGTGTATGCACCTGCAGATTCGCGTATCAGGCCTCCAGTGACGGCCATGGCACCAGCACCGATCTGATGGGCAACATTGACCCAACCAAAGGCAAGTGCACTGTCAGCGCCGAAATAGTGGCGGCACAGCGCGATCGTTGGTGGCACCGTGGCCACGTCGAGGATGCCGAACATGATGGCAAAGCCGACCAGGCTTGGATTGACTTGACTGGTAAAGATCAGCGGGAGGACGGCTAGTGTCGAGCCGCGGACCAGAAAGAATCCAGCAAGGAGTACGCGGGGTTCCATCCGATCAGAGAGCCACCCGGCCGAGACTGTGCCGAGAATGTTCGCGATCCCAACCATTGCCAACAAGCTCGAGGCTGCCGTCGCGGCCATTCCGTGGTCGTGTGCGGCCGGAGTGAAGTGGGACCATAGAAGTCCGTTTGTGGTGGCGCCGCACAGGAAGAACATGAATGAAAGCAGCCAGAATGCGGGGTTGTGGACGCAGGCGCGTAGCACTTGCAGGGTGCGAGCCAGCGCGCTCTGTCCAGACCCGATCGTTGACTTCGCTTCGAGATCGCGGTCAGGGTTGGAGCCGTACCGGGTTACGCCGAGATCGATTGGGTTCTCGCGAAGAGCGAAGAATGTCAGAGCCGCGGCCCCTGCAGCCAGAGCTCCGCATACTGTGATCGGCGCTCGCCAGTCTGTACGCGACATCAATGTCGATAGCAGCGGCAGTATCGCGAACTGGCCGACGACACTGGCCGAAGTGAGAATACCGGTGGCCAACCCAATGCGGTCCGCGAACCACCTATTGGCAACGGTCGCGCCGAAAACCATGGTGATGGAACCGGTGCCGACACCTACGAGGAGCCCCCACCACACGATGAACCATCCCGCGCTCGGAGTTGCAGTCACCAGAAGCGTCGAGCTTCCAGTAAGCAGCAAGAGTGCGAAAACGGCGATCTTCCGGATGCCGTAGCGGTCCATCAGAGCAGCACTGAATGGTGCAACAGCTCCGTACAGAACCATGTTGATGGCGACAGCGATACCTATATCACCTCGGCTCCAGTCCTGGGTTGTAGCCAGAGGTTCGGTGATCAATCCAGCGATGGTGGTGTACGAACCCGTAGCCATCAGCGCGGCCGCGGCCACGGCGGCCATACGCCATGCGGGATGCATTCTGTGGGCCTTGGTTGGTGACGGCGTCAGGGTCGGCTCCCCGGAATTTGTCAAGGTGGATGAGTCCAGTGGGTGTTACGCCGCTATCGAATCGTGCTCTTGATCGGTGTCAGTTGTTTCTGCTGGTTTGTTGATCCACGCGGTGTCGGGGAGGTCGAGGATTTTCGG
>NZ_JASITC010000033.1:0-13396 GCF_030063405.1 Rhodococcus sp. H29-C3 | reverse complement strand
CCTGCCGCCGAGTGCTTGATCACTTTCATACCGGACTCCCCTCAGGTTGCCGGTATCTACTGCATCACGCAGCGACTTCCAACTCGTGCAGGCTGGAGTTCCGGTGTGTCGAGATAACTGAGAATTCAGCCATCAAGCCGAGCATTCCGATGAACATTTTGCCCATCGGGTCTGTCGGGTCGTAAACCTTGCCGTCTATCGACAATGCCACCCCGCGCGCGGCCAAGCGGTCGACGGTCTCGTGGAGATCCCCTGCCGACCGGGAGAGCCGGTCGAGCTTGATGACGCAAAATTCGTCACCCTCGCGGCTGGCATTGATCGCGTTCTCGAGTCCGGGCCGCTTCGCTTGCCGGCCGCTGACTCCGTGATCGATGTAGATGTGATCGCGGTGTACGCCGGCCTTCGTGAGCAACCCGACTTGAACGGCCGTGTCTTGGCGGACGGTAGAACAGCGTGCGTAGCCAACTTTCATGCCCACTCCCCCCTTATACGTCCGATCTGTCCACTAGAAACAGCGGACTACTGGACTTCAGCAAATGGACTCATAACGGACGATTTCAGAGGCTATACGTTGACGTCGATCGCACACAGACGGCCGTTCCCGTCCGTCCGGTATGACGATGGTCAAAATGCACACCCGAACCCGGAGAACGCCGCTCAGCGGGTAGGCCGAATCTGGGGACCGGACGCTAGAGAGTGCAGGTGTCCGCCGACGCTTCTGCGCGGTTTCGACATTCGCCTGGTAGCAGTTCAAAGAACCGCAAGGCCCGCTGCGCAAATCTCTGACACTGGCACAGCCGCGCAAGGTGGCCACGGCAAACGACGAGAACATTACGGCTTCGATTCCCGGACGCTCGCCCCAACACACAGTTTCACCGGAGCGCCCACGCAAACTCCCCATCCACCGAGAGGAACCAAAAACGATGCACAACAACGTGGTCGATGCAGACAGAGGGTTGACCGAATCCGACTTCATCACGGTTGCAGGGTTGATCCTGGCCGCGGTGACGATTGCCACAGTCCGGCGCGGCCAGCGATCGAGCATCGAATCTCGAGCTGGTACCTCGTTCGTCAGATGTAGTACTACAGATGGATGTGCAATCGAGTACCTGCTGATTGACTCTCTCCCGGAAGGGAGTCAATCAATGAGTAGGTTCGTCAACCGAAGCCGCTGGTCGATCGTTGCGTTGTCATGCGCCGGAGCGGCATTGGTGGCCGCGTTCGTTCTGGGCCCGGCCGCGTTGTTACGCGGACGCTATCCGCAGTTCCAGAATCAATCCGTCATGAGTGAGCTGCTCGGCCGCGGCTTGGTCGACTACTGGGGTAACGGAGTCCGCACCTATCCTCCCGGCTTGGCGGAGATGGTGGACTACTGGTTCGAGTGGCACGCGATCAAGATCGTCATCTCGGTGCTGCTGACCGCGGTTCTGGGTCTGCTCGCGGCGACTCTGTGGCGGCGAGCTCTGACGGCCGGCGTAGGTTGCGTGGTCGCGGCGGCCACTACGACTGTGCTGTCATTGTTTTCGGTGTTTCTGGCTGTGCTCAACATCCAGGCGACGGTCGCACCCGTAGTTGCGCTGCTTCCGATGCTCTCCGCTGACAACGCGGACGGGCAGACAGCGCAGTCTCTGATCGAGAACGGTGTGCAGAGCGGAGACTCCAGGCCGCCACTGCTCGAGCTGCTCACACAGGTCGAGCACTACAACTGGGCGGTGATTGTCGCTACCGCCGTAGTGATCGCTGTAGTCGCTACCGGAACCGTCATCGCCTTCCGACGCTACAGATCGTCGGACACGACAGACCGTGCCCACCGTCGGATGTTCGTCACCCTCGGATCGCTCGGTGCTGTGATGACCATTGCGACGGCGCTGCTGTTCGTCGCGGCCGTCGTTGCGGTCGTCGATCCAGGAGAAGCCCTGCTCGGTGCGGTCAGCCTGTGACTCTATTGCGGCTGCGATCGCGGGCACGTGCACGGAACTGGCCCATTGCAAGGACGGTCAACGCGACCCCAAGAGGGTGAGGGGACTTGATCGCGGGGAGCGTGGATTCTGGTACGAAGATCGGCACTGTCACGTTGGCGAGCTGAGCGGGTGGCTGGCAGGATTCGGGTGGTGAGCACCCCGTCGCCGTCGTACAAGGGCCACCGGTACCCGAGCGAGATCATCAGCGGCTGCGTGTGGTTGCACTTCCGGTTCCCACTGAGCCTCCGCGACGTCGAGGAGATGATGCTTGAACGTGGTGTCGTGATCAGCTATGAAACGATCCGGCGTTGGTGCGCACAGTTCGGCCAGGAGTACGCCAACCAGTTGCGCAGACGGCGCCCTCGCCCGGGCGACAAGTGGCACCTCGACGAGGTCTACATCAGGATCAAGAAGAAGACACAATTGCGGCCAGCCCTTGCGGGTCATGACGTTGGCAGGCGTCAGTCACTACCATAGGTTGACCTTCGGTAGGTCGAACCCCAATGATGTGGGGATAGCTGATTTCGGATTGATGTCGATTGGTTCGTTCGCACAGAAAAGCGGACTGGCCTCGAGCGCATTGCGCTTTTATGCCGATGCCGGTCTGATACTCACGGCACGCGTCGACTCAGCATCTGGGTACCGGTTCTACGGAGAAGACCAGCTCGACTTCGCCGGTCTTTGCTTACGTCGTCGACCCCATAGTGCTCGACAGGGCGTGAAGATGCGCTCGGGTAAGTGCCCGGGCCCTGTTTGCGTCCCGCCCGCAGATCGCCTCCACCACGTTTGCATGTGCCTGGTGATCAGGGTCGTCTCCGAATTCATCTGCCATATACAACATTTCGATCATCGCACTCCGTAGCCGAGGTGTCATGGTGTCGAATAGGCTCAGCAGAATCTCATTGTGAGATGCGGCGACGATGCTTCGATGAAATGCGATGTCCGCGTCGACCAATTCGGAGACTTCGAATCGCCGCTCGGCACGAAACCGCAGTGCGATCTGGATAGCCTCGACATCTGCGGGGGTTCGGCGCATCGCCGCCAGCTCGGCTGCCTCTCCCTCGACCGCGAGGCGGGCTTCGAGAACTGTCTTGATGTGCGCTCGTTTCAACACCAGATCCCATTCGGCACTTGCTTCGTCGACCGAGTTGACGAATACCCCCGACCCTTGACGTGCGAGCAATATCCCCCGGCCCGCGAGTTGGCGAGTGGCTTCGCGCACTGTCGACCGGCCGACGCCGAGCTGAGGAGCCAACGTGGTCTCGCCCGGAAGTTTGGTTCCGACCGGCCATTCACCCGACTTGATTCGCGCGAGTAGTAGATCGGCTGCCTGATCAGCCAGCGATAGTCGTTTCACCTGGTTCATTCCGTGCACCTTACTCCTCAGCTTGTCTGAGGAGCTGTGCTACGTTGCTCAGGTGCTTAAAACAGTCCTGGTGCTTCTTAGCGGCCACGGCGGGGGTCTAGTCGAGTCGGCACCCTTCCGTGGCGCTGTGAACGACGCCGACCGCCTTGGTTAGACGACTAAAAGGTTTACAACCACCATGTCTGCGTTCCCCACCATTTCCACTCCCGCCGGTGCCGTTCCATCCGGTGCACCGCCATGGAACCGGCAAAAACGATCTCAAATGCGGTCGCATCGCTACCGCGACGTGTACAGCAAGGTCGATGTTCCGCTTACTGTGCGGAATTGGCCGGACAGGAGGCTGACTGAAGCCCCATTGTGGGTACCTGTCGATCTTCGGGACGGAAACCAGGCTCTTCCAGAACCCATGAATCCCGAACGCAAGCAACGGTTCTTCGAACTCATGGTGGCTATGGGCTACAAAGAAATCGAGGTCGGCTACCCCTCCGCCTCGCAGACCGATTTCGACTTCGTGCGATTGCTCGCGCAGTCAGCCCTCGCACCCGACGACGTCACCATCGTTGTGTTCACCCCCGCGCGACGGGACCTCATCGAGCGAACCGTCGAGTCCGTGCGCGGCATCAGCAACGAGGTCGTGATTCACATGTACACGGCCACAGCACCGACCTGGCGCGAAGTGGTCCTCGGTCGAGACGCAGACGATCTGCGAGGCTTGATCCTGGCCGGAGCGACCGACGTCTGGGAACTCGCTGCAGACCTGTCGAATGTGCGTTTCGAGTTCTCACCGGAAGTATTCAACCTGACCGAGCCCGACTACGTCCTCGACATCTGCGATGCCGTAACCGCACTGTGGGATGCGACCCCCCAGCGGCCGGTCATCCTGAACCTGCCAGCAACTGTCGAGGTAGCCACGCCGAACGTGTACGCCGACCAGATCGAATACATGCACAACAACATCGCACGCCGCGACAGTGTGATCCTGTCTGTGCACCCGCACAACGACCGAGGAACCGGAATCGCCTGCGCCGAACTCGCTGTCCTGGCCGGTGCGCAACGAGTCGAGGGCTGCATCTTCGGCAACGGCGAACGCACCGGCAACGTCGACATCGCCACCCTTGCACTGAATCTGCACGCGCAAGGCATCGATCCGATGATCGACTTCTCCGACATCGACGAGATTCGCCGCACCGTCGAATACTGCAACCAGCTCGAGGTGCACCCACGGCACCCCTACGTCGGCGACCTCGTACACACCGCCTTCAGTGGGACACACCAAGACGCCATCAAAAAAGGATTCGCCGAGCATCATGCCCGGACGCAGAAGGAGAGCGGTCTCAACGCTGCCGCCGAGTGGCGTGTTCCTTACCTGCCCATCGACCCCGCGGACATCGGCCGCTCCTACGATGCGGTCATCCGAGTGAACTCTCAATCGGGCAAAGGAGGAATCGCCTACCTCCTGGAAACCGGTTACGGCCTCGAACTCCCGCGCCGGCTCCAGATCGACCTCGCCCGGCACGTTCAACGCCGCATGGACGCTGTAGGCACCGAACTCTCTTCCGTCCAGCTGTGGAGCATCTTTCGCGAGGTATACGCCGAAGGGAAAAACGCCGAAGATGTCGCACTGGTCAGCTTCGATTCGCACGAAGAACACGGACGAAATACGACTTCGGTCACGGTTGAGATTTACGGGGAACAGAGCGAGAGTACCCATGAAGGAGTTGGACCGGTCGAGTCGCTCATCGAAGCGCTGGCAGCACACAACCGCTATGTCGACGTTCTCGGCCTGACCCAGACCAGCGTTCGTTCCGGCAACGATAGCGACGCCGTGACAATGCTGGAGTACCGCACTGCCGACGGGTCCGGTTGGTCAGCAGGAGTCGATCGATCTGTCCTGACCGCCACGCTCGATGCTGTCATCCGCACCGCCAACTCGGCGGACCGCGTTTCCGCTGACCGATGACCCTAAGTAGTTAGTGCGTTTGCGCTCGGTGTCGTCCTGGTCGGCAATGGTCTGATCATGATCCGGAGAGAGGGGCGAAATCACGGGCCCCGAGAAATACGCTGCTCGCAGGCGTGGTGATTCTCGTTCTTCCCGTTGCTGCGATCATCCTGAGCGTCGGCTCGTGCCATGTGAACGGCATTCGAGGCGGAACCGAATCGGGCTTCCGCACGGTGACGGCTCGGTGTTCACGCGGCAGTGCATGCGCGCGGACGCGGCTTGATGTGGCTGCGGCGCATCAGCAGGAACGTGGCGCTCGCCACGGTGCCGATCAGGACGAAAAGCCCTGTATCGCCGGCGAGATATTCGTTCACCAACACCGGGTTCGAGGTATTGACGAACTCGGCGGCGATCCACGCAAAAGCGACATTGTGACCAGCGTGCGCCAGAACAGCGACCCAGAGGCTGCCGGAGCGCTCTCGGAGAAGGCCGAACAAAATCGAGAAAGCACACGCACTGCAGGAGAACAGAATCAGAACCACGGTTCGGTTTCCGTCGGTGTGGTAATAGGTGGTGAACAGGATGTACGGCAGGTGCCAGCACACCCACACCACACCGATGATGATCGATGACTTCACAACAGCGGTGCGCTCACGCAGCTGCGCGTGAAGGTATCCACGCCAACCAATCTCTTCGGCGAACGCCAAAATCACACCTGTGAGGCACAAGCTGGCCAAGTTCGGCCACGCCGTCGCTGCGATGGCGGTGGTTTCGGCTACCCGGAAAGCGATCGCCGCTGCATAAGTCAATGCGCTGACGCCGGCAGTGACAAGAAGTGTTGTCGGCCACCACCGGAGGCCGAGACGTGTGATACCGATGGTGCGCCAACCGATACGGGAGTAGCCGTCACGGGTGATGACGAACATCATCAGCAGTGTCATCAGCAGTGGCGAGAGAGCGAGAATCAGACCGCCCGCGACACCGGCGGTGGTCAATGCGATCAAAAGGACTCCAGCGATGAAGATTGTCGACTTGGCGGTGCTGGTGAAGGCAGGAAACACGGGTTCTCTTTCGACGAGGGAGATCCCACGCTATAGACGGACGGCGGCTCCGGTCGTCGTACTCAAGGGGTATTCATGTGTCCCGATGTTGCATGTTGGCGCCAACATCGGGTAATGGCTCGGTTGTCAGTCCGTCAGCTCGTGCCTGATCGCGAACAACACCAACTGCACGCGATCACGAAGGCCGAGTTTCCCGAGGATGCGTGATACATACGACTTGACGGTCGCCTCACTCAAAAATGCAGTCTGTGCGATCTCGGCGTTGTTGAGTCCGGTTGCGGCGAGTGTGAACACCGCACGCTCACGTTCGGTGAGGGTAGCGAAGGATGCCGGTGCCGGAAGCCGAGAGGGCACATGCTGTGCGGCGAGTCGAAGGGTTGCAGATCGAGCCAAGACAGCGGTGCCCTCCGCGACCGAACGCACCGCGGAGATGAGCATTTCCGCGCGAATATCCTTCAACACGAACCCACTGGCACCGGCCGCTATCGCACGAGCAATGTTGTCGTCGTCATCGAAAGTGGTCAACATGATGACCCTGGGTGGATCAGGGAGCGCGGTGACAGCAGCCGTCGCGTCGATGCCGTCGAGGCCCGGCATCGAGATGTCCATCAGCACCACATCGACATCGACGAGATCGCGCACGAGATGGACCGCGTCCAAGCCGGACGATGCCTCACCCACCAGCACGATATCTGGTTGAGTACCCAGGATCATGCGGATTCCCGCACGGAACAGTTTCTGATCATCGACGACCACCACATGGATTGTCACTGGCGTTCACTCCGTGTGTAGGGAAACGATGCGTCCATTTCGAACACTTCACCTGGTGCGGGGCCGACAGTCAGCGCACCACCGGCGAGGTGCGCACGTTCGGTCATTCCGATGACGCCATGACCCCGTCCGAACACCTGCACTTCCGCCCGCACACCATTGCGGACCAGCAACTTCAGTTCCTTCTCGCACCATCGGATTTGAACGATTGTCGGTAGGTGCTGGTCGCCGTGGCGCAGCGCGTTCGTCAAAGCCTCTTGAAGAATCCGGTAGGCCGCGATGTCGACCTGCGTCGACAATTTCCGGGAGTGTCCCGCGGTCCTCACGTCGAGCGGCATACCGGATTGTTCGAACTGCGCGAACAGTGATGCAACCCTCGACAACGACGGCCCAGGTGACTCGCGTGCTCCCGCTCGTAGTCCGGCCAGAAGTCCTCGAACGTCGGCCAACGACTCTCTTCCGGTATCGGCGATTACTTGTAAAGCCTCCGGAGATGCGCCGCCTTGTGTCTCGGCGACCAGACGTGCACCCTCGGCTTGCGCAATCATCACGGTCAGCGAGTGCGCGACCACGTCATGCATGTCTCGTGCGATCCGGGAACGTTCCTCCTCGACCGCCACGGTGTAGAGGGCGCGTTCAGCAACAACAGTGGCCATCGTCCTATCCTGGGTCGCCTGCCGCGTCACCGCACGAAGTACACCACCGATCCACGCCAACAGTAAAAACGACACACACAAAGCGGTCAAGAATGGGATGGATCCGGCCGGAGCCCCGATAGAGTCAGGTATCGCCACCGCAATGAACCAGCCTGCGAGCACACCACCTGCCACTGCCGAGATGAACCCGACAACCCGCAGTGCTCGTGAACCATGAGCAGCGACCGCAAACAGGACCACCAACACCGAAACGTTCTGCGGACCAACTTCCTGCACCAGCCACACTTGGACAAGTGCACCCACCCATGCGATACCGAGCGCCCATCCCGGTAGTCGACGGCACGCCGCTACAGCTGCGCACTGCACCACAGCAACCACCAACCACCACGGCGACCGCAACGACGCCGTCGAATCACCCCCCAGCCAAACCACCGCCGCACTCACAACGACAATCGCCATTCCGACCGCAACATCCTGCATCAGAGATGACGACGGAACGTCTCGCGAGGTCGAATCAAGCACGTTGGTTCTCACACCATGATTGTCGGGCATAGGGGTCAGCTCAGCCACACGCCCCAGACGGCGGATCGGCATCACCCTGGGCCAGCTGGGAGAAGCGAGCAACGGTGATGTCAATGTCGTGCAGGAGACATTCCCGGCAGCAGGCATTTTCACACACACGTACCGTGCGCGACCTGGCTGTGCACACTCGCATGTGCGCTGGCTGTCAAGTGACTGTGCTGGCGGCTCGCGGGGTCACAATGCTGACGCCCACCCTGCACAGTCATCCTCGCCCGGTATGGCAAGAATCCCCTGCCACAATATGAGAATCTCTATCCAGCGTGACTCGACCGGACTGAGAGGCCTCACGGACTCGTAGCCGATGCGGAACGCCTGACGGACTGATCCTGGTGTCTGCCGCCAGTCCGTAAAGCGCGTACCGAGATAGACGGGGTCCCGGTAATACTCGCGCGGACAACAACGACAATGGCTTGACCAGCAGCGATGATGTTGGTACTCCGGGCGGGGGCCGGGTAATGCTTGGCTTGGCGACCAATGAGGTTGGCGGTGTGCAGGAGATCATGCTCCGCGCCGTGGCACACGCCGATCGTTATGACCCGGCCGTGGGCCGCTGAATCCTTGGCTTTTCCGTATCGCGTCCAAAGTGTGCGTCGACATGCTGCGCAGCCCGGGTCGCAGAGCGACGGCGGTGGACCTCGGGCCGGCCGCTGAAGCCGGTGCTCCGCTGGGTGCGCCGCTGCCTGCGGAACGCTGGATCGAGCCGATGCCGGATAGTCGGATCATCACCGCCCGCGATCCGGTGACCGTCGTGGTCGAACGCGGGACGGTCCGATTGGAATTCCTCGCTGCGCTGCAGCACCTCCCGTCAAGACAGCGCGCCGTCTTGGTTCTGCGTGATGTGCTCCAGTTCTCGGCGTCGGAGACCGCCGACATTCTCGGCACGTCCGTGGCGGCGGTGAACAGTGCGCTGCAGCGGGGGCGGGGGACGCTGGCCGAGCACAGCCCGGCCCCGACGGACCCTCTGAACGAGACGAACGCCGCGCAGCGCGCGCTCCTCAACCGTTACGTAGAGGCGTTCGAGCGCCACGACATCGCGGAGCTCAAGGCCATACTCCGCGAAGACGTTCAGAGTTCGATGCCTCCATTCGCGTGGTGGGTCCAAGGCCGGGACTTGCTCGCGAGACTGATGACCAGCGGAGCGTGCGATGGTGCGGTGCACGGCTTGTCGCCACCCCCGTCAACGGCTCACCGGGCTTCGGGCAGTACCGACCGGACAGCGACGGCGTACTCCGGCCGTTCGGCATCGTGCTGATCGAGTTGCGTGACGGTGCTGTGAGCCACATCGCGACCTTTCTGGGCACCGAGGATCGCTTCGCTCAGTTCGACCTCCCGACCAGCCTGCCGCCCCGATGAACTCACCGATGAGTTTCAAGCACGCCGAGCGTAGAAGTCCATGAAGGTTTCCCGAGGAAAGGATTGTGCCGATGCCAGCATCTAGCACCACTGAAGTCTTGTATGCGGTGACCGTCGCCGAGCGTCGCCGTCTGGTCGCCGTACTGCAGGGACTCGAGCCTGCCGGCTGGGATCATGCGTCACTGTGTGAGGGCTGGCGCGTGCGCGAGGTAACAGCTCACCTCACGATGGCCTACCGATACTCCGGCTGGGCCGTAGGGTGGGGCGTTGTCAAAGCACACGGAAGCTTCGCCCGTTTCGCAGACCACGCGGCGCGCCACGACGCGTCCGTGATGAGCGCTGACGACCTGCTTCGGTCGTTGGCAACCAATGTCGAACACACCTGGCGACCCCCAGGAGGTGGCCAAGCCGGGGCGCTTACCCATGACGTCATCCACGGCCTCGACATCACCGAACCCCTAGGCCTCGAAGCACCACCGATTGCCACGATCCGTCACGTCCTCGATCATTTCGGTCCCCGCAATCTCAAGTTCTTCGGCGTCGACCTCGACGGACACCGTCTCGAGGCCGCCGACACCAACTGGCACCTCGGCCGCGGTGAGACGATCCGCCTCCTCGCGAAGGACATCCTGTTGCTCGTCACCGCCCGAGAGCCCCTTCCGGACCCGACCACCACGTAGGAGAACTGAGATGCCGACACCGACGGACGGATTGCCTAAAATCGGGGCACCCGCCACCCGTGCCCTGACCACCGCCGGCTACAAGAACCTGAGTGACGTCATCGACGTTGAGCCCAGCGAACTCGCACGGCTCCACGGCGTCGGACCGAAGGCCCTGCGCATTCTCAACCAGGCACTTGAGGACTATGGCCACAGACTCATGTGAACTTAGCTGGAGCAGTTCCGCCCGCGCTCGCTGGCCGTCGTTCTTTGTTCACCGTGCTCCGGAGTTCTCCTACTGGCCACACCACTCCTGCTCCCCAACCGAGCACACCTCGCTGAACGAGAGCCTGCCGCGGCACATCTACCAAGACCGGCAACAACGTACCCAGAACGCACCTGACCTGCAGGAACCTACTCGTCCCACATCGGCACGTCTCCGTACCGACAACGAGATGCGGTGTTACACACACGTTTCGACACCTTGGTTCTCAACCAATCAGCGCATCAGTGCTGGTGAGATGATGCCCTGACTGTGCAGGTGTGGATGGCATCATCGTGTGGATGACCCGTCGTGCGTCCGGGGCGCAGCGTGCGCTCGATCTCGAACGGCTGCGGCGCGTGCGTGCGGATGGACCGGGAGTATGCCGAACCGTTGGATATAGAAGCCCTCGCCCGCGGCGCGAGCATGTCGAGTGGACACCTCAGCCGCCAGTTCCGGCTTGCATATGGAGAGTCGCCGTACATCTACTTGATGACCCGACGCATCGAGCGCGCGATGGCTTTGTTGCGCATCGGTGAACTCAGCGTGACTGAAATCAGCTTTGCGGTCGGCTACGCCTCAATGGGTACTTTCAGCACCCGCTTCACCGAGCTTGTGGGGATGCCGCCGACCGTCTACCGCGACGAGACGGATGAAAGGGCGTCGGGCCTTCCACCGTGTGTGATGAAGCAAGTGTCCAGACCGATCAGGAATCAAGAAGCGCGGGCAGCCCGCGGCGAACTACTGTGACCGGCATGGACATCACGATTCAGACAGCAGTTCTTCCACACGTCGATCCTGCGGCCTCCGTTGAGTTCTACCGCGATGTCCTCGGATTCGAGGTCCGCAGCGACGTTGGCAACGACACGATGCGATGGATCACGGTTGGTCCAGCCGCTCAGCCTCAAACGAGCATTCTGCTCAGCCCACCGGCTGCCGACCCGGCCTTTACCGATGACGAACGTCAGCTGATCTCTGACATGACGGCTAAGCCTCGATCCACCGATGAATCTGCGAGGTAGTGGGGTGTCGAACTGAAGAAAGTGCCCTCCGAGCTGGGATGATTTGAGTTCTCACACAACAAATCGGACCAGACCAACAGGACACTTCCAGTGCGATCATCCCACACCTTCACTGCTGATTCCGCGAAGTTCGACGACGACCACCTCGTGTCCTGCGCGGGACTGCTGCCGGTCATGACCCTCGCCGACCAGACCGGATTGACCGAACTACTGGCGGACAAGGTGGCCATCACCGCCCCGAAGATCGCATCGGCCGCAGCGAACCTGGCACCGAAGTTGACGACGTTGATCGCGGCAATGTGCGCGGGCGCCGACAGCATCGACGATATCGACCTCCTCCGATCCGGCGGTATAAAGCACCTCTTCGGATCCGTCTATGCACCCTCGACCGTGGGAACATTGCTGCGCGAGTTTACTTTCGGTCACAATCGGCAACTCGAATCCGTCCTACGAGGGCACCTTGTTGCTCTCGCCGCCCGCACCGATATTCTGCCCGGCATCGCAGAGCGAGCGTTCGTCGACATCGACTCGCTCCTGCGTCCGGTGTACGGGCACGCCAAACAAGGTGCCTCCTACGGCCACTCCAAAATCGCGGGCAAGCAGATCCTCCGCAAAGGCCTCTCCCCGCTCGCGACGATCATCAGTACCGCCGACTCGGCGCCAGTGATCGCGGGAATGCGACTGCGGGCAGGGAAAGCCGGCTCCGGTACCGGAGCTGCTCGGATGGTCGCCCAAGCGGTCGCCACCGCCCGGATGGCCGGAGCGACCGGGACGATCATGGTCCGCGGTGACTCCGCTTACGGCAACAGCCGCGTCGTGAAAGCCTGCATCGACGCCCGCGTCGAGTTTTCGTTCGTGCTGATCAAAAACCGGCTCGTGCAGCGGGCAATCGATTCGATAGCTGACGATGCGTGGACTCCGGTGAAATACCCGGGAGCAGTGCGCGACCCCGACACCGGTGGTTGGATCTCCGACGCAGAGGTCGCCGAAATCGGTTTCACTGCTTTCTCTTCCACTGCGCATACGGTCACGGCACGGTTGATCGTGCGGCGGGTCAAAGACGCGCGCTACCGCGACGCACTGTTCCCGGTGTGGCGGTATCACCCGTTTTTCACCAACAGCACCCTGCCGACAACGACCTCCGACGTCACCCACCGAGCACACGCGATCATCGAAACCGTGTTCTCGGATCTGATCGACGGACCGCTCGCGCACATGCCCTCGGGATCGTTCGGCGCGAACTCGGCCTGGGTGCAGTGCGCAGCGATAGCGCACAACCTGTTGCGCGCTGCCGGAACCGTGGCAGGCGGCCGGCACGCGAAGGCTCGCGGGATGACGCTACGGCGGAAAATCGTCAACATTCCTGCCCGCTTCGTGCGGCCACAACGCGCACCTACTTTGCATCTACCGCGAAAGTGGCCGTGGCTCGATGCGTGGCTTCAACTATGGCGCAACATTATTGGGTCCAGTCCACCCAATCCTGCCTGATCCTGACCGGCACGCCGACTCGGCCCGAGCACCGACAATCGTGGAAATGCTGGGTAGACCAGCGGATGAAACATGCCCGATAAACCCCGACCCCACGATTCGAACATCGACCACAGTGCATCACCTCAGTCGGTGGATCGAGACTAAGGGCAATACCGTTCAGTTAATGCTGAATGACAGTGCATTGGGGTGACATTGTGGGTTGTGGATGGTGTTGGTGCCGGGAGCGTTTGGCTGCCCATTTGATGATTTTGCGTTTGACGACCCGCGGGTTCG
>NZ_JASITC010000032.1:0-14301 GCF_030063405.1 Rhodococcus sp. H29-C3 | reverse complement strand
CGCAAACACCCTGGTCAACAACCCCACCGACACCACATCCGACAACCGACGATCCGAGACCGGCTTCACCCATCCACTACGAGGCACACCTCACCCTACCTCAACAGACACTAACTGAACGGTATTGTCTCTAGATGTGGTGCAAGCAGAGCGCGGTCGGACGCGCCGAGCCCATCGTCGACGACGAGGGTGTTCACCGCCGAGATCGGTGCGAACACGTTGGTCCCTACCTCGCGGTGTTTGGTGTTGTCGGCAAGTACGAAGAGACGCCGACCGGTTGCGATGAGTCTCCGATTGGTCTCTGCTTCAGCAATGTTCGGTGTGGTCAGGCCAGATTCGACGTCGAATCCATGAACGCCTAGATAGACGGCGTCGACACGAAAAGCGGCGAGGGCGGCGTCAGCTATGGGTCCGACAAGCGCGTCCGATGGCGTCCGAGAGCCACCCGTCAAATAGACGATCGGGTTGGGTTCCGAGTGGTGACCTGTCAGCTCCTGAAAGATCGAAATCGAGTTCGTGACAACGGTGATCGATGCCCGGCCGCGCAGCAGACGAGCAAGTTCGAGTGTTGTCGTCCCAGCACTGACGGCAATCGTCATACCGTCCTCGACCGTATCGACTGCAGCCCGCCCGATGGCGACCTTTTCGGCATGTTGACGGGCAGCTTTGGCCGTCGAGAGTGGTTCCTCTCCGCGATTGTTTCTGGCGATCGCGCCACCGTGGACCTTCCGCAGAAGTTCCCGCTCGTCGAGAACGTCGAGATCGCGTCGGATCGTCATCTCGGAGACATCGAGCAGTTCGGCGAAATCGACCACTTTCACTGCACCGTCGCTGCGAAGCGCAGCGAGAATCTTGGCGTGCCGCTCGGCTGCTAGCATCCGCACCTACCTCTGGATCGGGTGAAACGAACATTACCAAACATTAGTTCTTGAAATATCCACTCTTGATGTAAGTAATTGTTTGGACCTGTTACTTTGTGTTCAGATCGCTCACGCCCGTGAGCCAGCTCACTCGACCAGGGAGGTTGACGCGTGACGTCGAACCTTGCGGCAGAAGGCGCTCTTTCGTTCAACACGAACGCGCTGGACTACGTACTCATCGCCGTGTATTTCGTTTTTGTTCTCGGGATCGGCTATGTCGCTCGACGACAATTGTCGACGAGCCTCGACTTCTTTCTTTCCGGACGCAGGTTGCCGGCCTGGGTTACCGGTATCGCCTTCGTCTCGGCGAATCTCGGCGCCGTCGAGATCATGGGCATGTCGGCCAACGGCGCCCAACTCGGTATCGCGACGATGCACTACTACTGGATCGGCGCCATTCCTGCCATGCTGTTCCTCGGCATCGTCATGATGCCGTTCTACTACGGGTCGAAAGTCCGAAGCGTCCCCGAGTTCATGCGCAAGAGATTCGACGCCAAGGCGCATCTCGTCAACGCCGTCAGCTTTGCCGTCGCGCAGATCCTCATCGCCGGCGTCAACCTCTTCCTGCTCGCAACGGTCGTGAAAGTACTTCTGGGATGGTCACTCTGGGTATCACTGATCGTGGCGGCGGCGATCGTGCTGACCTACACCGTGCTCGGTGGATTGTCTGCCGCGATCTACAACGAGGTCCTGCAGTTCTTCGTCATACTCGCAGCCCTCGTACCTCTGACGATCATCGGTCTGATCAAGGTCGGCGGGTGGTCCGGCCTCAAGGACAAAGTCGTACCTACCGTCACCGACGGGTCCGTCACGGCCTCGACGACAGAGCAACTTTCGTCGTGGCCAGGACAAGCGCTCAGCGGTTTCGAGTCCCCCATCCTCTCCATCGTGGGTATCGTGTTCGGACTCGGCTTCGTCCTGTCCTTCGGTTACTGGACCACCAACTTCGTCGAGGTCCAGCGCGCTATGGCGTCGAGTTCGATGTCTGCAGCCAGGCGCGCCCCGATCATCGGCGCCATTCCTAAGATGTTGGTGCCCTTCGTCGTAGTCGTTCCCGGCATGATCGCGGCCGCCGCAATCGGCGACATGATCAACCTCAAGAAGACCGGCACCGGCGACATCACCTACAACGACGCCATGCTGCTGATGATGCGCGACATTCTCCCCAACGGACTGCTCGGCGTCGCGATCGCAGGTCTCATGGCAGCCTTCATGGCCGGTATGGCTGCGAACATCTCGGCATTCAACACTGTCTTCAGCTACGACCTGTGGCAGCAGTACATCGTGAAGGATCGAGAGGACACGTACTACATCTCCGTGGGTCGTGTCGCGACGGTGGCCGCGACTGTCCTCGCCATCTTCACCGCGCTGATCGCGTCGGGTTACTCCAACTTGATGGACTACCTCCAGACACTGTTCGGGTTCTTCAACGCTCCGCTGTTCGCGACGTTCATCCTCGGTATGTTCTGGAAGAAGATGACCCCCGCAGCAGGGTGGATCGGACTGGTCTCGGGAACCGGTGCGGCCATATTCGTCTTCATCCTTTCCCAGGTAGGCGTCATCGATCTGCCCGGGCAAGGAATGCCGTTCGTAGCGGCCTCCGCGGCGTTCGTCGTCGATATCGTCGTCAGCATCGGCGTCAGCATGGTCACGCAGCCTAAACCGGTGAAGGAACTGGTCGGCTTCGTCTACTCGGAGACACCGCGCGAGATGTTCACCGATCCCGAGGACGCCACCAACCCGTGGTACCGACGCCCAGTCCCACTGGCAGGCTTCGCCCTGGGGCTCGTCGTCGTCCTCAACATCGTCTTCCACTGACATCCGATTCGAAAAGGTAACTGCCATGGCCACTCCCGAGAAGACAGCACCAGGTCTAGTCGCAAGACTGTTCGACATCCGATCCGTCATCGGCGCTCTACTGGGTATCTACGGAATTCTGCTTACACTCGCAGGCCTGTTTCCCTCGGTATTCGGCAACAAAACACACTCGTCTCCGTCGAACAACGTCGTAGATATGAGCGTAGGAACAAGCGCCAACCTGTGGGTCGGTCTCGTCATGCTCGCCGTCGCGCTCATCTTCGCTGCCTGGGCAATCGCGCGACCCGCAGTCGTGGGCGAGGCGACCGAGTAAATTACGCACATCGACGCTTCGGCATCCTTGTCTATTTCGAGGGTTGTGGCCCCAAACCAGAGGGAACATGTAACAGTCGAGCACAGTGTTTGGAATGTGAAAGATTCGTCAATCCACTCGCTGGAACGGGTTAGACCCGTCGATCCTTCTTTACCGTCGAGCGAAAGGTATTCGATGAACATCAACGACGACGACATCACCACAACCGGCGGAGCAGGCGAAGGCCCAGCCGACGGCGGCTCCAACCCCAACGGCCACGACGGCGGGGCCGACGGCACGGCTGGCCCCGGCGAAGGCCCAGCCGACGGCGGCTCCAACCCCAACGGCCACGACGGCGGCGCTGACGGCCCAGCCGGATCCGGTGAGGGTCCAGCCGACGGCGGATCGAACCCCAGTGGCCACGACGGCGGTGCGGACGGCGCGGCTTGAGCCTGACAGATATCGATCAGCGCGGGCCGGAATTCCGGTCCGCGCTCGGTCGTTTGATATCCGTCGACGGGCGGAACTTCGCCGATGAGTACTGGGGGAAGAAGCCACTGCTCTCGCGGGCATCCGACCTCACCGCTTCGTTCGACGATTTGATGTCGCCCTCGGCCGTGGACGAATTGATATCGCGTCGAGGGGTGCGCATTCCCTTCGCGAGGATGGCCAAAGATGGCTCCCTGCTGGACCAATCCCAGTTCACTTCGTCCGGTGGTTTCGGCGCCGAGATGCCCGATCAGCTCGACTCCGCGGCGATTCTGTCCGCGTTCGCCGGCGGTCACACTCTTGTTCTACAAGGCCTGCATCGGTTGTGGCCTCCCCTGATCGACTTCGTTCGCGATCTGGTCGACGACATCGGTCACCCGTCACAGGTCAACGCCTACATCACCCCGGCCTCGTCTCGGGGATTCGATCCGCACTACGACGTGCACGATGTATTCGTCCTCCAGATCAGCGGTGAGAAGCGGTGGATTCTCCATCCGCCCGTGTACACGCACCCCTTGGCCGATCAGCCCTGGTCCGACCGGCGCAGTGCCGTCGAGCAGCAGGCACGCGAGGTGCCCACTGTCGATACGGTGCTCGCTCCCGGCGACGCCCTGTATTTGCCTCGCGGGTGGATCCACTCGGCAGAAGCATTGGGCGATACCACCATTCACCTCACCATCGGCGTTGCATCGTTCAACGAATTCGACGTGGCGACCCAGCTGATCGGTCTGCTCGCGGATGACGCCGGTCTTCGTGAACCGCTGCCCGCCGGCATCGACCTCACCGACTCCGACGCTCTCGCACCGCATATCGACCGAGTGCTCGACTCCATCGGATCGATCCTCGCCGACATCCAAGGCGACCCCGAACTCAGACGCCGCATCGCCAGAGGACTCGCAACACGCTTCGTCGCCGCCACGCGACCCGAACCTGTGCAGCCGCTGAAGACTGTCGCCTTCATGACCTCGCTCGACGCCGACAGTTCGGTGGTGTGGCGTCGCGGATCGACTGCCTCCATCGACGTCGACGGAGGCAAAGTTCATCTCGGTCTTCGCGGTACAACGATCTCGCTCCCTGCCGAGTGTTCGGCGGCGGTGATCCAACTTCGTGCAGGGAAGGTCTGCCGCGTCGGCGATCTAGCCGGCCTGGACACCGAAAGTGCCATCGTCGTGACTCGCCGTCTGCTCCGCGAGGGTGTACTGGTACCGGCAGTATGAGCGGGCCTGCCTGCAGCGACCGCGCCCGCGAGCGCGGTGACGCCTTGGCAGGATCCGGGTCGCCGGGAAGTCGATGGTTTCTCGTCGAGATCGACGGCCCCTGGGGACACTCTGCTTTCTTGAATGCGGCCAGGGTGATCGATCCGGACCTCGGTTTGCGCATCGTTCGCCGCATCGAAGGTGCCGGCATGCGCACGCTTGCCATCAGGCGACCTGCTCGGCGGCTGAGCGAGGCCCGAATGAGATGGGCCATCGTCGACTGCGAGGTAGGTTCGGAGTCGATCCTATGGGGCGAGGTCGACGCTTACGAGGCGCTTCTCGACGTTCCACTCGACGGATCGACCGGAGAACCCTCGCCGGATCCGATCGTCGCTGTCTGCACTCACGGCCGCCACGACCGCTGCTGCGCCGTCCGCGGACGGAAGGTGCTCCCGGCATTGAGGGAGCACCACGAGTCGGTGACCTGGGAGTGCTCTCACCTGGGCGGCGACCGATTCGCCGGAACGATGATCGTGTTTCCGCAGGGCCTGTATTACGGCAACGTCGACGACGCCGACGTCGCGACGATCGTCGATCGGCACCGGGCGGGATTTCTCGACCCCCGCTTCCTCCGGGGCCGGAGCTCACTGTCGGCCCAGGTCCAGGTCGCCCAACATCATGCCCGTGCGGCATTGCGCGAGGAGAGAATCGACACTTTGAACCCGCTGTCGACAGCGCAAGACGGCAGCACATGGACCGTAGAGCTCGACCACGACGGCGCTCGTATCGTCGTGACGCTGGAGCAGGGCGTGTCCGAGCCCATCACCACGACCTGCGCGGCAGTGCGCGCCGGCGCCGTCAGAACCTTCGAGTTGATCGAGATGACTATGCCCTAGCGCAAAATCCCCGCAGGCTGCCCTTCCACCTGCCTACGATGGTTTACGAACCCATCGACAGAGGAGGACACATGCCTACTCGACTCAATCCCTACCTGAACTTCCGCGGGCAAGCACGCGAGGCGTTGGAGTTCTATCAGCACGTGCTCGGGGGTGAACTGACGTTGAGCACCTTCGGCGAGTTCGGGGCCGTCGCCGACCCTTCCGAAAAGGACCAGATCATGCACGGCCAACTCGACTCGCCGAGTGGGCTGACCCTGATGAGTTCCGACACCCCCGCGAGCATGGCGTTGAGCGTCGGCGACAACATTTCCGTCTCCCTCAGCGGTGAAGACGAAGCGGAACTGCGGGGCTACTGGGACAAACTTGTCGTCGGCGCGAAGCAGACGATGGGGCTCGAGAAAGCACCGTGGGGCGATACCTTCGGCATGCTGACCGACAAGTTCGGCATCAGCTGGTTGGTCAACATCACCGGTACCCACTCTTGATCGGATAGCACTGGGTGCACGATGAACCGATGAAGACGATTGCACGTATTCTGCTCGGTTCGTTCCTGATGTTCGCCGGGCTGAGTCACCTGTTCTGGGCGCGTGAGGCGTTTCGTGCCCAGGTGCCCTCGTGGGTGCCGCTCGACGCGGACTTCGTGGTACTGGCCTCCGGCGTAGTGGAGATCGCCTTGGGCCTGGCCCTTGTCGTGCTGGTACGTCGGCGAGTAGCTCTCGGCTGGATCGTCGCAACATTCTTCGTTGCCGTCTTCCCCGGCAATATCTCGCAATTCCTCACTCACAGCGATGCTTTCGGCCTCGATACCGATGCAGCTCGCGGTATCCGATTGCTCCTCCAACCAGTACTCGTGGCATGGGCGTTGTGGTGCACAGGTGCGTGCCCCGCCTGGCGATCGCGGCGATCAGGTGCCCGGGTGCGGTAGTTCGAACAGCACCCGGATGCGACCGCCCGTAACCGCACGGTCAGTATGGAGGTAAGTACAACTGATTACATGAACTAAGCAACGAGGTGGCGTAGTGAGCGATGCAGCAGCAATCGGCGACGGTATCTTCCAGATCCCGGTCCCCATCACGGACAATCCGCTGGGTAACACCCTCGTATACGCAATGGAATCCCCCGGCGGGTTGATCCTGGTCGACGCAGGGTGGGACGACGACAACGCCTGGAACGGCCTGACCACCGGCCTCGAGTCGCTGGGACATTCGATCACCGACGTCGAAGGCGTCGTGCTGACGCACTTTCATCCCGATCACATCGGACTGTGCGGTCGAGTCCGGGAAGCCTCCGGCGCATGGATCGCAATGCACGAGGCCGATCACACGCAGTTCGAGGCCATGACTGCCGATCGCGGCCCGGATTGGATCAATCTGCAGCTCGACAACCTCGTGGCTGCGGGCGCCCCCGATGTCGACATCGAGGCATGGCAGAAGCACGCACCGTCGGCCCCTACCGGGCCGAAGTCTGCCCCGGACCGCGTGCTCACCGACGGCGAGATCATCAAGCTCGCCGGCCGCGAACTCGAAGTCGTCTACACCCCGGGGCACACCCCAGGCCATGTGTGCTTCTATCTACCCGAATCCGACGTCATGTTCACCGGCGACCACGTTCTTCAGAAGACGACGCCACACGTCGGGAACTTTGTCTATCCCCTGGAAGAACGCGACGCGCTCGCTGAGTTCATGGACTCGCTTCGACGCGTCCAAACACTGGACATCACCCGTGGCCTCGGGGCGCACGGCATCCCGATCGACGACGTCGCAGGCCGTGCCGGTGAGCTGATCAGCCATCACGGGGAACGACTCGATCACCTGTACGAGGCATTCGGCGACAACGAGATCACCGTGTGGCAGGTTGCCGAACGAATGAAGTGGTACAAGCCGTGGGCGGACATCTCTCCGTTCGGCAAGACCATGGCACTGTCCGAAGCAGCTGCACACCTCCGCCACCTGGTGGCACTAAACCGAGTTGCTCAGGTACCGGAATCCGCGCCTGCCCTCTTCGCCAGAGTCTGATCATTCGGCGGAGTCATCTCGAGCCGAACACCCAACAGCCTTACCTCTCTCGCATGATCCAGGCGATCGACGAGAGCAGCAGCCGCGTCGACGATCGTGTCAACATCGAACGTCGGCGCTGCGAGCGCTGCTGTGGTGGTGTGGGTTTCGAACGGTGCATACCGAATCTTCAGGGTGACGCGCACCGCCTGCCTCTTCTCGGCGAGTAGATCGTCACGAACGCGGCGGGCGAGTCGGCGTATCTCCTGGCGCACCGCCACCCAATCGGTCAAATTCTGTTGGAATGTCGCTTCGCGACTGTGCGAGCGCGCAACCCACGGCTCCGCCGACACCGGCGAATCGTCGACGCCGCGGCCCTTCGTCCCGATCCACGGACCAGTTTTCGGGCCGAACGCGGCGGCAAGTAGCTCATCCTCCGTCGACGCCAGTTCCGATACCGTGGTGATCCCCAGCACCGCAAGCTTCTTCGCAGTCTTCCTTCCGATCCCCCACAGTGCATCGGTTGTTCGCTCCCCCATCACCTCGAACCAATTTTCTTTTGTGAGCGTATAAATGCCCTGGGGTTTACCGAAGTCCGTGGCAATTTTGGCCCGCAACTTGTTATCGCCGATACCCACCGAACAATGCAGCCCCGTCGCCGCGAACACGGCATCGTGCACCGACCGCGCAAACGACACCGGATCCGCGGTTTCGACCCCGAGAAATGCTTCGTCCCAACCCATTACCTCGACGACGACACCCAGCAATCGAAGCGTGTCCATGACGCTCTTCGACGCAGCGGTGTATGCCTCGGCGTCGACGGGCAGGAATATCGCGTCAGGTAGTTTTCGCACGACGACTCGTAGCGGCATCCCGGATCCGACACCGAAAGCCCGGGCCTCGTACGACGCGGTGGAGACCACCCCGCGTTCGGTCGGATCGCCGCGGCCGCCGACGACCACCTGTTTGCCCGCCAGTGCCGGATTACGAAGCACCTCCACCGCGGCGATGAACTGATCCATATCGACATGCATGACCAATCGTCGGCTCGCCGAGATCGTCATAAGTTCATTGTGACCCGTGTACCGGCGCACGCGCGTTCCTTTGCGACGATGAACCTCCAGCGCTGTGGAACACTCGCAACCATGGATTCGAACCCCGTCGAAATCACCGTCCTCGGACAGGGCCAGGCCACGTTTGCACCGGAACGCTGCACGATATCGCTGACGGTGAGGTCCGACGGCCGCTCCGCGGAGGCTGTTACCGAGCCCGCCCACCGGTTGGTCCGAGAGCTGACCGAACTCATCGATCCGCTCTACAACCAGAAGTCCGGCCCGATCGACAGGTGGTCTCTCGACCAGGTGCGGCACAGCCGAAATCGGCCGTTCAATCACGATGGCGAGCAACTCCCCTACGTTTATCAGGCCGTAGCCTCCATCGACGTCGAGTTCAGCCAGCTCGATGTCATCGACGCATTCGTCTATGCGGTGTCCGCGCTCGACGGCGTCGACATCGGCAGCTTCGACTGGACGCTGACCGAGGAGAGCGTGCAGAAAAACACGCGGCACGTTCGCAAGCTGGCAGTCCAGGATGCTCTCGACAAGGCCGAGGTGTACGCCCAGAGCGTCGGACTCGTGTCGGTGAAGGCACTGGCCATCGCCGACCCCGGGTTGCTCGGCGTTACCGCAGGACATCAGGACTACGGGATGGCCGCACGCGCCTACGCCGGCCGAGAAGCCGAGGGGTTCGAATTGAAGCCCCAGGACATCGTCCTACGGGCCGAAGTGCACGCGCGGTTCGCCGCCAACTGATCGGACCGTGTTCGCATGAAGGGCCGTATGAAGACCGCAGGGACGCACAGCTCGAAGTGGTCGACTGTCGCAGTCATCCTCTCGATCGTCGCCGCAGGTACCGCCGTAGCGGGCCTGCTCGAAGATCCCGCAACCGACATTGCTGGGTGCGAAGAGCTCGTCCGATCCGGGCAAGCGCAGCGGATCCCCTCCCCTTCGACCTACTCGAAACGATCGGCACTGCTGACGGCCTCGATGTGACCTGAGCGTGCGTCTGCGACCTGTCGGTCATCACGCCTACCATGGGTAACCGTGACCATTCCCTCCATGGACGAGCTAGAAGTCGACGCCCTCGAAATCCGCTTCGGGACCGACACGTTCACGCGCGGATCGAAATACTTCGAGGAGGGCAGAGTTGGGCAGGTCACGTGGGATAGACGGGCCTCCACACTGTCCTCGCAAGTACGGGGCAACCGAGCCACCCCGTATTCGACAGTGGCCACCATGTCGACCCGGATGGGCGCCATCGTGGCCGTGGAATACGGCCGTTGCAATTGCCCCGTCGTCTTCAACTGCAAACACTCCGTCGCGCTGATTCTGCAGGCAAAAGCCGACAGCGTCCGAACGCCGACGCGCGGACCTGTGAACACAGCGGGCCATTGGTCACAGGTGCTTGCATCCGTCATCTCCGCCAAGCCCGCCGAGCTCGACAGGCCGAGCAGCGGGCGCATTCGCGTGGGGCTTCAATTGGGCTTGGAACCGTCGGTCGACCGAGCCGACGCAATTCGACTACTGGCCCGCCCGGTGATGTTCAACGAGCGTAAAGCCTGGGTCGGCGGCGGCGTCTCGTGGTCGTCGCTGCCGTCCACCACGGATCGACGCGTCCAGCGTCAGGTCGACATTCTGCGGGAGCTGTATGCGCTGCATCAAGTGCGCTCGCGTGGGCGCTCGGCATACTCGTTCCAACGGACCGACTCCGCGACGATCGACCTCGCAGACATCTCCGGTCGGCTGCTGTGGGATCTGCTGGGCGAGGCACGCGAAGTCGAACTTCCGTTGATCAACGCACATCGCATGCTCGGTGAAATCCCTTGGCCAGGAGAAGGAGAGTTCACCGTCGACATCACTTCCGGTGATTCCGGATCCCTTTCCGTGGTCGGCCGAATCACTCTCGACAGCAGTATAATTCCGCCCAACCGTCGGAGCTTCCTCGGCAATGACGGTTCAGGGATTGTGTACTGGGACGACGAAGCGCACACAAACCACGCAACCCGCGAATTTCGACTCGCGCGATTGTCGAGGCCGGTCCCGTCCGCGCTTCGACGGATCGCCACGACCATCGACCCCACCGAGATACCGTCCTCGGATCGTGCGGACTTCACGACGAAGTACCTTCCTGCACTCGAGCGTGCCAGCGATGTCGTATCTTCGGACGGCTCGTACACCGCACCCGTCGTCACCGGGCCCGAACTCCACATCACGGTGACCCACACCGGAGACAACCGACTGACGTTCGCCGCCCAGTGGCGCTACTACCTCGACAGTACCGAACTCGACTATCCCGCAGACGTTTACAGATCAGCCGAGGGAATTCGCGATCCCGACTCGGAGGTTGCGTTGCTGCGCAGAGTCCTTCCGGTACTGAGCCGACCCCCTGGCAACCAATTCATCTCGTTCACTGCCGTCGGCATCGCGGCCGGCATACTGGTCACCGACCAGCTACCACTCCTGAACGAGTACGACAACGTGCATGTGACGACTGTCGGAGAGCTTCCAGATTTTCGCAATGTCAGCGACGACGTCGGTATATCGTTGTCCACCAACGCAATTCGAGGAGACAACGACTGGTTCGATCTCGGCATCGCAGTCACCGTCGACGGCACCGACGTCGAACTCGCCACGGTCATTACTGCCATTGCTCGCGGCGAGACCCACCTGATGCTCTCCGACGGCCGGTTCTTCTCACTGGAGCGCTCTTCGTTGCTCACCCTTCGACGGCTGGTGGAAGAAGCGCGGTCGTTGCAGGACAACGTGAACGGACCGTTGAGAATCAGCCGATACCAAGCCTCACTATGGGAGGAGCTCGCCGAACTCGGTGAAGTGACTCGGCAGGCAACAGCGTGGCGCGAGCAGGTCACAGCGCTGTTGAAGCTCGATTCGGTCCCCCCTCAGCCTGCTCCTGCGGGTATAGGCGCTCAGTTGCGGCCGTACCAGCTCGAAGGCTACTCATGGCTGCTCTTCCTGTGGACCCACGGTCTCGGCGGAATCCTCGCCGACGATATGGGGCTCGGCAAAACAATCCAGGCGCTGGCGATGATCACCAAGATTCGAGAGAGCGGACCATTGCCGGCCCCGTTCCTCATCGTGGCCCCTACGAGCGTGGTGCACAACTGGGCAAAAGAAGCAGAAAAGTTCGCGCCAGACCTCAACGTGGTCACGGCCGGTGAAACGCGAGCACGACGGCGAGGCCCGGTGGGCGACATCGCTCTCGGTGCCGACATCGTCGTGACGTCCTACACAGTCTTTCGCCTCGACAACGAAGACTTCGAAGCAGTGTCCTGGTCAGGGCTCATCCTCGACGAGGCGCAATACGTCAAGAACCACAAGAGCAAGTCCTACCAGTGCGCTCGGCGGTTGTCCGCTCCATACAAGCTCGCCATCACTGGCACCCCGATGGAGAACAACGTCATGGAGCTGTGGTCCTTGCTGTCGATCACCGCACCCGGACTCTTTCCCTCACCGAAGAAGTTCACCGACAACTACCGCAATCCCATCGAAAAAGATGGTGACACCGCACAGCTGAGAACCCTTCGGCGACGCATCAAGCCGCTGGTACTACGACGGTCGAAAGATACTGTGGTGCAAGATCTTCCCCCGAAGCAGGAGCAGACCGTCGAGGTCGACCTTCATCCACGCCATCAGCGCGTCTACGAAACGCGGTTGGCCCGAGAGCGTCAGAAGATACTCGGGCTGCTCGACGACTTTCAACGCAACCGGGTCACGATCTTGCAATCACTGACCACGCTGCGTCAGCTCAGCTTGGATGCATCGTTGGTCGACGAGAAGCACTCGGACATACCCAGCGCCAAGATCGACGAGCTGGTCGATCAACTACACGAGATCATCGAAGGTGGCCACCGAGCGCTCGTCTTCAGCCAGTTCACCAGATTTCTGGCATTGGTACGAGATCGCCTCGAATCCGAAGGCATTGCTCTTGTCTACCTCGATGGAAGTACCCGAAACCGTGGTGATGTCGTCGAACGTTTCCGAAGCGGGGAAGCACCTGTGTTCCTGATAAGCCTCAAGGCCGGCGGCGTAGGCCTCACGCTCACCGAAGCCGACTACTGCTTCGTACTCGATCCCTGGTGGAATCCCGCGACCGAGGCGCAAGCAGTCGACCGTGCTCATCGCATCGGTCAGGCGCGCACCGTGTTCGTCAACCGCTACGTCGCACGCGGCACCATCGAGGAAAAGGTCATGCAACTCAAGGAGCGCAAGGCCAAACTCTTCGCAAGTGTCATGGACGACGGCGGCGCCTTTGCCGGCGGACTCACAGCAGACGACATTCGAGGGTTGATCGAGTAATCATCAGCGGAGGGAGTGCGTTGGTAGGTTCGCTCCCCTCCGCTTCAATGGTCCATTCATAACGATCAGATAGCTTGTGGGCGCCATTCAAGCGGCAACACATCACGATCGACACCGACAAACGAACAGATCTACCGCCGAACACCGCCGGAGTTCGTCCACCGTCTCGTTCACGCCTAGGCTCGAGATGTGGACCGACATAGTGCACAACGCCTCTGGCCCCGGCCGCCGATTCTTCCGCGACCGATCTTGATGGACCAGCGCTGGGAACGTGTGGTGTTCCTGCACTGGAGGATCCCGAGTGCCGTCGTCTCTCCGCTGCTGCCCCGAGGCTGCACACCGGACGAATTCGACGGCTCGTCTTGGGTCGGTCTGATCGGTTTCGAAATGGCCGGAGCCGGATTCGGATACCGCCGACCAGTCCCCTACTTCGGGACCTTCCCCGAAATCAACGTTCGGCTGTACTCCATCGATGGCGAGGGACGGCGCGGAGTGGTCTTCCGATCATTGGAAGCTAGCCGGCTCGCCGTGGTCTTGGGAACCAACCTGGCTCGTCTTCCGTATCGGTGGGCGTCGATGACAATCGACGACGACAAATCCACCATCAGATACCGAAGCAGGCGCCTCATTCCACCACACCGCGGCGCATCGACCGACTTCGCCGTCGCGCGCGGATCTCGTGACATGTCAGGCGACCCGCTGGCCCAATTCCTTACGGCACGTTGGGGTTTACATACATCGGTCGCCGGACGGCTCATGTATGTGCCGAACCTGCACAGCCGCTGGAAACTACTCGACGCCGAGCTGACTCATTTCTCCGATCAGCTGATCGAGACTGCAGGTCTACCGAGCACCGCCGGCAGATCACCGGAATCGGTGCTGTACTCGGAACAGGTCACAACGCAGTTCGGACGGCCCTACGCGGTGCGTGCTTTCGGTTGATCGACCCGATGGCGACTTCCAGACGGTTCAGGCCGCTCCACTTATCGCTTGAATGGTCCATTCATACGATCAGATAGCGTGGACGCGCCATCGAAGCGACAGTGGCGACTATGCCATCGAAGCGATGATCAAGCACACCTGTGGATGCACCGGCGCTTTCGCTGCAGCGGGCGACAGCCAAAGTAAAAAAAGGGGAGATGAACGCAGTGAAGCCCCCAACCTGACGGTTGGGGGCTTCACTGCAAAATATGTTCGGCGGTGTCCTACTCTCCCACACCCTGTCGAGTGCAGTACCATCGGCGCTGGAGGGCTTAGCTTCCGGGTTCGGAATGGGACCGGGCGTTTCCCCTCCGCTATGGCCGCCGTAACTCCATGA
>NZ_JASITC010000031.1:0-15360 GCF_030063405.1 Rhodococcus sp. H29-C3 | reverse complement strand
GTTTGGCGGTTCGGGTGGAGCAGTCGGTGGGGTCGGGGGATCGGGTTGCGTTGGTGGCGCGGGAGCGTCCGGGTGTGGTGCCGTTGTCGTTGGCGCAGCAGCGGATGTGGTTCCTGAACCGCTTCGACACCGAATCCGCGGTCAACAACATCCCGGTCGCAGTGCGACTGTCGGGGGCACTCGACATCGGCGCCCTCAACGCTGCGGTGCGAGACGTTCTCGCTCGCCACGAGTCTTTGCGCACCGTGTATCCGGAAACCGACGGCATTGCGGCACAAGTGATTCTCACTGTCTCGTCAGCGGCACCGACATTGGTACCGCAGCAGGTGGATCCAGCCGACATTTCTCGTCGTGTGGAGCAGGTCATTTCCGCTGGATTCGATGTCACCACCGAGTTGCCGATGCGAGGCGAGCTGTTTCAGGTCGGCCCGGATGAATATGTGCTCGTGCTGGTGGCACACCATATTTCGGCCGATGGCTGGTCGATGGGTCCGTTGACGCGTGATGTGATGGTGGCGTATGCGGCGCGTTCTGCCGGTGAGGCCCCTGGTTGGGCTCCGTTGCCGGTGCAGTACGCCGATTACGCGTTGTGGCAGCGTGAGGTCCTCGGTAGTGAGGACGATCCGGATTCGATTGCTGCCCAGCAGGTGTCGTACTGGAAAGCGGTATTGGCCGGATTGCCGGACGAGCTGAACCTGCCGACCGACCGATCGCGCCCATCGATTCGCACGTACGAGGGCGGGAAAGTCCCGTTCCGAATCGATGCCGAGCTACATCGTGCATTGCTCGACGTGGCTCGAACGACGGGCAGCACACTGTTCATGGTCGTGCACACCGCGATGGCGGTGTTCCTCGCCCGCATGTCCGGTACCGATGACATCGCCATCGGCGCGCCTATCGCAGGCCGTGGCCAGTCCGAACTGGACGACATGGTGGGTATGTTCGTCAACACCCTGGTGTTGCGTACGCATGTCGAGTCGGAGCGCTCGTTCGCTGAGATTCTCGCCCGAGCAAAAGAGGCGGATCTGCAGGCATTCGCGCATGCGGATATTCCGTTCGAGCGGCTCGTGGAGGTTCTCAACCCGGAACGGTCGACCACCCGTCATCCGTTGTTCCAAGTAGCGCTCTCGTTCGAAAATCTGCCCTCGACCGATCTTCAGTTGCCGAACCTGCATGTCAGTGGCGTCCCGTTCGAGGCAAACATCGCGAAGTTCGATCTGTCACTCACACTTCGCGAGCACGTCCTCGCTGGTGGCGACCTCGATGGCATCTCAGCCGAGTTCTCCTACGCCGCAGACATGTTCGACGACTCGACTGTGTCCGACTTCGCGGCGAGATTTGTCAGGTTGCTCGACGACGCGGTGGCGGATCTGTCGAAGCCGGTCGGTGATCTAGCGCTCCTGGGTGCAGGTGAGGCCGACTCTCTGACACATGCGCATGGCGGAGCGGTAGCCTCGGCATCGACTCTGCAGGAGATATTGACGGGGGGAGTCGCTCTCGACCCCGAGTCCGTGGCGGTCCGTATTTCGGGTCGGTCGGTGACCTATCGCGAACTGGACGAGACTTCCTCGCAGTTGGCGCGTGTGTTGATCGGTCGCGGAGTCGGACCGGATACCGTAGCTGCTCTTGCATTTTCGCGATCGTACGACATGCTCATGTGCGTCTGGGCGGTTGCCAAGGCCGGTGGCGCTCACCTGCCCGTCGACCCGAACTACCCGTCGGAGCGAATCGAACACATGCTGTCCGATTCGGCGGCCGTTGTACGCATCACAGCGTCGGCGCACGTCGATGCGTTGCCGGCCGGGAATTGGATGTTGCTCGACGGCGACGAACTCCGCAAGGAGATCGCTACGCACTCCGCCGATCCGATCACCGATAGCGACCGCACCGCTACGTTGACGACCGATCACCCCGCCTACGTGATCTACACGTCGGGTTCGACAGGGCTGCCGAAGGGCGTCGTGGTCACTCATGCGAGTTTGCGTGGGGTGCTGGATTCGGCGATCGAGTTGTACGGTGTGACCCAGGAGAGTCGATTCCTGCACATCTGTTCACCCAGCTTCGACCCTTCTGTCCTGGAATGGATGGTCACGTTCGCTGCTGGTGCGCGGTTGGTGATCGTCCCTGCGGACGTCATCGGTGGCCCCGATCTTGCCGAGATCTTGGTCTCGGAGAAGGTGACTCACTCGATCATCACGCCCGCGGTATTGGGCACGATGGATCCCGAGGGTATGGACAGCCTGCGGGTTCTCTCCGTCGGTGGCGATGTGACCACCGCCGAACTGCTTGCGCGCTGGGCGCCGGGGCGCCGGTACTTCAACGGCTATGGCCCGACGGAGACCACAATCATTTCCTCGTTCGCCGAGCTCGAACCGGGACGACCGGTCACGATCGGTGCACCGGTTCGGGGTACGTCGGCACTGGTCCTGGACAGGCGACTGCGGCCCGTCCCGGTCGGTGTCGCAGGTGAGCTCTATCTTGCGGGCGAAGGACTTGCTCGTGGCTACCACCAGCGGGGTTCCCTGACTGCCACCAGATTCGTCGCGGACCCGTATTCGAGTACGGGTGCGCGGATGTACCGTACCGGTGACCTCGTCAGATGGACCGGACCGGAGGTTCGGGAACTCGAGTTCGTCGGGCGCTCGGACTTCCAGGTCAAGATTCGTGGCTTCCGCGTCGAACTGGGAGAGGTCGACGCGGCACTTGCCGCTCATCCGTCGGTGGCCTTCTCTGCCACCCTCGGAAAGGATCTGCCCTCTGGCGCAACGGTTCTGGTGTCCTACGTGATGCCTGCCGTTGGTGCCTCGGTGGATCCGGTTGCGGTAACCGAGTTCGTGCGCCGGACATTGCCGTCGCACATGGTGCCGTCGTCTATCGTGATTCTGGACGAGGTTCCATTGACCCCGGTCGGCAAACTCGACCGCCGCGCTCTTCCTGAACCGGTGTTCGAAGAGCAGGTGTACCGGGCTGCCGAAACCGATATCGAGGAGATCATCGCCGAGGTCTTCGCCGATGTATTGCGTATGCCGAGGGTAGGAGTCGACGAGTCCTTCTTTGCGCTCGGTGGCGACAGCATCGTCTCGATTCAGCTCGTCTCGCGAGCCAAGGCTCGGGGTGTCTCGTTCACTCCGCGTGATGTGTTCGAACGAAAGTCGGTTTCTGGTCTTGCCGAAGTTGCGGTCCGGCTCGAAGATGCCGACCGTGCCACGGTCCTGTCCGAACTGCCGGGTGGTGGCATCGGCTCGATGCCACTGACTCCGATCATGCGCAAGGTAACGGAAGCGGGCGGGCGCTTGGATCGGTTCTCCCAGTCGGTGTCGGTCGGTTTGCCTGCAGAAATCGATCGGGCTCTTCTCACGGCCACTTTGACGGCGATCGTCGATCACCACGACATGTTCAGGGCGGTATTCGCGAACGGTGAAATGGCCGTTCGGGAACAGGGCAACGTGGATGTGGGCCCGGCGATCGACAGGGTTCGCGTGGACCCTTCGATATCGGGTGCTGATCTCGAGGCTCTGGCCTCCGACAGGTTGTCCGCCGCTATGGGGCGTCTGAGTCCGGCCACGGGTGCGATGATCCAGTTCGTCTGGTTCGATTTCACCACCGCAGGCAACGCCGATACCGTCGAGGAAAGTCGGCGCGGTGTGCTGCTCATCGTGGCCCATCACTTCGTGGTGGACGGTGTCACATGGCGCATCCTGCTCCCTGATCTCGCGGTCGCGTGGTCGCAACTCGCTGCAGGGCAGCAGGTATCGCTGCCGGCCGTGGGCACCTCGATGCGTCGGTGGTCGCACGGACTGATCCAGGCAGCTGCAGCACCGTCACGGCGTGAGGAACTGTCGATCTGGAAGTCCTTGGCAAACTTCGACGATCCGCTGGTGGGTCGACGGCCGTTCGATCCGACGCGCGATGTCGTACGGACCGTCGAGCGTGTCGAGGTAGAGATTTCCGCTGACACGACCGATGCGTTACTGACTCGCGTGCCGCGCCTCTACCGAGGTGGAGTCAACGACGGATTGCTGGCAACCCTGGCATTGGCAGTGGCAAGGTGGCGTCGAAATCGTGGGATCTCCACCACGAGTGCGCTGTTCGCACTCGAAGGCCATGGCCGCGAGGAAGCGGTCGTCCCAGGGGCTGATCTGTCGCGGACCATCGGTTGGTTCACCAGTGCTTATCCCTTGGCGCTCGATCTGGATGGAATCGACATCGACGACGCGTTCGCCGGCGGTGCCACCGTCGGTGCGGCGGTCAAGACGGTCAAGGAGCAGATTCACCGTGTGCCCGATCGTGGGATGGGATACGGACTGCTGAAGTATCTCGACGACGAGACCGCCGCAGAATTGGAATCGGTCCCTTCCGGTCAGATCAGCTTCAACTATCTGGGTCGGATTTCTTCGGCCGAGATTCCGGCTGAGCTGGCGGACTTCGGATGGGCTCCGACGGGCGCCCTCGGATCTTTGACCGCCTCGATGGACGAGGACATGCCCGCCAACTCGACCATCGATATCAACGCCATCGTGACCGACGGCCCAGATGGTCCGAGATTGGGCGCCACGTTCGCGTTCCCCAACGGGCTGGTGGACCGTGCGGATGTTTCCGAATTGGCTGATCTGTGGACCGAGGCGATGGAAGCCCTGTCCGATCACAGCCGCACCGCCGAGGCAGGTGGACTGACACCGTCGGACTTGACGTTGATCGAATCGACTCAGGACGAGATCGATTCGTGGGAGTCCACCTACCGAAGCGTCGAAGACGTGTGGCCTCTGACTCCGCTGCAGTCCGGGCTGTTGTTCCACGCGATGATGACCGAATCGACGGTGGACGTCTACACGATGCAGGCTGTGCTGGACCTGTCGGGTGTCGTCGATACCGATCGTTTGCGGGCTTCAGGGCAAGCGTTACTCGATCGCCACAGCAATCTCCGAGCCGCGTTCGTCTCCGACAGTGACGGCCGACCGGTCCAGGTGGTTCTCGGCGCTCTGAAACTGCCCTTCCACGAGATCGATCTGATGGATGTTCCCGAGGACTCTCGACGCGCGGAGGCGAAGCGGATACTTGTTGCCGCTCAGGCCGAGCGCTTCGATATGTCCGAGCCACCGCTCATCAGGTTCACGCTGATCAAGGTCGCCGAGGATGCCTGGCACCTGGGCATCACCAGTCACCACATCCTGCTCGACGGGTGGTCCATGCCGTTGCTCATGCAGGATCTGTTGATGCTGTACGCAGTCCGTGCCGACACGTCGGTGCTGCCTAGAGTGCGGCCGTTCCGGAACTTCCTGTCCTGGCTCGACGGCCGTGACCGAGAAGATTCGCTCGATCGTTGGGCGGCTGCTTTCCACGGGGTGTCGGAACCGACGCTGCTCACCGAAAGCGCACTCCCCTCGGGGGCGGTACCGGGGATCGGCAAGATCGAGGTCTCGCTGTCGGAGGAGCGCACTGGCGTGCTGTCGGCGATGGCCTCGAATTTGGGTGTGACGATCAATACTGTCGTGCAAGCGGTGTGGGGGATACTTCTGGGTCGTCTCACCGGACGCGCAGATGTGGTCTTCGGCGCTACCGTGTCGGGACGTCCGGCCGACCTTGCCGGCGTCGAGTCGATGGTCGGACTATTCATCAATACGTTGCCGGTTCGAGTGGATGTCGGAGACGGGCACTCGCGGGCAGAGACTCTGGTGCGGCTGCAAGGGCAGCAGGCGGATCTGCTCGATCACCACTATGTAGGTCTGACCGAGATTCAGCAGCGCATCGGCGTGGACAGATTGTTCGACACGCTCCTCGTGTTCGAGTCCTACCCCATCGACCGTGACGCGATCGCTGCGGCAAGTTCGGTGGATGGCCTTCAGATCACCGGTGTAGGCGTCGACGACGCCACGCACTACCCGTTGACGGTTCTGACAGTCGTCGAGGCAAGACTCGAGCTGACGTTCAAGTACCTGGACACGGTCCTCGACGGTCGGTACGTGACCGATCTGAGTCGGTGGTTCCTTCGAATTCTGGACGCGATGATCGACGACCCGACTGCACGAGTGGGGACGATCGACCTTCTGGATGCGAACGAACGAGAGCAGGTCGTCATGGCCTCGACCGACCTGGATTCGGGCACGCAGGGTGCGCGTCGATCCGTCGGCTCGGATATGCAGGTGCTTCCACAGGTGCTCGCGGAGATCGTCGAGGACGACCCGGAGGCTCCCGCGATGGTCGCCGGTGAGGATGAGATCAGCTACCGAGCACTCGATGTCGCCTCGTCCACACTTGCTCGTTCGCTGATCGAACGAGGCATCGGACCCGGAATGTCGGTTGTCGTGCATCTCCCTCGTTCGAGGCCGGCGATCGAGGCATTGTGGGCAGTGGCCAAGACCGGTGCTGCGGTAATTCCTTCGCAACCCGGGTCGCACAGTTCGTTCGCCGAAGGCACCTTCGGTGTCACAGTCGAGCAGTACCGTGAAACGGCACCGACGGGTCCGACCTGGCTCGTCGTCGACGATGCCGAATTCGCCCGGGAAACAGCTTCCCGACCGCGGCATCCGGTCTCGTACTCGGACCGATTGCAGTCTCTGTCCGGAGATCACACAGCTCTCACGCTGCCTTCGGGTTCGCTCACTCAGTCGGAATTGATGCTTCGCATCGCGGATTACGCCGATCGATTCGAGCTGGGATACGACACCCGTAGCTTCCACTACGGGCCGTTCGATTCCGACGCGTCCATCTTCGAGGCCTTCGCGGTGACGTCGAGAGGTGGCGCGCTCATCATGGGTGAGCCGGACGTCGACATTGCCTCGGTGGCCGACCTGTTGTTCGACTCGTGGGCGACCCACGCGTTCGTGCCGATCGAGGTACTCGAGCAGTCGGGTCCGGAGGATCTCGACGACCTGGTAGTCGTGATCGTCACAGATGGGCCCGCGACGGGTGATGCTGTCGAGATTTGGACGGACGGGCGGACTGTGACGTCCATGTGACCCTCGACCTGCGCTGTGGGCTCGCGAGGTAACGGAATGCGGCTGAAACGGGATAGATGTCCGAGGCGTGCGAACCCGGTCACGATCGGCTCGGATTGATCGTGTGGTGGTGAGCCGAGCTGGGCTGGCTAAACTTGCTCTGCGCGTTCCACCCCGGGACGGCCGTTCGACACTGGGCTGTCTGTTCAGCCGTGTCTTGTCGGCGACCCGGGAGAGTCCGAGCCGAGACCATCGAATTTTTCGACAACGAAGGTGATCCGCATACATGACGTTCCGTACCCGGCCAGATCGAACACAGGGCTCGACGACATGAGTGCGAGTGAATCCCGCAGTCGGGTCGACGGTGCTACCCGTGGAAGCGGTCGCCGGTCACGAGGAGAACGTCCGAACCGTCGTCATGGTGTTCGAACAGAGTTACTTCCGCAGCTGCTGACGAGCGCGGTCGAAACAGCAGGCGATTCGATTGCGCTGATGTCCGCGGGAACCTCGGTCAGCTACCGCGAGCTCGACGAACGGTCGTCGCAGCTGGCCAGAGCGCTCGTCGAACGAGGGGTCGGTCCCGGCGACCGAGTCGCACTCGCCCTGCCGCGGTCCGTCGAATCGGTCCTTGCGGTGTGGGCAGTCGCCAAGACCGGAGCGGCATTCGTGCCGGTGGATCCTAATTATCCCTCCGATCGGACACAGCACATGGTCTCCGATTCAGGAGCCGTACTCGGTCTCACTCTCGAATCCTTCGCAGCAGGCCTTCCTCGTGGTGTCGACTGGCTCGTGCTCGATGACCCGAGTCATGCTTCGGCCGTCGAGAGTTACCCAGCGCACCCGATCTCCTATGCGGACCGGGTGCGACCGCTGCTCGAGTCGCACGCGGCCTACATCATCTACACGTCCGGATCGACAGGGTTGCCCAAGGGCGTCGTGGTGACCCATTCCGGTCTCGGACCGCTCGTGTCGGCGGAGCGACCGCACTATGGTCTCTCGTCCGCCTCTCGGATGCTGCACGTCTGTTCGCCCAGTTTCGACGTGTCGGTCCTCGAATTGTTGCTGGCATTCACCTCCGGTGCGACGCTCGTGGTTGCTCCGCCGTCGATCGGGGGTGGCGAGGAACTGGCCGACCTGCTCCGTGAGAAGCACGTGACCCACGTACTCATCACGCCGGGTGCGCTCGGGTCGGTAGATCCGAACGGCCTTCCCGACCTCGAGGCGGTCGTCGTGGCGGGCGATAGTTTCACCGGCGAACTGGTGACGAGATGGGTCGGCGCCGAACGCGGTGCGGGATTGCCGCACCGTCTGTTCTTCAACGGTTATGGACCTACCGAGGCGACCATCCTGGCAACCAGTACGGCGCCACTCGTGGTGGGTGAAGCTCCGGTCATCGGCACACCGATCCCAGGTCTCGGTGCATTCGTGCTCGATAACCGGCTCCGCCCCGTTCCTGCAGGCGTCAGTGGTGAGCTCTACCTGGCGGGTGCGCAACTCGCCGAGGGATACAACAAGCGGGCCGCATTGACTTCGGAACGATTCGTTGCCAACCCCTTCCCCGAAGCGACGGCAAACGGGCAGAATTCCTCGGGAACCGGTACCCGCCTGTATCGCACCGGAGATGTCGTCCGACGTGACTCCGACGGCATCACCCACTACCTCGGCCGTAGCGACTTTCAGGTCAAGATTCGTGGCTTCCGGATCGAGTTGGGTGAAGTCGACAGCACTCTCGCCACTCATCCGCACGTGCAATTCGCTGCCACCGTCGGTCGCGAACTTCCCTCCGGTGAAACAGCATTGGTGTCGTACGTACAACCCACTGCAAGTATGGACTTCGACATCGACGAGCTTGTCGAACACCTCGGCCGCACGTTGCCCGCACACATGATTCCGGCCCAGATCATCGAGCTGGAATCGGTTCCGCTCACTCCGGTCGGTAAACTCGACCGGGCAGCATTGCCGGAGCCGGTCTTTGCCGGCAAGGAATTCGTGGCGCCGGTCACCGAGTTGGAGAAAACGGTCGCCGAGATCTTCGCCGAGGTGCTCGGAGTCGAACGCGTCGGCAGAACCGACTCGTTCCTCGACCTGGGTGGAAACTCCCTCGTTGCAACCCGGTTGGTTGCGCGTCTCGGCGCGGCTCTGGACGTCAAAGTCCCAGTTTTGCTGCTCTTTGGAAACCCAGCTGTCGGTGACCTTGCTCGTGAGATCGAGTCGCGAGCACTCGGTGGCGCACATGCTGCTCTGGCTCCTCGAGACCGGCCCGACCGGATTCCGCTCTCACTCGCTCAGCAGCGGATGTGGTTCCTGAACAGGTTCGATACCGCATCCGCAGTGAACAACATCCCGGTTGCGATTCGGTTGTCCGGTCGGCTCGATGCGAGTGCGTTGTTCCATTCCATCCGCGACCTGATCGAACGGCACGAATCTCTTCGAACGTCGTACCCGGACATCGACGGCGTCGGATTTCAGAGCATCGGATCTGTGGACGACGTTCTTGCAGAGCTCACTCCGATCATCGTCGATCCGGACGATGTCACCGCCGTCGTGATGGATACGGTGTCGAGCGGATTCGATGTCACAACCCAAGTGCCCCTTCGAGTGCGGCTGCTCCAGGTCTCGGCCGAGGAGCACATTCTGGTGTTCGTGGTACATCACATCTCCGGCGACGGAGTTTCGATGGGGCCACTCACTCGCGACGTGATGACCGCATACCACGCCAGAACGCAGAATGCGGTGCCCGACTTCGCGCCCTTGCCGGTGCAGTACGCGGATTACACCCTGTGGCAGCGCGACATCCTCGGATCCGAACTCGAGTCGGATTCGGTCATTTCCGATCAGATCGAGTACTGGACGAAGGCGTTGGCGGACCTTCCGGCCGAGCTGTCGCTGCCGTTCGATCGGCCCCGGCCAGCTGTCGCTTCGAATCTCGGTGCCACGTATACGTTCACAATCGATGCCGAAACGCATCGGCAGATGCGCTCCTTGGCGACGGCATCGGGCGCCAGCGTGTTCATGGTCGTTCACGCGGCACTCGCCGTGCTGCTGTCACGGCTTTCGGACTCCACCGATATCGCCGTCGGCACACCAGTAGCGGGTCGCGGTGACGAGGCCCTCGACAACCTCATCGGCATGTTCGTCAATACGCTCGTGCTGCGTACCGATACGTCGCCGAACCTCCGTTTCCGTGAACTGTTGGACGCCGCACGTGGGGTGGATCTCGAGGCGTTCGCGCATGCCGATCTGCCGTTCGAGCGGCTGGTGGAGATCCTGGATCCAGAGCGAAATGCCGGACGCCACCCGATCTTTCAGGTCATGTTGACCTACCAGAACTTGGAACCGTCTCGGTTCGCCCTGCCTGACCTGGCCGTGACGGGAGTGGACCTCGATGTCGCGATAGCCAAGTTCGATCTGCAGTTGGCGATCACCGAAATGGCGTCGGATGCTGGTGGGGAAGGCCCGCTGGCCGTCGAATTGACCTATGCGCGTGATCTGTTCGATGAAACAACAGCGGTCAGTTTTGCTCGCAGGCTTACCGCGATAGTCAGCGCCGTAGTCGCGGATGCCGATGTGGTGATCGGCGATATCGAGATCGTGGACGAGGCCGAGCGTGCGGCGTTGAGCGCTGAGGGCACCGAACTCGTCGATGCCGGTGATGCAACGCTCGTGGCGCGCTTCGACGCTGCCGTACGTGCGAACCCAGGGGCGCCCGCCGTCACCAGTGGCGATGACACCCTTACCTATGCGGAGCTGGATGGCAGAGCGAATCGGATTGCACGGGCGTTGTCGGCGACCGGTGTGCAACCGGAAAGCCTGGTGGCGGTTGCGCTTCCACGGTCGGTCGATCTGATCGCGGCGATCTTGGGGATTCTGAAAGTCGGTGCGGGATACCTCCCGATCGACACGAGCAACCCGATCGATCGCATCTCGTACATTCTCGGGGATGCAGTACCCGGTGCCGTGATCACGTCCTCGACAGAACTCGCCTCGATCGGCGCGTTCGACTGTCCCATGGTCGACGTCGATTCTGCGTCGGTGACCGAGCTCGACGGATCCGCACTCTCCGGTTCCGAGCTGCCGAGAAGTGCGTCCGCCGACAACGTCGCGTATGTCATTTACACATCCGGTTCGACTGGTCTCCCGAAGGGTGTCGCCGTCACCCACCGAAACGTCACAACGCTGTTCGCGGCCGCGGCGCAGCGGTTCGAGTTCAGCAGCGACGACGTATGGACCATGTTCCATTCCTACGCATTCGACTTCTCCGTATGGGAGATCTGGGGCCCGTTGCTGTCCGGTGGTCGGCTGGTGACAGTGGACTACTACACCTCTCGTTCACCGGAGAAGTTCCTCGAACTGCTCGCACGTGAAAGCGTCACCGTACTCAATCAGACGCCATCGGCGTTCGCTCAGCTGGCCGAGGCTGAACGTTCCGCAGGGGATCGTGCACCGGCACTCTCCTTGCGCTACATAGTGTTCGGTGGTGAAGCGCTCGATTTGAGCTCGTTGGAGCGTTGGTATGCCCGTCATCAGAACGGTCCACTGCTGGTCAATATGTACGGCATCACCGAGACCACGGTGCACGTGTCCTTCCTCGCTCTCTCGCGGGAGATAGCGCACAGGGCCAGAGCAAGTGTGATCGGCGAAGCGCTGCCAGGGTTGACGGTCCGTGTTCTCGATTCGCGGCTGGGCCTCGCGCCCATCGGCGTGGCAGGCGAGCTGTATGTGAGCGGCGGACAACTTGCCCGCGGTTACCTCGGCAAGTCGGCACTCACCTCGACACGGTTCGTGGCCGACCCGCTCGGACCGAGTGGAACGGTGATGTACCGGACCGGCGACCGAGGCCGTTGGAATGCCGGCGGGCAGCTCGAGTATGCCGGGCGCAGTGATTCCCAAGTTCAGCTGCGCGGGTTCCGCATCGAACTCGGTGAAGTCGAATCTGCGTTGCTCCGAGATTCCGACGTCGCCCAGGTGGTGGCAATGGTTCGCCGAGACCTGCGTCAGGGCGCCGATACCGAAGACCGCGAGGGCGAGTCTCTCGTCGCGTACGTCGTGCCCTCGGCTGGAGCGTCCATCGATATCAACCGATTGCGTTCTGTTGCAGCACAATTCTTGACCGCCTATATGGTGCCGGATCTTATCGAAATCCTGGACGAACTGCCGTTGACGGTCAACGGCAAGCTGGACCATCGAGCACTGCCGGTGCCGGTGTACGCATCGGGGTCACCCTTCCGTGCGCCCAGCACACCTGCCGAAAAAGCAGTCGCGGATGTATTCGCAGCGGTTCTGTCCCAGGAAGTGGTCGGGGCGGACGACTCATTCTTCGAACTCGGCGGCAATTCGCTCGACGCAACCAGAGTCATAGCCAGACTGAACGCGGCACTCGACAGTGATGTGTCCGTTCGAGAGCTTTTCGAAGCTCCGACTGTGGCAGCACTTGCATCGTGCGCCAGTCGTCATCTCGGTGTAGGTGGCCGAAGGACACTGGTGGCTGCCGAACGTCCCGAGCGTATTCCGCTTTCACTTGCCCAGCAGCGGATGTGGTTCCTCAACCGCCTCGATCCCGGCTCGTCGGTGTACAACATTCCGCTGGCGATCCGGTTGACAGGCGAACTCGATCTCGACGCACTCGACAGAGCCATCCGCGATGTGATCGGCAGGCATGAGAGCCTGCGAACGAGTTATCCGACCGACGCGGACGGCCCGTTCCAGAAGATACGTGAAGTCGCCGATGTCGGACTCGACCTCGCACCGATTGTGTGTGCGAGCGAAACCGAACTGATCGATCGGGTTCGCGGCACCATCTCGCGTGGCTTCGACGTGTCCATCGACATGCCGGTCAGGGCCGAACTGTTCGCGCTCACCGAAACCGACCATGTGCTTGCGGTATCGGTTCACCACATCTCGGCAGACGGGGTGTCCATGGCACCTCTCGCACGAGATGTGATGACGGCCTACGTCGCAAGGATCTCCGGCTCGGCCCCGGCCTGGGCTCCGCTGACAGTGCAGTACGCGGACTACGCGCTGTGGCAGCATGACGTACTGGGTGACGCAGAGCAGGCCGACTCGATCGCAGCCGGCCAACTCCGTTTCTGGACGGAACAGCTGCTCGGTGTCCCGGACGAGCTGGATCTGTCAACAGACCGGCCGCGTCCGCCCCAACAGTCGATGCGCGGACGATCCTGGGCTACGTCACTGACTCCGGAGATGACCGATTCGCTGAACCGGATCGCGCGTGCCAACAACGCATCGTTGTTCATGGTCGTCCATAGCGCGCTTGCAGTCCTGTTGGCTCGGATGAGCGGCGGACGTGACATCGTGATCGGCACTGCAGTCGCCGGTCGCGGTGACGCCGCGCTCGATGGGCTGGTCGGAATGTTCGTCAACACGCTCGCCCTTCGGGTGGACGTCGATCCCGCGGATCGATTCGATGACCTTCTCGACCGAGTGCGGAGCGTCGACCTCGGCGCTTTCGCCAATGCGGACGTCCCTTTCGAGCGGGTAGTCGACGCAGTGTCCCCGACCCGCTCGGTCGCCCGCCACCCGATCTTCCAGGTGGTTCTGTCGCTTCAGAATCAGGAGCAAGCCACACTCGAACTTCCGGGGTTGTCCATCTCGGTTCTCGACGGCGCTGAACTGGCGGCCAAGTTCGATCTTCAGGTGACGGTAGAACGCGTCGGCGATCGATTGCAGGTCGTGTTCACCTATGCGACAGATCTGTTCGACGAAGAGTCGATTTCGCGCTTTGGAGAGCGTTTCACCCTGGTGCTCGACGCGATCGCCGGCAGCACCGAGGTGGTCGTCGGGGACATCGACATCCAATCCGACACCGAGGTCGACCAAGGGCACGTCCTGACAGCCGCACCCTCGGCCGATATCGCATCAACCGCAGGTGCCGAAGGGACAACGCTGGCCCAGGTGTTGCGCACCGTGGTCGACGAAGACCCCGACGCGCCTGCAATCTCGATCGGCGACGTCGACATCTCTTTCGGCGAGCTGGACGAACGGTCGTCGCGGTTGGCACGAGAGCTGATATCGCGGGGTGTCGGACCTGGGGATGCGGTCGCCGTGGCCATCCCGCGGTCGGTCGAGCAGATTGTCACACTCTGGGCTGTCGCCAAAAGTGGTGGTGCAGTGACCGGTCCCAGGTCGAACACCGCGGTCGTGAGTATCGCGGCGACGGCGGAGGCGGTCGAGAGTTCGGTCGGCGGGTGGATCGTCCTGAACGACGACTCGGTGATCAAGTCCGTTGCCGAGCGTTCCTCACGACCAGTGGCGTATTCGGAACGAGTGCGACTTCTTCGCCCCGATGATCCATTCGCCTTCTTCGATGGGGTCGACCCACCTCTGGCCCACGGCCCACCTCTCTCCCACGGCGATGTCGTCACGATCGCAGACTCGCTTCGCGGACTCCTCGGGGTGACCTTCGAATCGCGTACTTACGGGACCGCGAGGTTCGGCACCAGCTGGTCTCTACTGGAGTTCGCGGTCGCGGCGTCAGCAGGCTCGGCGATGGTCGTGTCGGCGCCTGGTGAACCCGAGGATCCCGAGTCGGTGATCGTCGAACAGTGGGTGACCCATGCGTTCGTCTCTCGTGCTCAGGGTGCGGCCCTGGAAGCGGGAATCGAGGCGGAAGATCTCGTGTCCGTCGTTCTCACCGAGAATCCGGTCGATACGCAGCTTCCAGCGTCCGACTCCGCGGCGGGCTGGACGATCTTCGGCTGACGGTCCAGTCGTTGTACACGAGTGGACCGTCACTGTGTGTGAACTCTCGGTGAAAACCTGCACTTGACTTGCTTGTCGCATGTATGTCGCGTGTTCACTTCTATCACGGTTCTATTTCGGCCGCCCTGTAGCGAAATGGGCCGATAAAAGACGGTCGGTGTAGTCAGCGGCTTTGATAGCCGAAAGTGTTGTGGGCTCCTTTGGGCGCTCAGGGCGCATTTCGGGGCCTACCTAACTCAGATTTCCCTGTTCGAGCGTGGCGTGAGTGATTGCAGATCGGTCGGCGCTTGGTAGCCTTCAGAGTAGATTCAGGACTTGTAAAACAGACTTTTCATTTTGATTGGGTCATGAATTTCCGCTATAACAGCGCAATCACGACACAATCTCGACGCTGAGTCAGTCCGTATCCCGACCGATTGCGAGGTACTGCCCACCGATGAATGCGAAAAACCCGAACTCGGGCGACATCGAATCCGACGTCACCCCTGATCTGTCGGCCGCAGGACCGGTGAGATCCGGTCGATCCAGTGGGCGTAACAAGGACAGGCGCAAGCCTCGCACTCGTAGGGCGCGCGTTGCTCTTCTGCCGGATTTGTTGACGGCGGCGGTGGAGCGGAGCCCAGAATCGTCGGCGTTGGTGTGTGGGTCTGCTGAGATCTCCTATCGGGTGTTGGATTCGCGGTCCTCGCGGTTGGCTCGGGTGTTG
>NZ_JASITC010000030.1:0-15902 GCF_030063405.1 Rhodococcus sp. H29-C3 | reverse complement strand
CAACACCCGAGCCAACCGCGAGGACCGCGAATCCAACACCCGATAGGAGATCTCAGCAGACCCACACACCAACGCCGACGATTCTGGGCTCCGCTCCACCGCCGCCGTCAACAAATCCGGCAGAAGAATCGGTGACACACCCGGCCCACTCGACATGGTCGTCAAGCGGGCTCGTTCGGATGTCTCCAGAATATCGATCGAACCGATCTTCGTGTCGACCTCGTCCATTCGCTCCATGACCCGCGAGAATCGTTGCGCCAGAGCCTTCACGGACTCTTCGTCGATCACATCGCGTCGATATTTGAATCGCACCTGCATCTGAGTGTCCACAGTCGTCACCAGTGTCAACGGGTAATGACTTCCATCGGAAGTGTGTACCCCGCGTAAGCGGAGTCCATCGATGGAGCCGCTCTCGGCAATTGCCTCGCGGTCGATCGGGTACGACTCGAATACGACCAGCGTGTCGAACTTGGCGCCGTCACCTGCAGCTTCCACGATCTCGGTCAGACCTGTGTAGTGATGATCGAGCAGGTCCGCCTGCTCGGCCTGCAACGTCGACAAATGCTGCATTACAGTGGTTTTGGGATCGACGGACACCCTTACCGGGACGGTGTTGATGAACAAACCGACCATCGTTTCGACTCCGGGCAGCTCCGCGGGTCGGCCCGATACGGTCGCGCCGAACACGACGTCACGACGAGCAAGCAAGCGGCTGGAGACAAGTCCCCAAGATGCTTGAACCATAGTATTCAACGTGACACCGATTTCGGACGCAGCACTCGACAATCGCGTCGTGCTCTCCTCCGAGAGGGTCAACGCATACTCGCCCATACCGACGCCGTCGCCTCCACTTGCACCGGCAAACAACAGAGTCGGTTCCGAGACTCCGACAAGTGCCTGCTTCCAGGCTTCGACAGACGCCGCACGATCACGCTGAACCAGCCATGAGAGGTAGTTTCGGTATGGCCTGGCTCGCGGGAGGTGTTCGGACTCGGCGCCCATAGCGTAAAGAACGATCAGCTCCTGCATGAGCAGTGGCATAGACCAACCATCCAGCAGTACATGATGATTGGTCACAACAAGCGTTGCGGTGGTGCCCTCCGGCTCACTGTGGCGGTGTATCAGAGTGAATCGCAGTAGCGGCGGTGCGGCCAGGTCGAAACGTCGGAGCTTGTCTTCCGCCATGATGCGGTCCGCACGCGCGGCTACCGCGTCCAGCGGCTCGGCGGTGAGGTCGATCTCTGTCCATTCCGGAGCGAGCCCGTCGACGACGATCTGAACCGGGGTCCCTGATTCGTCTTCGACGAAAGCGGTTCGCAGGTTCGGATGTCGCTCGAGTAGGGTCCGTGCGGCCGAATGAAGGCGCTCGGCATCGACCTGTCCACCTAGGTCCAGCGAGATCTGGACCGTGTAAGCGTCTGCACTGATGCTGTCGTCAAGCCCCCCGAGGAAGTACATCCCGGCCTGCAGCGGGGTCAACGGCCAGACGTCGGTGACCGTTCTGTACCCCGCCTCCCAGCGCGCTATGTCTGCACTCGAAGTTCGGACGAGGTCGAAGTCGGATGGGGTATGTCCACCGACGGCGTCCGACCGGGAGTAGTCGTCGAGCAATCCGAGTGCGCCGACCCATAGATCAGTGAGGTGTCGAACATCGTCGGCAGCGAGCAATCCGGAGGGGAAAGCGATCGATCCACTGAGACGATCTCCGATCACGACCGAGTTGATGTCCAGCGTCGCCATCGCGGGCATAGTCGGCTCCGGATCCCCCGCGAGATCGCCGAGGTCACCGGCCGGGAGCCACCCGATTCCATTGAACTCGGTCGGTACGGTTTCCTGTCCGACCCGTCCCAGATAGTTGAAGACGATCTGGCCCACACTCTGGGATGCCAATCGCGCGGCCGACTCGGGATTCAGATATCGAAGTTGACCGAAACCGATTCCGCGATCGGGTACTGCCCGCAAAGCCTCCTTGACGAGCTTGATAGCTCTGCCGAGGTGTGGTCCACCGGCCAATGCATCGTCGAGGTCGATCTCGTCGAGATCGAATCGCACGGGATAGATGCTCGTGAACCATCCCACGGTGCGCGAGAGATCGGCGCCGGGCACAGCTTCTTCTTCACGGCCATGTCCCTCGAACCGAATCAGCGCAGATCGATCGTCTGCTCCACCGCGCTCCCGCCGCCACTGACTCAAAGCCACCATGAACGTGGCGAGCAGCCCGTCGTTCACGCTTCCGTGGAACAGTCTGGGGATTGTCGTGAGCACTGCATCGGTGACGCTGGCCGGTACCTCGAATTCGACCCGGTCGACGCTCGAGGCGACATCCACAGTGGAATCGAACGGCCGTGATCCAAGGATTGCATCAGGTCCGGACAGTACCGAATCCCAGTAGTCGAGTTCGTTCCGACGCTTGTCCGATTCCGCTTCGTCACGTAGCCCATGTGCCCAACGACGGAATGATGTTCCGACCGGCTCCAAGGCTGGGGCCTGACCACTCGACACTGCGATCCACGCCTTTACCAGGTCGGGGACGAAAATTCGCCACGAGACTCCGTCGACCACGAGGTGATGTGCTACGACCACGAGCCGACCTGTTCCGGAAGCTCGACCTTCGACGGATATCGGATCGAGCCACACGAACTGCAGCACGACACCGTTCCACGGATCGAGCCTGTCCATGGCCCGATTCGTCTCGATCAGTGCCAATTCTCGTAGGTCGTCCGGACCCACTGCCTCGTCGACTTCGACCCGGTGGAGCAAGGTGGCCACGTCGACCGAGCCACGTTCTGCAACATACTGGATCGATCCGAGCTCAGCACTCTCGACCAGCGAGGATCGCAGGACGTCATGATGGTCGACGACGGCCTGAATCGTAGCTGTTACCCCACCAGCGTCGATGCCCAATGGCAGTTCGAGAACTAGATTTTGAGTGTATCGACCTAATTCTGTGCCTCGCTCGAGCATCTGCGCCACAATCGGAGTGGCCGGGACCGGACCGACGCCACCGCCCGGCATCTCGTCCAAGGCCACGGGTGCATCCACCCCGTCCACGACCGTGGCGTTCTCCGCGATCGCAGCTACTGTCTTATGTTCGAATATCTTTCGGGCGGTTATCGACAGTCCACGACTCTTCACCCGTGACACGACTTGAATCGACATGATGCTGTCACCACCGAGTGCGAAGAACGAGTCGTCGACTCCCACTCGCTCGACGCCGAGAACATCCGCGAAGACTTCACCGACGATTCGCTCGGCATCGGTCCGAGGCGCCTGAAAGTCGTTGCGGCGCGCTACCGGGGCCGGCAAGGCACGACGATCGAGCTTGCCGTTGACGGTCAACGGAATCGAATCGAGAATTACGAACGCAGCAGGCACCATGTACTCGGGCACTGCGGCGGAGACCTGACTACGCAGATCGTCGTCGTCGATCACCGCACCGTTACCGGGAACTACGTACGCCACCAGTCGAGCAGTGCCCGGAATGTCCTCGCGTGCCACGACTGCGACCTGCGCGACTCGATCCAGTTCGAGAATCACCGATTCGATCTCACCGAGTTCGATCCGAAAGCCACGAATCTTCACTTGGTCGTCGGCACGGCCGACGAACTCCAATTCGCCGGCAGCGTTCCATCTGGCAACATCACCGGATCGGTACAGGCGCACACCACTGGCGGAGAACGGGTCTGCGATGAAGCGTGTCGCCGTGAGCGAGTGCTTTCCGAGATAGCCCCGCGCCAGTTGGCCGCCACCGATGTACAACTCGCCTGCGACCCCGGGTGGGACCGGCGCCAGACGGGTGTCGAGGATGTGGATTCGCAATCCTGGAATAGGGCCCCCCACAACGGAACCCGATGCCGATGCGACGAGCGCCGAGTCCAGTTCACGGTGCGAGACGTGAACTGTCGTCTCGGTGATGCCGTACATGTTCACCAGGCGCGGCGCCCGATCACCGTAGCGGTCGAACCACGGTGTCAGACGACGGAGTTCCAGGGGCTCACCGCCGAATACGATGTACCGCAGAGCGGAGAGTTCCGTCCCACCTTCCATACGGTCGATCTCCGCCAATTGGTGGAATGCCGAGGGCGTCTGATTCAGAACCGTTACGTTCTCCCGGATGAGCAATCGACGGAAGAGGTCCGGAGAGCGCGAGGTGAAGTAGTCGACTACGACGAGAGTTCCACCGTGCAGCAATGGACCCCACAGTTCCCACACCGAGAAATCGAAGGCGTACGAGTGAAACAGCGTCCAGGTATCGGCCGAATCGAACGAGAACAAGCCATCTGTTCCATCGAGCAACCGGCCGACTGCGTCATGGGATACGGCAACGCCCTTCGGTAATCCGGTCGATCCGGACGTGTAGATCACGTATGCCACATCCGAAGGCCGAAGCGTTGTGGTGCGGTCGTGGTCAGCGAGAGGTCTACCCGACATCGCATTCAGATCCAGGGTGTCGACATCGAGAACAGAAGCGCAATCTCCGAGCCGTGCCTCGCGACCGGACCAGGTGAGAACAACGGCCGGAGCGGAGTCCTCGAGGACGTAATCGATTCTCTCCTGTGGGTACGAAGGATCGATCGGGACGTAGCCTGCGCCCGAGGCAATGACGGCGAGAACTGCGACTACAAGATCGACCGACCGGGGCATGACGACAGCAACGAGAGTTTCCGGGCCGACCCCGTGCGCGATCAGAAGGCGGGCCAGCCGATTTGCTCGCATTGCGAGTTCCTCATAGCTCAACCGCTCGTTCTCGTACACGAGTGCCCGAGCCGTCGGAGCTGTCGATACCTGATCGTCGAATCGAGCAGCCAGGGTCCGATGCTCGGCCTCGGACGCAACCGAGGAACCGGACCACTGCCGCAGCACCAGATCTCGTTCGCCTGGACCGAACACATCGACGTCTCCGACTGCATTCTTCGGCTGAGCAAGAACGCCGCGCATCAGACGCAGAAACCGATCTGCAAAGGAGACGACGGTCTGATGATCGAACAAATCCACGGCATAGGCAAACTGCACAGTCATCCCCGGCGAGGACTCGCCCGCGCCACCCGACTCGAGCACCGTGACCTGAAGATCGAATTTGGCGATCTCGAAATCGAGATCGACAGGAGTGACCGCTAGTTGGGGAAGCTCGAATGTTCGACGCTCCATGTTCTGAAACGCCAACATCACTTGAAAGAGCGGATGCCGCGCCTGCGACCGCTCCGGGTCCACCACGTCGACCACACGCTCGAACGGTATGTCTGCGTGAGCGAACGCTTCGAGGTCGACCTCGCGAGTCGCAGCGAGCAGCGTCGAAAAGTCCGCTCCGAGATCGAGCTCGGTACGAAGCACCAGGGTGTTGACGAACATGCCGATCACGTCGTCGAGAGACGCGTCGCCCCGGCCTGCAACCGGTGTTCCGATTGCGATGTCATCGGTTCCCGACAATCGTGCGAGAAGGACAGCGAGAATCGTGTGCACTGCCATGAAGCGCGACGAATTATTCTCTCGTGCAAGCACGTCGAGAGCTTCGATACTTCGGCCGTCGATGGTGATGGTCACGGTCCGACCGGTATTGCTTGCCACTGTCGGGCGTGGACGATCCTTCGGCAGTTCGATTTCGGTCGCGATGCCGGAAAGCTTTTCGGCCCAGTACGACAATTGGACTTCGGCGAGGGACCCCGGGTCCGTCTCTGCCCCCAATGACGCACGCTGCCACAGCGCATAGTCGGCATACTGAACCGCGAGCGGTGCCCAGTTCGGTGACTCGCCTGATGCTCGCGCAACGTAAGCAGACATCACATCGCGGGCAAGTGGTCCCATCGAGAATCCGTCGGAACTGATGTGGTGAACCACCACTGCGAGTACATGGTCGTCTTCGCCGACCATCAAAAGTTTTGCGCGAAGCGGTATCTCGATCGACACGTCGAAACCTCGCCCGAAGAGCTCGATCAAGCGGTCACCGAGATCGGATTCCGCCACGGTCTCCGGCGCGAGCTCTACGGCCGAGTCTGCACCCGGAAGTATGTTCTGGTAAGGCTGTCCGTCTGTCGACGGATAGACGGTGCGCAGCGACTCATGGCGATCGACCACATCGGCGAGGGCCGTGCACAACGCCATCACATCGAGATCGCCTCGTAGCCGAATGGCAACCGGCAAATTGTAGGCGGCGGAGGAGGAGTCGAGCTGATTGAGAAACCACATGCGTTGCTGCGCAAGCGACAATGGGATGCGTTCGGGCCGCACCTGTCGGGTGAGCTGGGCGCGGGCGCCGCTACCGACGGAACTTTCCAAGCGTGCAGCCAGTGTCTCGACCCCCGACGCCTCGAACAACGATCGCACCGGCACACGCGAGTCGAGAGCCTCGCCGAGTCTGGCAACTACCCGGGTAGCGATCAGTGAGTTGCCACCGAGGCTGAAGAAGTCGTCGTCGAGCCCGACACGATCGATACGGAGTACTTCCGCGAAGGTCGTGGCGACGATCTCTTCGACCGGCGTGGTCGGCGCGCGAAACTCCCGAGTTTCGAAGGTGGGCTCGGGAAGCGCCTTCCGGTCGAGCTTTCCGCTCGAGTTCAGCGGGAAGGCATCCAGGACGACGACTGCCGCCGGGATCATGTAGGTGGGAAGAAGTCGGCCGAGATCGCTCCGAACCTCGACGACGTCCACCGACATACCCGGTCTCGGAACGACGTATGCGACGAGGTGATCGCTCGATGCCACGGTGACGACAAGTACGACGGCTTGGTTGACGGCGGCGTGCGCGAGCAGTGCCGTTTCGATTTCGCCGAGTTCTATTCGCTGGCCACGAAACTTCACCTGGAAGTCGGTGCGTCCGATGTATTCGAGGACGCCCGGCTCACCATTCTTGCTCAGGCGCCACCGAGCGAGGTCCCCCGTCCGATACATACGCGTCCCCGGAGCCCCGGTTGGGTCAGCGACGAATCGGTCGAAGGTCAGATCGGGTCGACCCAGGTAGCCGCGGGCAAGTTGAACTCCGGAGAGATACAGTTCGCCTGCCGTGCCCGCCGGAACGATCCGCAGCCGCGAGTCGAGAACGACTGCTGCCGTGTTCCACTCGGGTCTGCCGATGGGAACGGTGCCGATGTCGGACGTGGTCGACTCCCAATACGTCACCGACACTGCGGCTTCGGTCGGGCCGTACAAGTTGTGTAGACCGGCCGAGGAGATCGCACGAAATGCATTCGCAGTTTCGAGCGGGAAGGCCTCGCCGATCACGAAGACGTGCCTGAGGCTCCTGCAGGAATGTGCCGGGGCGTGCGCTGTGAACGTTGTCAGCATGGAGGGTACGAAGTCGGTGAGCGTGACGGAATGCTCCGCGATGGTATCTGCGATGTACCTCGGATCTCGATGCCCGTCCGGGGTCGCGAGCACGAGCGACGCACCTACCTGGAGAGGGAGGAAGAATCCCCATAGCGACACGTCGAACGTGGTGGCAGTCTTCTGCAGGTATACGTCCGCCGCGGTGAGGTCGTATTCATTTCGCATCCATGCCATTTGGTTGACGACGGCACGATGCGAGACGGCAACACCTTTGGGCTTGCCGGTCGACCCCGAGGTGAAGATGACATAGGCAGTGTTGTCGGGCGTCGATGTAGCGACGCGGTCCGAGTCGGTGATAGGCACGCCGTGCTCACCGGAGTCGATGTCGACTTCGGTGACGTCGAGGATCGCGGCATCGCCGAAGAGTGCACGATCGTGGTCGCCGGCCACGAGCACACACGCGGGATCTGCCGCCTCCACGATGTACCGAACGCGACTTTCGGGGTGGTCCGGATCTACTGGAACGAACGCTGCCCCGGCGCGCAGTACTGCGTAGATACCGACGACCAGATCCAGCGATCGCCGAATTGCGACAGCCACGCGAGCCTCGGGGCCGATTCCGCGAGCGATCAGCACTCGTGCCAGCGAATCGACACGACCGTCGAACTCGCGGTAGGTCAGGGATCGACCTTCGAAGATCACCGCAACTTGGTCAGGGTGACTGACTACACGATCGTCGAATTCCGACAGCAAGTTCGACTCGCCGGTAAGTTCGTGGTGGGTGTCGTTCCAGTCACGCAGCAGCATTCGGCGTTCGGCGTTGCCGAGGAGATCGAGTGCACCGACCTGATCGACTGGATCGGCTGCGATGGCATCCAGAATCCGACAGTACCGACGAGCAAGGGACTGTACAGTCTGCTCGTCGAACAGCGCTGTTGCGTAAGTGATCTGGGCAGCGATAGGACCGCCTTCGCCATGCCTGGTATCGGCACCGGCGAGGGTGAACTGCAGATCGAATTTCGCCAAGGCGCCGTCCATGGGCACCGGTGCGACCGCGAGAGACGGAAGTTCCAGACCTTGTTGTGCCATGTTCTGTAGGAAGATCGCAACCTGGAAGATCGGATGTCGGGAAGGCGATCGCTCAGGGTCGAGAACCTCGACGAGCCGTTCGAAAGGAACGGCGTCGTGGCCGAATGCTTGCAGGTCCGATTCCTGCACCCGAGACAGCAGGTCTACGAATGGCTCGGTCGGGTCCAATCGAGTTCGCAGCGGAAGAGTATTGACGAACATTCCGGCGAGATCGTCGAGTTGCTCGTCCCCGCGACCCGCGATCGGCGCTCCGATGACGACGTCGTCGACGTTGGACAACCGAGCAAGCAGAACAGCCAGCGCCGCGTGGGCGACCATGAAAAAGGTGGCGTTCTTGGACTTGGCGAGTTCGAGGAGTGCTCGGTGCGTGGTGCCGGAAATCTCGAAATCTACGGTGCTACCTGCGCTGGATTGCACCGACGGACGTGGTCGGTCGGTCGGCAGGTCCAGCTGTGACGGAATTCCCTCCAGCTCGGACTTCCAGAACGATTCCTGTACGACGATCTGCGACGTCGGATCGTCGGATGCCCCGAGGACTTCGTGCTGCCACAGCGTGTAGTCCACGTACTGAACCGGCAGCGGCGCCCACGCCGGTTCGATGCCTGCAGCACGAGAGACGTACGCAGTCATCAGGTCTCGCGTCAGCGGAGCCAACGACGCACCGTCGGCGGTGATGTGATGGGTGACGAGCGCGAGCACGTAATCCCCGTCGCCGATTTCCAGCAACTGCGCGCGCAAGGGAACTTCGGTGGTGAGGTCGAACGGAGCCAGGGTCATGGCCTGCAGCACACCGACGATCTCGGAGTCGGCCACAGGAACAGATACGAGCCGGGGAGCGACATCCTCGGCGTCGAGGACGACCTGGTGGCCGTCACCGTTGTTGTCTGGGTAGTACGTTCGCAGTGTCTCGTGTCGGTTCACGACATCGAACACCGCTTGCGACAGGGCCGCCGCGTTCAGCTCGCCCGTCAGTCTCACCGCGAGGGGGAGGTTGTTGATCGCCGATTCCGGCTCCAACCGGTTCATGAACCACATTCGCCGCTGCGCGAGTGACAGCGGGATCGGCTCCGGCCGTGAGCGTGCGGTCAAGGGCGTACGGTGTCCGACATTGTTCTGCGCATCGACCGACTCGGCGAAGCGAACTACCGACGAATAGTCGAACAGCGAGCGAACCGAGACTGTGGTGTCGAGAGCCGCACCGATGCGCGCGACAACTTGGGTCGCGATCAGCGAGTTTCCACCGAGCTCGAAGAAGTCGTCGTCCAGACCGACACGGGGTAGGTCCAGCAACTCGGAGAAGACGCCGGCAACAACGCGTTGCGTCGGGCTCTCGGGTGCGCGGAACTCGCGTGCGAGAAGAACCGGGTCCGGCAATGCGGCTCGGTCCAACTTGCCCACCGGTGTCAGCGGAAGCTCGTCGATCAACACGATCGCCGTCGGGACCATATGCCGCGGGAGTTTGTCGGCGACGAACTGCGTCAGGTCCGCCGTACTCAACGCCACTCCCTCTACCGCGAGGACGTAGGACACAAGCATGGCTGAACCCGCGCCGCCGCCGGACTCTGTTCCTGCGCCCGCTGCGCCGCCGACTCCCTCGCGGGCCACGGTTACCGCGAAATCGACTCCACTGTGTGCCGTCAGTGCAGAATCGATCTCGCCGAGTTCGATACGGAATCCGCGGATCTTGACTTGAAAATCACTGCGTCCGGAGTATTCGAGGACGTTGGAAGAGTGACGCCATCTGACAATGTCTCCGGTGCGATACATCCGCGAACCATCGGTTGCGAACGGGTTTGCGACGAATCGGTCGGCTGTGAGCGCCTCCTTGCCGTGGTAGCCGCGGGCGAGAGCTGGACCCCACAGATACAGCTCCCCCTTGGAGCCCGCAATTGCCGGTCGTAACCGGTCGTCGAGAACAGCCGCCGACATTCCACGGATGGGGCCGCCGATCGACACCGTCGCGCCTGGTTCGAGTGCGCTACTGCACGTAGCCATGATTGTGGCTTCGGTCGGACCGTAACCGTTGAAGAACCTTCGGGGGCCGGACGGCCGGTCCGCGGCCCACTTGCTCACGAGCTCTGGCGGACACGCCTCACCCGCCGAGAGAACCATCTCCAGATCGACCAATCCGGCTGGATCGACCGACGCCAGTGCTGCGGGCGTGATGACCGCGTGCGTGACTCGTTCCTCTCGCAACAGCTCGGCAAGCTCCATTCCTCCGTACACCGAAGGCGGCGCGACAACCATCGTCGACGACGCAGTCACTGCCATGAGCAGTTCGAATACCGATGCGTCGAAGCTGGGTGAGGCGAAGTGCAGGGTTCGCGACGCGCTCGTGAGGGAGTACAGTTCGCGCAACTCGACGGCGAGATCGCTCAGGCCCGCATGGGTCACGACCACACCCTTCGGTACTCCGGTCGAGCCCGAGGTGTAAATCATGTAGCAGCCATGCGTCGCGTGCAGTGGCCGCACGCGGTCGGCTGCCATCACTGGCGAGTCGTCGTTGCCGGCCACCTCGGTCACGGAAGCCTGGTCGTCGAGGACAAGCCAATCGACCGTCGTTGGGAGAGCATCGACGAATTCGGACACGGTCACACCGAAGCGGGCGCCCGAATCGGTAAGCATGTGCTCGATGCGATCGGCAGGATAGTTCGGATCTACGGGCAGGAAGGTGGCGCCCGATTTGGCTATTCCCCACACGGATCGAACGGACGATGCCGACCTCGTCATCGCGACTGCAACGACGTCGTCGGCGCCGAGTCCGCGCCCGATCAGAGCCCGTGCCAGACGACTCGACCACGCATCCACTTCGGCATACGAGAGGTCTGTTCCTTCGAAAGACAGTGCCGAAGCTGACGGATCGGACTCGACCGCAGCGAGCAAGATGTCGGGCAGAAGTGGGATACGCGGTCGTCGGACGCGCGGAGTTCGCCGAGGCCGTGCCGTCGAGCGGGATGTTCCTGGAGAGGTAGTACTGGCCGAGCTGTTCTGGCCGTCGCCACTCATCGAAGCTCGACTTCGACGGGCACGGAAACCGACAACTCAGACTTGAACAAGACTCACCCTTTGATCTCGATCCGAGGACAAGCCGAGTACTCGAAAAGACCGAGTTCCTGCAGTCGCCCCGTACAGGTTTACAACGACAAATCGTCGTCCATGTATACCCCATCGCTTACGACAGGCAGACGTTACCGAGGGCCGTACCGGGCGCGAGGACCGTTATGGCCGGGTAAATCATTCACTCGGATGATTCGCCGGGGTGAGGGCCCATCCCACAAGGACGTGGCCGAAGTCACCTGTTGATCAGCGACCGCCGAGGATCCACTTGTTCAGTATCGGTCCGATCAATCCCAACGAAGTGGACGAGGCCATCTTCCAGTGGGTCGTCTCCACTGGGTAGTTGACCGTGCGTTCTGCGTCGACAGCCGTTTTCCAGCTGGACGCACCCGACTCTCCAGAGGGGTCGTCGAGTTCGGCGGTGAAGTACAGAAGTTCCCCATCGAACCTGCTCGGCCGATATGCCTCCAACAGTTCCGCGGAGTGCCGAATCCCGCCGAAAATGATTTCGATCCGATCTCTGGTCAGCGAGTCGAAGGGCGGCGGCAGGGTCGCAACCAGATCCACCGCGTCTTGAACGTCGAAATCTGCGACCTCGCGGTCGGTATCTCCACCGAACTCACCGACCAGATCACCCATTGTCGGTAGAGCCGTCGTACGACCTTCGGCAGTGCCGACGATCGCATCCATCACGGCGAGCGTCTCGACGCTCTCCCCCAGAGTACGAAGCCGAACCGCAACTGCGTGCGCGATCACACCACCCATCGACCATCCAAGCAGGTGGTAGGGCCCGACCGGCTGAACGGCGCGAATCTCGTGCACGTACAGCTCGGCCCAGTCCTCGATCGAGGTCGGGAGTGCGGCACCGGACAGCGCGGGAGATTGCAGACCATAGACCGGCCGATCGGCATCGAGATGCGGTGCCAATCCTGCGAACGCCCACGCGGTACCGGTGATCGGATGGAAACAGAAGAGCGCGTGGTCTGCGCTTCCCTCACGGAGTGTGACGAGAATGTCGAGTGGTCCACCGGCAACGCCTCCAGCACTCGACGTCGCCGGTTCGCGGTCGATGCGTGCAGCCAGCTCTGCAGGTGTCGAACTTCCGAAGACCCAGGGAAGAGGTACATCGCGACCGACCGCCGATTTCAGCGCCCCCACCATTCGGACGGCGACCATCGAGTTGCCACCCAGATCGAAGAAGTCGTCGTCCACGCCGACGTCCTCGGTGCCCAGAATGTCGGCGAACACCCGTGCAACCAGAGCTTCGGTCTCACTGCTCGGCGCCTTGTAGTGCACCTTGTCGAATACAGGATCGGGAAGGGCCCGACGATCCACCTTGCCGCTCGGATTCAGCGGAAGTCGATCGAGAACGACGACGGCTGCCGGCTTCATGTACGACGGCAAGTCTTGGGCTGCCAGCGCCAGCAGCGAATCTCGATCGATCGATCGACCTGCACCCGGAACGACGTAGGCAACGAGCCGGTGCCCCAGATCTCCGTCCTCACGCGCGATGACGGCTGCCTCGGTCACGTCGGGGTGGGTTCGAAGTACCGACTCGATCTCGCCCAGCTCGATCCGGTAGCCGTGCACCTTCACCTGCTCGTCCGATCGACCGAGATACTCGAGCTCACCATCGCGATTCCATCGGGCGAGATCACCGGTTCTGTACATTCGGGATCCGTTCGGTCCGAACGGATCGGCGACGAAACGCTCGGCAGTCAATGCCGTTCGTGAGGTGTATCCGCGCGCCAGTTGGACGCCGGTGAGGTACAGATCTCCGCCGACTCCTGCCGGAACGAGGTTCATTCGGGAATCCAACACGAGAGTGCCGGTGTTCCACATCGGACGGCCGATCGGCACGCCGCCGACATCTTCCGACACAACCTCGTGACAGGTCACCGACACCGCGGCCTCGGTCGGCCCGTAGAGATTGAAGAGCTTTCCCTCGTTGCCTCGGCGGAACCACTGTGCGAGCCCCGCGGCGAGCTCCTCCCCGATGGCGTAGACGCGCTGGATGGATCGGGGCAGTACACCTTCGGCCTGCATCAGAAGGGTGTTCAGCATCGCCGGCACCACACCGAGGGTCGTCACATTCTCCGAACGCATCAAGCCGAGAAGATATGCAGGATCCGGATGTGATCGGGGAGCGGCGATGACCACCGCGCTTCCTGCAGCGAGCGCACCCCAGTATTCCCACACGGATACATCGAACGTGACCGCGGTGTGTATCAGCACGACATCGTCGGGCCCAGTATGGAAGTTGGCACGCAGCCACTGCAACTGATTGACGATCGCTCGGTGGGAGACCGCCACTCCCTTGGGCTTTCCGGTCGACCCAGAGGTGAAAATAACGTAAGCCGTGTTGTCCGGTCGCACCGGCGCGGGACGCTCGGAGTCGTCGAGTGGCCCGTCGGAGTACTCGGAGGAGTCGATCTCGTCCACCGACACCGTCGGCGCCGTGCTCTGCCAGTTTCCGCTGTCACCCGGACCGGTGACGAGTAGCGCGGGCGCGGCGGTCTCGACGATGTAGGCGTTGCGATCCGCCGGATGCTCACTATCGAGTGGAACGTAAGCGGCACCGGTCTTGACTACCGCATACATAACCACCAACAGGTCGACACCTGGTGGGATCGACAGTGCGACACTCGACTCCGGCCCTATTTCACGATCGATCAGGTATCGAGCCGTCGCGTTGACCCGCGAGTCGAACTGCCGGAACGTCATTCGTTGCCCTTCGGCAACAACAGCTTCGGCGTCCGGGGTTTCGGCCACTCGCGCCTCGTACATCGACATCAAAGTCGACTCACCGACCGGATGCGCCGTCCGATCAGCGGAGAACACCATCGATCGACGTTCGGGCTCGGTCATCAGTGCGATGTCGCCGATCAGCACCAGGGGATTTGCGGCCACGGCGTCGAGGACGCGTACGAATCGATCGAGCATCGATTGCGCCGTACTCTCGTCGAAAAGATCTGTGGCATATGCCAGTTCGATACCGAACACAGAATCGCCACTGCGTGCCGGATTTTCGGTGATAGTGAAGTGCACATCGGACTTGGCAACGTTCGATTCGAATTCGACCGGCCGAACGGCCAGATCCGGAAGCTCGAGCGACTCCTGTGCGATGTTCTGAAACGAAAAGCCGACCTGAAAGAGTGGGCTGTATTCGGAGGATCGTGGTGGATTGATGGCTTCGACGACGCGCTCGAAGGGCACATCCGAATGCGCGAATGCCGCGAGATCCACGTCTCGTACGTCGGCGAGCGCCTCCACGAAGCTGGCACTCGAGTCGACCTGAGTCCTGAGCACGAGGGTGTTGACGAACATGCCGATGAGTCCGTCCAGCGCTTGATCGACACGACCTGCGATGGGAGTACCCACGACGACGTCGCCGGAATTGCTCATCCGACTCAGGAATGCTGCCAAAGCCGTGTGGACGACCATGAACAGTGAGGCCTCGTGCGCGTGCGCGACACTGACGAGAGTTCGGTGTACCTCGTCGGTGAGGGTAGTACGCACTGCCGCGCCTGTAAACGACTGCTGTTCGGGTCGGCGCCGATCGGTAGGCAGGTCCATCACGGGAGCGACTCCGCGTAGGTGCTTCTGCCAGTATGCGATCTGTGTACTGAGCATCGAGTCGGGATCGGACTCGTCGCCGAGCACTTCACGCTGCCACAGAGCGAAGTCGGCGTAGTGCACTGGCAACGGCGACCACTGCGGAGCATGTCCGGCTGCACGAGCCGAATATGCCAGCATGACGTCCCGCACGAGCACGGGGAGAGAGGATCCGTCCGCACTGATGTGATGTACGACGATCACCAACACGTACTCACCGTTGCGATCGCTGCTCGCCTGATCGACGGCATACAGCCTGACGAATACCGGTGGCGCCTCGGTGACGTCGAACTGTCTCGTCACTGCCTCGCGCACACGGGAAGGAACGTCCTCGGGTCGCACTGACACTGGCGTCAGGTCGGGAACGGCGCTCCCCGCAGGCAGAACCGATTGCGAAGGACCGAGCGGCTCGTTCGGGTACAGGGTTCGAAGTACCTCGTGCCGGTCGACGACGTCTGCGACGGCGGTCTGAAGTGCCGCGACGTCGAGAGCTCCCGACAGCCGTACCGCGATCGGGATGTTGTCAACCACCGACGAGGTGTCGAACTGATTGAGGAACCAATACCGTTGCTGCGCAAGGGACAGCGGGATAAGAGAAGGACGTTCGGACATCGTCAGCGGTTGCCGCTGGACGATCTCGGAAGCATCTTGCACCGATGCGGCGAGTGATCCCACGGACGAGCTCTCGAACAGAGTTCGAACCGACACCGCGCGCCCGAGCGCCGAACTCAATCGCGACGCAACCTGCGTTGCAATGAGTGAGTTGCCGCCCAACTCGAAGAAGTCGTCGTCGAGCCCCACCCGATCGACATCGAGCACATCCTCGAACACACTCGCCACCACGGACTCCGACTCCGACACCGGCGCGCGGAACTGGCGCA
>NZ_JASITC010000002.1:214212-706275 GCF_030063405.1 Rhodococcus sp. H29-C3 | reverse complement strand
GTTGCATCTGCGAGATGCCCTTCGTTGTGGCCGAATCTTTCCCTAGACAAGATTGATTCTTTCACCACGGCAGGGCATTTCGCTTCTGCGACTCGGTCACGTTCACGGCCCAATCGGTGCATTCAGGTTAAAGTCGAAGAGCCGGCATAGGAGGAGTATGCGCTTCGCTGCATTACACGGGAAGCGCGGACTTTCCGGTCTCCCGGATTGTCAGCACGGTGGCTACGCCGATCGCACAGACGCCCATCACCAGATAGGCCGGGGACATACTGTTGCCGGTCGACTCCACCAACTGAGCCGCCACGTACGGTGCCGTTCCGCCGGCGGCGATGGTGCCGATGTTGAATCCGAGGGACACCCCGGTGTATCGAACCGATCGAGGAAAGAGTTCGGTGAACAATGGGAAAGCCGGAACCTGAACTACACCGTTGAGCACCATATACACGAAGTAGATGCATCCAACAACGAAGATGCTTGTCGTCGCACCCAGAATCATGAACGCGGGCAACGCAATCACGATGTATCCTAGATAGCCGGCCAGTAGCACCGGTTTTCTGCCGTAGCGGTCGGTAAGCATCCCACTGACGGGGAATGTGGCGCACGCCAGCGCAATACTGATGGCCGACGTCCAATACACGGCATCCTTCGAGAACCCGAGATCATTGATCAGATAGACACTGAAGTAGGTGAGCCCGATGTATCCGGAACCGTTCATGGCGATCGCAATGCCGACCACGCGCAACACCGACTTCGGGTTCTTCTTCACCACGTCGGACAGCGGGCTCTTGGCAACCTGATTCTTCTCTGCCATCTCTTCGAACTCAGGTGTGTCCTCGAGCTTCAATCGGACGCGGAGACAGACGAATGCAAGCGGCAATGCCAACAGGAACGGAATTCTCCAACCCCATGAGGACATCTGCTCGTCGGTGGTACCCAGTGCCACCAGGCCGACCACTGCGGCCGCGACGGCGAAGCCCAGGGTCGACCCGATAGGCGTGAAAGAGCCGAAGAATCCACGACGGTTCGGCGGTGCTGATTCAGCGATATACGTTGCTGCCCCGCCGATTTCACCTCCTGCCGAGAATCCCTGCGCAAGGCGGATGAAGACGAGAAGAATCGGGGCAAGCGCTCCTACTGAGGAATGCGTCGGCAGAAGCCCCAGAACACCACATGCGAGACCCATGCACACGACGGTGATGACCAGTGCGGACCTACGACCACGCCGGTCACCGAGACGCCCGAAGAAGATCCCACCCAGCGGACGGGCCACATAGGCAACTCCGAAGACTGCGAGGGTTGCCAGAATCGAGACCCCGGGACTGGTCGACGGAAAGAACAGGGGTGCGATGACTACCGCCAGAAACCCGTAGACGGCAAAATCGTAGTACTCGATGAGCGTTCCGACGCCACCTGCGATTGCGGCGCGGCGCGCGGTTGTGGTCGACGCCGGCGGCGGGCCACCCGTGCCAGAGCGAGCGGGGGAATGTTCCACGTTCGTCATTGTGCCTGTCCTTGTGGTGTGAGGGAGCGTGAGTGTTCTTCGAGCAGAAGTTCGTACGACCCGCCTGCTTCGATGACCTGGACGGTTCGGGCGTTGGGTCGAGTACCGACGAGTTCGAGACCGCCGACGGTCCGCAGTGTCGCCGCGCGCCAATCCAGCGTCACGGCATCCCCCGTCGTGACTGCGGCGGATATGCCGGGCACCGTGATGAGCGGCATCCCGTTGAACGTCTCGCCCCGCCAGAATCCGGGGGAGAAGGACTCGGCGACTATCGCGGCGATCCCGCAATTTCTGAGCGCGACCATGGGTGGATAGTGCGGGTGCCCGTATCCGAAGTTGCGGCCACCGACGATGATGTCGCCCTGCTGAACCCGGTCGACGAAACTACTGTCGTATGCCGTCATGCAGACCGAGCGAAGATGCACGGGATCATAGGATTTGATGTTGGATACTCCGACGACGAGGTCGATGTCGAAGTCGTCGCCGAACACCCAGGCGACCTCGCCGGTGATGACGTCGGGAGGTGGCGGGTAGGCGCTCATCGACCGACCTCCACCGTCTGCGCCGACTCCGTGATCGCACCGGCCAACGCGCTGGCGGCAACCGTGAAGGGCGACCCCATGTAGATGTTCGCGTCCGAGCTTCCCATCCGACCCGAGATGTTCAGCACGCCGGTAGAAATACAGTTCTCGCCGGCTTGGAGTGGCTTCTGGTATCCGAAACAGAAGTCACAACTCGACACCGCGATCGTGGCTCCGGCCGCGCGCAGCACGTCGAGGATGCCCTCACGTTCGGCCTGCTCGTGCACCTTCTGTGACGTCGGCACCACGTTGAGTTCGACGCCCGGAGCCACTCGACGCCCGTCGAGGACCAGTGCCGCTGCGCGGAGATCCTCGATTCGCCCACTGGCGCACGAGCCGATGAAAGCCTTGGTGATCGGTGTACCGGTCAGCTCCTTGGCAGTCTTGGTATTGGCTGCCCGAGCCGAACCTGGCTGCACAACCTGGGGGACGACGGTGGCAAGATCGATCGTGTACCGCGCTGCGTAGGTCGCGTCGGCATCGGGATAGACCGGCTCGAATTCTCGCCGCGCAACATCGCTCGCGTAAGCCAACGAGATCTCGTCGGGTTCGAACACCGCGGACACGGCCCCGGTGAACATCGCCATACCGCACAGACCCTGACGATGATCGATCTTCATCGTCTTCGCGCCCCGGCCACCGAATTCCATGACCTGATGTGCGCACCCGTCGGCACCGACGAGATCGATGATGGTGTGCACCAGATCTCGACTGTCGACGCCAGGGGCGAAGTCGCCGATCAGGTCGAACCTGGTGGTTGCAGGGATGTCGACGAACAGCTGGCCCGTCACCCAGGCTTCGATGAGGTCGCGGCGAATTCCCCACCCGAGCGCACCGAATGCGCCGATGCCACTGATGTGGCCGTCGAAGTGCACGAGAAAGTCGCCGGGAATTGCGAGACCGAGTTCGGCGGTCAGCTGGTGACCGATACCGCGGCCTTCGTGGAGTTCGATTCCGTAGAACTCGCACCAATCGCGAGTGACCTTGTGAACTTCTGCTTCCTTGTCGTCGTTCCTGGTCAACATGTGGTCGATGAAGACGACGTAGCGGCTCGGATCCGACAGCTCGGTGATTCCGAAGTCCTCCCGCATTTGACGGAACATCACGTCGGTGTAGCCGGGGAAGTCGTAGGCGATCATGCGCGCTGGGCGCACGGCATGATTTTCCCCTGCGCGGACCGTCGGGCTGTCGCAGGTCCGCGCCAGTATCTTTTCCGTCATCGTGAATCCCACGTCGTTCACCGGTTCGATTCCGCGGGAAGGTATTTGCGTTGTTTCGCTTCCACCTCGGGAAAGCCGATCAGGTTCACGAAGTCGTGATGCGAGAGCGCGTCGGCACTCACCGCAGCCGGTGCTTCACCCCGAGCCAGCCGGCGCAACGCTTCCTGTGCTGCTCCCGTCGCAGCCATCAGGACCTGCGTCGGCAGCAGGGCAAGACGTACCCCGATTCGATCGAGAACTTCGGGCGTGAAGTCCCGTTCGGTCCACGTCGACGCCGTCAGGGTTGCCATGAGTGGTACTCCGACTTCCTGGTGACAGCGCTCCCACTCTTCGATGGTCTCGAATGTCTTGGTGACGGGCATGATCATGTCCGCACCGGCCTCGACGTAGGCCTGTGCTCGACGGATGGCGTCGTCGCCACGTGAATCCGTCCGTGCGATGAGCAGCACGTCGTCGGGAATCGAGTCTCGGACGGCATGAATCTTTCCGGTTGCCTCGGCGACGTCGATCAGATCTACGGGCTCGCCGACGCAGATCGGGCACGATTTCGGGGAAACTTGATCCTCCATGAACATGCCCTGTACGCCGGCGGCAACGAACTTCGATGCCGTCCGAGCTGCGTTCACTGCGTTGCCGTATCCGGTGTCGATATCTGCGACCAGCGGAAGCTTCGAGGATTCGCGGATGGTGCGTACGGCGTTCAGATTCTCGGTCATCGTGTAAAGCTCGGCGTCGGGCAGCCCGAGCGCCGCGGATACCGCGAATCCCGACGCGCACAACGCGCTGAATCCAGCCTGGTCAGCGAGTCGCGCAGTCAGTCCGTCCCACACCCCTGGGGCGTAGACGAGGCCGCGCGAAGTGAGGTCTTTGAGAGTTGGAGCCGATTCAGTCATGTCACCATCCGTTTCGTATTGCGGAACACGTTCCGCAGATCACATTACCGAAGCTAGAGTGGTCGGAGTCACATGTCAAGGGATCGGCCCCGCACCATCTGTTCGTATGATGGCGAGACCGACCACCCGCCGAAACGAAAGTGAGCACTTGTGGCTGCGCCTATCGAGTCCGAAGTACAGGTCGGCCGCGACATTGTCGGAGCCGTCCTCAAGGCGTGCAGTCTGCTGGAATATTTCGACGCCTCTCGGCCTGTCTGGACGCTCAACGAACTCACGTCCGCGAGCGGTATGAACAAGACGACCGTGCACCGACTGATGACGACCCTCATCCACGCGGGCTGGGTCGCTCGAACCGTCGAGGGCTCGTATCGAATTGCGATGCCGGTGTTCGAAATCGGCTCCGCTGCACTGGTGAATCTCGACATCCGCACCGCCGCAAGGCCGTTCATGATCGACCTGGCCGAGACGTTCGGCGACACCGCCTACCTCATGGTTCCCGCCGACGAGGGTGCAGTCTGTATCGATCGACTGGAAGGAAACAACCCCCTCGTCGTCGCGGGGATCAACATCGGATCGGTGATGCCCTACCACGCCGCGGCAGGACCGATCGTCATGCTGGCATTCTCGGATATGTTGCGTAGCAGATGGATCGAGCGCGGGTTACCGTCGTTCACCGAACACACGTTGACCGATGCTGCCGCACTCGGCAAACACCTGGACTCGGTACGGGCCGCGGGGTACTCCGTAAGCAACTCCGACTACCTCCAAGGTGTTGCGGCAGTGGCGGCACCCATTCTCGGCCGAAACGGTTCGGTGATCGCGTCGATCAGCATCGGCGGTCGAGTCGAAGCCTTCACCGGGACAGCTCTCGAGAAGAAGATAGAGCAAGTGCGCGACGCGGCGAGCCGGCTCACCAGGGTCGCCGAGGCCCTGCCGCAGTAACACTCGAGAAGTACCGACAATCGCGCGGTAGTCTGGATGAAGTGAAGGCAGCGCCAACCATCGGATCTTTCGTTCTTGCCTGCCTACTCGTCGGAGCCGATGCAGTCGCCGTACCTTCGCGCATCCCCGTTCCCGCTGTTGCCGTGCCTGCAGTCGGGTTGACCGCCGACCCGCCACCGGTTGGCGCCGACATGGTCGCGGGCGTGAGCCCGATCGCCGAACCTGCTGCACTGGTCGGTGGTGACGAGACTTCGGAGTCGACCGCCCGTACCTCCGGTTGGAACGACTATCCGTACGTGCGCTACACCGTCACATTCGCGTCTGATGTAGCAGTCGCCGAAATTGCCTGGCGGGGAACATCCGTCAACACCAATGATCTTGCATTGCACACTTGGAATCCAGATACGCAGTCCTGGGGGCAGTCGATCGCAACAGCGGCACCCACTGCTCCCGGCGGAACCATCGATCTCACCGCGACAATCACCGCCATCGACGGCCCCGTGGAAGTCATGGTGATCGATACTCCGCGGGCGAATGATGCCTTTCAAGAGGACAACTCCGAACCCAATCGACAATTTGCAACGGCCGACACTTACGACTTTGCCCTACAACACATCACAGATACGCAGTACATCACCCGGGACGACCCCGATGTGTACGACGAGATGACCCAATGGACGGTCGACAACGCGGAGAAGTACGGCATCGAATACAGCATGCACACCGGGGACATCATCCAGAGTTGGATCAGCCCCGGACGTCCGGATACTCAGTCCCGCAAAGAATTCGAAGCAGCAAGCGAGTCGATGAAGGCCCTGGAAGATGCCGACATTCCACACGGAGTGCTACCGGGCAACCATGACAACATCTGGAACGTCGCAGGCAAGCTGGTCCCAGGCGAACACGAGAAGAACCACGCTCTGTACAACGAGTACTTCGGCCCGGACAGGTACCGGAACCAACCGTGGTGGGGTGACTCGTTCACCGAGGAGGATAATTCGGCGCACTACGACCTGATCGACCTCGCAGGCGCGAAGTTTCTGATGCTCTACATCGGCTACAACCCGCCCGAAAAGGTCATGAAGTGGGCCGAACAGGTCCTCGCCGACAATCCCGACCGAAACGTAGTCATCGGCACCCATTACTACCTCGACGAGGATGGCGAACGAAAGATGATGGCCTTCGGCGATATCGGCGCCAGCTCCGGACAGCAGATATGGAATCGGTTGGTCGTCCCGAACGAATCGGTCTTCCTCGTCCTATCCGGTCACATCGATGGTCAGGCAACCGTCGTGGACCGAGGAGTCGGCGATACGGACCGAACGGTCGTGCAGCTCCTCGCCGACTACCAATACTTCGAGGTCGACGGTGAACGAAGAGCCGGTTTCCAACGACTGCTGCAACTCGACCTCGACGGTGGAACCATGGCCGTAACCTCACACTCGCCGACGCTCGACGCCTTCGACGTCGAAAACTACGACCCCCGTCGACGCTTCCAGCCGAGCGACGGCGAGTTCGTCACCGACTTCACCTTGCGCGCCGATGTTCCAAGGGCCGTCAGCGCGCAGTAACCTGCCAACTTCCGACGAGACAGATCACAGCATTCCAGGGCCTCGCCCGAGCAGATCCGATAGCTTCGATGGCGTGCACACCTTTGAAGACCTTGTGGCAACGATCGATGCATCCCCCGCCGCGGTCGCTGTCCACGACCGCGAAGCCTGGGTGAACCTGTACGCACGCGGAGGAGTGGTCAACGATCCCGTCGGTTCTCGACCGCATCAGGGCAGACAGGCGATAGAAAAGTTCTACGACACCTTCATCGCTCCCAACACGATCAACTTCCACGTCGAGAACGACGTGGTGGATGGAATGTCCGTCGTCCGGGACCTGTCGCTCGAGACCATCATGTCCACCGGAGCCACATTGAACGTCCCGATGCATATTCGGTACGACCTCGTCGACGAGGAAGGCGAGCTGAAGATCGCACGACTCGCTGCGCACTGGGAGTTGGCATCGATGATCGGACAATTGCTGCGTGCGGGAACCAAAGGCTTGGCTGCATCGGCGAAGCTGACACCTCAGCTGATCGGGAACCAAGGCCTCGGTGGCGTAGTTGGTTTCATGGGCGGCCTGCGTGGCGTCGGGAGCAAAGGTAAGCGCGCGGCAACCGAAGCGCTGGAAGCGATCTCACAAGGACACAGCGCGGCCGTACGAACGGGCGCAGGCGACGACGTCGCTGCGGGTTCACTACGTGGAATGACATTCCGGAAGTTGATCGCCGCCGGCAATACCGTCAGTGCCACAGTCGAACACCAGTCTCGACGCGGCGTCGTTCTCGTAGAGTTCGGCGACAAGTCGTTGCATGTCGCTTCGATTACTGCGTTCGGACTTCGACCGAACTCGTGAGCTGAAACGCCGCCGGCCGACTAGGGGAACATATGTTCGAGTTCTTGTCGGTCGGCGGGGTTACTCTGATTCCATGCTTTCGGGGGATCGTATTTCAGGGGTAGCCGGGGTGGCAGCTGACACTGGATTCGGTGGTGACAGTGGGTCTTCCGGTGGCAGCTGCGCTTCGGCAGAGTCGACGCCATCGTCGGTGCTGGAGATCGAGGACGTCGACCTCGCACATGCGATTGCGACAATCGAAGATCAAGTCTCGATGCTCAGACGCCTCGATACCATCGGGGCATCGAATTCCGACCGACGAGCACTACTGGTCCGCGCCGAAACACTTCAACACGCCCTGTTCGCCCTCTCACACACTTGGATCGCCGACCTCATCGCTCAACACGGACTCGACCACATCTACGGATCCGTACCCGACACCCTCGCGATACTCCTACGACTCTCCAGAAGACGAGCTAGCCAACGCATCCGGCACGCCGAACAGTACGGCCAACGCTCAGCCATCACCGGCGAACGACTCGACCCGATCCTCACCACCACAGCCGCCGCCGCCGCCGCAGAAGGCACCCTCGACGAAGAACACCAACACATCATCACCAACTTCTTCCGCACCCTCAGTCCTGACATCGATCCCGAAACCCGCCACCACGCCGAGCAGCAACTCACCGAACTAGCCCGTCAACTCGGCCCCGACAACTTCAAAGTCGCCGCCAGACGACTCTTCGACACGCTCGACCCGGACGGCACCAACGAAGACGAGCAACAGATCGCCGAACGGTGCTACTTCCGCATCAAAGACCAAGGCCAACACGGACTCTCCAAAGGCACATTCCTGATCGACGCCGAAACCCGCGCCTACCTCGAAGCAGCATTCGCCACATGGGCCAAACCAGGAATGTGCAATCCCGCCGCCACCACACCCGACTCCGCACCCTCCACTGACAGCATTCGCCACGACAGTGGAAGTAGCAGCGGCAGTACAGGTGGCAGTTCCGAAGTCAGAAGCACCGACAGCAGCACCGACAGCAGCACCGACGATCGCGCCAGAAGGGACCGCCGCAGCCAAGGACGACGCCAACACGACGCACTGAAAACCATCGTCAGGCAAATGCTCGCCTCTGGCGACCTCGGCAGCCATCGAGGGCTACCCGTCACCGCCGTCATCACGATGACCCTGTCCGACCTCGAAACAGCTACCGGCCACGCCGTCACTGCCACCGGATCCCTGATCCGCATGCGCGACGCCATCCGCATGGCCTCCCACGCGCACCACTACCTTGCCATCTTCGACGACCACGGACGATCCCTGCACCTTGGGCGAACCAAACGGATCGCCACCGCTGATCAACGCATCGTCCTCATCGCCGCCGACCGCGGTTGCACCTTCCCTGACTGTACCCGACCCGCGACCTGGTCACAGGTCCACCACATCGACGAATGGGCCACCGGTGGGAACACCGACATCGACACCCTCACCTACGGCTGCGACATGCACCACCCACTCATCGGACCCGACGACACCGACTGGGCAACAACGAAAACCGGACCAGGCCACCCCTACCCTCGGCGCACACTCGGGCATCCCCCGACCACACTCGACCCCACCCGGAAAGGCCACATCAACCACTACCACCACCCCAACGAATACATTTACCCAACGCCCGAAGACAGCACGCCCGAACACGCCACGCCCCCAACACAACCCGGGACACCGAGACGCGGCGGCCCCGATCCACACCCGCCACCCACCTGACACCACCCGGGTAGCCGGCCACCAGTGACTGCCAGCGGCACAGAGCTTCACCTGTGCCGCCAACAGTCATGCCGCGCGCCGACCGGCACCGGGCATGAGCCCCTAGAACCGAGCCCCCCACCCCCGGCACCCCTGCCCCCCAATCCGCGAGTCGAACCATCCAGCGGGCACGCCGAGAAGACAGCCCCAGAACACCGCAGCCCAGAACACCGCATTCCGCAGCCATCACAGCCATAATCGATACTCATGCAGGCGGCAAGTCGGGCGGCGCTCCTCACGGTGCTGGTCTTCGCTGTCTCGGCTCTGCCGACGCCACTTGCACCCGGTGTGCGTGAGCCCCTCGTGTCCGCACCGGCCCCCGTGCTCGCAGAGCCGCCACCTGCGCCGTTGACTCTGGAGGAGTTGTCCGCGCGAGTGAATCCGACGGTCGTGACCATATCGGCGGAGTTCAGCTTCTACGGCGTCGCGGGCACCGGGTTCGTCGTCGATTCGGACGGCCTCGTGCTCACCAACTTCCATGTGGTCGAGGAAGCAACCGACGTCACTGCGGTACATATGGGCAATGGTTTGATCTACGACGCGTCGGTGCTCGGTTATGACAAGACCCGTGATGTTGCGGTTCTCCGGTTGGCTTCTGCGGTCGACCTTCCGGTGGCCCCGATCGGGAGGTCTGCAGCCGTTGCCGTCGGCGATGGGGTTACCGCGGTGGGCAACGCGGACGGCGCGGGAGTTCTCGTCGCCGCACCCGGACGCGTGGTTGCGCTGCAGGAATCCGTCATCGCCGAGAGCTCGGTCGATGGTTCGCGGAACGAACTGACCGACATGATTCGAATCGACGCCGACGTACGCGCAGGCGATTCGGGTGGCCCGCTGGTCGACGCGTGGGGCAATGTCATCGGCGTCGACGCGGCCGGGCTGTCCGAGAAGGCTCGGCAGACTTCGGCCCCCGAGGCATATGCCATTCCCATCGATACTGCGATGGCCGTGCTCGAACAGGTCCGTGACGGCAGATCCGGAGGCACTGTCCATGTTGGACCGACGCCGTATCTGGGTATCGGCGTTCGCGATGTCTCGGTATTGCGCGACACGGGACCATCGCAGGGTGCCGCGGTCACGTCCGTTCAATACGATTCCCCAGCCGAGCGGACCGGTTTGCTTCGCGGCGACGTCATCGTGTCCTTCGATGGACGGCCGGTGCGTACGTCGAAGGATCTGATCGAAGGGATGATCGAGAAGAGCCCGGGCGACGTCATCGAACTCGAATGGGTCTCTGGCCAGGGAGTCCGTCAACAACGATCGGTGACCCTCGAGCTGGGGACTCCGACTGCGTAGTCGCTCAGGCTTGCAACACGGACAGGATGTTTCCAGCGGGATCGGTGAACCACGCGATCAGCGGGCCGCCGTGTCTGAAGATGCCCCGCTCATCGGTCCCCATATCGGGGTAGTGCTCGAACATCACACCTTTGGCGGTCAGGGCGTCGACGGCTGCGTCGATGTCCGTGACCGGGAAGTTCAGTATCGTGTAGGCCGCGGGCACATGATTGGGCCGGGGGTAGATCAACACTTCGTTTGTCTCGCTGAGCTGGAGATTTATCAGGCCCATGTCGCCGTCGACGACGGCAAGTCCCAGGATCTCGGAGTAGAAGGCGCGGGCGGCCTCGATGTCGTCGACAGCGAATCCGGTGAAGGGTGCGCGGGTCAATTCGATAGTGGGCATACCTCATCGTGCCCCTTTCGAAGTCGGTGCGAGGCGGTATCGAAGCCCACGTCGTGCCTAGGAACGGGCCACCGACGGGAGTACCGTTGAGCGGGTGACTATCCGTCTCGGTTATCAGATGCCCAATTTCAGCTACTCAGGCTCCGTCGCAGAGCTGTTCCCCAAGGTGATCGCGCAAGCGCGCGAAGCCGAAGCAGCAGGATTCGACACCGCGTTCGTCATGGACCACTTTTATCAACTACCTGGAATCGGTAAGCCCGACGAGCCGATGCTCGAGGCGTACTCGGCGCTGTCGGCTCTGGCCACCGCCACCGAAACGATCCAGCTCTCGGCCCTCGTCACCGGAAACACGTACCGCAACCCGGCAATCTTGGCGAAGACCGTCACCACGCTCGACGTCGTGAGCGGAGGCCGCGCGATCCTGGGAATCGGAGCCGGCTGGTACGAGCTCGAACACCAGAGCTTCGGCCTGGAGTTCGGTACTTTCACCGATCGATTCGAGCGTCTCGACGAGGCACTGCAGATCATCGAGCCGATGCTCCGCGGGCAACGGCCGAGCTTCGACGGGTTGTGGTACCAGGTCGAGAACGCCATCAACGAGCCACGTATGCGCGACGATCTGCCCATCATGCTCGGTGGAGGCGGAGAAAAGAAGACCTTCGGTCTCGCTGCCCAATTCGCCGATCATCTCAACATCATCTGCGACGCAAGCGAATTGCCCCGCAAGATGAAGGCAGTCGAAGCTCGGTGCGAAGAGGTAGACCGTGATCCGAAGGATCTCGAGACGAGTTTCCTGGCCTTCGTCATCCTCGACGAGGACGGTGACAAAGCGCGCAAGCTGCAAAGCGACTACTTGTTGTCGAACGGAGTCGACTTGTCCAACCTCTCCGACACCGACAAGGCGGCAGCAACCGACCGCCAGTTCTGCGGCACACCCGACGACGTCGCCGAACAGGTGCAGACGCGTGTACTCGATCAGGGTATCGACGGCATCATCATCAACTTGATCACCAACGGACACGAGCCCGGCATCGTCGAACTCGCAGGTAAGACACTGCGCCCGCTCGTGTAATTCGAACCGACTTCAGCTTTGGCACGGGGGAACGTTGCGTGGGATAGTTCCCCTGTGGCTCAGCTGACAATGAACGGGCACAGGGTGCTCGTTGCGAATCTACTTCAGGGATCACCGCAGGGCGATTCGTTACGTGCGATGTCCGGTTCCATGGTTGCGTACGAGGGTGACGTCGCCTTCAAGAGCGCAGGAATGGGCGGAGGCGGTGGACTACGCGCGGCTCTGAAGCAGAAGGCAACCGGTGAATCTCTTTCTCTCATGGAGGTTTCCGGCAAGGGCACGGTGTACTTCGCCGTCGACGCTCAGGACATCACGATCGTCGAACTCGCGAACGACACCATGCACGTAGAGGCATCGCAGCTGCTCGCGCTGACCGGCCAATTAAAGACCGAGGTCAAGTTCGCCGGCCTCCGCGGAGCATCCTCGGGCCAGGGCCTGTTCACGACCGTCGTCAGCGGTTCGGGTTCGGTGGCCTTACTCTCGGCAGGCGGACCCTTGATCGCGCTCGCCGTCGACCCGACGTATCCGCTCGTCGTCGATCCAGATTCCTTTGTGGCACATCGTGGCCGGCTCAACCAGAGTTTCGTCACCGACGTCACCTGGCGATCCGCCGTCGGTGGTGGGAGCGGTGAAGCCTTCTCGCTCCGTTTCGACGGCCAAGGCGTCGTCTACATCCAACCCGAGGAACGCTGACATGCCGCTCGAGCTCGTCAACAGCAAAGTCGTCAAATCCCCTTTGGCGGCCGGGCAGAACGTCTTGGCTCGTAAGGGTTCGATGCTGTATTACACCGGTGACGTCCACTTCATTCCACATTCGATGGGTGGGAGCAGCGGCGTCGCAGGAATGGCCGGACGAATGATGTCGGGCGAACATGTTGCCATGATGGCCGCCGAGGGCCAGGGCGAGGTGTTCTACGGCCACGCCGGCTTGTACGTGGAAGTGATTCACCTCGACGGATCGTCGATGCTCACCGTCGAGGCAGACCGGCTGCTGGCCCACGACGGCTATTTGTCGAGTTCCATTGTCTCCCTTGGCTCTCAGGGCGGCGCAGTGCGGGGTGCCGTCCGGGGTGCGATGACCGGGCAGGGACTGTTCACGACGCAACTTACCGGCCAGGGCAGCGTCGCAGTTCTGTCACACGGTGGAGCGATCGCGCTGCAGATCGGTCCGGAGCACCCCCAGGTCGTCGTGGATCCACAGGCTTATGTCTGCCACCTCGGCAACATCACCGTCGACATCTCGGCGAACGTCGGCTGGCGTGACGCGGTAGGGCGTGGCAGCGGCGAGGCCGTTCAGCTGAAGATGACCGGCACGGGCACCGTATGGGTCCAGGCCTCCGAGAAGAAGTTCTGAGGGCAAGTATGACCATCGAGATTCACACCCCCCATACACTGCCCATCGATGACAACGTCCCCGGTAACGATTACGCGTTCTGCGTCGAACTCGCCGGCCAACCCTGGTTCACATCCAAGGGCGCGATGATTGCGTACTACGGCAATATTCGATTCGAGCCACTCGGTCAGACGTCGATGCCTGCCATCGTTGCCGCTCGATTCTCCTCGCCGCTGTATTCCAACGACTGGGTGCTCGCGCAGGGACAGGGCAAGTTGATCCTCGGCGACCGTGGATTCAACATCAATAGCTACGACCTCGACGACGGCAACCTGACCATCCGAGCCTCGAACCTCCTCGCCTTCGAACCAACGCTCGATCTGAAGCAGTCGATCGTCCCCGGATTCCTGACGCTGCTGGGCACGGGCAAGTTCCTGGCGTCGTCCAACGGGCCTGTCATGTTCGCCGAGCCGCCGTTGCGCATCGACCCCGAAGCACTGGTCGGCTGGGCCGATTGCCCGTCGCCGTCGCACCACTTCGACGCCGGGTGGATGCAGAACTTTCTGGGCGCCGCTCGCGGATTCCTCGGGGCCAACACCGGCGAAGAGCGTCAGTTCGACTTCACGGGCGCAGGAACAGTGCTCATTCAATCCAGTGAGAAGGTTCTCGACGACGGCCACCTGCTGCGCCACATCGAGTCGCAGACCGTCTCGCTCGGACAGGACAGCTTGCGGACGCTGCACGGCACAATCGGTTCGCGATTGCAGTAGCACCGACTCGACTCGAAAGCGCACTATGGAGTGATGACAAACAACGGACCCTTCGGCGTCGACCCCGAGGACTTCGATCGCTTCGCCAAAGAAGCGAGCGAAGGACTCCGCGAGGTCGTCGATCAGGTAGGCAAGTTCATCGGGCAATCCGGCGCAGGCGGTTCTTGGGGCGCGTTCTTCGGAGACACATCGGCACCGAAGAAGCCGGAGCAGGCTCCTGCTCCGGAAACCACCGGCGAGACCAGCGATGGTGTCTGGGCGATCTACACCGTCGACTCCGACGGCTCTGCGCACATCGACCAGCTGTACGCGACCGAACTGGATGCATTGCGCGCACACAAAGACAATGTGGATCCGGCCAGACGCGTCCGCTTCCTGCCCTACGGCGTCAGCGTCAGCGTGCTCGAAGTCTAGATTCCACCGCATCGGCCGCATGGGCACTTCGGTCCGACGACTCGAACGGTCTCGGGTACCCGGTCGGCATTGGGCTGCATCACTCGCGGGACACGGGAAAGAACATCATTGGGATGCGATATCCACTGCCATGGATCAGCGTCGACACCGTTTTCTCGCAGCCACGAAGAGTAGGTGCTCCTGTACCGCCTCCCGCTTTCGGATTCACGAATGTGCACGAGCACCTCGCCCAGGTCTTCCGCATATCCGTCCCAGGCGACGTAGGTCGGCGAAAGTTGCACGGCCGGAACGCTGTATCGCCTGCCCAGAACAGGCGCCGCCAACCCACCGATGTCGTAGAGCAGTATGTCCGGCCTGTTGTCGTCGTAGAAATCGGTAAGAACAGGGAACGCATAGATGGCCTCGTCGAGAAATACTCGCATCGCCGACGCCGGGCCCTCGGGCCAATTCTCTTCCCCCTGAGGCAAGATCGAGGTGAATGAAACAAGCTCGACGCCAGCGGGTTCGACGAGTTCGGCCACCGTGTCGCCGACCGCATACGTGACTCGGTGCCCCCCTCGCACGAGTTCGGCGACGAGGCCGAGTGAGGGATAGATGTGACTAGGGGCCGTGCAACCGATCATGCCGATGTGCATGGGTGTCAGATTAGAACTGCAGTGCGCAGGCACGCCAACGGTTTTCTTTCGGATGGTCATGTAGTCGAATCGGGCCACAATAATCTCAGTGCTCGGCGTCGGCCCGCTCGCGTATCGTCCCCAGTGTGAGTTTTCTGCAGCCGGTAACCCTGTCGAACGACATCGTGACGCTCGAGCCGCTGAGCCACGATCATCTCGAAGGATTGTGCGACGCCGCCCGTGACGGTGAGCTGTGGAACCTCTGGTACACCTCGGTTCCGCCCCCCGACGATATGGCCGCAGAGATCGATCGACGATTGGGCTTGCAGCAGACGGGGTCGATGTTGCCGTTCACCCTGCGACAAAACGACACTGGCCAGATCCTCGGCATGACGACGTACATGAATGCCGATGCGGCGCACCGACGGGTAGAGATCGGGTCCACCTGGAACGCTGCATCTGCGCACCGCAGCGGGACGAACGCGGCGAGCAAGCTTCTACTTCTCGGCCACGCGTTCGATGAATTGGATTGCATTGCAGTCGAATTCCGGACGCACTGGATGAATCTCCAGTCACGAACGGCGATTGCGCGACTCGGGGCCAAACAGGATGGGGTTCTCCGCAACCACACCCGCATGCCAGATGGGTCGCTCCGCGACACAGTGGTGTTCTCGATCATCGAGTCGGAGTGGCCCGCCGTACGAAACGAACTCGACCGCCGGCTCACGCACCGTCGCGGCCCCGCGCGGTAGGTTTGCCAGTAGCGTCGGCCGGCGCGCACGGGTTCGATCGAAAGTACTGATAGCAGCATGCGGGTTGACGGGCGCGACATACCGGTGACGGGCAGCCTGCTGCAACCGCTGGTACGACGCACCAGTGACATCATGCGGGTCGTTCTGGCACTGCTCCTGCTGTCCACGGTCATCGCCGGTTCGCTCATCACTCGAAATCAATGGGACGCGCTGGAGAACTCGGTCTCGAACATCGTCGGGGTGCTCAGTCCGGACAAGTCGAATCTGGTGTACGTGCTGTACGGCGTGGCGATCTTGGCGCTGCCGTTCGGAATTCTGATCGGACTGATCGCCGGCCGGGAATGGAAGCTACTGGCCGGGTACGGCGCGGCTGGGCTGCTCGCCGGTCTGGCGTTGTCGATTACCGGGAGTGGAATCTCGACGCCCGCCTGGCACCTCGAAGTCCCCGATCGACTCGACACATTTCTTTCCCAGTTCCTGGACGATCCTCGCTGGATCGGCATGCTCGCCGCGGTGCTCACCGTGTCCGGGCCGTGGCTACCGAAGCGCTGGCGTCGCGTCTGGTGGTTCCTGCTCCTGGCATTCGTTCCGATCCACCTGTTCGTCAGCACTGTCGTGCCCGCCCGCTCGCTGCTGGGTCTGTCGGTGGGCTGGCTCATCGGCGCATTGATCGTGCTGGTCGTCGGAACACCAGCCCTCGAAGTGCCGCTCGACGACGCGGTACGTCTGTTGTCCAAGCGCGGGCACATCGTCAACTCATTGCGCGTGGTGAAACCTGCAGGCCCGGGGCCCCTCGTCCTGTCGGCGTCGACAGGGGGTACGGAACCAGATCTTATGGTCGAAATGTACGGGCAGAATCAGCGCAGCGGAGGTGCATTGCGCCAACTGTGGAGATGGTTGTCCTTCCGCAGCGCAGAGTTCGTTCCATTGCATGGCTCACTGCACCGAGCCGTCGAGCACCGGGCGTTGATGGGCATAGCGATCGGGAACCTGTCCATCGCGAGCAGCCGCCCGCTGGCAGTATCGGCACTCGAACGTGGGTGGGCGATGTATGCACATACCGCGCCCATCGGAGTTCCCGTCGACGACACCTCCCCGGACACCCTGGTCAACAGCATCTGGAAGGGACTGCAGACTCTGCACGGGTTCCAGATCTCCCATGGCGACCTACGCACCGCAGAGATCAGAAACGACGACGGTAAAGCACTATTCGGCGGATTCGCGAACGCCGAACTAGGCGCAACCGACGCGCAGATGCAGTCCGACATTGCGCAGTTGCTGATCACCACTGCTGCGCTGTTCGGTAAGGAACACGCCGTGCGCAGTGCCATCGAGGCCGTCGATGCCGACACTGTTCTCGCGGCATCGGGCAGGCTGACGAAATCGGCGGTACCCAAACGCGTCCGCGGATCGGTTCCCGACGGCAACGAGGTCATGAAGGCCGTACGTGACGAGGTCGCGAAACAGACGGGTGCCGACAGGATCAAGGCCGAGCAGGTCACCCGATTCTCGCGGAGTCAGATCATTCAGCTCGTCCTGCTGATCGGCCTCGTCTACGTCGCCTACCCGTTCATCAGCGCGGTGCCCACATTTCTGACAGAGCTGCAGTCGGTGAACTGGTGGTGGGCGCTACTCGGACTCGTTGTATCGGCGTTGACCTACGTCGGCGCTGCCGCAGCATTGTGGGCATGCGCTTCGGGCTTGGTGAGTTTCCGCAACCTGACGATCATGCAGCTCGCCAATACTTTTGCAGCGACGACGACCCCTGCAGGTGTCGGCGGCCTCGCACTGAGCGTGCGTTTTCTGCAGAAGGGTGGCCTCGGCGCCGTTCGAGCGACAGCCGCAGTTGCTCTGCAACAGTCCGTTCAGGTGATCACCCACGTCGGATTGTTGATCCTCTTCACCTTTGCTGCCGGCACGTCGGCGGATCTGGCGCATTTCGTGCCCGACCCGACTGTTCTGTACCTCATCGCCGGGGTTGCACTCGGCGCCGTGGGCACCTTGCTGTTCGTACCGAAACTACGCCGATGGCTGCGGAACGACGTACGCCCACAGCTCAAGGAACTGTTCGGCGAACTCGGCGAACTCGCGCGCGATCCGAAACGCTTCTCGATCATCGTACTCGGTTGTGCTGCAACTACTCTCGGAGCTGCACTAGCGCTTTGGGCGAGCATCGAGGCATTCGGGGGTGGGACCACGTTCATCACGGTGACCGTCGTCACAATGATCGGGGGAACGTTGGCGTCGGCGGCCCCGACACCGGGCGGGGTCGGGGCCGTCGAAGCAGCCCTGATCGGCGGCCTCGCGGCATTCGGCCTTCCCGCCAGCATCGCCGTTCCATCCGTACTGCTCTACCGGGTGCTCACGTGTTGGCTACCGGTGTTCTGCGGTTGGCCGACGCTTCGATGGCTGACCGAAAAGGACATGGTCTGATACAGCGTCTCGTATGCACCATCCCGGCGGTCACTCACGATGCATTGCCCCAGGGAAACCCGTCGTGCATACACTTTCGCCAGCCGTAACCGGCAGCTGGATTCGGTTTCAGCCGTCGAGCAGCCCACTCACTGGTACCGTTCCTTGGCAGGGTCGGGGACCTGAGAATACGAACGATCGGCCGTTACATGGACAAGAAAGTTCTCGAGTACCGGCAGGTCCCGCATGAAAGGCTGTCGATCGGTGACCGGCAAGCTCGCGTTCCACGAAGAGTCCCCTGACTACTGGGCTTTACGCACAAAGGACGCCAACCCAGCGGACGCCAACCCAGTAAATACCGATGCAGTGCACTCTCGTGCGCTCGAACCTCGGGCACTGAAGGCTACTGACAATTCGTTCCGGGTTCGCCCTCCGAACAGTGAGCGGTCGGCCAAGGCCCTCATCGGTTCACTGACATTGTCGTTCGGACTGTCCGGAATCCTGCTGGTTCCATCGGGGCAGTTGGCCCTTCCCGCAGCAATCTTCTTATCACTCGCCTGTGCGAGTACGGTCCCCGTCGCACTCCGCTGGTTTCTCGGACCATGGCCTCGTCCGATCCTGATCAAAGCGTTCATCATCTGGGCCGACCTCGGGATCCTGGCGGTGATGCTGTTACCCAACTCGCCGTTGCTCGCGATGTCGAGTTCGGCTATGTTCGCCATCGTCGCTCTCTTCGCCATCATCGGGACGTCGTCGAGGGTGCTCGGCATCCATCTCACGTGTGCTGTCACAGCGCTGTTGCTCACCGCTGGAATGGCGATACTCGACGGGGCCGACCCCTGGGCGGTTTCCTCGCGCGCCGTCACCGTTGCTTCGATGTTCGTGATGCCGTTCGCTCTTCGTCCTTACATTCGCTATCTCCGCGAACGCGCAGCCGGAGCTTTGAGGGATCCGTTGACCGGGCTGTGGAACCGTCGTGGATTGTTCCATGCTGTGGGCTACCTCAACACCCTCAACGCCTCGCCGATACACGAGATGCGCTACATCGGCGTGGTAGTGATCGACATCGACAGGTTCAAGGCCATCAATGCCCGATTCGGGCACCCCTCGGGCGATGCGGTGTTGACGGAGGTTGCGAGCCGGTTGCTACACGCTGCGTCCGCCGATGCGGTGGTGTCACGGCTGGGCGGCGACCAGTTCGTGTGTGTACACATCGGCAGCCGCAACAAGGTCGACGGTGCCGAGACTCGGATCCGCGCGAGACTCGAAGAATCGTTCAGCGGGCCGCCGTTCACCACCAGTATCGGATCGGCCGGCGACAGCCTGATCTGCGGAGACAGCACGGACGCACCCATGCGGCGGTTGATTGCACTGGCCGATATCGAGATGTACCGCGAGAAAGCAGATCCGGCTGCGGCGGCCAACCACCTTCGCTTGGATCCTCTCGGCATACGGGATCGAATCGACGCGCTCATCGACTCCGGTGGACCCTCGATCGTGTTCCAGCCGATCTGCGACACCGTCACCCGAGCCGTGGTGGGGTACGAGGCACTTTCCCGCTTCCCGTTCGGTCACGGTTCGCCGTACATCTGGTTTCGCGACGCGACATGTACCGGTGTCGGTTCGCGTCTCGAACTCGCTGCGATCGATACGGCACTACGCGCAATGGCGGGCCTTCCCGCCGATGCGTTCGTCTCGGTCAACGCCTCGGCCGAAACCATCCGGACGACCGACATGCTGGCCCGCCTGCGACCACACATAGGCACGCGCACAATATATTTGGAAATAACCGAGCATGAACGGGTCGACGACTACCGTGCTGTCGCCCGGTCCGTCGAAGACCTCAGGGCCGCCGGCGTCAAAATATCCGTCGACGATGTCGGAGCAGGATTCGCCGGACTCCGCCAAGTCGTCGAACTCAAACCTGACACGCTGAAACTGGACTATTCACTCGTCCACGGCGTGGACCTGGATCCGACTCGCAGGGCGGCCGTGGCGTCGCTCACCGCGTTCGCACGAGAAGTCGGCGCGACGCTGATCATGGAGGGTGTCGAGACCGACGGCGAACTGCGCGTCGCCGTCGAACTCGGCATCGACATGGTGCAGGGCTATCTCACCGGCCGACCGGCATCGGTCGAACCACCGGACTCGAGCAACTACCTAGACTGAGTCCGCGATCGTGTACTTCGTCAGACTCGGGGCGCCGGCAAGAAGTGGGGCCAGGTCGGCAATCTTGCCTGGACCGGCGCGGAAATCGCGGTACTTCGCGTCCGCTTCGGCGGAATCCCAGCGCTCGTACGCGATCCAGTGCGTCGGGTCGGCTTCGTCGACGAGAACGTCGACGCCTAGACATCCGTCGAATGCCCTCGTCTCGGCGAGCACACGGGTGAGAACGACCTTCGCGTCGTCGAGTGCTTCCGGCTTGAACTTCAGATCGAGCAGGGCGATGAGCGCCATTCGGTTCTCCCAAATCGACAGTAAAAACGTATGAGCTTCGAACTACTTCCCCAGCCTACCGATCGCTCATACGACATCCCGTAGGACTTTCGCGTCACCGCTGAAACTCCGCACCCTCTCATCGAGCCATACCTGCGCAGGCACTCCTCCGCCGAGCAGTTCACGAGCCAATGCCGGGTCCTCACCGATCGGTGCATCGCTACCGGCGATGACGACGTTCCCGTAACGGCGCCCCTTCAACATCGCCGGATCCGCGATGATCACCGTGTGCGGAAAGACCTGTCCGATAGTGGCAGCCTCGCGACGGGTTCTCGTCAGGTCACGGGTGTCGCCGCAGTTGACGACATAGATGCCGCGCGGGGCGAGTACGCGTCGCACATGCTCGGTGAATTCCAGAGTCGACAGCGGTTCCGGCGTCGCACTTCCGGCAAAAACGTCGCGGACGATCACATCTCGACTGTCCTCGGTCAGCGTCTCGGTCACCGCACGAGCCTCACCGACTCTGATACGCAGCATCGGCGCGCGGGGGAGGTCGAACCATTCGCGTACCAACTCGGCCAGCTTGCCGTCCAGCTCGACGACAACCTGCCTTGCATCGGGATACTCCGCAGCGAAATAGCGTGCGAGAGTGCAGGCACCACCACCGAGATGCAAAGTGCGCAGCTTGGAGCTCGAAAATGCATGGTAGCGAACAAGTCCCGCCATCCAACGCATGTACTCGAAATCTAGTTGCGACGGGTCGTCCATATCGATGTGCGAACTCGGCACACCGTTGACATGCACCATCCAGCCGTCCGCGGTCAGAGTGTCGCGCACCAGTTCACAAGTGCCGGTGTCGATGTCGTAGACCCCAGCCTTCGGCCCTGTCTGTTTTTCCGGCCGTGTCTTCTTATTGGCCATGCCCTGCCTTCTTCTCGAAAATACTGCCTGCAGTCACGTCCCCCACCACGCGTACCGCCCTGTCATGGATGCCGTCGATGTCACCGGGGAATCCGAGAACGCGGACCGCGGCGGTTGCAATGAGCGGAGCGTGATGCAGACCCGCCGAGCCTCGACCGTTTTCCGAATCGGCACGGCCGTTCACTATCGTCTCGACAAGTCGAAACGGTAGCTCTTCGGTGCCGGTGGGCACGTCGGACTCGAGCTCCAGCACGACCCCACCAGCGATGGTGGCATACAGATTCATCAGCGTGAAGCGGCTTTCCCTGAACGAGCCGAACCGATCGGTCCGAAGCTCGGGCAACAGATAGAGCGCACCGAGGTTCCAACGGGAACGGCTGAGCTGATCGGCATCGAACCAGGCCATCGCGTACATCTTCACTACCGCCGACTCCTCCACACCCTGAATGCCCTGTCCGACGGCGAGTGGCTCGTCGACGGTCCCGCTGAGCAGCGAATCGAGGATGTCGTCCTTGTTCGAGAAGTGGTGATAAAGCGAGGCCTGCCGCAGTCCAACAGCGTCGGCGATCATGCGTGTCGAGGTGTTGGTGTACCCACGGGTGGTGAAGAGCTCGGCGGACGCGTCGAGTATTTCTTCACGGGCGGTGTCACCCGGACGTTTCTTGGTGGCAAGCCTCGGCCTCCCGGCACCGGTAACGGACATAGGTCCATCCTGTCAGCAATCCGCGCCCGTGAGATTCCTGTCATCTGATCGAAATAGACGAAACAAACTCGTTTCACATCGGTCACCAGCCGGGCACAACGGCGCGGAAAACTATCAACTGACAGAAACCGCACCGGCACTCCCGTACCTGTCGACGCAGACGGGCGGTCCTTCTCACCTCTTGTACGGAGACAAAGACATGAGCTCGACTACTCTGCCCTCGCCCGGGGAAAAGGCACCGCCGTTCGGCACCGACCACGTGGACCTCGCCGAACTCGGGTACGACCAGCAACTGCATCGCAGTCTCGGCAAGTACGCGTCGTTCGCCGCCGGTTTCTCGTTCGTATCGATCCTGACCACAATCTTCCAGCTCTTTGGCCTCGGCTTCAGTTTCGGCGGCCCGGCATTCTTCTTCACCTGGCCGATGGTGTTTCTGGGCCAGTTCATGGTCGCACTCAACTTCGCCGAACTCGCTGCGCGATATCCCATTTCAGGCGCCATCTACCAATGGTCGAGGCGCATGGGCGGTGAAATTGTCGGATGGTTCGCCGGATGGTTCATGATCATCGCGCAGATCGTCACAGCCTCGGCCGCGGCAATTGCGCTGCAAGTAGTCCTGCCCAGCATCTGGAGCGGATTCCAGTTCGTCGGGGAAGACACCGCACTGACCTCGGCCGACGGCGCCGCCAATGCCGTCATTCTCGGCTCGATACTCCTGGTCCTCACCACTACGATCAACTGCATCGGCGTCAATTGGATGTCGCGGATCAACAGCATCGGTGTCACCTGCGAGATCGTCGGCGTCATCGCGCTCGTTCTCGTCTTCTTCACGCACGCCGAACGCGGACCTCAGGTCGTTTTCGACACCGGCGCTCCCGGCGCCGATCCCGGATACATCTGGGCCTGGATCGTTTCCGGACTCATGGCCGCATACGTCATGGTCGGCTTCGGCTCGGCCGGCGAACTTGCCGAGGAGACACACAATCCACGACGCGTGGCACCTCGCACGATCCGGCTCGCACTCTCCGCATCCGCTCTCGGCGGAGGCCTGATGATCGTCGGCGCATTGATGGCCGCGCCTTCTCTCACCGACGGCAACCTTGCGACGCAGGGACTTCCGTACGTCATCGACTCCATCCTCAGCTCCCCGTGGGGCACGGTACTGCTGATCGACGTGGCAATCGCCGTCTTCATCTGCACCCTCGCGATCCAGACAGCAGCATCGCGGCTGATGTTCTCAATGGCTCGTGACGGCCGCCTACCCGCGTCGGCCATTCTGTCGAAAGTCAACTCCCGCACCGGCACCCCGATCGCGCCGTCGGTCCTGATCGGATTCGCTTGTGTAGCAATCCTTGCCGTCAACGTAGGAAACTCGGCGATCTTCACCACCTTGTCGAGCGTCTGCATCGTCCTGATCTACCTGGCCTACTTGATGGTGACCGTGCCACTGCTGATGCAACGCCTCAAAGGATGGCCTCACGGCGGTCGCCAGGCACAGCCCATCTCGCCAGAGTCCGCGTCCGCCGACCCAGAGGAGAGCCCAGGGGAGAACTCGAAGGACAAGCTCTTCGCCCTCGGCCGGTTCGGCATCCCGGTGAATATCGCCGCCGTGCTCTACGGCGGGCTGATGGTGATCAATCTCTCCTGGCCACGCGCCGAAATCTTCAATCCCACCGGCGAATTCCCGCTTCTGCAGTGGGCAGCACCGCTCACGGTGATCGCGGTGGTGCTGGCCGGAATCGCCTGCCTACCGCGCGGCAAAGCACACCCCAAGCCAGTCACGATCGGAGCCTGAAGACATGAGCACCGCAACCACTCTCGCCGCAAAGGAACATGCTCGGAGCCAGGCAGAGAAAGTCTTCGTCCCGACTGCCCCGGACGGCGTCACCGAACTCACCTGGGCCGAATCGGTACCCGGCGGTAGCTACTCCACCAGGGTTCTCGCCCGCGGCACCCGAGTACGGCTGCGCGACGTCGACGGTGCCGCATGCGCCAACCTGCTGCTGTACCGCGCGGACGCCCCGTGGGAGCGTCTCAATGCCGCGGACACCGTCAAGGTTCCGTGGAACGCGTACCTCGGAATCGGGCATCCACTGCTCTCCGATCAGGGGCGCGTGCTCGCCACGATCATCGCGGATAGTTCGTCCCGGCACGACGCACTGTGCGGTACAACATCTCTGACCACCAATCGCAACAAGTACGGTGACGGATCGTTGCACGGGGCATCGCCTGCCGGTCGTGAACTGTTCACGGTGGCAGCTGCCAAGAACGGCCTTCAACCACGCGACCTACCACCGTCGATCTCGTTCTTCCACGGGGTTCGCGTCGAAGCCGACGGACACCTGCACTCGACCGGCAATGCGGGACGCGGCACCGAAGTGGACCTACTGATTCACCTGCCGGTGCTCGTGCTGCTGGCCAACACCGCGCACCCGCTCGATCCGTCGCGGAGTTTCGATACAACGGCGCTCCAGGTTCTTGCCTGGCAGGCACCGGGAGAACTCGACGACCTACCCAACTCCGACCCCGAGTATCTGCGCGCTGTTGTCAACACCGAAGACGCTTGGAACGCCATACACGCGAAAGGCGCACGATGACAATCACTCTCGAATCAGGCACGGTAGTGCTGGACCAGATCGCCGACGCCTTCGGCCCATGGTCTGCCGTCGTGAAGGCCGGAGACCTGCTGACCATTGTCGATCTGTACGGCAACCAGGCCGTCGACACATTGGTCTACGCGGCCCACGATCACACCATCCGCTATAGCGCGGCCGCAACCGTGGTCGCGCAGCAGAATCTCTTTCTCACCACTGGCAGCGTGCTGCGCAGCGATGACTCGACAGCGTTGATGACGATCGTCGCCGACGAAGTGGGCAATCACGACACGGTCGGCGGAGCCTGCTCGCAAGAGTCGAACACTCTGCGGTACGGGCATCACACGCAGCATCAACACGCATGCGTCGAGAACTTCCTGGCCGAAGGCTCCAAGTGGGGCCTGGACAAGCGGGATCTGGTGTCCAACATCAACTTCTTCATGAACGTGCCAGTCGACGCCGATGGAACACTCGGAATCGTCGACGGCCTGTCGGCACCCGGCAAATCGTTGACGTTGCGCGCCGAGATCGACACCCTGGTACTGGTCTCGAACTGCCCGCAAATCAACAACCCGTGCAACGGATTCGACCCCACCGCAGTCCGCATGATCGTGACCCGACCATGATCTCGACCGACACCACGCGAGCAAAGATGACGGTACTGCGGCCCGGGATGCTGACCACGGTTCAGGACTGGCCCGGACGCATCGGATACTGGAGGGTCGGGGTGCCACCGTCAGGGCCGATGGACGACCTGTCGTTCCGCCTCGGCAACGTCGCCCTCGGCAACCCGGAGGGCGCACCGGGACTCGAATCTGCCATGGCTGGACCAGCATTGACCTTCGACGCAGATACCTGGGTGTGCGTCACCGGTGCGGAGGCTCGGGTCCGCGTCGACGGTGTCGACGTCGCGCAGTGGCGTCCGGTATTGGTGCCCGCCACTGCGACGCTCGATGTAGGGGCGACAACCGGGGCCGGCTTGCGCGTGTACGTGCTCATCCAAGGCGTCATCGACGTCGAGCCGTACCTGGGCAGTGCATCGACGTTCACGCTCGGCAAATTCGGTGGACATCGCGGGGGAACTCTCTGCGAGGGAGACATTCTGGAGATTTCTACACCGCCCGATGCCGCCGACCGCATTACGTGCATTCCTTCCGAACACCGACCGGCATTGACGACGAGGTGGTGCATCGCCGTCACCGAGGGACCGCACGGGGCACCGGAATTCTTCACGCGGGCAGACATGGACACGTTGTTCGCCACCGACTACGAGGTGCACTTCAACTCCGACCGCACCGGCGTCCGACTCATCGGGCCGAAACCGGAGTGGGCACGTACGGACGGCGGCGAGGCGGGGCTTCACCCGTCGAACATTCATGACAATGCTTATTCGGTCGGCGCTCTCGACTTCACCGGCGACACACCGATTCTGCTCGGCCCGGACGGCCCCAGCCTCGGTGGCTTCGTTTGCCCGGTCACCGTCGTCGCGGCCGAAAGGTGGAAACTAGGGCAGCTCAAAGCCGGGGACACGATCCGGTTCGTACCCGTGCGAGCAGCTCACGCGGCTCCGCTCGGTGTGCTCGGTGTCGCACGTCGCGCATCACTGCCGTTCGTCTTCTCGAGCGGAGGCGACGGCGACGACGGCGTCCTTGCCCGGCGTGAGGCAGAGACCTGCGTGACCTACCGCCGCTCGGGAGACGACAACGTGCTCGTGGAGTACGGCGATATGAAACTGGACCTCGCGCTCCGTGCCCGTGCACACGCACTGCACCAGCGCATCGAGGCGATCGCACCGAAGGGATTGCTGGACTTGACGCCCGGTATCCGCTCGCTGCAGGTCAAAGTCGATCCGGACGTTCTTTCGATCGACACGGTGATGGGTCTACTGGCCGAGGTGGAGGACGATCTACCTGCCGCTTCGGAGCTCGTGGTCCCGAGCCGTACCGTTCGGATGCCGTTGTCCTGGGACGACCCGTCGACCCGCGAAGCAATTGCGCGCTACATGCACGGAGTGCGAGCAGATGCACCGTGGTGTCCGTGGAACATCGAGTTCATCCGACGAATGAACGGACTCGATTCCGTCGCAGACGTTTTCGATACCGTCTTCGCGGCCGACTACATGGTTCTCGGTCTCGGCGACGTCTACCTGGGCGCGCCCGTTGCGACTCCGCTCGATCCGCGGCATCGGCTGGTCACCACCAAGTACAACCCGGCGCGGACCTGGACACCGGAGAACGCCGTCGGGATCGGTGGGGCATATCTGTGCATCTACGGCATGGAAGGGCCCGGCGGCTACCAGTTCGTCGGCCGGACCACGCAGGTGTGGAATCACCGCTATCCAGAGCAGTCCGGACCGTTCGAGCGCGAGTCTCCCTGGTTGCTGCGGTTCTTCGATCGAATCTCCTGGTACCCAGTTGAACCCGAGGAGCTGCTGGACCTTCGCGCCGACACCGCAGCCGGACGCGGTGGAGGTGTCGAGATCGTCGACGGGGAATTCTCACTAGCCGAACACGAGCAATTCCTCGCGTCGAACAGTTCCTCGATCGAGAAGTTCCGGGCCTCGCAGGCAGTCGCCTTCGACGCAGAACGCACGGCATGGTCCGCGGCAGGCGAGTTCACGACAAGGGGCAATTCCGATGCAGCAGCATGACATCTCGGAGCGAGTACGGCAGGCGTACAAGCGCATTGCCGAGGTAGACCGTCCCGAAATCTGGATCACCCTACGCAAGGAGGACGACGTACTGGCCGAAGCGGCAACCGTCGACACTGCCCTTCCGCTGGCCGGGTTGCTGGTGGCCGTCAAGGACAACGTCGATGTCGCAGGTATGCCCACCACCGCAGCGTGCCCGGAGTTCGCCTACATCCCCGATCGAACCGCGACGGCTGTAGCGCGACTGGTGGAGCAGGGCGCGCTGGTCCTCGGCAAGACCAATTTGGATCAGTTCGCCACCGGTCTCGTCGGAACGAGGAGTCCGTACGGCGCGGTTCGGTGCGCCTGGGATCAGGATCGGGTGTCCGGTGGATCCAGTTCAGGGTCGGCCGTCGCCGTCGCTCTCGGAATCGCAGACATCGGCATCGGTACCGACACAGCAGGTTCCGGCCGGGTTCCGGCTGCATTCCACGGCCTCGTCGGCGTCAAGACAAGCCCGGGAATCGTCCCGACGACCGGCGTCGTCCCAGCCTGTATCGACTTCGACTGCGTGACAGTACTCGCTGTCGACCTCGAGACCGCGACCCTGGCCACGCAGTTGATGGCCGGTTACGACGACGCCGACCCACGTAGCCGGCGTTGGCCCGCGGACGTGCGGTTGTCTGCAAACGCTGTTCCTCACATCGCCGTTCCGCGAGCAACTGATCTCGAGCAACTTTGCCCAGAGTACCGAGAGGCATTCGATCGCCAGGTGTCTCGTCTGGCAGCACAGGGATTCGCTCACTCCGAGATCGACATTTCACCGTTGCTCGACGCGGCCGCCCTACTGTACGACGGCGCCATCGTCGCCCAACGCTTCTCGGCCGTCGGAGCTTTCGTCGAAAGTAAACGGGCCAGTTGCGATCCGACTGTTGCACAGATCATCCAGAACGCCGCCGAGCCGTCGGCACACCGCTACGTCGACGATATCTCGGTTCTCCAACACACCAAGCGGCTCGCGGTAGCGTTGCTCGACGGGTTCGACGGACTGCTGCTGCCGACTACCACCGAACACCCGACAATTGCTGCGGTTCAAGCTGATCCAGTGTCCATGAACCGCCGGATGGGCACCTACACCAACTTTTGCAACCTGCTGAACATGGCCGCCGTCGCTGTTCCCGGCACCCCCACGAGCAGTGGCGAACCGTTCGGGGTCATGTTCGTCGTACCCGAGTTTCAGGACCAGATCGCCATCGACCTTGCTGCGCGCCTGGTCGGAACACCCTCTCCTTCGCTCGTCACCGACGGCCATGACGTACTCGTTGTCGGTGCACATCTCGAGGGCTTTCCGGTGCACCACCAACTGACCGATCGCGGCGCGCGATACCTCGGCGAAGTCCACACCTCCGACGCGTACCGAATGGTCGACCTGGGAACTACGCCCGCGAAACCGGGCTTGGTGCGCCACCACCGGGGGAAGGGTTCGGCAATTGCCGGCGAACTCTACCGAATGTCCGCCGCCGGACTCGGAACATTCTTGGCCGCTCTGCCCGCACCGATGGGTCTGACGTCGGTCGAGCTGTCCGACGGTCGCTGGGTCACCGGATTCTGCTGCTCGCACGAAGCGGGCGAAGCAGGCATCGACATCACCGAGTTCGGTGGTTGGCGGGCGTACATGGCTTCGGTAAGTGGTGGCTTGCCGGACCGCGCACCCTTTTTGTAAACCGAACGGCCGCGCTCGGAGGCGAATGTAGCGCGCAGCTTTGGAAAAAGGGTGTGCGCTCTCAGCGTGGGCACCCAGGGTCGGCCTAAGGTTGCCAGCCCTCCTCGGACCGTATCGCCGTCATGATGCGCCGACTGATTCCGCCGAGCTGACGCGCCTGAACCTGCGTCAACGGGTCGAAGACGAGCCGGTTGACGACGTCCACGTGCCCGGGGGCTGCCTGGTCGACCTTCGCCGACCCCAACTCGGTCAGGGTGGCCAGGGTGTAGCGGCCGTCCGCAGCGTCGGGAGCGCGTCGTACCCAGTCTTTGGACTCGAGCCGAGCCACTGCACGCGAGAGCCGCGAGAGGGAGCTGTTGGAATAGCTTGCCAACGTGCTCATCCGGAGAGTGCGGTCGGCCGCTTCCGAGAGAGCGAAGAGGATGCCGTACTCGAAGTGGGTCAGGCCTGCGTCGCGTTGGAGCTGTGCGTCGAGAGCGGTGGGCAACCATTCCAGCAGGGTGGCCAGGGCGGCCCACGTCTGGAGGTCTTCGTCGCTGAGTGCTGCTCGCTCGCTGGGGTCCGACATGGGAGCAGACTACTCGATACTGCACCCGATGACTTGACTGAGAAAGTCAATCGTCATAGTTTTACTTGACTGAGAAAGTCATTTAATGCCCGATACGGCATCGATCGAGCGCACCAGGAGAGACATGGATCTGCAGCTGAACGGCAAGTCGGCTTTCGTCAGCGGTTCGACGCAAGGAATCGGCTACGCGATTGCACGAGCTCTCCTCCAGGAGGGAGCGTCGGTTGTCATCAACGGGCGCAGCGAGAGCAAACTCGACGAGGCCGTCCGGCAATTGGGGCTGGAGGTTCCTGGCGCGACGGTGTCCGGGGCCGTTGCAGACTTCGACGATCCGACAGACGTCGGCAAGCTTCTGGAATCTCTCGGCGACATCGACATACTCGTCAACAACGTCGGTCTTTTCGAGCTCGCACCCTTCGAGCAGATCACCGACGAAGAATGGCAACGCTACTTCGACATCAACGTCATGAGCGGGGTCCGGTTGTCGCGGCACGTGTTGGGCAAGATGCTCGCAACCGGATGGGGCCGGATCATCTTCGTCGGCAGCGAATCGGGGGTGAACATTCCAGCCGACATGGTGCACTACGGAGTCACGAAGGCCGGGATGCTCGCGCTGAGCAATGGCCTCGCCAAGCTCACACGCGGAACCGCAGTGACCGTGAACACGATCCTCGGCGGGCCGACCTACTCCGACGGAGTCGCAGACACTGTCACCCAGATCGCTCGGGCTCAGGCAATGCCCGCCGACGACCTCAAGGCTGCCATCATCGGCGGCAATGCTACCTCACTGCTACAGCGGTTCATCGAACCTACCGAGATCGCCAACCTTGCTGTCTACCTGGCAAGTCCACTGTCCGCCGCCACGAATGGTGCAGCACTGCGTGCCGACGGTGGTGTCCTGACGGCCATGGTGTGATGCCACCTCTCCACTCGGGCCGCTGCATTCTCACGCAGGAACAGGGCGAGAGGGATCGGCTGCAAGCCGGACGGCCAACAGCCCGAGAACCGTGCCCGTCACGTAACGCTGCAGCTTGATCCACGACGGCCGCGACGACAGAAACATCGCGATCGATCCTGCAGCAAGCACGATCAAAGCATTGACGGTCAGCCCGACCAGAATCTGTACGCCGCCGAGCGCCAGTCCTTGCATCAGGATCGATCCGGCTGCAGGGTCGATGAACTGCGGAATGATCGAGATGTACATGACCGCCATTTTCGGGTTCAGCAGGTTGGTCAGCAGCCCCATCGTGAACAAACGAGTATTCGAATCATGCTGCAGTCCTGTAACTTCGAACACCGATCGGCTTCCACGCAATGCCGTCCACCCCAGCCAGGCGAGGTAGCAGGCGCCGGCTACCTTGATGACTGTGTAGAGCGTCGGGACAGCAGCGAACATCGCTGCCAGCCCGAGATTGGTCGCCACCACATAGACGACCAACCCCACCCCGACGCCGCCGAGCGAGACGAGTCCAGCGACCCTGCCCTGAGAAATACTGCGCGACACCAAATACACCATGTTGGGACCGGGGGTCAGAACCATCGCCATAGCGACGGCGAACACCCCCGCAGCGGCCGTCATTGTCACCATGGTCCAACAATCGCACCGGGCAACGACGTTGTATCGAGCCAGTTCTCGAGTCCTGGACCTCCAGCCGCACTACTTCTTTCCGCCCCCGAGCAATCCGCCGAGCAGATCGCCGATACCGCCGCCGGAGCCACCGGAGCCGCCGCCGAGAATGCCGCCGAGGAGTCCGCCCAGTCCGCCGCCGGATCCCGAACCGCTGGTTGCCCCGCCGAGGACGCTGCCCAGTAGATCACCGAGACCGCCGCCACCCGAGCCACCCGCACTCTGACCGCCGGTGTATTTCTTTGCCAGATAAGCCAATACGATCGGCACGAGGATCGGTAGCACTTTGCTCACGAGGCTGCTGTCCGCGCCGCCGCTGATTCCGCCGAGCGTGGGCTCCCCCCGTTGGGAGCCGCGGTCAGTTCAGCGTAAGCGAATCCTCTATCACCTGGGCGAATGCTGCCATTCCTGCTGCCGTCGGATGTAGTGGTGCCGCTCGGTTCAGGGGGAACACACCTTCGAGGTAGCGCTGATCACCTGCTGCGCACGCGTCGTGACCGACACTGACGGGCCTGGTGTCGACAAAACTCGCACCGTGCAGCTCGGCCTGCTCGGCGAGAGCGTCGTTCATCGTGTCGATGCTCTGCTGCAGATAGTCGGCGTCTCGCGCCCACACCGGCTGCACGCCATAGCAACCGCCCGGTTGTACTTAGGTTCCGTAGCCGGCCACGACGACATCCGCGTTCGGGGCGCGTCCCTTGATGTCCTCGAAGACCTGCCCCCAGCGTGGGGCCGCCGCGGAGATCGCGTCGGCGAGCTTGTCCGTGCCGCCCTCGGTCAGAGAATCCTTACACGATCGCCCTGTCGGCTCAGATGAGAAGTTGATGCACTGACGCGCCGTCGACACCAGATCCACGTCGTTGCCGCCGATGGTGATGGTCACCAGATCCGTATCCGAAGAGAGCGCATCCAGCTGGACAGTCACCGACCCGCTGTCGGTGATCTGCTCTACCGTCGTGATGTTCTCGGACTTCGCGCCCGAACACGACACATCGGTGAACGACGCGGCCCCGATCAAGCCGGCCAGTACGTGCGGATAGTTCTCGTCGGATTGCAGGCAACCTGCGAATCCCACCTGGTCCGGGATCAGCGGTCCCGAAGCCGCAGAGTCGCCGAGTGCGACGTAGTCGATGGCCGGGGGCAGTTCGACAGGCTGGTCCAGATTCTGTTCGGTGGGGTTCTGGGAGCAGCTCACCAGCGCGAGAGCCGCCAACAGACCCACCGCCACTCGCCGCATTGGATCGACGCTACGCCGGTTCGACGCTGGGTGGACCTATGAATGGATCCGACCAACTCGTATACCGCCCTCATCGGCTATGGCACTCCGATGAGCGCATTCCGCAAAATTCACGGCGCTGTCATCGAAGCCCTCCAAGATGGAGGCAAGTCCCACCGCGCCTCACCAACGCCTTCAATGCACTCGACGAAGCTCGATGCCTCCTCATAGCCCACAGCACAGCCCGTTGCCCGTTGACCCCGCACCAGTGTCATGTCCACCTCTCGCTGATGTCGATGACGGCACGACCAGTGAACTCACCGCGCCGTAGTGCGTCCACCACTGTCGAGACCTCGCTGATCGGAACCTCGACGCAGATGCTTTCCAGGTTGCGCGGCTTGAGCTCGCTTTCGATTCGCTGCCAAAGCGCACGACGGGAGGCGATCATCATTTGTACCGAGTCGATACCGAGCAGGCCCACCCCTCGCAGAATGAACGGCATCACTGTGGTCTCGAGAGCGATACCGCCGTTCAACCCGCTGGCGGTGACGACTCCACCGTAATTCATGGTGCTCAGAATATCGGCAAGGGCTGCGCCGCCGACGCAGTCGACGGCTGCGGCCCACCGGCTCCGACCCAGCGGCCTACGTTTGGCGTCCGGGTCCAGCGGTAGGCGGCCGATCACCTCGGTGGCACCCAGGTCATGCAGGCGCGGCGTGGCATCTGGCTTACCGGACGAGGCAACCACTTCGAAGCCCTTCGCCGACAACAGATCGATGCTCGTTGATCCGACGCCACCTGTAGCGCCGGTGACGACGACCGGACCGGAGTCGGGGGTGACGCCCCATTCGAGGATTGCGGCCACGCTCATCGCGGCGGTGAAGCCGGCGGTGCCGATGGTGGCAGCTTCCCGCAGCGTGAGTCTGTCGAGCTTCACAGTCCATGCCGCCGGCACGACGGCCTCCTGCGCGTAACCGCCGTCACGGGCGGTTCCAATCCCGTATCCGTGGGCGATCACATTGTCGCCGACCTGGAAGTCCGGCGAGGTTGATTCGGAGACGACACCAGCGATGTCGATGCCGGGGACGATCGGATACTCACGAACGACGCCGCCTCCGGGAGTGAAGGCGAGAGCGTCTTTGAAGTTGATGCTGGAATAGCGGACTTGGATGCGTAGCTCATCGGGTCCGAGGGCCTGCTGCTCGAGCTCTCGGACCTCCGGATGGATGGTTCCATCGGTGAGGACGGCGGTAAGGGCGAGGTAAGTGGACATTGAAGCGTTTCCTCCTTGGATATTCGATTTCGATGTGGTCTCGTGCGGGGACCGATTCAGCGATTTGTTGCTTTGAGTGTGGATATCAGATCGTCGACGACCGAAGCGTTTTCGATAGTCGGTGGAATATCAGGCTTGTCTCCGTCGAGGATCTGTCGCAGACAACGGCGCACTATCTTCCCTGAACGTGTCTTGGGTAGAGCGGCAACGATGTCGATGCCGCCTAGTGAGGCGATCGGTCCGACCTGATGACGGACCAGCTCTTGGATCTGCGTGCGCAGTTCTTCGACCCGGTCCACGTGGTCGAGCTCCGGCACGACGACTGCATAAGGACGCTGCCCTTTGAGATAGTCGCTGACCCCAACGACCGCGCATTCGGAAACACCCGGATGTTCGGCTATGGCCGCCTCGATCTGCCCCGACGACATCCGATGCCCGGCGACGTTCATCACGTCGTCAGTGCGGCCGAGAATGTATACGTACCCGTCCTTGTCGATATGGCCGCCGTCCCCGGAGTCATAGTATCCGGGGTGCTGGTTCAGATATGCCTTCGCCAGGCGGGCTTCATCACCCCACACGTTGGTCATGAAGCCGGGCGGCAACGGCAACCGCAGGCACACAGCACCTTCCTGCCCGGACTCGACCTCGTTCCCGTCGCTGTCGAGAATCGCCACGACGAAACCGGGGACCGGCTTTGTCGATGCACCTGGTCTGGGCGGAAAGTAAGTCAGGCCGAGGAAGTTCGACACCACCGGCCAGCCCGTCTCGGTCTGCCACCAGTTGTTGATCACCGGAGCGGACTGCACCTGGCCGAGCCACCGCTGAGTGTCGGGGTCCAATCGCTCTCCCGCGAGAAAAATTCCGCGCAGCGTGTGCAGGTCCCGCCGAACGAGCAGTGCAGCCTGCGGATCTTCTCGCCGGATCGCCCGCATCGCGGTGGGCGCGGTGAGCAGCACGTTAACGCCATACCGCTCGATGATGTCCCAGAAGACTCCGGCGTCGGGGGAGCCAACCGGTTTGCCCTCGAACAGCACGGTGGTGGCACCGGTTAGAAGTGGCGCGTAGACGATGTAGGAGTGCCCCACCACCCAGCCGATGTCACTGGCGGCGAAGACGACGTCGCTGGCCTCGATGCCGTAGACATGCTTCATCGACCACTGCATGGCGACGGCGTGGCCGCCGTTGTCACGGACGATCCCCTTCGGCTTCCCGGTGGTGCCGGATGTGTACAAGATGTACAGCGGATCGGTAGCAACGACCGGGACGCAGCTAGCCGGCTCGGCAGCCTCGAGCAGTTCGGTCCATCCATGTTCCGGCCAGTCGACCCCGCGCCCAGCGGGGGGCTCGATCTGTGGTCGGTTCACCACGACGACGTTCCCGGGACGGTGTTGCGCCTCAGTGAGCGCGGCGTCGAGCAACGGCAGGTAGGGCACGATTCGGCCGGGCTCCAGGCCACCAGTCGCAGTGACGATGACGGCCGGCCGCGCGTCATCGATGCGGGAGGCGAGCTCGGCCGCGCCGAAGCCGCCGAAGACCACTGCATGTACGGCACCCAGGCGCGCACAGGCCAGCATCGTGATGACCGCTTCCGGAATCATCGGCAGGTAGATCAGCACCCGGTCGCCCCGGCCCACGCCCAGGCCGGCGAGGGCGCCTGCCGCCCGCGATACCTGCTCGAGAAGCTCACGGTAGCTGTAGACGTACTCCTGGCCGGTAGCGGCCGAAATGTACGCGAGTGCCGGCGCGTCACCGCAACCAGCGTCGACATGCCGATCCAGGGCGTTGTACGCGGTATTGAGAGTCGCCCCGGGGAACCAATCGACCAGGCCGTTCGGGTTCTCCTCATAGGGACGCTTCGGCTCATCGATCCAGGTGATTGCACGTGCTGCTGTCATCCAGAAGTCGCCCGGGTCCCGGCTGGCGTCATCCATCGTCGCGGTGTAAATCTTGGGCGGTGCGGCCGCGTCGCGCTCAGGCATCGAGGAACCTGGCCGGACGCTTCTCCAGGAAAGCTGTCATGCCTTCGGTCTGGTCACTGAACGCGAAAAGCGAATGGAACCAGCGACGTTCGAAGAGCAAACCCTCCGCCAGCGAGGTCTGGTCGGCCCGCAGGACACATTCTTTGGCCGCCCGCGCCGCACGCGGAGAGAATCCGGCTATCTGCCGGGCGATGACACGAGCCTGTTCGACTACCTCATCGTCGGGGACAACGCGGCTGATCAGACCAATCCGGTGGGCTTCGTCGGCATCGATTCGGCGCCCGGTAAGGATCAGGTCCATCGCCTGGGCTTTGCCCACGATTCGGGTCAGCCTTTGCGTTCCACCAATCCCAGGGATGATGCCCAGTGCGATCTCCGGCTGGCCGAAGGACGCACTCGCGCCGGCGATGAGAATGTCGCACATCATGGCGATTTCGCAGCCGCCCCCGAGCGCGAACCCGTTTACCGCGCCGATGGTCGGGATGGGCAGGTCGGCTAGTCCTTCCCATAAGGCGAGGTGGTTGGCGTCGTTCATGCTTCCGAAAGTTTGGTCGCGCATCTCGGCGATGTCCGCGCCGGCAGCGAAAGCGCGGCCGTTGCCAGTCAGCACCAGCACGCGCGCACCGGATCGGGTTGCCTCGCGCAGTGCCTTGGAGAATTCGGTCATCATCGCTGAGTTCAGAGCGTTCAGCGCTTCCGGCCGGTCCAAGGTCAGTTGGGCGATGCCATCGTCGTCGACGGTCAGGGTGAGAGTGTCGAAATTGGCCATTGGTTCACAGACTTCTTTCTGGTCGCGTATGTGCGGAATGCACCGAATTCTTTGCATGGCTGCGATTTTCTTCACGGGTGGTCTGCATTCACCATCCGGGCCGAGCTGCCCGGCTCACGGCTTGATGGTGTCCGCGTCAACCAATCCCGAGCTGAATGAGGGCCAGCAAGGTTGCCATGATCGCAATGGCGACAGCCGGCGGGTCCAGGTGCATACGGCAGCGCTCCAGGACCAGTCTCGCCCAGACTTCTGCGAGCACCGAGGCGAGGAGGCCTGAGCCGACGGCGGCGAGCAGAATCAGCGTGGCCTCGTCGGTGTGCGCAGCAGCGACGCCGGCGGTCAACGCCGCGGGCAGCGTGATGTGGTGGGTCACCGGCACCGCTTTACCGAAGACGAGAGCGAGCAGTGTAAGCGCTGACGCGCCGTAAAGGAACAGGCCTGCCATCGGCCGGGACTCCTCCGGCCAGGCTAGATAGACCGATCCGGCCACCGCGCCGGCGACGGCGCCGATAGTGAGCACCGCGGCGGCATTGTGCTGCCAGGGCAGCCATTGTTGGCGTATGGCAGCGGGCTTGCGCGCCCATAGGGCGGCGGCGATCAGCGCAGTGAGCACCACGCTGACCGCGAGCGAATCCATCATCGCAATTTCTTTGCCATCAGAGGTACGGACGGCAGGGACACTACCGGCAAGGCGAGCCAGGAACTGGCCCAGCACGCCGAATATAGCGCCGACACCAACGATGGACATGTTGTTATACGTGATCAGCGGCTGCGCGATATCACGCGCGGAGTCGTGACGACGGATGTAGGTGGCATAAGCGGCGGCCGCCGCACCGCTGGCGAACATCACATGGGGGCCGAAAACGGGACCGAAAGCGAGGCCCCCGACCAGCGTGGTGTCCGGATCGACCGATGCCAGCAGGGTGGCGACCACGACGATGACACCCATCAGGGCGAAGCCCCCCAGCGCACCCAGTGCTGCTCCCAAGGCGCCGCCACCCGCGGCGCCGACGAACTCACTCACAGTGAGCGTCATGTGAAGCCCTTCAGTCGTAGTGTCACGGAGACAGCCGGATACGCGGTGGTGGCAGCACCGTCTACATGGCGCTGCCACCACCGCGTTGCCGGGTAACGGTCAGTGTTGGTGCTTGATGATCCCGCGAATGTTTTTGCCTGCCAACAAGTCGGCGTAGCCCTCGTTGACCTGATCGAGGCTGTACTCATTGGTGATCAGACCGTCGAGCTCGAGCTTGCCGTCGACGTACATGCGAATGAGCTTCGGAATGTCGTAGGCCGGGTTGCAGTCGCCGAAGAGCGAGCCCTTGATGGTCTTGCGGAAGTAGCTCATCTCGGTACTCGGCACCTTGACGGTCACCTCGTCGATACGGTTGAGCGCGGTGAGCACCATGACACCGCAGCGTCCGATCATCGACAGCCCGTCGCTGACCTGCTGGTCGGTGATCAGGTCCGTGGTGATGATCGCCGAATCGCCACCCTGTCCGTTGGTCAGGTCGTCGATGGCTGTCTTGGCCTCGGCCGCGGTCTCGAAGGCCAGGGTGGCACCGAGTTCGATTGCCTTGTCGCGCTTGTTCTTCAGCGGGTCGATGGCAATGATGTGCTGAGCGCCGGCATGCTTGGCTCCCTGCACGGCATTGATGCCGATGCCGCCGATACCGAAGATGGCAACGACGTCACCGGGCTTGGTCTCTGCGGCATACACAGCCGAACCCCAGCCGGTGGGAACACCGCAGCCGACCAGTACGGCCTTGTCGAGGGGGATGTCGTCGTCGACCTTGATGACCGAGTACTGGTTGATCACGTTGTACTGGCTGAAGGTGCCCAGGGTGCACATTGCGCCGTACGTTCCGCGGGGCCCGCTGATGGGCCAGCGAGGGCCTTCCAGGTGGCCATCGAGCATTGCGGCGTTCATGTCGCAGACCGAGCTACGTCCGGTTGCGCAGTACTTGCACCGGCCACAGGTAGGGGTGAACGAGCAGACGACGTGGTCGCCCGGCTTGACCCTGGTGACGCCCGGCCCGACTTCTTGGATGATTCCCGCGCCCTCGTGGCCGAGAACCATCGGAAGGCGGGCGATCGTGTCGCCGATGGAGATGTGTACATCGGAGTGACACAGGCCGCCGTAGAGGTACTGGATCAGCACTTCGTTGGGGCCGGGCTTTTCGAGCGTGAGCTCTTCGATCTCGATGGGCTTGCCCGGCTCGATGACGACAGCTGCGAGGGTTTTCATTTCGGTTCCTTCGGTTGGCCGCGGCCACTCCCGGGTGGGAGCGGCTCGGAAGTTTTGTTTTGTTCTGTTCGGCGGCAGCGCACTTGCGCCGTCGAGGCTGTTGGTGACGTGTCTGCTAGGAGCGCTTGAGGTTCACAACGTGAACGTTGGTGAACTCTTCGATTCCGCTCCGGCCGAACTCCGCACCCAGACCGGACTGCTTTACGCCACCGAACGGCACGTCCGGGGTGAGCTGGAAGTGGTGGTTGATCCAGCTCGTGCCGACGTTCAATCGAGCGCCGACCTCGATCGCGCGCTCCACATCGCTGCCCCACACCGAGCCACCCAGGCCGTACTGGGTGTCGTTCGCGCGCTCGATCGCGTCGTCCAGATCGTCGTAGGGCATCACCGAGCGGATCGGGGCGAAGGTCTCTTCGCGAACCAGGGGACTGTTCTCGTCCAGATCGCGCACCAGCGTGGGCTGCACGTAGTAACCGGGCTGGTCGAGCACTTCACCGCCGGCCACGACTCGGCCGTCCCGTGCAGCCACCTCCAGCGCTTCGCGTGCTTTCTGGAAGGCCATCTCGTTCTGTACCGGACCGAGCTGGGTCAGCGGGTCGAGGCCGTGGCCGACGGTCAGTGCAGACACGCGCTGGGCGAGCGCTTCGACCAACGGCTCGTAGAGCGAGGCCGGCGCGTAGATCCGCTTGATGGACACGCATACCTGGCCGGCGTTGGCGAAGGCCCAGTTGCACAGACCGTCGGCGGTCTTCTCGATGTCAGCATCGTCCAGCACGATTGCCGCGTCGTTGCCGCCGAGTTCCAAGGTGAGGCGCTTGAGGGTGGGGCCGGCCGCAGCCATGACTCGTCTACCGGTCACCGTAGAGCCGGTGAACGACACCTTGTCGATTCCCTCGTGAGAGGTGAGCAGAGGACCGAGGTCTCCGCCATCACCGACGACGTTGAACACACCGGCCGGGATCACCTCACGCACCAACTCGGCGAAGTGCATGGTGGCAAGAGGGGTGGTCGGTGACGGCTTGAGAACCATAGTGTTTCCGACGATGAGTGCGGGAGCCAACTTGTAGACGGCCTGGAACAGCGGGAAGTTCCATGGTGTGATGGCCCCGACCACACCTACTGGCTTACGGCGCAACTCCACGTAGCTCGATGCGTCGTCGCGCAGGATCTCGGTGTCGAGACGGTAGTCAGCGAAGTAGCGAGTGAAGTCGATGGACCACGACACATCGTCGCGGGCCTCGCCGATCGGCTTCCCCTGTTCGAGGGTTGTCAGCTGCGCCAGTTCGTCGTGGTGAGCGGCCAGCACATCGGCGACCGCGTGGAGAACCTTGCCGCGCTCGTCGTATCCGAGAGCCGCCCAGCCGGGCAGGGCGCGCTGGGCCGCCGCCACTGCAAGATCCAGCTGCTCGGGCGACGCGACCGGAGTGGTCGCAATTCTCGCCGCAGTACCCGGATCCAAAACCGGCATCTCGGTAGCGCCTTCGACCACTTGGCCGTCGATCAGCTGACCGTACTTCTTGGACGACAGATCGAAGGTCAGTGTGGTCGTGAGTAGTGAGGTCATCAGAATCCTCTCGAATGTTGTGTATGTAGCTCCGGGGGAGCCAGCAACCTTGCGCGGCGTGTGGCGGGCCCGGGTTCGAAAGACCGGAGTGGGCAAGTCGACATATTCATCATTGCGAGTTTCGTCACAGCTATCTGTCCGTGATCCGTACACCTACGATCCGAGGGTCTGACGACAGAACACTCAGCTACAGTGGTGACTATCGCTAGTGATGAATTTCACACCGTGGGCGGCTGCGTGAGACGTGCATAGCGTCCGTCCGGATAGCCTCCGTGTGACTTGACGAGAGGTCTGGTAACGATGGTTGACAACTTCAAGGGCGCCTTCGCGACATTCCCCGCAAGCCAGCAAGGCTTCAACCTGCAAGCGTCCTGGGTCCGTTCCCAGCAGGCAGGTCTGGATCCGTCCAAGCCGATGGATCCGCCCACAGCCGACGGTGTGGACACGGAAAGTCGACTTTTCCGAGCGGCCGCCCCGGTGCTCGAACGCGTCCGCAACGAGATCGACGGCGAACGGCTGTCCGTGATGCTGGTCGGCGCGAACGCCGAGATGTTGACGACCATCAACGGCTGCACCCAAATCGACTCGGTGGTCGCGCGCATCGGCGCCACTCCAGGGGCCCTCTGGCGAGAGGAAACCACCGGAACCAATGCCTTGGCCACCCCGTTCGTCACTCGTGAGCCGCTGTTCGTTCGCGGCCCCGAGCACTATGTGGAGGGCTTGCACAGCTACAGCTGTTATGGCCGTCCCATCTTCAGTCCGCTCAACGGTCAACTCGTGGGCGTGCTGGACATAATGAGTGATGCCGGTGCCGAGTCAGCGCTGATGCGGCCGTTCGTCGACTCGGCGATCGCCGACATCCAACGAAACATCAAAAACAGCATCGGCAGCAGGGGCCAATCGGTGATCCGCGCCTTCGAGGAGGCCGCTCAGCATCCTGCCGCGATGGTGGTGGCTGTATCGCGGTCCATGGTGTTGCAGAGCGCGGCGGCCGCGCGAGTGCTGTCCTCGACCGACCTGGCCTGGCTGCAGCAACTTGCCGAGGGTTTGCACGGGTCCACCCGCACCGAAATCGAACTGACCAGCGGTCATACAGCCCAGTTGGATATGGAAATGGTTGGAGAATCAGATGGCGTGCTGGTCCGAGTGCAAAGTCGGCAGCGGCCAATTATCCCGCGCACCGCGGAACCGTTGCGACACTGGAGTCGGATGCGACAGTGGTTCGATGACTTTCAGAATGGAACGGCATCGGGTGTGATAGTTGGAGAGTTAGGCAGTGGACGCAGCACTGCACTGCGGGAGGCGGCCGGTAAGCAGCCGCACGGTGCCATTGACGGCCGCTTGGACAAGATCGAAGTTGAAGATAGGTTGCGCGCCTTGGTCAGCCGCCCCTGCCACGAGCTGATCACCATCGACAACCTTGACCAACTGTCAACACTGTCTCAGGCTTTTGTGGAGAAGTTGCTCACAGTCGGTTCGCCGCGAATTCTAGCCGCTACCGGGATCTCGGACACCAACAGCTCCCGACTGCTCGACCTCTTCGAGGACCGTCTGGACCTGCCGACCCTGCGGGCGCAACGTTCGGAGCTCCTCACCACACTCAACGAACTGGCCGGTCCGGGCGTACGCTACCGCTTCACGACGCAGGCGACTCGTGTCCTGGAATCGTACTCTTGGCCGGGCAACTATCGGGAACTGTCCATCATGCTTCGTTCGATGGCGCGCTTGCGTGGGGCGCTCATCGACGTCGCTGATCTCCCTGCGGAGCTGCGGATGAAGTCCACCACCAAGTCGATGTCCCCGTGGCAGCAGGCCAGCCGTGACGCAATCATTCGGGCGATGGAAAGCTGTCACGGCAACAAGGCGCATGCCGCAGAATATCTTGGAATCAGCCGCAGCACCCTTTACCACCGCATCAAGGAGTACGGAATCATCGGATAGCTTCGCAACTTGTTGTGTCCCAGTAAAACCCGTTACGTCCCACAATTCAGTGGATCTCTGACACTCGAGGTCGGACCTGATGGTCCCGAATTTTTGGGGGTTCGTCGGGCCCGACGAACCACTCACACACCCTAACCGCAGTCCACAGCGTGAGAGCTTCGCACGTGGTTTAGCGGGCATGTATGACCGATAGCACTGGAGAACGTAGCCGTTCGATCGTTCAGTTCAACTGCACAACAGAATAATTCAAAACTAGTTCCAGGAACACCCCTGCATCTTTGGTCATCTCTGGGTGCTTCCTCTTGCGCCACTGCTAGAGGTGCGGCACTTGCGGAATCGGTGTTGCCGTTCTTGCGTCGTCCGGCGCCCGCGAGTCACCGATACTAGACAATGTGCTCGCATTACAGCGTTTTGAGTTCCTCGGTCACTACGGACACCGACTTCTTGGCATCTCCGAAGAGCATCGAGGTGCCCTCGGCGAAGAAAGAGCGGATTCTCGATTTCCGCACATCCGGAGGACATCGACCGCTCGAGCACGATAACCGACTTGGACTGATCGACGTTCAGAACCGGCATCCCGTAGATCGGGAAGGACGAGTCATTGCGCGCAGCCGGGTTGATGACATCGTTCGCCCCGATGACCAAGGTGACGTCGGTGCGCGAAAACTCGTCGTTGATGTCGTCCATTTCCTTCATCGCGTCGTACTCGACGTCGGCCTCGGCCAGCAGCACGTTCAGATGCATAGGCGTACGACCGACGACCGGCGACCGGCGACCGAGTGAATCGCGCACTTGAGCTCGACACCCTTCGATTCGAGCAACTCGGACATGTCCTTGACGGCATGCTGCGCCTGCGCCACGGCGAAACCGTAACCCGCGACGATAATGACCTGGTTGGCATAGGCCATCTGAATTGCAGCATCGGCAGTCGCTGGTGGCCTTCGCGGTGCCACCAGCGGCCCCTGCCGGTGCGGCCGCAGCCTCGCCGCCACCGAACCCGCCGGCAACGATCGTCGGAATGGACCGATTCATGGCTTTGGCCATCGAGTTCGTCAGGATCGTGCCCGACGCGCCGCCGATCGGCAGCACCACCGTCAGACCGAGAATGCCTGCTAGCGCCAAGACTGCGACGATCCATCACCGCGAGACACCTTCACCAGGGGTGGCATTCCAATTTCCCTCTTGTAGCAACTCGTGATGTCAATTGGTTTGGATCGACAGGTGTGATCCCATTTGCGTCGAACATGAACCCGAATCGCCCCCAATCTGGGGGTACCTCCCGCTTGCGGGGGACATCGACCTCGATGCCACCTTGGTCACCGCCCATTCGGAGAAAGGGAAAGCGGCACCGAACTACAAAAGCGGATTCGGATTCCACCCATTGCCGGCCTTCGTCGACCACGAAAAGTCCGGTACTGGCGAACCCGTCGCAGCGCTTCTGCGTCCAGGAAACGCAGGCTCGAACACAGCCGTCGACCATATCGAAGTGACCCGAAAGGCACTGGCGCAGTTGCCGTTCACGACCGGACAGCGACCTGGGAGGAAAGTGCTGGTACGGACCGACGGTGCTGGGGCGAGCCACGCATTCCTGACCTGACTGCACAGGTAGCGGGGGTCGAACTCGATCGGCTTCGGACTCACCGACGCCATGGTCACCGCCCTCGATGCTGTTCCTGAGAATGCACGGTCTGTCGTTGACGACTCGCAGGAGAAGGTCCGCGACGCCGCCTGGGTCATCGACGCCACCGCAATCATCGATATCACCGCGTGGCCGCCGGGGGAGCGGGTGATCATCCGGAAGGAAAGGCCACATCCAGATGCCCAACTGAGGTTCACCGTCCCCCGCAAGCGGGAGGTACCCACACCCGATGGTCTGCGGTTGACCGCGTTCGCCACCAACACCATCGGTGGTCAAGTCCAGAACCTCGAACTACGCAACCGGCGCCGCGCGCGATACGAGGACCGCATCCGCACCGCCAACGACACCGGGACTGAGCAACTTTCCGCTGCACGGCTTCGACCAGAACCGCAGCTGGCTCGCACTCGTCGAACTCGCTCTCGACTTCACCGCATGGACACAAAAGCTCGGCTTACTCGATCACGATGCCCGGTACTGGGAACCCAACCGTATTCGTCTACACATCTTTTCGATCGCTGGCCGCATCTCGTCCCATGCCCGTCGCATCCACCTGAAACTGTCGAAGAACGCGTCCTGGTCCGATTCGATCGTCTCCGCCCTGACACCATTGTCGGCGCTGCGCGCACCCGCCCGACCCAGACCACCCATCCCATCAACATGAAAGTCATCCTCGGGCCGTGGAACCGAGCGTTCCACCGATCGACATCGGCCGACACATCGCGCCCGATCGACGTGAACGCAGCCGAAAACGACAATCTCGAACCGATCAGGCCACCACGACAGCAGGAAGAAAGATCGAGGTTGGACCCAACCTGACGAATGGCGCTTGCGATAAGAAAGACGTCACACGAACTTCAACACCATGATCAATTCCCTTTGGTGCGCTGTCAATTTCCAAAGCGTAAGATGACCAATCGGGTCCTGCATTGTTCACAAGTGCCTCCACTGTGTCGAGTAATGCGAGAACCACGCGATCGATGAAGGTTTCGTTCGCGATGACCAGCACGAACCCTCGACGCCCCGTGGCGGGCCTTCTGCACCCTGGTGATAAAACCATGAACACGGAGCATCTATGGCCGATCACTGGAAATCCTTTAGGCCCCGTACACTTTTCGATACAGTTCAGCTACTTCTTCGACCAACGGTACAACAGGGTTGTTCGAGGGCGACCCTGATGCCAGCGCTTGCTCGGACATCAATGGTATGAGCTCTTCCCACCGTTTCTGGTCGATACCGTAGGAGTGTGGCGTGGGAACTCGGACATCGGCGCAGAGCTTGTCGATGAACTCTATGAGCTTCGACGAAGCTGCTTTATCGGAGTCGCGACGATCGGCCGTACCCAGTTGTCGCGCACAGTCTGCATAACGGCCGACCGCTGCGGGGATCGAGAACGCAGTGACGACAGGTAAAAGCATGGCATTCGACAGTCCATGAGCGACGTGGAAGTGCGCCCCTATGGGCCGACTCATCCCATGCACGAGGCAGACGCTTGCATTGGAAAATGCCATGCCAGCCTGGGTTGACGCATGCATCATGGCCTCGCGTGCCTCACGGTCGGATCCGTCGAGATATGCACGTAGGAGATACGCACCGATTGTCTTCATGGCGGACAATGCGAGGCCATCTGAAATAGGGTTAGCCTTTTTACTTACGTACGCCTCAATCGCGTGGGTAAGTGCGTCAATCCCCGTGTCAGCAGTTAGCCGAGCCGGCATGGACATTGTGAGCTCAGAATCGACGATCGAGGCAATCGGGAGAAATGACAGGCCAGGACATAGCATCTTCTCGTCTGTCAAGACATCGGTAATAATTGTGAACTGCGTTGCCTCCGAACCACTTCCCGCCGTAGTCGGGATCGCAATGATCGGTAACGCTGGACCTGCATACACTCCCGGCGCTTTGAAATCACTCATGCTACCGCCCTGCTTGGACAACACCGCTAAAGCCTTCGCGGTATCAATAGGGCTACCACCGCCGAAACCGATAACGGAATCAGCCTGATGTTCCTTCACAGCATCAATGCCCGCCTGCAAAGAGTCAGTCGTTGGATCCGGTACGGTCTTGGAGAACACCGCCACCGACTTGCCGGCTGCCTTGATTATCGCAACGAGCCGATCCGCGGATCCGTTCTCAACCATAAACGAGTCAGTGACGAGAAGCGGACGTTCCAAAGCCAGGTCGGTAAGAACATCACCTAGTCCTTCCACTGCACCCGGGCCGAGTTTCACAAATCGAGGAAAAGAAATATTGGAGACCATAGCTACTCCTTTGCAGGATGTTGGTGCGTCCCCCACAGACCGTAGGAGAACGCGGAGAATTAACTATTTTCGGGGAACCCGAGGTTGATGCCGCCGTGGCTGGGGTCGAGCCAGCGACTGGTGACTGCTTTACCTCGAGTGAAGAAGTTGACCCCCTCCATACCGTGAGCATGAGTGTCGCCGAAGAGGCTGTTCTTCCAACCTCCAAAGCTGTAGTAAGCCATCGGCACGGGGATAGGCACGTTGATGCCGACCATGCCGACTTCGACCTCATTTTGGAATCGCCGCGCCGCACCACCGTCGTTGGTGAAGATGACAGTTCCGTTGCCGTACGGATTGGAATTGATGAGCTCGAGAGCTTCGTCGTAGGTTTCGACCCGCACGACCGAGAGAACTGGTCCGAAGATTTCGTCGGTGTAGATACTCATGTCGGTCGTGACATTGTCGATGAGCGTCGGCCCCAACCAGAAACCACCGTCACCGCCGTCTGCTTGGACCTTACGTCCGTCAACGACGATGGTGGCACCTGCGGCCTCGCCGGCATCGACATAGGAGGCGACCTTGTCGCGGTGCACCTTGGTGACAAGCGGGCCCATGTCGGCACCCTTCGTGCCGTCACCGGTCTTGAGAGGTGTAGTTCTCTCGACTATCTTCGCTACAAGATCGTCGGCGATGCCCCCGACCGCGACGAGGGCGGAGATAGCCATGCAGCGCTCACCTGCCGAGCCGAAACCGGCGTTGACCATAGCGTCGGCTGCGAGGTCGAGGTCGGCGTCGGGGAGAACGATCGCGTGGTTCTTCGCTCCGCCGAGAGCCTGCACGCGTTTTCCGTGGCTCGCCCCGGTGGAGTACACGTACTTCGCGATGGGAGTAGAACCGACGAACGAAATCGACTTGATTGCCTTGTTCTCGAGCAGTTCGTCGACGGCGATTTTATCGCCCTGCAGGACGTTGAAGACGCCGTCTGGGAGGCCTGCTTCTTTCCACAGTTCGGCGATCCAGATGCTGGCGGTGGGATCCTTCTCACTCGGCTTGAGCACTACCGTATTGCCGGCGGCGATGGCGACGGGAAAGAACCACATCGGAACCATGGCGGGGAAGTTGAAAGGGGAGATGATGCCGACGGGCCCAAGAGGTTGGCGGATGGAGTAGACATCTACCTTGGTGGAAGCGTTCTCGGTGAAGCCCCCCTTGAGGAGATTCGCTATGCCGCAAGCATATTCGACAACTTCCTGGCCGCGGCTGATTTCGCCGAGGGCGTCGGAGAGGACTTTGCCGTGTTCGGCGGTGATGATCTCGGCGAGCTCGCACTTCTTCGCGTTCAGCAGTTCGCGGAAGTTGAAGAGGATCTGGGTGCGCCTTGCTAACGACGTGTCACGCCACTCCGGGAAAGCGGCGGCGGCGGCACCGATGACAGAACGCGCGTCTTCGACGGTGGCTAGGGCGACCTGCCCGGTGACCTCACCGGTCGCGGGGTTGGTCACGGGGGCGGTCGCCTCTGAGATTCCGGCGAACGGCTTTCCGCCCTTCCAATGTGCAATCACAGTGCTCACAGCGCGCTCCTTTTAGTAGGTGTGCGCCCAGTCTCTGGTGCAAATATGACCCTGTCAAAGACCAATGCCGCACCCTTCCGTGCAGAATTGCACGCACTGCTACTGTGACTCGGTGTTCAGTTCAGACCACCTCAGGTATTTTCTAGAATTGTCGCGACACGGCCGACTCAACGAAGCATCTCGCGCACTTGGCGTCGACCACACGACGGTAGGCCGGAAAGTGACCAGTCTGGAAAGGTTGGCTGGACAGCGTCTCTTCGACCGCACGTCGTCTGGATGGCGGCTGACCGAGGCTGGGCAACGACTGGTCGGGTACGCGGAAACCGTCGAATCAACCCTTATCGCCGCATTCGAAGATCAAACATCGCGAGTCGGATCCCTCCGCGGTTCAGTCCGAATCGCCGCGCCAGATGGCTTCGGCGCATTCGTTCTCACACCCAATCTAGCGACATTGCGGCGACTCCACCCCGACCTGAGCGTCGAACTGGTCACAGCGACCGAACACCACACCGCGAGTGCGCGAGAATTCGATATAGCGATCACTTTGGAACAACCGGGGCCTCGCTTGGTGTCCTCTCGAAAGCTGGCAACCTACGCTTTGCGCCTATACGCGACAGCTGAATATCTCGATAATCACCCGACCATCGCCAAACGAGATGACTTACGGGAACACACACTGATCTGGTACGTCGGAGCTTTACTCGACGTCGCCCCGCTGCGCATCCTCGACTCGATCCTGCCCCCCGAAGGTCGCGCTCAAATCCAGACCAACAACATAACCGGGCACTGGCTTGCCGCGCAGAATGGGCTTGGGATAGCTCCGTTGCCGACATATATCGGCGAACCTGACAAGAACCTGATCTGCGTTCTCCCAGAATCGTTTTCTATCGAGGGGACCTATTGGGTCGCGGTACCGAAAGAGCTCACAGGACTCGCGAGGGTGAAAGCCGTCGACGATCTACTGAACGACGTCGTCCATAACGCGGTCCACTTGAGCCCGGCAACCTGATCAGAAGTGTCTGAATAGCGGTTGATCCGGTCTTTGGTCGACACCTCGCGCTCAGCTTGGCGCGAAGAACTGCCGATGACCGAAATACCGGCCCCCGGGGAGCGACCGAGGTGGACCGAGGGTAGCCGAGAGCCACATGACCCAAAAGGAGCAGGCGCGGAGTTGAACGTCCTCGAGACCGCTTTGGACGCGGAGATGACCAACCACGCATGTCTCGACGGAGGACAACGTCGGGTGTTGTGAGATCCACGGAAACCGGTAGGTGGGGATTTCGCACCGCGGGGAACAGTCGTCCACCTATGAACCGGTTCGACGCCATAGCCGGGCTCGGTTCACACGGACCCCACAGCTTCGCCATCTGCCGCTGGGACCGAATCACCGGTAGCCTCGACCGGGTTCATCGTCATCTCTATGGGAGGAAAGAACTCACATGATCACGAATTTCATCAATCTCATTCTCGGCGGCGTCAGCTCGGCCTCCGCTGGCAGCAGCGGCTTCGAACTGGCTCCGGGCGTGCTCCCTTTCGGTCTGTAACCGCGAAGACCTGTAGACCGAGAAGGAAAGATTGTCTCGTTCTTTCGGTGACGACTACCCGATCTGCGTGACCTGCGGCGTTCAGTACCCGCTGAACGCCGCAGCTTCGCTCGACACAGCGGCTGCTCACTGCTTCATCTGCGAGGACGAGCGCCAGTACGTGGGGTACGGCGGTCAGCAGTGGACAAGCCTCGGCGAACTCAGACTTCAGGGCCATACCGTCGAGATCAGGGAAGAAAGACCCGGGCTCTGGGGGATCGCGACGTCTCCGCACCTCGCCATCGGTCAACGAGCGCTTCTGGTGCCGGGAGACGACGGCAACGTGCTGTGGGATTCCACCACGTACATCGACGATGCCGCCGTCGAGCGGGTCACCGAACTGGGAGGGATCGCGGCGATAGCACTGTCGCATCCGCATTACTACAGTTCGATGGTCGAGTGGAGCCGAGCATTCGGGGATGCGCCGATCTACGTGCACGAGCGCGATGCGCAGTGGGTCCCGAGGAACGACAACGTCGTCCTGTGGTCCGGTGACACATATGAGGTGCTCCCGGGACGCACCCTGATCAATGCCGGAGTTCATTTTGCCGGCGGCACGGTCATGCACTGGCGTGACGGCGTCGATGGCACTGGCGCCCTGTTCGCCGGGGACATCTTCACTGTGGTGGCGGACCGTCGCTGGGTCGGATTCATGTACAGCTATCCCAATCTCATCCCCGAGCATCCCGAGACCATCAGGAAAGCTGTCGATCTGGTTCGGCCCTTCCCGTTCGGGTCTCTCTACGGTGCCTGGTGGGATCGAATCATCACCGCCGATGCCCACGATGCCGTCATCTGCTCGGCGCGAAGGTACTTCGAACACATCGGAGCACCGTTGGACGGTATGCACCTCTAGCTCCTGGTGGCAGGTGCTGATCGCTGTCGGGACGGCATCCGACACCGAGCGCCTGCGGGACATCGTGCCGAGCTGAGCAGCCGGGAGTTTCAACCTTTCTGACGCGGGTACGAACTCGTAATGACTGGAAAACACGCAAAGACGCCACATACCGAGACCACCGACAAGGGTGCCGAAGGCGCTCACACGGACGTGCAGTCGGATCCCGCGGCCGGCCTGGATTCAGGTGACTGGTCGGGTGAAGGTGGCGCAACCACCGACGGCCCCGCCACCGACACCGAATGAATTGACGTATCAGCCCCGGTGACGGTCGGCGCGTTGTACCAGCCGAACGTCGCCGGGCGCGACGACCTTCTCGACCTCGGTGGGTTCGGTGAACCAGCTACCGTCGACGTCGAATACCACGAAAAGGTCGGTGAGCCAGTCGACCTCGATGACCGTGCCGACCGATCCCGCAGGCACGCCGCTGCGCCACGCTCGTATCCCCAAGTCCTGCACCGCGACTACGGTGTCGCCTTGCATGAACTCACCCTGGTTGTCCTCGCTGCGGTCTACCGAACTATTCATGGCCCCCCGACCCGAAATGCGCAGCCCCCGTTGACAGTGACCGACTATGCCGATAAGTCAACAGCAACACCACACACTCTTTCAAGCAGTGAGCGCCCCGCCGAATCGGGCATTTACTTACGGCAAGCCCAGTTGATAGATGCAATCAAGTTCCATGCCGCTAATTTCGGATGTACCGTGCGTTGAGACTGGGCTCCTCCGCACGAGGGCACGCTCCCGCTGTTCGGGCGAGAACAAACTTGTGGCCATAACTCTTCGATGCGACCAATTTCTTGCCATTCCAGCAAATTTACTTGCCGATCCGCGCCGAGCGCTACAACATGAGTGCATGACAACTCGACTGAAGTACGACGCACTCATCATCGGTGGGGGCGCTGCGGGCCTTTCCGCAGCGGTGGCATTAGGACGCTCACGTAGAACCGTCCTCGTCATCGATGCTGGTAAACCCCGTAATGCACCCTCCGCCCACGCCCACAATTACCTCGGCCGCGAGGGTGTCCCGCCACTGCAACTACTCGAGATCGGGCGCACAGAAGCGCGTTCCTACGGCGCGGAAATCGTCTCGAACACCGCGGTCTCGGCGACGAAGGTAGAGGGAGGATTTACGGTGACGCTCGGCGACGGCACATCGGTCACCGGCCGCAGCCTGCTGGTGACGACCGGGCTGACCGATACATTGCCGGACATCCCCGGCATAGCCGACCGTTGGGGCCGCGAGGTCCTGCATTGTCCCTACTGTCATGGCTGGGAAGTCCGCGACCAGGCCCTCGGAATCATCGGCGGCAAGTTCGGTGTCCACCAGGCACTGATGTGGCGTCAGTGGACCGACGACATCGTGCTGTTCACCCAGGATTTCGAGCCTTCCGAGGAAGACCAGGTGAAACTGGACGCGCGCGGCATCCGAGTGGAGACGGACAAGATCGTCGAGCTCGTGATCGAAAACGACACGCTCATCGGCGTTCACATGACGTCGGGTAGAACTGTGCCCGTTCAGGCGGTGGTCGTGAAACCGAAGTTCGAGGCAAATGCGGACATTCTCCTCCAACTTGGTCTCGAGACAACGGAACTGATGATGGGTGACGTTCCCGTCGGCGCCACATCGGTGGCAACCGACCCCACCGGAGCCACGTCCGTGGCGGGGATCTGGGCGGCCGGCAACGTGACCTCGCCGATGGAGATTCTGATTGGTTCGGCTGCAGGCGGTGTTCGTGCGGCAGGCGCCTTGAACGCGTACCTCATCGACGAAGACGTGCGCAGCGCAGTCCGGGCCGCGACCGACGAAGCCGGGGGAGGAACACAAAGCTGACGCAAACCCTTCGTGACCGATGAAATTCGGTCGCAGCAGTAGTGGTTCCGCGCGCTCTCGGGCGATCCTGGGCTAACCTCGCAGTCGGCGGAACGGCCGATTGCCTCCGCCGCGTCGGCGCCGCACACGAAAGGGGAAGCCTTCGCATGGACTCGAAGGTTCTTCCGATGCACCAACTGCTGGCCGGGGTACCCAAATTGGTGGGCATTTCTTCAGCGGTCGTCGCCAGTAGCGTTCTCTTCTTCCGCGGCGACTCCTCGGTTCGCTCGATCGTTCTCGCTACTTTCGCGTTGTCGGCGATCATCGCCATCAGTGTCGGTATTCGTCGATACAAACCTGCCGACGCCACGTCGTGGTGGTGCCTGTTCGGCGCATCTGCACTTTTTCTCGTCGGAGTCGGTCTCCGCGGCGACCCGACGGTCTATCCGGACGGTGTCACCGCACTGTCCAATTCACTGACGCTGGGTGGCTACTGCCTGATCGGGACGGCGCTGGCAAGATGGGTCCTCGAACGACGGTCCAGAGACGACATCACTCCGCTCATCGATGCCGGGCTCATCTCGGTCGGCACCCTCTTCGTGTCGTGGGTGGTGCTGATATCCCCGTTGCTCGACGGCACTGTCAGTACGGCTGCTGCGATCGGCAACGGCGTGTATCCCGCAATCGACGCAGGCATGATCACGCTCGTGACGTATCTGCTCGTCTCGTCGACGCATCGCAATCATGCGCTTCGCCTTCTTCTCGTCGCCTTGCTCGCAATATTGGTCGGCGACCTTGCCTACGCCCAGTCCCTCTCACGCACGGTTCCATTGTCGCCGGGACTTCTGGACGGCATTTACCTCTTCGCCTACGCCGCACTGGCCCTTGCCGCGCTCAATCCGCAGATGGCGACGATGTCGCATCGACAGAGTTCCCCTCCTCGGCACAGTCGCCGTCGGGTGCTGTTCGTCGTCGCCCTCCTGGCGGTGTGCGCGGCCACGTTGGTGCTCGGATCCTCGACCTCGACGGTCGATCTCGTGGTGCGGTCGGCGTTGCTCTCGGTACTGCTGATCGGCACGTTCTTGCGCGGCGAGCGCGCCATGAGCCTCGTCGAACGCAGTGAGGACGACGCCCGATACCGCGCGGCCCACGACGTGCTCACCGGGCTACCGAACCGAACGATGCTCGACGAGCAGTTTGCTCGATTGGCTCTCGCAAGCGGACGCGGGCGAACCTTCGTCCTCTTCGTCGATCTCGACAACTTCAAGACCGTCAACGATTCCTACGGTCACCGGGTCGGCGACGAGATGATCGCTGCAGCTGCCCATCGGATCCGCGCGACAGTACGATCCTCGGACACTGTAGTGCGGTACGCGGGTGACGAGTTCATCGTCATCGGTCGTTGCACTCGTCCCGAGATGGAGGAGGTGGCGCGTTCGGTGATCGAGCGGATCTCCGAGCCGTTCGTACTCAGCGTTGCCACCACGTACATCACTGCGTCCGTCGGGATCGCTGCCGCCGACAACCGCCCGGGCGATCTGGACGATCTCCTCCGCGAGGCCGATATGGCGATGTATCACGCGAAGTCGCTGGGGGCCTCCCGCTTCTCCTTCTTCGACGAGTCGTTGCGCGCGTCCTCGATCGCGGCGATCGAAACAGCCACCGCCCTACGAGGGGCGACCCGACGCGGTGAATTGGTCGTCCACTATCAGCCGATCGTCTCGACCTCCTCACGGAGCACCGTCGTCTACGAGGCGCTGGTGCGATGGAACCGCGACGGCTGTTTACGGTCGCCCGTCGAGTTCGTTCCGATAGCGGAATCCACGAATCTGATCGGTGAGATCGGGGCCTTCGTTCTGCGCACCTCCTTGCGGGATCTGAACGCGCTTCGGGCAGCCGGACAGAACGTCACGATGTCGGTCAATATCTCTTCGGTTCAACTCCGCGACGACTCGTTGCCGAAATTGGTCTCCGACATGCTGGAAGAGTATGGCCTCTGCGGTGCGGACCTTGCTCTCGAAGTCACCGAAACTGCACTCATCGACGACGTCTTCGCTGCCAAGAAGATCCTCGACGAACTGGCGGCGATGGAAGTGTTGATCGTTCTCGACGACTTCGGCGTCGGATACTCCTCGCTGAGCCGACTCCGCGAACTTCCCATCGCCTTGCTCAAGATCGACCGTTCCTTCGTCGCCGAGATCGGCACCAGTGAGTCCGCGGACTCACTCGTCACTGCCATCGCAGCGATGGCGCGGGCGCTGCCTGTGTCCATCGTGGCGGAGGGCGTGGAAACCGAGGAGCAAGCGCGCGCGGTGGAGGCTCTGCATTGCCGGTTCGCGCAGGGATACCTCTATGGGCGGCCTGCGCCACTGGAGCACTGGCTGCAGACCACGCCCGCCTCGGCGCACCCGGTCGATGTCGACTTGTCGAATAGCGTCGAATGAACCACCGCTGCGTGCGATGACCTTCAGACGAACCGGTAACCCATCCCGGTCTCGGTCAGCAGGTGGCGCGGATGCGACGGGTCGTCCTCGAGCTTGTGCCGCAACTGACCGAGATAGATTCGGAGATAGTGCGTTTCGCGCCCATGGTGTGGGCCCCACACGGTCTGCAGAATCTCCTTCTGGGAGACCAGTTTCCCCTGATTTCGAACGAGGAGTTCGAGCACACCCCATTCGGTCCGAGTGAGATGAATGTTCGCTCCGTGTCGCGTCACAGTTTTGGCGGACAGATCGACGGTGAACGAGTCGGTGACCACAACCGCCGCTTCCGCCACATGAGGTCCACGTCGCAGTGCCGCGCGCAGACGCGCGAGTAACTCGTCCATCCCGAACGGCTTGGTGACGAAATCGTCGGCACCTGCATCGAGTGCCTCGACAGTGTCGACAGAGTCGGTACGAGCCGAGAGAACGACGATCGGCACATCGGTCCATCCGCGCAAGCCGCCGATGACGTCGATCCCGTCGATGTCCGGCAAACCGAGGTCGAGGATCACGATCTCGGGATGGAAGTTTGCGGCCACTCGGAGCGCCTCGGCCCCCGATGCTGCCGTCACTACCTCGTAACCGCGCACGTTCAGATTGATTCGGAGTGCTCGCAGGATCTGCGGTTCGTCGTCCACGATGAGAACTCTGACCCGCGGCGTCGCCATCGAATCACCGCCTGCAGTGACCTCGACAGACACACCCTCGCGCATCCGTCGATCCCCTCGTCGCTCGTTGGGCCAGCAGCTACGGATACACCGTACTTCGAGCCGATGCCCAGCTCCACACGCCTATGCCGGACGACCCGAAAGTGAATGCTCTCCAATCTTCCGACGGTGGTCGATTCTGAGATCGAAATGGGACTTTCGGGACACTGCTCTCAGGTTGACGCTCTACAGTCGGACCCAGAAGTCAAGTCTGTACCGACAGAGAGATCCGCCATCAGCTATCCACACCACGCCGACACATCTCACCGAAGCCACAACCTGAGCCACGCCGCTGCAGGAACTGCATGGATTCTCTCGTTCGCATATTTGTTGGCGGAGGTGTTCACGGCTGCTGCGTGGAACACGCCCTACAGCTTTGCCCAGAATTCGATCAGCTCGCTGGGTGTGACGACCTGTGACGTAGATTCGTGCTCTCCGATGCACGACGTCATGAACTCGACGTTCGTAGCGCTCGGGGTATTGACCCTCATCGGCGCCCTATTCTTGCATCGACACATCCGAAATGGTCGGTCGAAGAAGTGGATTCTCTCGCTGGCGGTTGTCATCGCAGTGAGCACCGCAGCCACCGGACTGTTCCCGGCGAACGACGGAGCGCTCATCCATTGGTCGGCAGTGATGCCGGGATTCGTGGCAAGACATGTCGTGCTCGTGCTGATCGCATGGCATCTGTGGCACGAGAAGCGACTGGTGGCGATCTGGTCGGCACTGTGCGCGTTCGTCGGAGTGCTCGGAGCAGTCCTCATGCTGGCGAAAGCACTGCATTTCGGTCTGGGCGAGCGCCTTGCGCTCTACCCCTTGCCGACGTGGATGGCAGTCACCGGCACCGCAGTGTTGCTGGCCTTGGCACGACGCACAGTCCTGCGGAACGTCGAGTTCTCGATGCGCGCGTTCGACCCGCGGATATGGCCACGCGTCTGGATCGCCCCCGCTGTGGATTGCCGTCGTGACCCGCGTCCGGTGAGCGGCAAGCTCACGGTCCTGGCGCCACCCAGTCATTGACCAGTGCCTGTCGATTCCACGGCAGCTCGATCGTCATCTCTGTGCAAGACCGCGTAGTGCGGTGACAATCGAAGCAGACGTGGACTAGACGATCGGGAGCACACCATGAGATACGCACTTCTCCTCAGCAACGAAGAGCCCGGTGAGGGCGTCATTCCAGATGAAGCCAGAGTGCAGATGCAGGAGGCGTTCGGCACCTACGGGAAAGCCCTCGAATCAGCTGGAGTTCTCGTCGCGGCCGAAGTTTTGACCAGCGCATCGGCGACAACCACGGTCACACTTCGAGGCGGTTCGCTTCGGATTCAGGACGGACCGTTCGCGGACACCAAGGAAGCGCTCGCCGGTGTGTTCGTCCTCGACGTTCCCGACCTGGACGCTGCGCTGATGTGGGCCGAGCGTTGTCCGGGCGCACAATACGGAGTGATCGAAGTACGGGCCGCCGCGACGTCGTTCATCGACGGATCGTGGACCTGAAGGCTCGAGATTCTGCCGAGAACTCTGCTCGTGGTTCGTACGGGCGGCTTCTCGCGCTCCTCGCGTCGGCGAGCAGGGACATCGCCGGCGCCGAGGATGCGCTTGCCGACGCGTTCGAACGAGCATTGACGACGTGGCCGAGGGATGGGGTCCCGGCGAACCCCGATGGGTGGCTCCTGACCGTGGCGCGGAATCGGCAGCGGGACGTCTGGAAGTCCTCAGCCCACCGGACGCACGACCCACTGACATCGGCGCCGGAGACCTACGGCCATCTCGCCGAACTCGATCCCGAAGCGCTCGACGACAAGCGGTTGGAACTGATGCTCGTCTGCGCGCACCCGGCGATCGCCCCGGCGGTACACACGCCCCTCATGCTCGACGTCGTGCTGGGCTACACGGCGAAGGACATCGCTCGTGCATTCGCGTTGCCATCCTCCACACTGGCCGCCCGCCTCGGACGGGCCAAACGACGCATCCGCGAGGCCGGAATCTCCTTCGAGCTACCCGACAGATCCGTGTTGCCCGAGCGGGTCGACGCGGTGCAGGCAGCCGTGTACGGCGCTTTCGCCATCGACTGGCACACCAGCGGGACCGAGATGCGCGACGGCCTTGCCAGTGAAGCCCTCCATCTCGCGGAGACGCTCTGCACACTTCTGCCCGAGGATCCGGAAGCGCATGGACTTGCGGCACTCATTCTGCTGAGCACCTCACGCCTACCGGCACGCCAGTTCGACGGCGTCCTGGTCCCGATTCAGGCCCAGGACGTGCAGAGATGGGACGAGGCGACGATTGCGCGCGGTGAGTCGCATCTACGTCGAGCACATGCGATAGGTGCTCTCGGACGGTTCCAACTCTAGGCAACGATCCAGGCCGTGCACTGCGCGCGCCGACACACTGGATCCACCGACTGGGCCACGCTCCGCGCACTGCACACCACACTCGACGCACTGGCGCCGACGCTCGGCGGCAGCGTCGCGTTGGCCGCCGTCACTGCCGAAACCGACGGCCCCGAATCCGGGCTCCGCATGCTCGACGAGCTCGACGGTGCCGAGCGGTTCCAGCCTGCATGGGCGGTACGCGCCCATCTGCTCGAGCGATTGGGCCGCGTCGAGGAATCGGTAGTCGCCTATGAGAAGGCAATCTCACTGTCCGCCGATGCACCGACGCGGCGGTACCTCCGCGGGCGGGCCGACGCACTGCTGAAGAGATGAGCATGTCCCGCTACGAAACCCGCGTCTGGTCGGTCGAATAGGTACCACGGGAAGTTCCTTCAGAAGGAGATACTCATCATTTCCACAGAACGTCGGATGGCGACCTCGGTGCTGGTAATCGGATCGGGGGGATCAGGCAAACGGCCGATGCGCCGACTCGCCCGCATCGACCAGACGCTGATGGAACTTCAAATGCTCGACATCACAACGGATCCCATGGAAATCGCCCCGACCGCACACTATTCCATGGGCGGTGTGTGGGTACGACCGGACGACCACAGCACCGACGTCACAGGCCTGTATGCAATCGGAGAAGCGCAACTCCGTTCGGAGACCGCCGTTTCCGAGGCAAGAGCCGAAGTCGATACCCTGCTCGCGGCAGACGGGCGTGAGAACGTGCGGGCCCTGCAGTGAGCGATTCGCAACACGATGACCGAACATGCGGGCGTCGTGCGGGACGAAGTCGAACTCACGGCGGGATTGACGGAACTCGACGAGATCGAACTCCGCATCGCCGACGTCGGTGTGCATCCGGACATCGCCGTGAGACACGCGGAGGCCACAACAGATCGGACTTCTCGGACCAGGACGCGTCGCTTCAGGTCGACCTGGTGTGGTCGGGCCCCGGCAAGGTCGCACGCGAGGCCATCCCGCCGATCCCGTCGGAGATCGGCGCTCTCATCCGCACGGTCGATTCCACCGGAAAGCTCGTCGAGTAACCCCGTGGTTGCGGGCGTCAGGCTGCCGCTCGCTCCACTTCGGGTTCGACCAGTTCGATCTGATCTACCCATTTGTCGGTGTACTGGAAATGTGGGCGTCGGTCGCCGATGTAGGAGCTGAGCCACGACACGACCGCCACGTACCGGTTCCGAAAGCCCACCATGTACATCAGATGCACTGCCAGCCAGAGAACCCAGGCGATCGGCCCCGCTATGTCTACCTTGCCGAACAGACGCGCGACGGCACTGAATCGACCGACGATCGACATACTGCCCTTGTCGACGTAGCGGAACGGTGTGCCTGCCTTCACCTTTCCCGTAATCAACTTGGCCGCATGCCTACCTTGCTGCATCGCGATGGGGGATTGACCGGGAAGGCTGTTCAGTGACGTGACGTCGCCGATGGCGAAGATGTCCGATGCCGAGCCGACAGTCAGGTCGTCGTGAATCAGTAGGCGTCCGGCGCGATCGGTTTCGCACCCTGTTCGCTCGGCGATCGTCGCGGCCAATGCGCTTGCCTGAACGCCTGCCGACCAGATGACGGTCTTGGCGGCGATGGTGCGTACGTCCTTGGTGTCGACGTCTTTGATCACGACGGTGTCATCGGCGATGTCGGTGACCATGGCACCGGTCACCACTTCTACCCCCGACCGTTCCAGTTTGGCTCGCGCATACTTGCTCAGCCGCCCACCGTAGGCAGGCAATACATCTTTGACGCCGTCGACCAGCGTGACCGTGACATCGTCCGGGGTGATGTCAGGGAACGAGGCGGCGAAATAGCGGTGTGCAAGATCGCGGATCTGACCGGCAAGTTCGACACCGGTCGCGCCAGCGCCGACGACGACGAAGCTCAGAAGCTCACGCTTGGCGTCGATGTCCGAGGTCAGATGCGCTTCTTCGTAGCAACTCAGGATCTGCTCGCGGAGGGCGATGGCGTCGTCCACGGTCTTGAGGGCGAAAGTGCGGTCCTTGAACTCGTCGTGACCGAAATATGCCTGCGTAGCGCCGGTAGCGACGATGAGGCGGCCGTACCGGATCGAACGGGTGGAGCCCGCTGCTGTGTAGGTGAGAACATGCCCCTCGGGATCTACGTCGACGACCCTGCCCAACCGGACATCGGCCGAGTCGTACTCGGCGAGGATGCGCCTGATCGGTGGGGCAATTTCTCCCGTCGAGATCATTCCGGTTGCTGCCTGATAGAGCAGCGGCTGGAACAGGTGCTCGGTGGTGCTGGAGATAAGCGAGAACTTCACGCCAGCCTTGCCCAGAGTCTTGGCGGCAGCCAAAGCTCCGAATCCTGATCCGACGATCACGACCTCGTACTCATCCACGACAAATCCTCCTACTCGAAAGCTGTTAGTTACATGCAACGCTTGTATTCGGTCGCTATCAATGCGAAAGATCGCATAGCATCAATGAGCAGAACTCATGGATGGAGAAAATGTGGAACTACGACAGGTGAAATACTTCCTCGCCGTCGCCGAGGAGTTGAACTTTTCGCGGGCCGCCGAGCGCTTCTACATCTCCCAGTCCGCAGTCAGCCTGCAGATCGCCAAACTCGAACGCGAGATGGGCGAGCCCCTGTTCGAACGGACATCACGTTCCGTCCGATTGACCACTGTCGGAGCACAATTGGTATCGATTGCCCGACACATGATCGAACTGGAACAGTCCGCACTCGCACTGACCGCGCGAAAACGCAACCAACTCAGACTGACCGGCAACATGACCTTCGCCGCGAACGCACTGGCCGCAATCGTGCGCGTGCGTGAGCAACACCCCGAGGCAGAAATCGACTTCGTACTCAAACGATTCGCCGAACAGATCGAAGCAGTCACGACGGGGGATTGTCAGGTCGCACTCATCCGAGGCAGCGTCGAACGATCAGGATTGCAAGCGAAGGAGCTATGGACCGAAGACCTCGTAGTGGTCCTGTCCGAGCGGCACCCATTGGCCGACCGAATCGAACCGAGCCTGGAAGACCTCGCCGCGTACCCACTCCTGCTACCCAAGCGCAGCGAACAAATACTGCTGCACCGCGTCGTCGAAGGTGCGATGAAACGGAGCGGTCTGCGACTGACATTCGGCCCACCCGTAGCCCTCGACCACACCGCGAGCGCTGAACTGCTCAACCGTCCGGACTGCTGGTCGATCCTCTACGCCAGCACCGCCGCAGGCACCCCCACCAGCGGCCTCGTATTCCGACGAGAAGCGCAGCGGCGGTTGCAACTCGCCGTATCCGCGGTCGTCGATGGCACGGTACCCGCCACCGATATTCAGCGAGACCTCGTTGCGGCACTGGCGGAAACGGCGCCCGAACCGCAGGAGAAGTGACCGGGTCGCGTCCATTCGTAAGTGCCGAAAGTGAAGGGCATTGATAACGTCGAAGAATGTCCCACACGTCGTCCAGGGGAGCAGGCTTCGCCCTCGCAGCATTGGCAGCGATGACGGCCGGCCTGACTGTCGTTGGCGCTGAAATGCCGCCGGACGGTGACCCGAAACGTGAACCGACATTCACCGGTGCCCGTGTCTTCGACATCGACCCCGACGGAACCGTAACCGAGATCACAGACCTGGATGAAAGTTTCAGCGAGGGGATCGCGGGAACCTTCGTCCCGGCGACACCGCTGCAGACCCGAGCGATCGTGCGGGAGTTCGACGCCGAAGAGGGCTGGGGTGTCCTGGACGCACCCGAACTGCCAGGTGGATGCTGGGTTCACTACTCCGATATCGACGGAACCGGTTTCAAAGCACTCACCGCAGGCCAGCTGGTCAACGTAGAGTACGAGGATCTCCTCACCCTCTACGGGCCGGGCGCTCAGCAGGATGGTTACGCATTTCGTGCCACACGCGTCCACTCTTGAGCAGCTGCGGCGTGGGCCGGGAAACACTTGCTCACCAGCTCGATCATGATCGATGGTGCCACCGATGCACCCGGTGATGCCCCGAGCAATCCGGTTATGGTTCCGCCTGCGCCGGTGATCAATTCGGTGCCGAACGTGAGCACTCCAGAGTGCGCGATGCGGGTACCGGAAGCCTGAGGGTTGATCAGCTGAGCCCGCTGACCTGCCCGTACCAGGTACCAATCTGCCGGATTCGCCTCCGGGACGAACGTCTTCAAAAGCGCGAATTTCTTTCTTCGCGTTGCCAGTAGCTCACTGAACAGGTAGCGGACCAATGGCAGATTATGAAGCCCGACAGTCAGAAGGGGCAACAAATTATGCAGCCGAACTGTCGTGAACAGGTCTCTCACCGAGCCCGCTTTCAACAACTTGGTACTGAACGTTGCGTACGGCCCGAACATGAGAGATCTTTTGCCGTCGACGACCCGGGCATCGAGATGAGGCAACGACATCGGCGGCGCTCCGAGCGCCGATTGCCCATACACCTTCGCGTGGTGCCGACTTACTACCTCGGGTACATCGGTGCGTAGAAATTCTGCCCCGAAAGGGAACACACCGTATCCGCGTACTTCAGGGATTCCGGATTTCTGCAAGAGTTTCAACGCGTAGCCTCCTGCACCGACAAAGACGAAGTTCGCCTGCACACGGAACCGCTGCTTCGAGTGCACGTTCCTGCCCGACACAAGCCAGGTTCCGTCTGCACGGCAATCTAGGTCGGTCACCTCACGTCCGAGGTGTACACGCCCGCCACCTCGCACCATCGAGTCGGCCAGCGACACCGTGAGAGAACCGAAGTCGATATCGGTGCCACCGGTGTGACGAGTGGCCGCCACCGGTCCGTCCAGCACGCGTCCCGCCATGACCAGTGGCGTCCATTGCTCGATTACGTCGGCGTCCTCGGAGTACTGCATACCGGAGAAGATCGGCGACGTCCGCAGAGTTTCAAAACGCTGCCTCAAGTACTCGACATCGCGATCCCCGAACACGACATTCAGGTGAGGCGTTTCGTTGATGAATGTAGGCGGCAACTCGCCGTCTGCTATCAGCGAGGCCCAGAAGCTCTGTGAGATTCGAAATTGCCGAGCGATGTCCTCGGATTTGGTCGGGTCTGCCGCGTCGGGCATGTAATTGAGCTCGCACAGTCCCGCATGGCCGGTGCCCGCGTTGTTCCATGGGTCCGAGCTTTCGCCTGCAAGTCGATCGAGCCGCTCGAACAACGCAATCGATTTGTCAGGCAACAGCTTTGCGAGAATTGCGCCGAGAGTGGCCGACATGATGCCGCCGCCGATCAGGACAACGTCGAATGTCTCGATTGGTAAATGGGTTCGCGTGATCATCGAAGCCTCCCCCTGTACATGTGCCTTCGGCCGTCGGACTGATATTGGTCGTCACGAACCAATCCGTCCAATGTTGGATTCAGTGGAATATCATCCAGAAATGGATGAGTATCTGCTACCCCATGTCGAGATCGTTGCGCCGCTTCTCGCAGCATTCGACGCAGCGGCCACCGAAGGCCACATCACGCGGGCCGCGGACAAGCTCGGGGTGCCTCAATCTTCGCTGAGCCGACGTCTGAAGACGTTGGAGAAAACGCTCGGTATCGCACTGTTCCAACCCGTCGGAAGGAGAGTGGCGCTCACCGCCGCGGGACGAGAACTCTACGAGCGCACTCATGACGCTATTGGAAGACTCGACGACGCCATCACAGTGGTCAGCGCCAATGCCGACCCATCGAGCGGCTTCGTCCGATTCGGCTTCCCCTTGACACTCGGTCCAATAGGAATTACGGCGATTCTCGCCGAGTTTCATGAAACCGCGCCGCGAATCCGTGTGCATCTCGTACAGGCGCACGGTGAAGCGCTCGCCCACATGATTCGCGACGGCAGGCTCGACGTTGCCGTCGTCATACCCCCGCCAGCTGACCTGACCGTTACAGTTCTCGGAAGTCAGCACATCCGCCTTCACGTAGCGCGCACCAATGCGTTGGCCGGACGTTCAGAGGTAGCTGTTGCCGAGCTCGAGGACGAACCCTTCATCGCGAGTCCACCGTCGTTTCACCTTCGAGCCCTGCTCGACTCCTGGTGCACCGAAGCAGGTTTCACTCCTCGCGTTCCTTTCGAGATCAGCGAAATCGACACCATCCGAGCCCTTGTCGCCCATGATCTCGGCGTCGCGCTGCTGCCGGGGGAATCCGAGCACTCCTCCGTCGTTGCTGTTCGACTGTCGGGGTCACGAGATCGGGAAGTCGGGCTCGTTACCGGCAACCATCGGCCAACGGCTGCGGTCTCTCGTTTCACTCAGCATGTGGTCGAGCACCGGCGCAGGATCACTGCGCTACGGAAATGACCACACCGGATGTGAGCGCTATCTGCTGCTCGGAAACTTCGGCCACGCTTTCACGCAACACCAGGTAGGCCTCGTCCAGCGATACGGCCGCGGACACGCTGGTCCGGTCGGAGAACTCGACGGTCGACTTGTCTCCCAATGCAATTCGGACGACGGTGGCTCCGAGGGAAGGCGGTACGGTGACTGCAGGTATTGGTGCCGGAGGATCCGAAGGACCCGAGAGGACCTCGATGTCGCCACCCGCGAGACAGACCACCGTAGAACCGTCGGATCCTGTGTATTCCCAGGACTCGACCTCTTCGCGTGGGGCCGCTTCGACAACGGTTCCGTCGTCGAACAGGATCGTCAATTCACCGGAATCCGCGGACCCGACGCTCTCGCACAGGCGACCGACGAGAGCAGCGGCAAGTCGCAGCCCTTCGAACTGATTGTCCTCGTCCACCAGCACGTCACCGATCACGAACTCACTGAACGCAACGGTAGCGCCGCCGGCGAACTCGATACTCAGATCGAAGTCCAACAGAACGCGCGTGACGCGTCGGGACCGCAGTGCGAGTTCCATCGTTGCCAGTGTCATCACCGACGACTCCAATCCAGTGAGGTTTTCATTCGCCCGTTCGGTAGAGCCGCCAGAACCACACTGCTGTCACCGCCAACATGACAATGCCCGAACCCAGTACGCCGACGACGAGAAGCATCGTTCCGAGAGCAGCGAGGCCGATGATCCCGGCCAGCTGAAGCCCGTCGCCGATGTGCACTAGAACCGTCCTCTGTCCTGGTCGGGGTGCAACCCTGTCGCTTGAACAATGCCGATGGCGGGAAGCGATGACCGTCAATTCTCGCAGGGAGGAGTTCGGCGGACCCGACGCGCTAGTGCGCTTTCGACCGCTTGGAAAGAACGCGGGTGATCCCGAGCTGGCCGCCGACGATTATCAGACCAACGATCAAACCGAGAATCGCGGATGCGATCGTATTGACGATCCATGCCAACACCCCTCCGATGCCGGCGATATCACCGACAGCGTCCTCGAGGTGGTGAACCAGCTGGTAAATCGGATGAAAACCGAGATCGTCGATTCCGATGAGCAAAATGTGTCCACCGACCCACAACATGGCAGCGGTTCCGACGACGGACAGTACGGACATGACGTGTGGCATCCCACGCACCAGGCCGCGCCCAACCTTCTCCAACAACCCGGTCGAGTTCTCCGCAAGCTTCAGACCGATGTCATCCATTTTGACGATAAGCCCGACGACGCCGTACACGACAATGGTAATCACGACTGCGACGACCGCAAGGACGACCAAGCGGTTCCAGAAACCCTCGCTCGCAATGGTATCGAGCGCAATGACCATGATCTCCGCGGACAGGATCAGATCGGTACGGACAGCCCCGGAGACGACGCTATCCTCATCGCGCGGCTCGTCTGCCGCCGCCTCATCATGCTCACCGTGGCCGAAGAGCACGCCCCAAATCTTGTGCACTGCTTCATAACTGAGGTAGCAACCACCGAGCATCAGAATGGGGGTCAGCAGCCACGGAAGGAACTGGCTGAGCAAAAGCGCGATGGGCAGAATGATGATGAGCTTGTTGCGCAGCGAACCGATGGCGATCCGCTTGATGATGGGCAGCTCACGCTCGGCGGCGAGGCCACGAACATACTGCGGCGTCACGGCCGCATCGTCGATGACTACACCGGCGGCCTTGGCTGTCGCTTTCGCGGTCGCCGCCCCGACGTCGTCGATCGATGCAGCGGCCAGACGAGCAAGCGCTGCGACGTCGTCGAGAAGAGCAACAAGTCCACCAGCCATCACAGACCTCCAAAAAATCAGCGCGTAGAGCATGTAGACGGTCGGCTCCATGAATGCGTCTGATCTCATGAACGTCGTCGTCGGCATCGGTCGTACAGCACAATACCGGCACCGGCCCGCCCCCTATCATCGGCGACTACCGGACAACACGGACACCCGGCTGCCCTTGATCCCTGAACAACCCGGGTACCCAGTCGAAGACCCCCCGATCAGGCTCCCGGGCTGTCTCCGAACATAAGCTCGCGGCCGCTGATCTCCGTAGGGACGATTTCGACGATGTTGTATTTGGTGGTGGGAACCCAGGAGACAAGGTCGAGAGCTTCGGCTTCGGCGATTTCCGCGGAGGTGCTCAGGGTGCGGGCCGTGCCGTGCACGACAACGCTCCAACCGGAAACGCCGGGATTTATGTGATCGACTTCGAAGACGACGCGGTTCTCGATACTGAGCTCGACAAGTTTGGTGCCCTCCGCAGTCCGGAACAACAACCGACCGGCGTCGGCCAGGTAGTTGACAGGGACCACGTCGATCCGACCACCGACCGAGGTCACCAAGCGCCCCAGCCTCTCCGAACGCAGCGCATCCCAGCTCTGCTCCTCGGTGAAGACACGAACCGGCCCAGCAGGGGTATGCGCATCAGGTGCGGTCATGATCCGATTCTCTCACTCCGGGAGCGTTATTGTCTGCCGTATCGGCAACACGTTCGGGCAGCGGCCGCCCGCGCGGCCACTGAGGTCAATGATGTTGTCGGCATGTCATTTTGGGTGTCGGTTCCGTTGCTCACACACTGCCCTTCGAAGTCTGTTACACGTTGCTGTGGGGTTAGGGTCAAAGTGTCCGAGGAGTACGCGGCCGCCGTGTATCAGGGTTTTTACGAGTGTCAGTACGGCAGCAAACGGAAGAGGCAAGCAATGAAGGTTCGTGATCTGATGACCCGCGAGGTCGTGACCGCGCAACGCGACACACCGGTGCGGGAGGCGATCATGCTGTTGACCAGTAAGCGATTCGCAGCGCTACCGGTCGTCGACCGGAAGGGCGCACTGGTGGGGATCGTGTCGGAATCGGATCTTTTGGCGTTTCAGACATCGAATCCGAAAGCGGTGATCTCACCGGCAGTGGTCAGCGAGGTCGAAACAGCGGAACCACAGTGGGAAGCGTCGACCGCGGCAGCGGTGATGTTGGATCGGCATGTGCGCTCGATGCCCGTCGTCGAGTCCGGGATCCTGGTTGGCGTCATCGCCCGCAGCGACGTGTTGCGAAGTCTGATCATCGGCGACAACGAGGTTATCGCCGCGAAAGTCCGCGCACTGCTCGACGACTACTCCGGCAGCACCCGTCGATGGGTGATCGCAGTCCGCAGCGGTGGTGTCGTCGAGATCGGAGGAGGGTTCGACGACGACACCGAACGGCATGTTGTGCACAGGTTGCTCTCCACCATCGACGGTGTCACCAAGGTGAACCTCGATACTCGCACTTCGGACTGACCTCGTGGCGCCGCACACTTCGGGCGGATGATTCGTGTGGCGTCTCGGAGTGGATGTGGGGAGCGTTCAGGCGGCCATTGCCGTCCGAACGAGGAGACCATGGGGAAGAACCGACGAGGAATGTTCTGGTTACCCAGCCTCGTTGCTCCCGAGCTGAATTCATGAAGTTGACGAACGTTTCGACGTTGGGTTCAGAGGGCGATACTGTGCGAGCTCGACATGCATCACGAAACTTCGACATCGGCCGGGAAGTTGTCTCGCCTCGTCCGACATCCGCGCCCTCGGCAACCGTGAGACAGTATTCGCATGACCCAGTTTCAGATCGACAAGACCGACCCGGCACGCACTCGGCTCATCGAGGTGACTCCTGAGGACTATGCGGCGAGCATCGGTGGGGGCGATGTCCTGGTGCGGGTCGACCGGTTCGGCCTGTCGTCGAACAACATCACGTACGTGGTGCTGGGCGATCGCTTCGGCTACTGGAAATTCTTTCCCGCGGCCCCCGGGCAGGACGACGGTGGTGGTGAGGGTGCCGATGAGTGGGGCGTAATGCCGGTGTGGGGCTTCGGAGACGTGGTGGAGTCTCGTTGCGACAATGTCGAGGTGGGGGAGCGGCTGTTCGGCTACTTCCCGCCGGCCACGCATCTGGTGATGCACCCCGACCCTTCGAGACCTTCGGAGAGCCCGGTGCTGGACGCCTCTGCGCATCGCCAAGATCTTCCCCTCAGTTACAACACCTACGAGCGGGTACTGCAGGAGCCGCATTACGACCCGGCCGACGACAATCTGCGGATGTTGCTCAACCCGCTGCAGACCACCGCTTGGGCGCTCTGGCAGGCAATGCGGGAAGCAGAATGGTTCGCCGCTGAACAGGTCGTCATCGTATCGGCGTCCTCCAAGACCGGCCTCGGCCTCGCCCAGGCGTTGAAGCGGGATCACACTTCACCAGAGATCGTCGGGCTCACCTCGCCGAAAAACCGCGACTTCATCGTGAGCCTCGATCTATACGACCGGGTCGTGACCTACGACGAGATCGAGGAGTCACTCCCCCTACGACCCAGCGTCGTCGTCGACATGGCGGGTAGCGGCGCGGTACTCGGACGAGTGCACCGTCATCTCGGACAGGCGATGCTCCGTTCGATCAACGTGGGCCTGACCCACTGGGATGAGGCCGGTGACGGGACAGACATCATCCGTGAGCGCAGCGAGATGTTCTTCGCACCCGGAGTCATCGAAGAACGGATGAAGCAGTTGGGTGCCGCAGAGTTCACTCGGCAGACCCGGGAATTCCTGACGCGCGCCTTTGCCGAAAGTCGAGGCTGGCTCACGATCGAGACCGTGCAGGGCCTCGATGGCATGGAAGCAAAGTATGCCGCCGTTCGCGACGGATCACTGGCTCCTGACCGCGGGATCATCGTTTCCCCTGCCCAGGGCCTCGACGCAGCGCTACAGTAACGGCTCGATTCGAATGGCATTCGGCCCCCATCTCGAATTCCGTTTCGCTGCAGCAGAGTGACCGCCCGTCGCGAGTCGTCAAGTCCAGATCTGCGGAAGTTGGACACTGCACCCAACTGAAGCGAAGCCCGCAGATCTTCGACCTGGGAGTAGAGGGAGAGAGGGAGGGGAGGGAACTATCCTCGCGCCATATCCACGAACCTGGACAGGTGAAGCTGATGCGCCACAGTGATTGTCGCGGTCGGACCGTTACGGTGCTTGCCTAGTATCAGGTCAGCCTCGCCGCCACGGGGGTCGTCACGCTCGATTGCATCTGGACGGTGCAGCAGGATGACCATGTCGGCGTCCTGCTCCAACGAGCCGGACTCACGGAGATCGGACACCATCGGCTTCTTGTCGGTTCGCTGTTCCGGGCCACGGTTGAGCTGACACACCGCAACCACTGGGCATTCGAGTTCCTTGGCCAGCAGCTTGAGTTGACGGGAGAAGTCCGAGACTTCCTGCTGCCTCGACTCGACCTTCTTGCCGGACGACATCAGCTGAAGGTAGTCCACCACAATGAGTTTCAGGCCGTTGCGCTGCTTGAGGCGACGCGCTTTGGCGCGGATCTCCATCATCGTGAGGTTCGGTGAGTCGTCGACGAACAACGGCGCCTCACTGATCTCGCTCATACGACGCGCCAGACGAGTCCAGTCTTCGTCGGTCATCTTTCCGGAGCGCATGTCGCCGAGCTTGATTCCTGCCTCGGCCGACAGCAGTCGCATCACAATCTCGGTGCGGCTCATTTCCAGCGAAAAAATAACACTTGGCATGCCGTGCTTTATGGAGCACGAACGCATGAAATCCATACTGATGGTCGATTTGCCCACACCAGGCCTGGCCGCAACGATAATCATCTGGCCTGGGTGAAGACCGTTGGTGATTTCGTCGAGTTCCGCGAATCCGGTGGGGACACCGAGCGAAATTCCTCCGCGGCTGGCGATCGAGTCGATCTCGTCCATGGTCGGCTGGAGTAGCTCTTCGAGGGGAATGAAGTCCTCCGAAGTGCGACGCTCGGTGACCTCGTAGACCTCGGCCTGCGCACGGTCGACCACCTCGGCCACATCCTGGCCGTCGGCGCCGGCGTAGCCGAACTGAACGATGCGTGTGCCGGCCTGAACGAGCCGCCGCAGAATGGACTTCTCCGCGACGATCTCCGCGTAGTAGCCGGCATTGGCAGCCGTCGGCACGGTCTGAGTGAGCGTGATCAGGTACGGCGGGCCGCCGATCCTCTTCAGTTCGCCACGTCTGTCCAGTTCGGCCGAGACGGTGACGGGGTCGGCGGGCTCCCCGCGGCTGTAAAGGTCGAGAACGGCGTCGTAGATGTTCTGGTGAGCCGGACGGTAGAAGTCGCCGGGGCGCAGCACCTCGAGGACGTCAGCGATGGCGTCCTTGCTCAGGAGCATGCCGCCTAGTACCGACTGCTCTGCAGCCATGTCCTGTGGGGGCTGCCGACCGAAGTCCTCGCCTGGGGCCTCTCGTGGTGCCTCGGAGGAGTAATTCGATTGACCTCGATCATCTACAACAGCCACCGAATTCGACCGTCCTTCCTGTCGGAAATCACCATCGTCGTTTTGGCCCGGCGACGTACTGCAACAAGACGTACTGCAACAAGTTGTACCCCTCGACTACGAGGCCCCCGGGTACTGAGCGCCGCCACCGAACACACCCACCTTGTGCGGTGGAGAGACGCTCGAGGGACGTTAGGTGTTCTCGTCGTCAGTCACAACACGGCCTGTGGATGAATCTGTGGAGTAATTGTGGATAGTTCATACGAACCGTGTTGACCACCTGGGGATAACCTGGGTATAACTTTTCCAATTTTGGCCATATCACCAGCTCAGAGGATGTATATAAAGTTTCTCTCCTGTGCATGGATTATTTCGCGGCGTGTCGTCCGAGTTGACAACTCGGGCGTGTTGAATAAACAGCAAGTGAATTTAATAGTGAATTAGGTCACAGTGGCTGGGAACACTCACCAAAACCGGCAACAGGATTGGTCTGCGGCACATTTGCCGATCTCACCCATGAATCCGGGCTCGAACTCTTAGCGACTCGGCTCTCCTGCGCGTCACCGAGGCCCTCGCCATTCGGCAAGATCCGCCGATCTCGACCCAGGCGTTGCAGATTCCGACCGCCGCCTCGCCCGCCCAGTCGGGACCTCACGACACCAACCCCTCCGCGGCGATGAACCGGGCCACGTCCGACTGCACAACGGCTCATGCGCAACCCCCGGCCCTTCCGCGTCCACGCCGCGATACAGCAGACCATCGAGACAAGAAAAGGCCCCACGAACCTAGAGTTCATGGGGCCTTTCTCAGCCGATACGGCCGAAGCTACGAATCAGCTTCCGACGACGTCCAGCTTGAACTTTGCGGTCACATCGGGGTGCAGGTTGACGACGATGTCGTGGCCACCCGTGCTCTTGATGTGAGCCTTCGGCAGATCGATGCTGCGCTTGTCGACGATCGGGCCGCCCGCTGCCTTGAGAGCAGAAGCAACGTCCGCAGCCGTAACCGAGCCGAACAGCTTGCCCGAATTGCCTGCAGTCTTCACTGCCAGCTTGACGGACTCGAGTCCTTCGATTGCCTGCTTGAGCTCGTTGGCGTGCTCGAGGCCGCGGACGGCACGAGCTTCCTGAGCGCGGCGAATGCCCTCTACCTGCTTTTCGGCTCCGCGAGTGGCCAGGATGGCCAACTTGCGGGGCAGCAGGAAGTTGCGGCCGTATCCGTCTTTGACCTCGACGGTGTCGCCGGGCGTACCGAGGTTGTCAACATCAGCGGTGAGGATCAGCTTCATGAGTGATCTCCCTTTCTATCGTGCCGTCGCGGCGTAAGGAAGCAATGCAACCTCACGCGAATTCTTCACGGCAACGGCCACGTCGCGCTGATGCTGGACGCAGTTGCCGGTGACTCGACGCGCGCGGATCTTGCCGCGGTCGCTGACGTACTTACGCAGCAGCGTCGTGTCCTTGTAATCGATCGACGCGTCCTTTTCCTTGCAGAAGGAACACGCTTTCTTCTTGAGCACCTTGTCGCGCAATGGCGGTTTTGGCATGGTCTTTCTCCGTTACATCTGGGTGTTCTCGATCTTTCAAGGATCTAGAACGGGGGTTCGTCGTCTCCGCCGCGAGCTCCACCGAACGAACCCGACGCCTGAGGCGCACTGCCCCAAGGGTCATCTCCGCCGGTGGGTGCCGAGTTGGCGTTCGACGACGAGCGTCCGCCGCCTGATCCACCTGAGGAACCGGAGCCGCCGCCGCCGAAGCCGCCGCCTGCTCCACCACCACCGCGATTGGCCTTGTTGACCTTTGCGGTTGCGTAGCGCAGGGATGGGCCGATCTCATCGACCTCGAGCTCTACGACAGTCCGCTTTTCGCCCTCACGCGTTTCATATGAACGCTGCCTGAGCCGTCCGGTCACGACTACTCGCGCACCGCGGGTCAAGCTCTCGGCCACATTCTCCGCAGCTTCACGCCAGATGTTGCAGCGCATGAAGAGTGCGTCTCCGTCTTTCCATTCGTTGGACTGACGATCGAACGTGCGGGGAGTGGACGCAACGGTGAAGTTGGCCACGGCCGCGCCGGCCGGGGTGAAACGAAGCTCTGGATCTGCCGTCAAGTTCCCGACGACGGTGATGACGGTCTCGCCTGCCATGGTTCCTCTTTCAGTAGAAAGTCATTGTTGATGCCAGCCTAGAGGCGAGCAACGACAATTACTTGCCCTGTCGCAGGACCTTCGTGCGCAGCACGGACTCGTTGAGTCCGAGCTGGCGGTCGAGTTCCTTGACAGTCGCAGGCTCGGCGTTGATGTTCACAACGGCGTAGATGCCCTCGGCGTGCTTCAGGATCTCGTAGGCCAGACGACGCTTGCCCCAGACATCGACCTTGTCGACGCTGCCGCCGTCCTTGCGAACGACGTTGAGGAACGTATCGAGAGACGGAGCGACAGTGCGCTCGTCAAGGTTGGGGTCGAGAATGACCATCAATTCGTAATGACGCATAAGACCTCATCACCTCCTGTGGACTAGTGAAAACGGCCACGGACTATCCGTGGCAGGAGGGTCGTTGCGTCAGCAACCCTTGGAGGGTACACGGCTACACCCTGACCTGCGAAATCAAACGACGGTGCCAGAGCACTGTCGGCGGCGACATAGGCTTGTCTCCATGCGATCAGGGCAACGCACGTCGATGGCGACCATGGTCGCAGTGGTGGCGCTGTGTGCCGTGACCCTGGCGCTCGGCTACTTCAACAAGGCCCGCTGCGCCGTCGCTCCGTTCCTCGACAACGGTCGCAGTACCGCGTTCGACACGGTCAAGGACAGTTGGGTCTGCTATTCCGACATCCAATTCTTGTGGCTCGGACGCGATATCGACAATCACGTCTTTCCCTATCTCAGCGGTGCCATCACGCCCAACGGAATTCTCACCGGCGGAACCGTCGAATATCCGGTCTTGAGCGGTCTTTTGATGTGGCTCGGTGCGATCCCATCACATACCGATGCAGAATTTTTGCTCTATTCGAGTGCGCTGCTCGCACCGTTCGGCCTGTTGACGGCGTGGATGCTCGGGCGTCTCGCGGGCAAACCTGCACTGTTGTGGTCGGCTGGTCCTCCGTTGGTGCTCTACGCATTCCACAACTGGGAACTACCGGTGGTCGCAACGGCCGTCGGCGCCGTATTCGTCATGGCCCTCCGAATTCCGTTGCGCACGAGAGGGATGCTGGCCGCAGTTTTACTCGCGATCGGATTCTGCCTCAAGTTGTACCCGGGCGCATTCGTGCTGCCACTACTCCTCTACGTCGCCTACGGCGGGAACGGTGGTCGCGAACTGCCCCACGCGGTTCGAGGTCGGTTCGACATTCAGGGTGCGATCGGCGTTGCCTTGGCAGCGATCGGCACCGTCGTCGCAATCAACCTTCCCTTCGCCGTACTGGGTTACGAGGGTTGGCGGGCCTCGTTCGCCTTCCAAACTCTGCGCCAAGCCGATATCACCACCAACTCCATTTGGTATTGGGGAGTACGTCACCTCTACATGAGCGATTCCATGACGCCGGAGGACTATCTGCGCGCCGAAGCGTCGTTCCAGGACACCGTCGATGTGTTGTCACCGCTGCTAGTTTTCGCAGCATTCGGGTTGGCACTGTGGCTCGGTCTGCGGAGGATGAAGGTCGAACACACCTACCCCTGGATCGCCGTCAGTGGCTCGATGCTCTGCGGATTTCTACTCCTGCACAAGGTGCACTCACCGCAGTACACCCTCTGGCTTGTTCCGTTCTTCGTTCTTCTCCGTGTGCCATGGGCGCTGGTCGGTGCGTACTTGGTGGCAGACCTCTCGATGGGCATCGGGGTATTCAAGTACTTCGGAGCGCTGGCGGAGGGGTCGGACAGCACGACCGAGAAGTTCTTCGTCGAGGTGGGCGTGTGGGGACGCGCGGTGCTGCTCGTGGTCTTCTTCTTCGTCTTCCTCCGCGCCCGCCTACGAAACCCTGGCCAGACGCATCCAGCAAACGCCGATGACCTCGTCGGTGGCTCCGACACTGCGACGTCGACAACCGAAACACGACGCAACTCGCCGACCCGGTAACAAACCGACCCCTTGTTCCGACTAGTCGGTAGGCAGCCGAAGTAGTTGTCGTGAGGCTGGGCGGAGGCGGAGCATGACGCAGGGCTCGGGGGGATCGATGCCGACCGAAGGCAGTGTTCGCCGCAGGATCGGTTTGGTCGAGGATCACGAGTCGGTTGCGCTTGGCCTTCGATCGATTCTCGCCGACCAATCGGATCTGGATCTGGTGGCTGTCGCTGCCACTGTCGACGAACTTCTGGCCTCGGGTCCGAAGCTGGACCTCGTCGTCCTCGATCTTCGTCTCGGCGACGGGTCTTCACCGCGTTCGAATGTCGAGAAGTTGCACGCCGCAGGTGCTCGGGTCCTGGTGTACACCGGTGCCGAGAATCCATTTCTCGTTCGGTCCGCCGCGAGGGCGGGAGTTCTGGGCGTCGTCCGCAAGTCCGAGCCGGCCGCAGCGATCGTCTCGGCTATCCGACGCGCCGCCGCCGGGGGCCAGGTCGTCACCACTGATTGGGCTGCGGCTATCGACGGCGACCCGCAACTGCCCGATGTCGGCTTGAGTCCACGTCAGCGCGAAGTACTGGCGTTGTATGCGTCGGGAGAGAAGGCCGGCCGCGTCGCGCGTCTGGCTGGGCTGTCGGAGCAAACCGTCAACGACTACCTGGTTCGGATCAGAAACAAGTATGCCCAGGCGGGGCGCCCTGCGCCGACGAAAACCGATCTCTACAAGCGAGCTGTCGAAGACGGATGGCTTCCGATGCCGGAAGTGCCGCCGGTGAGCTGAGGGCGTTCGGAGTGAATTACCCAGGTCGGTAAGGATTCAATGCCCCTAGTTTTGAGGGCAGACAACCTGCCCGCCACCTGTGAAACTCGAGTCAACGGTTAGTAAAGGCCACAGCCGCACCAGTACGGGGAGAACGCCATGTCAACAGGTTTCGATGCGACAGCTATCTGTATGTCCGGTCTTTCGGCACCGATCGTCGAGCGTCCTTCACGCCCACAGATCAGCCTCGCGCCGCCGGTCCAGGCTCGTCCTGTCGCCGGAATGTCGGGCTCGTTCCTGCCCAAACCGGTGTTGACCGGACGCGAAATCCAGGTGCTTACCGGTTGGATCCGCTGCGACTCCAAAACCGAGGTGGCCAAGTCGCTGTTCCTGTCATTGGGCACCGTCAACACACACCTGACGCGAATTCGGGCGAAATACGCGGCGGTCGGCCGCCCGGCCTCGACCAAAGCATCGCTGGTGGCGCGGGCTCTGCAGGACGGGATGATCGATATCGCGGAGCTGTAGGTACTTCCGCGCGACCGACGTATTGATTGTGTACAGATTTCGGTACACCCCTTCTCAGATGCCGGTTGCGCGCGCAGAATCGACGGGGCGGTCGGGCGCTCGGCATGGGGGAAGAACGTCTCTGGTGCTGGATTTCTTACTGCAGGAGGTACACGTTGTCGAGTTCGCCACGTCCACCCACGATTGCGCGGGATACAGGAGCGGAGTCTGCACGTTATTCGGTGTCGACCAGCGAACTCGATGGATACCTGTATCGCAGACCCGCGCTCAGCGCCCGCGAAGTCGAAGTCATGCTTGCGTGGTTCTCATCGGATTCGAAAGCCGACGCCGCATCTACGGTCCGCATTTCTGTCGGCACCGTCAACACTCATCTCACTCGCATTCGCCACAAGTACGCGGCGGTAGGTAGGCCTGCATCGACGAAGGCCGCCCTGTTCGCTCGCGCGCTACAGGACGGCCACACCAAGCTCAACCATTGGTGACGGAGGGATTTCCCCTACTCGTTACACCGTGAGTTTCGTGTCCTCACCCTGCTCGACCAGCTTCTTGTTGCGCCTGATACTGCTGATCAGAGCAGCGCCGATGAACAGAATGCCGACGAAGCCGGTGATCAGCTCGTTGATCTCCACTCCGATCGATACCAGCAGAATTATCGCCAGTGCGCCGATGGCCCAGTGCGCACCATGCTCGAGGTAGACGTAATCGGACAGCGTGCCCTTGCGGACCAGGAAGACCGTGATGGATCGGACGAACATCGCACCGATGAATCCGAGGCCGAGGGCGATGATGATCGGGTCCGCGGTGATCGCGAAAGCGCCGATGACACCGTCGAACGAGAACGAAGCATCGAGGACCTCTAGGTAGAGGAACAGGAAGAACCCGGCCTTGCCGGTCGCCTTCGCCAGTTCGCTCGGACCACTCGATGCCTCTTCGCCCTCTTCGTCGGTATGGAACAGCTCACCCAGTCCGTTGACGGCGATATAGGTGATCATGCCGAGCACGCCGGCGACCATGACCGTCGAAATCTTGTCGTCGTCGGCCAGGAACTCCGCGCTGAGCACCAGCAGCAGACCTGCCACCACCACCGCGAGCTGATCGAGCTTGCCGATCTTGGCCAACGGCTTCTCGAGCCAGCTCAACCAGGTGATCTCGCGGTCTTCGAAGATGAAACCGAGGAACAGCATCAACAGGAACATGCCACCGAACGCAGCAATCTGAGGATGCGCGTCGGTGAGGAGGGTCTCGTAGCTGGGACTGCCGTCGGGGAAGGTCGCAGCATCGTTCTCCGGCGGATTGAGTGCAAGTTGAATCGCTGCGACGGGTCCGAGACCGGATGCGGCCCAGACGATGACGAGCGGGAAGAGCAACCGCATGCCGAACACCGCGATGACAATGCCGATGGTCAAGAATAACTTTTGCCAGAATTCGCTCATTCGGCGAAGCACGGTGGCATTGATGACCGCGTTGTCGAACGACAACGACACTTCCAGGACACCAAGAATCAAGACGAGAATCATCGCCTCAAGGCCGCCGTAGAGGAAAGCGACGATCACCGAAACAATCGTGACTCCGATGGACCATCCGAATATCCGTAGAACCACTGTCGGTGGCCTTTCTCTTGGCAGCAATAAAAACAAATAGGGGAGAACCCCGATACATCATGAATGATGCGGCGGGATTTCCCCTATCGAAGTACGACCTACGAACCCTAGACGTTCACGCCGAAGTCACGAGCGATTCCGGAGAGGCCGGAGGCGTAACCCTGGCCAACGGCACGGAACTTCCACTCGGCACCGTTGCGGTACAGCTCACCGAAAACCATGGCGGTCTCGGTGGAGGCGTCCTCGCTGAGGTCGTAGCGGGCGAGTTCGGAATTGTCGGCCTGGTTCAGTACGCGGATGAACGCATTGCGCACCTGCCCGAACGACTGCGAACGCGCGTCGGCGTCGTAGATCGAGACGGGGAAGGTGATCGTTTCGATCTCCGGCGGGACGGCAGCAAGATCGACCTTGATCTGCTCGTCGTCGCCCTCGCCCTCACCTGTGGTGTTGTCGCCGGTGTGCTCGATCGAGCCGTCGGGGGACTTGAGGTTGTTGAAGAACACGAAGTGTCCGTCGCTCAATGCCTTCTTCGTCGAGTTCAGCGCGATGGCGCTGGCGTCGAGGTCGAAGTCCGTTCCGGTCGTCGTTCGAATGTCCCAACCGAGTCCGACCGTGACCGCGGTCAGGTTCGGAGCTGCCTTGGTGAGTGAAACATTGCCGCCCTTGCTGAGGCTGACGCCCATGTCTGTCCTTTCGTGTGGATTCCGCTACGACTTTCCACCGTAGTGGTCATCTGTCCGATTTGTGAGGAGCTCGCGGTCACACCGCAGGCCCGATCCTGTTTGTCGTAGTTGCACTACGGCAACGTGCACACCACGGCGGGAAGTTCCCGTCAGTACTATCGAGCGGGTGACAAGTCGCTGGCCTGGGACCTTCCGCCGCGGAGGTGGATCGGAGTCTGCTGCGCGCGCAGCACAGGAGAGCGCCGTCGCTGCCTTCCTCGACATGGACAAACGACAGTCGATCGCGTCCACGGGTGTCGACGCAATCCGGGCTCTGACTCCCGCACGCGACATCACGTCCTTGTGGAACGACACCGAGAAGAAGTGTTTCGAAGCCGGCGCTGCCTACTTGACGGCGGTGGATCAGTTCGACGGCATCACCACCCCTGCGGCACAGCACGCATTCGACGCCGCGACGCATGCGCTGGGCGAAGCATGTCGCGCTGTCGACGAGTTCTACCAAGCGCACCGAATCGACCTCGAACAAGCACGTTCCACGCTCGCCGCTACCCCGCGCCTGGCTCAGGATGCCAAGGCTCTTGCCGAGAAGGCCCAGTTGGCCGTCGCGGCCGCCGATGACAGCTTTACCGACTACCCGTCGATACGGGCGGCATGGCAGACACTCGACGCCGGCGTTGCCACCCTCGACGGCGCCACCGCGTCAGGTGACGCTCTGGGCGTCCGAAATGCCGCCGCCGCAGTTCGTGAGGCCGCAGCAGCGCTGGAGGCTGCCCTCGAAGCCGCTCCGGCCCGAGCGAAGGAAGCGCGCTCGGCTCTCTCGTCGGTCCGCACACGCCTCGAGGCTGTCCGCACGCGCTTCGAACGACTCGCACCTGCCTTCTCGACGTTGCTCCGCGAGTTCAATGTCGCCAGCTCCGCCGACCTCTCGGCCAACGAGCACATGAGCGCCCGCTACATCGAGCAGGCCTCGGAAGACCTCGCCGCCGCGCGGGCGGCCGCCGACGCGAGCAACCCCGAACAGGCGCTCGACTACATCGCACAGGCTCGCGCTCGCCTTGCCGACGCCGAGGCCCTCGTCGATGCCGTCACCGATCGAGTCGAACTGCTGCGTGCGGTGAAGGCAAACCCACGGGAGAAGGAACGGGCGGTACGTTTCACGTTACGAGACGCACAACAGTTGGCCGTGAACCGCGGCCTGGTTGCAGAGTGGGGATCGGTATTGGATGCTCAGCTGGCTCGAATCGAGAGAGCGAGCACTGCACTATCCGGAACTCACCCCGATTACTGGTCCTACCTGCAAGATCTGAATACCATTTCGGGCTTCATTTCCGGGGTTGTCGACAGGATGCGAGGCTCGGCTCGCTGATTGCCGAACTCCACAATTCATTTGCTCACGAACGCTAAGGACGCCCGGTGCAACACTTTCGACATCTCGACCCCGCAGTGCACGACGCACTGTTCTTCCGGCCACCCAAGAACATTGCCGTCGATGCGGACATCGTCAGTGTCGCAACGGCACTCGGCGCGACACTGTACATGCCGGCGACACGGACCCACCTGACCGCGACGTTGACAAAACGCAGCCGCATGGGCGTCTGCTCATTGGTCATCGACCTCGAAGATGCCGTCGCCGATCACCATCTCGAAGAGGCGCTCGCCAATACCGTGCGGACACTCGACGAGCTGGCCACGGCCGAGGACCTTACGGCGTTGGTGTTCGTCCGGGCCCGCACTCCGGAGCATATTCGCAGAATCTGTTCCGAGATCGCTCACGGTGCCGCCGCCCTCGCCGGATTCGTGGTGCCCAAGTTCACAGCAGCCAACGGCGCCTCTTTCCTCGACGCCATCGCCGCGGGTTCGAGTGAGCACGGCAAGCGACTGTTCGCGATGCCAATTCTCGAATCCGCCGAGGTCGTATTCCGAGAGACACGCGACACCGAACTGATCGCGGTACGCGAACTGCTTGTGGCACACAGTGACCTAGTACTCGCGGTGCGTATCGGCGCCACCGACATGTGCGGCATGTTCGGTATCCGCCGCGACCGAGATCTGACCATCTACGACGTCCGAGTCGTCGCCGACGTCATCAGCGCCATCGTCAACCACCTCGGGCGCAACAACGAAACCGGATTCGTCATCACAGGACCGGTATGGGAGTACTTCGCCGATCACGAACGCATGTTCCGGCCCATGCTCAGACAGACCCCGTTCGTCGAACCCGGGGCAGTTCGATTTCGGCAGCAGCTCGTCAGCAGTGACCTCGACGCCCTACTTCGCGAAGTCGCATTGGACCGCGCCAACGGGATTCAAGGAAAAACGGTAATTCACCCATCTCACGTTCCAGCCGTACATGCACTGTCTGCAGTCACACACGAGGAGTACCACGATGCGCTCGACATCTTGGAATCCGACGCCGGAGGCGTCCGGGCATCGGGCTACGGTAACAAGATGAACGAGCTTGGACCACATCGTAACTGGGCGAGCCAGACATTGCTGCGTGCCGATGCTTTCGGCGTCACCAACGAAAAGATCACGTTCGTGGACGTACTCACCGCTCTGGCGGACCGATGAACAACCCGACCGACGGCATCAAAGTCACCGGCACCGGCACGTCCTCGGAGTGGTCGGTAGAGCAACTCGTCCGCCCCGGATTGCGTCGAAACCCCAGGCGTGCGCATCTGTTGGTGTCGGAGGTACTCGGAAAACACATACCGGTCGACCCCGAACTCGTGACCTCCGCAGCCGACCAGCTGGGGACGCTCGTACTCGACGCGGTCGGTGGATCGGACGTCGTCGTGCTCGGGTTCGCCGAAACAGCAACTGGTTTGGGACATGGCGTGGCGGCGCGACTCAACGCTTATTCCTACCTGCATTCGACGCGTCGCGACGTGCCCGGCCTGGAGGTGTACGGCGAGTTCCAAGAAGGTCATTCACACGCGACGGATCACAAACTGCTGCCGACGTCCGCGGACGTCATGGCCGTTCCGCTTCCCCTCGTCTTGGTCGACGACGAGATATCCACCGGTAAAACGGCACTCGAAGCAATCCGCTCCGTCCACGCCGTCACTCCGCGTGCACATTACGTGATCGCCTCGCTCGTCGACATGCGAAGCGAGAAGCACATTCTCGAGACAGAAGCCGTCGCGACCGAACTCGGCGTCACCATCGTCAGCGTCAGCCTCGCGCAGGGCAGCGTCGAACTGGCCGACGGACTCGTCGGTGATGTGACCGGACTACCGGACCCGACATTCAATCCCGCCGCGGAGACTGCGGGCACCGTGACCCGCCTCGATGTGGAGTGGCCCGCAGCCGTTCCCGACGGCGGCCGTCACGGCTTCCTTTCCTTCGACACTCCGGCCTTCGAGAACGCGATCGCTCACGTTGCCGCCCGCGTCGAGACCGTCGTGCCCGTCGGCAGGCCCGTAGTGGTCCTCGGCCACGAAGAATTGATGTACTTGCCGCTTCGCCTCGCGTTGATTCTCCGTGCGGGTGGTCATCCGGCATTGTTCCAAACCACCACTCGGTCACCGGCTTACGTACTCGATACACCGAATTATCCGTTGCGTCGTGGCTTCCAGTTTCTGGCGCCGGAGAACGGCGAACCCGAGGCTCGGTACGTCTACAATGCGGACGGTCCCGAGAATGCGTTGCTGATTCTCGTGGTCGACGAGCCTGCGGACACCGACCGTCTGTTCGGCGAAGGTGGTGCCGCTCGCACTCTCGCCGCTTCCGGCTCCGATGTCCTCGTGGTCGTCATCACCGGTGCCGATCCGGTTGCCCTCGCGGTGTCGCGCCGCGCGGTGCCCCTCGCCGGGCCCGCATTCGGCTCCTACGCCCCTGGTGAGGTGACGTGGCTGCTCAAGGACCTCTCGGGGGTAGAGCTCGAAGCCGATGTCGGTGAGCGAGAGAAACGAATTCAAGCCGGCACAGCGCACTACGCCGAATCGCTGCCCGTAGAGTTTCAGCCCGATCTCGCGTACCGAGAATTGTTCGAAGAAGTTCTGCAGGACAGCGCTTCTCGACTAGCAGTCGCAGTCGGTACCGTCACCGAACTCGTTCTGGCCGAGCGCGGGCACGACATCGTTCTCGCATCGTTGGCTCGAGCCGGCACACCGATCGGGATACTGATGCGCCGCTGGGCACACCACGCGCATGGACTCGAACTGCCGCACTACGCCCTCTCGATCGTCCGTGACCGTGGAATCGATACTGTCGCACTGAAATACCTCGCGGACAATCATGATCCCCGGTCGGTCGTCTTCGTAGACGGCTGGACAGGAAAAGGTGCCATTGCCAGCGAATTGACCGCTGCGCTAACGGCATTCGAGGGCGCGGAATTCAACAGCGATCTCGCAGTTCTGGCCGACCCTGGCCACTGCGCGCGGACCTACGGCACGCGTGATGACTTCCTCATCGCATCTGCTTGCCTCAATTCGACGGTCTCCGGTCTCGTCTCCCGGACGGTCCTCAACCGCGACCTGATCGACGACGGCGAATTCCACGGTGCCAAGTACTACGCCGACCTTGCACCGGACGACGTGTCCAATCATCTGCTCGACACCGTGTCAGCACAATTCGACTCGGTACGCGAGGACGTTGCCCGCTCGGTCACCGCAGTATCGAACTCGGATCGCACTCCGACATGGACCGGATGGGCTTCGGTGGAGAAGGTCCGTGAAGAGTTCGGGATCTCACATGTCAATTTCGTCAAACCCGGTGTAGGGGAAACCACGCGAGTACTTCTCCGTCGAATTCCATGGCGGATTCTCGTGCGCGAGCTCGATGCCCCCGAGCACCGACACATCCGAATGTTGGCTGCCGCCAGAGATGTTCCGGTGATCGAGGTGCCCGACCTGGCATATTCGTGCATGGGCCTGATCAAGGATGTCACATGAACACCCTCGTAGCGGTCGACCTGGACCGTACGATGATCTTCTCCGCGGCCGCGCTGGGGTTCGAGGTCGACGACAGCGTGGTCTGCGTCGAAATGTTCGACGGAGCGCCACTGTCCTACATGACCACCACCGCCGCCGAGTCGCTGCGCACCCTCACCGCCGATGCCGTCGTGGTGCCGACAACAACACGTACGATCGAGCAATTCCAGCGAATCTCACTGCCCGGCGCGCCCTGGCGGTTCTCGATCACGAGCAACGGCGGCAACATCCTCGTCGACGGTGAACCCGACCGTGCATGGCGTTCCAGTTTCTCGGACATCGATCTCGACGGAGTCCGCGAGGAACTGACGCGTCGAACCCGCGGCGACTGGGTTCTCAAGCGTCGGACTGCGGACGATCTCTTCTGCTACCTCGTCGTCGAGCCCACAGCGGTTCCGCCTCAATTCCTCGCGGACTGGTCTTCGTGGTGCGCCGCGCGTGGATGGAACGTCTCGCAACAGGGACGCAAGATTTACACGATGCCCAACGTCGTCTGCAAGAGTCGCGCCGTCGCCGAAGTTCTCACCCGCTGCATCGACGACGGCATTCTCGACGACGGGGCCCTCACGCTTGCTGCGGGTGACGGTGCACTCGATGCAGAGATGCTCATCGCCGCCGACCGGTCCATCAGGCCGCGGCATGGCGAGTTGGAGGCGAAAAACTTTCGGCACGACGGGTTGGTGGTCACGACGGCGGCGGGTGGGCTCGCGGGCGAGGAGATTCTCACCTGGCTGCATGCCGAGACGGCTCGAGAAGTCGATGGAACCATCCGTGCGTCCGCTGCGTCGAACAAGGCAAGGGGTTGACGCACACACGGGGGTACAGGCATGGGCTGGGGAAGAACGGGCTCGAAAGGTAGGCCCTGGACGGGCGCGGGTCGTGTCGCATCCGCGGAATCGGTTTCCATGCCGACGCATGATCCGGAGCACGAGGCATGAGCGGTGATCCTTCGGTAGAACTGCAGCAGACCCTGCGCAGACTCGGGACCATCAGCGGGTTCGGTGACATGTCGGCGCAGGAGTTCGGCGATCTGACACGCGCCGTCATCTACCAAGAGCGGGACAGTTACGCGTTCGGCGGAGGTTACGAGCCAAAGGCAGTGTTCGACGACGACCCGTTCGAGGCAATGTCGCATGGAGAGATCTTCGGGAAAGTCGAGCAGTTCCAACCTGAGCGGGCCGAGGAGTCCTCCAACAACTGGCGAGCGATCGGAGCCCATGCAGCCGAGGGCGCCGATCAGTTCGCTCAGGCAATGGCCGCGGTGAACAGCACCAGCTGGCAGGGCCCATCAGCCACCGCCGCAGTCGACGGTGTTCACGCGTACACGAAGTCGACCGCAGAGTTGAAAACGACTGCACATCTTGTGGCGAACAAGCTGCTCGAGGCATATACGGGGCTTCAGCAAACCAAGGCGAGCGTTCCGCCTCCGCTGGCTACCGGCCCGTTCGAGAAAGTGCTCGACGCCGTTCCGGGCTTTATCGTGCCCGGTGCGTTGAAGCAGGCCCAACACGCACGTGAAGAGGCGGAAGAAGCTGCGCGCCAGGTCATGCGCAGCGTGTACATGCCGGTCGTACATCAATCCGACGACCAAGTTCCGATTCTGCCGACCGCGCTTGACCCGGTCACCGACGGCGGCGCAGGCGATGCCGCCAGGCACCAGCCGGGCACCAAGGGCTCCGGCTTCAATGCGCAACCTGTTCCCCGAGCGGACGCATCGGCCACTGGGCCCGAATCCGGCTATGGTGCTTCGGGGCAGACCGGTTCACCTGCCTCCGACGGCGGCGCTCTTCGGTCTCCTGCATCGGATCCTCAGGACATCGGGACAGAGGCGTCGAATTGGGCGCCCGGTGAGGCACCACAGTCGCCGCAGCCGCCCACCGGTCCGGCCGGGGCACAGCAAGGGGCGAATGCCCCCTCCGGCTCATCACCAGCGGGGTCCTCACCCGGTGGCTCGGTGCTCGGTAGTCCACTCGGTGGTCCCGGCGGTTCAGGTGCCGGCGGTTCAGGTGCCGGGGGCTCGGGTTCCCGGGGCGGTGGATCAGGCGGTACCGGTTCTCGGTTCGGCGGGGGCTCCGGCGGTTCTGGCTCGGGTAGTTCGGGCTCGGGGTCTGGCATCGGGCGGTTGAGTCGCCCCGGAGTCGGAGGCTCGGTTCTCGGAGCTCCTGGCCAGGGCGGTGCCGCGGCTGGGGGCCAAGGATCGACCGGAGGGTCGGGTACGGCCTCAGGGCGTGCCGGTGCCCCTGGAATGGGCGGAATGTCGCCTGGCGCAGGTCGCGGTGGGCCGGGGGGTGCAGACGACGTCCACAAGACGCCCGGCTATCTGGTCGATGCCGTCAATGGAGACGAATTGATCGGCACGCTCCCACTTGTCGTTCCACCGGTGCTCGGCGGGTGAACGAGCGCGAGTGGAGCATGACCGGCCTCGAATTTCGGGTCATGATGGAGCAGTTCGGGCGCGATCGATTGCCGTTCCCACTGCAAATTCGTGCGTCCGCACGCTCGGCAGCCGAATATCACCGTCGATGCCACGAGGCGTCCATCGGCGTCGCGACGAGGATGGACGAGGACCTGCGCGAGGCCGGACGGATCCTTCTCGACCCGCGGCTTCGAATCGAGGTCGTCGGCCATACGAGGAGCACGAGTGCAGCCGACGGCTCCGCCGACGTCAAGATCCGTGGCCATGCCGCGATCGGACACGACAGTGCAGTGGTGCTGATCCAACAACCCGGACTCGATGATTCCTCTGGCGGTCCGGTGACGGTTCGCTTGGCCGCCTCGTATCGAGCGGTGAATGGAGTGCTGGGCGCACTGCCCGAATCCCCGAAGGGCACCAACCCTCGCATCGACATTCCGCGGCCTTCTCCGATCGGCCGATCGACTGCGAATTCCGTCGTGTTCGACAGCGCCACAGGGTCGACCTCCAGGGAGCACTTCGACCGCCTTCTCGGCCGACGTCGAACCAGCGCTGGCGAAATCCTCCTCTGCCCTGGCAAGACCACCGACAATCGAGTCGAAAAGAACTTGGCTGGTTTTCACTGGGTGGACAACGCCGATGACGGTCGATACCTGGTCCGGTCAGGTTCCACTGTCAGCGTCATTCCCGCCTCCGATTCCGACGTGGCCGCGGAAGTCCGAAGGCTCGCCGCAGCGTTGGCAGCCGAGAACTGAAGCCGGCCACCGGCACCGGTGGTGGAACTTCGTCCACAGCATTCGGACATTTCGACCCAGTACATTGGTGTTCGCACTTCACGACCCGCTCTCATCGAAAAGGACACACATTGTCTGCTCCAGCCGGTCAGCCCTTGGCGAAGGGACAAAACGGTCCGATCACCGTGAACAATGTGGTCGTATCCGTGCAGCTCAGCGCTCCTGCCGACCTGTCGGCACTCCTGGTAACCGGGGACGGCAAAGTCCGCACCGACGCGGACTTCGTCTTCTTCAATCAACCGACCGGGCCTGGTGTTTCTCTGGCTCCCGGCGCCACCGGACAACCCGGACAGTTATCGATCGCGCTGACCGAAATCCCCGCCGATATCGAACAGATCCGCGCAGTCATCACCCTCGACGACGCGTCGAGCAGCTTCGGCCGAGGCGCACCGCCGACCGCTCGCATCGCCGACGCGCAGGGCAACGTGTTGTACGAGTACGTCGTCGACGGCCTGAGCAGCGAGTCCATCGTGATCGCAGTCGAGGTGTATCGACGCTCGGGCACCTGGAAAGTTCGCGCGGTAGGACAGGGCTACTCCGGCGGTTTCGCTGCACTCGTCACCGACCACGGTGTGTCCGTCGACGACGCTCCCGCCGCGCAACCGGCAACCCCGACTTCTCCTCCCGCACCGCCTCCTCCTGCACCCACACCACCGCCCGCACCGACACCACCGCCCGCACCGACACCACCGCCGTCCGGCCCATCCGAGGTCAGTTTGACGAAGGCCCGTCCGGTCAGCCTGACCAAGGGTCAAAAGGTCACACTGCGCAAGGACGGTGGCGTCGCGCTGACGAAGATCCGGATGGGTCTGGGATGGGACCCGGTGGCGGCGCCCAAGAAGACCGGCTTCTTCGGCGGTGGCGGTCGCAGCGGGGACATCGACCTGGACGCGTCGGCGATCATGTTCGCCGGGCGCAACGTGGCAGATGTCGTGTATTACGGCCAGCTGAAGGCCAAGGATGGGTCGATCCTGCATCAGGGCGACAACCTGACCGGCGCCGGCGAAGGCGACGACGAGGTAGTGAACGTAGACCTCACGCGTGTTCCCGCGAATGTAACCGCGATCGTGTTCACGGTGACCTCGTACCGAGGGCAAACTTTCGAGCAGGTCGAGAACGCATTCTGCCGCCTCGTCGACGACACCAACAACACCGAGCTCGCCCGCTTCACTCTCCAGGGCGGGATGCCGTTCACCGGCCTCGTCATGGCAAAGGTTTACCGCGAGGGTGGAAACTGGAAGCTTCAGGCCATCGGTGACGGCATCGCCGCCAAGCACGCAGGCGAAGCAGTTCCGCATCTCGGCAAGTACATCTAGTCCACGCGCATGGGCACGGAAACCGCCTGCGGTGCGGTGGTTTTCGTGACCCGATGCGCATCCGGCGCATGGTCGAGCACTCCGCCCACCGGATCGTCCACCCCGCCCAGTCTCACGAGATCCTCGTCCGGGCGATAGATCTGCCGAACTATCAACGCACACAGTGCGATCACGGCGATGTCACGCACAACGACGGCCGCGGTGAACCATTGCTCCGGGACACCCTTGTCAGCGACACCGAGGTAGTAGTACATCCGGGGGAACCAGACGAAGGCGTCGATCACCATCCACGCCAACAACAATCTTCGATGCGGTAGTGCGAGCACAGCCAGGGGCACGAGCCACAGTGAGTACTGCGGACTCCACACCTTGTTGGTCAGTAGGAAACCGGCGACGACGAGGAAGCTCAACTGTGCCAATCGCGGACGCATCGGAGCATTCATCGCGATGTAGGCAATACCGGCGCACACGGCAACGAACAGCACCATCGTGACGGCGTTGAGGAACAGCGGTTTGTCACCCGGATGCATGGTTCCGTCGAATCCAGTCCATCCGGTGAACGACGAGATGACGTTGTAGATCGAATCCGGGTCGGCAGCGCGCATGGAGTTGAGCCGAAAGAACTCCGACCATCCGCTCGGAAACAGGAGTGCAATAGGAAGATTGACGGCCAGCCACGCTCCGAGGGCGGCGGAAGCGGTCAGGAACCATTCGCGCATCTTCCCGGCGCGCCAACACAATACGAGGAGCGGGCCCAAGAGAAGCAGGGGATACAACTTGGTCGCGCCGCCGAGACCGAGCAGGACACCGGCCAGTACGGGTCGCTTCCTCCCCCAAGCCAAGATTCCCACGGCGGCGAAAGCTGTTGCCAGCGCGTCGAAGTTGGTAAAACTGTGCACGATGACCAGCGGTGAACCTGCCACGAGCGCCGCATCCCAGATGCGCCGGCCGGCCGACATCGCTGTCGCCCAGACGGTGACCAACCATGCAAGGGCCAACCCGATCGCAACGACGTTGAAGTAGATCACCACCGAGAGCGCCTGCGGCAGCCAGGAGATCGAACTCCACGCCTTGGCCACGACCATCGAGCCGTACTGATACATCCCCGACAGGACCGGATACTCCATGTAGCGAATCTGCGTGCTTCCGTCCGCGGCCACTTCTTCCCACGACTTCTTGTACGGGAAAGCGCCCTGGTCCAAGCGCTCTGCGCCGTACAACGGAACGGTGTCGGAATAGCACATTGCAACGTACTGACGGCTACCACTCCAGTCGAGACCCAGCGATCCCTCTGGTCCGTTGGGTGCCTGTTGAATACAGCCGGCCTTGGCGAACCAACCGAAGCTCAGGAACACTACGGCGAGGAGCAACACCACCCGAAGCGGCGTCAGAAATCGCTGGCGGCCGATCAGTGCGTGCTTGCCCGCCGACCCACCGATGCCCGCAGCGAACTCTGCGGTCATCGGGTCGTTCGCGCCCGGGAGGTCTCGGGCCACGTTCGAGGATCGGTCGGGTGCCAACGGTCCCGGACTCGCGACGACTTTCCTCGCTCCGGGTTCGAAGGCTCCGGGTTCGATGGATCTGTCGTCGCTCACCCGGTCACGCTACCGAGCCGGAGCAGGTTCGAGCTCTTCTTCGGGCGTCTGTGGTGTGGCGGATTCGGGCGACTGCGCCGGCGCCGGAGCGAGGCCCGGTAGCGGAATCGTCACCCCCGGAAGGATCTCGACCTGGCGCGGTGTGATCACGACGGGCGGCGAAATCTCCGTCGGGATCGGCAACGTGATCGGTGGTGGTGGCGTCACCACTGCTGCTGCGCTGGGTGTCGTGGCCGGGGCTGCGGGAGCCGAGTACTGCGGCACACCAGCCTGACCGGCGATCGGCTCGGGAGTTGGGAAGTTCTCGTTGGACGTTCCTTCCAACGAGTCGTCCATCGTGTCCTTCCAGATATCCGACGGGAGTCCAGAACCGTAGATCGATCCGCCGTAGCTGTTTTGCAGAGGAAGTCCCTGCTCGGTTCCCACCCATACTGCCGTCGACAGCGAGGGGGTGTACCCGACCATCCAGGCGTCCTTGTTCTCGCCGGTATCGCCGAGCTGTGCAGTGCCCGTCTTCGCGGCGGATTGACGGCCGCCGGCCAGATTGTGGCCCTTGGAGTATCCGGCAATCGGCCGCATCGCAGCGGTGGTGTTGTCTGCAACAGCGGCGGAGGTGACCTGCTCGCCCGCCTCGGCACCCCGATCCAACAGGACCGTACCGTCGGCCGTGACGACGCGCTGCACGAAGTGCGGCGCGTGGTAGACACCCGACGCAGCGAGCGTCGCATAGGCGGAGGCCATGTCGATCACGCGAGACTGGTACTGGCCGAGCACGATTCCATTGTTGGGTCCGGCACCGTTCGGCTCGGTCAACGTGGGACCGACGCCCGGGATCTCCTCAGGGATTCCGAGCTTGTGTGCCATGTCTGCAATCGCCTGCGAACCGTTGTCCATCGACAACTGCAAGCGATAGAAGCTCGTGTTGAGCGAGCGTTTGAGCGCCTCTGCGATGGTGCAGGTTCCGCAGGATTCGCCCTCGACATTGCTGATGGGGATGCCGTTGACGGTAAGCGGCGAGCTGTCGAACATCTGCGAAAGCGGAATGCCCTGATCCAGTGCCGCCGCAAGGCCGAAGACCTTGAACGAGGACCCCGTCTGCAGACCCGACTGAGCGAAGTCGAATCCGCCGCCGTCCGAGCCGCCGTAGTAGGACTTGACCGCGCCGGTGCGTGGGTCGACCGAAACGGACGCCGCGCGCAGCTCGGAGGGCTCGCCCTCCATGTTCGAGTCGACCGCATCGATCACTGCGGCCTGCGCCACGGGATCGATCGTCGTGGTGATCTGCAACCCCTCGGTATTGAGGTCCTGTTCACTGACACCGGCAGCTGATAGTTCACGCAGAACCTGGGACTTGATCAGCCCGTTGGGGCCGGAGTCACTGTCGCCGGTATCGGCTTGTGAGGCGGGAACCCAACGTGGGTACTGCATCGCTGCACGCTGCGCCTGCTCCAGATTTCCTTGCGAAACCATACCGTCGAGCACATAGTTCCACCGCGTCTGAGCACCGGTCGGATTGAACTCGGGGTCCAGGCCGGACGGCTGCTGAATGGTGGCCGCCAGCACGGCACCTTCTTCGACAGTCAACTGGTCGACCGGCTTGCCGAAATACGCCGTCGACGCGGCAGCGATCCCGTACGCACCTCGGCCGAAGTAGATCGTGTTCAGATATGCCGCCAGGATGTCGTCCTTGGACCACTGACGAGCCATCTTCGACGAGATGACGAGCTCGCGCATCTTTCGCGTCAAGGTGCGTTCGGATCCGACCAGGGCATTCTTGACGTACTGCTGGGTGATGGTCGAGCCACCACCTGCACTGTCGCGTCCGAGAACGTTGTCACGCAATGCGCGTCCGAAGCCGGTGACCGAGAAGCCGGGGTTGGAGTAGAAGTCCCTGTCCTCCGCTGACAGCACTGCGTTGCGTACGTGCACCGGCACCTGCTCGATCGAGACATCGGTGCGATTGCCCTCGGGGGGCACGACCCTACCGAGCACACTCGAACCATCGGACGCCAGAATTGTGGCGACCTGGTTGGTCTTGATGTCGCCCGGGCGTGGGACGTCCTCGACCGTGTAGGCGACCATGAACGCGAGAATTGGAATGATCATCCCCAACGCGATCAGCGCATACAGCGTGCGACGGACGGGCCGCCACTTGGACTTCTTCTTCGTGTTCGCGGCGGAACCTCTCTCGGGCGGTTCGGGCGGTTCATTGCCCGAAGAACGTGGGGGCGGGTTGTCCGGCGGTCCGGTCGGCGGAAGCCCACCGGCACCGCGTGCAACCGGTGGGCCCGTTTCGGGGCCGCGGTTGGGTAGCGGAGGGCGCCCGGGAGGTGGACCAGCCGGGCCGTTGCCTGTAGGCGGACGGCCTGTAGGCGGACCGCCTTGCATGGGTCGGCGGGTCTGCGGCGGGGGCCCCTGTGGTCGGAGCGGCGGATCGAGAGGACGTCCCGGCGGCGGACCCTGTTGGCCTCCTGCCGGTGGGCCTGGCCGACCCGGAGGCGGACCCGGTGGCCGACCCGGAGGCGGACCCGGTGGCCGTCCCGTCGGTGGACCCTGCGGCCGACCCGGAGGCGGACCCTGCGGTCGTCCTGGCGGCGGACCCTGCGGTCGTCCTGGCGGGGGACCGAGAGGCCGACCTTGCGCGTCGCGTCGAACGCCCGGGGGTGGGCCCATCGGCGGACGACCGGGGGGCGGGCCGCCGGCGCCTGGGGTGTTGTCGCTGCCGCCTGGCGTGTTGTCGCTGCCACCAGGCGTGTTGTCGTAGGGGGAACTCACGTACAGGTCTCCAGTGGTTGCGGCAGGCACATCCGTATGCCGACCGGGATTGTCAGCGACGCGGTGTGTCTCACTCGCTCGCTGTTCGACGGTTCGGTTCGCGAGATCCCGATCGGGGCCGTCGCGGTTGCTTCGGGGCGGGAACTGCACCTAGTACATAGGATTGGACCAGGTGATTCCAACTGCAGGAACGGCAGACTTCCACAACGTGGACCGAGAACTCCTCCTGCGTTGCCGCGAGGCGAACGAGTTCGTCCGCCGTCCGCGCTGAACCCGAGAGTGTCCCCAGCTTCTCGCCGAACACCCACGAGACGAGGGTGAGCTGCTCCTTGCGGCAGATCGGGCACGCCACGTCGCTACCGCGGCCGTGGAACTTGGCCGCACGTAGTAGATAGGGATCGGCATCACACACCGCAGCCACGCCGGTCCTGCCCGAATAAACTTCGGCGAGCAGTGACCGTCGCTGAAGGGCGTAGTCCACCACCTGTCGCTGAAGTCGCACGAGGACCAGAGTACGTGCGGCCGCAGACTTGCGAACCTGGCATCCCGACTCTGATGTGACAACGGCGCGCCACCTCTCGCTGAAATTGGCTCCGCCCATGGCGCTTCACCTCTGCCGAAGCGTTCACCACTTGCGAGCGCCCAGGTCTCGCACGCGAGCTTCGAACTGCACTTTCGGCTACCCGAAGGCCCAGATATGTTCAAACTTATATCGGGTCGATACATTTTGTGTATATGCTTGGCAATCGCATCAATAGTTGCGGTACAGACATCAGAGGAGGAGGGTCGCATGCTCGAGCTCGCAATCCTCGGTTTGCTCCTCGAGGCGCCGATGCACGGATACGAACTCCGCAAGCGTCTGACCGGACTCCTCGGTGCATTTCGAGCCTTCTCGTACGGCTCGTTGTATCCAGCCTTACGCCGCCTCCAGGCGGACGGGCTGATTGCCGAGGATGCGGGGCCGGACACCCTCGTGAAACGTCGGGCACGGCGTGTGTACGAGCTCACTCCGCAAGGTAAGAAGCGCTTTGCAGAGTTGGTTGCCGACACCGGACCACAGAACTACACCGACGACGGATTCGGCGTTCACCTCGCCTTCTTCAGTCGCACACCGGCAGAAGCCCGGGTGCGCATCCTCGAAGGCAGGCGACGTCAGGTCGAGGAGCGCCGTGAAGGACTCCGCGACGCCGTGGGGCGAGCCAACGGGACGCTCGACCGGTACACCAGTCAGCTTCACCAACTCGGCCTCGAATCGAGTGACCGCGAAGTGCGGTGGCTCAACGAAGTAATCGCAGCCGAGCAGGCGGGCCCGTCCGTCACCTCCACTACGAATCCGAACAATGTTTCCAAGACAGAAGGAGAACCCGACCATGGGTGAGAACAGCAACGCCATCCGCGTGGCCATTGTGGGTGTGGGCAACTGCGCCTCATCCCTGGTCCAGGGCGTGGAGTACTACCGGAACGCCGACGAGAACACCACCGTTCCCGGCCTCATGCACGTCAAGTTCGGCAAGTACCACGTCCGCGACGTCGAGTTCGTCGCCGCGTTCGACGTGGACGCCAAGAAGGTCGGCTTCGATCTCTCCGACGCGATCTTCTCCAGCGAGAACAACACGATCAAGATCGCCGACGTGCCGCCGAAGAACGTTCAGGTACTCCGCGGACCGACCCTCGACGGACTCGGCAAGTACTACCGCGAGACCATCACTGAGGCCGACGCCGAAGCAGTCGACGTTGCCCAGGCCCTCCGCGACGCGAAGGTCGACGTCCTCGTCTCCTACCTTCCCGTCGGATCCGAAGAAGCCGACAAGTTCTACGCGCAGGCATCGATCGACGCAGGCGTGGCATTCGTCAACGCTCTGCCCGTCTTCATCGCCAGTGACCCGGTTTGGGCCAAGAAGTTCGAAGACGCAGGCGTCCCCATCGTCGGCGACGACATCAAGAGCCAGGTCGGCGCCACCATCACGCACCGCGTCATGGCGAAGCTGTTCGAAGATCGCGGCGTCCAGCTCGACCGGACCATGCAGCTCAACGTCGGTGGCAACATGGACTTCCTCAACATGCTCGAGCGCACCCGCCTCGAGTCGAAGAAGATCTCCAAGACCCAGGCAGTGACGTCGAACCTCCAGAAGGAGTTCAACGCCAAGGACGTTCACATCGGACCTTCGGATCACGTCGGTTGGCTCGACGACCGCAAGTGGGCCTACGTCCGCCTCGAAGGCCGCGCCTTCGGCGACGTGCCACTGAGCCTCGAGTACAAGCTCGAGGTTTGGGACTCGCCCAACTCGGCCGGCGTCATCATCGATGCGGTTCGCGCAGCGAAGATCGCACTCGATCGTGGCATCGGCGGACCGGTCATCCCGGCGTCTGCCTACCTGATGAAGAGCCCGCCCAAGCAGCTCGCCGACGACGTCGCGCGCACGCAGCTCGAAGCGTTCATCATCGACGCGTAATCAGCTTCGCTTCCTGCCCGGGTACATGTGATCGGTCTCCACTGACGACCATGTGCACCCGGGCAGAATGCTGTGTACTGGAAGACTTCACCGCCCATGGATCTTGGGCAGGATCGAATTTCCTAGTGTGTGACCTTCAGCTTGCGGATGACGAAAGCAAGGGCGACAAGCAGTCCGAGAAGGACGACCGACGCCCATACGCTCGGATCGCCACCGACGATGCCTGCTACTGCAGCCACGAACGCCATCAGCGCGAAGAACCCCAGAATGCCCGCCAGCATCTGGAGGTGATCGCCCGCAGTCACGACTTGACTCCGCCTGCAGTCAGGCCCGAGATGATGCGACGCTGGAACAGCAGGACCATGATCACCAGCGGGATCGCGACGATGGTGCCCGCCGCCATGATCGCCGCGTACGGAACCACATGCGGGTCGTTGCCGGAGAACCGGGCGATAGCCACCGTCACTGGTTCGGTCTTGTCGCTGGAGAGCTGACTCGCCAGGAGATATTCGTTGACTGCCGCGATGAAGGCGAGGATGGCAGTGGTGAACAGCGCCGGTGCTGCGAGCGGCAACATGACCAGTCGGAACGCCTGGAAGCGTCCTGCGCCGTCGATACGGGCGGCTTCTTCCAGCTCCCAAGGCAATTCGGCGAAGAACGCGGCCAGGGTGTAAATGGTCAGCGGCAGTACGAACGAAATATTCGGGATGATCATCGCCTGGTAGGTACCGATCCACCCGATGTCGGTGAAGAATTGGAACAGCGGCGTCACCAATGCCACGACCGGGAACATCGAGGCGCCGAGCACGATACCGACGACGATGTACTTGAACCGAAAGTCGATCCGCGAGAGGGCATACGCGGAGAAGATGCCTATGACGAGGGCAACGAGAGTGGTTGCGCCGCCGATGATCAGGCTGTTGATCACCGCTCGAACGAAGTTGTTGCCGTTACTCGTAGACAAGGCGTTGGAGAAGTTCTCCATCGTCACATGCGTCGGCCACGGCGTCGTATCGAAGGTGTAGCGCGGATCTCGTAACGCGGTCACGACCATCCAGTAGAACGGTGCAAGGCCCCAGATCAGGATGATCGCAACGCCGAGATAGATGCGAGCAGTTTTCATCGCAGTACTTTTCATCGGACCACGCCCTTACGCTGATTCTCCTGCGTGGCAACAGCATTGGCCCCGAGAAACTTCACCAGAATGAACGCGACTATGAAGATCATGATGAACGAGATGGTCGAGAGCGATGCGGCACTGTTGAATCCCTGCCGTATCTGCTCCACCACCAGAATGGAAATAGTTCGCGTGGCCGGGTTGCCCTCGGTGAGAATGGCAGGCAGGTCGTACATTCTGAGCGCATCCATCGTGCGGAACAGGATCGCCACCATCAGGGCCGGCTTCACCAGCGGCAACGTGATCTTCGTCAGCCGCTGCCACGCCGACGCGCCGTCCACTCGCGCAGCTTCGTAGACGTCGGCGGGAATCATCTGCAACCCGGCAAGAATGAGCAGCGCCATGAACGGTGTCGTCTTCCATACGTCGGCGATGATAACCGCGAAGCGTGCAGGCCAGGCATCACCGGTCCACAGAATGTTGGTGCCGAGAAGTTTGTTGGCGATACCGTCGTAGGCGAAGATGAAGTACCAGAGCTTCGCTGTCACAGCCGTCGGGATAGCCCACGGAATCAGGATCGCGGCGCGCAGCAGTGCGCGTCCGGCGAAAGTCTTACCCATGATGACAGCCATCCCGAAGCCGATGACGACCTCGATGGATACCGTCACCACCGTGAAGAAGGCGGTGTTGCCTACCGCTCCCCAGAACTGGGAGCCGAGAGTGCCGGGCGGGCACGGAACCAGCGTCCCCGACGCGGAAGTGCACTGCTGCAGAATCCAATGCGTGTAGTTGGAGAACCCCGCGCTGCCTCCCTTGACGAACATGCCGGTCGCCGGGTCGAGGCCCGCGTCCTTCTGGAAGGACATGATGACGGCACGTACGACGGGGTACGCGATGACTATGGCCAGGATGACCAGCGTCGGCGCTATCAGTAGCCACGCTCGCCCACTGGAGAGCCCGAACTTTGCCTTCTTCTCGGTGCGTGTATGCCGACCGCGGCCGGGGGATTCTCCCCCGGCCGCGGTCGTGTCTACAGCCCCACTGGTTTGACCAGTAGGTACAGCCATCGTGTGTTCTCCTGTAGTGCTTCGAAAGAACGGTCGGGAACGGACGGGCTAGTTGGAACCGGCGGACTCGATGCCGGCCTGCATGTCCGTGATGGCCTGATCGACCGACTTCTCACCCTTGATTGCTGCAAACGTGTTGTCCTGAACGGCCTTCGAGACGGCCGGGTAGAACGGGCTGACGGGACGAGGAACAGCGTACTCGATCGACAGCTTCAGCGCCGGCAGGTACGGCATCTCGGCGATGAGGGCCGGGTCGTCGTAGAGCGAGCCGAGCACGGGCGGAAGTGCACCCTCGGCGATGATGCGCTGGGCCTGCTCGCCCTGAAGGAATCGCAAGAAGTCGGCGGAAGTTGCCTTGTTCTCGGAGAATTCGCTGATGGCAGCGTTGTAGCCACCGAGCGTCGAGGTTCCGACGCCGGTTGCGCCGGGCAGCGGTGCTACGGCGTACTTGCCTGCAACGGCGGAGCCTTCCTTGGCTGCAGTGCCGTAGACGTAAGGCCAGTTACGCAGGAACAGGGCCTTTCCGTCCTCGAAGGCCTGCTGGCTCTCGGGCTCCTTGAACGTGGTGTCCTGCTCCGGGATGACTCCGGTCTCGAAAGCGGTGACGAGAGCCTGCAGACCCGCCTTTGCTTCCGGGCTGTCGACGGTCGGGGTCTTGCCGTCTTCGCCGACGAACGATCCGCCGTATGCATTGATGATCTCGGACGTGTTGACCGTCAGGCCCTCGTACGATGCGAACTGACCTGCGTAGCAATCGATGTTGTTGGTCTTGGCGACCGCACAGTCGTTGGTCAGCTCGGCCCACGTGGTGGGCGCCTTCGGCAGCAGGTCGCTGCGGTAGAACAGCAGACCGCCATTGGTGTTCTTCGGAGCGGCGTACTGCGTGCCGTTGTAGGTGGCACTCTTGACGGTCGAGGGCAGGATGCCCGCATTGTCGAGCGCGAACTCGCCTTCGAGCGGAACGAGCCATCCCTTGGCTGCGAACTCTGCGGTCCAGATGACATCGAGCGCCATCACGTCGTAGTCGCTCTGCTCTGCCTGAAGATGCTGGACCAGGTCGTCGTGAGCCTGGTCGGCGTCGTTGGACTGCTCCTTGAACGTGACCTGCTCGTCCGGGTGAGTCGAGTTCCACTCGTCGATGATCTGCTTGACGACACCGGTTTCGGTGGTGTCCTTGCCTTCGACGTAGGTGATGGGGCCGCGGCCGTCGGTGTTTTCCGACGCGGAATCGCTGGAACCGCTGTCACTGGAACACGCGGTCAGCGTCAGTAGCGTTGCAGCTGTTGCCAGCACCGCCACCTTCGAGATCAAAGACGCCATTGTTGTCTCTCCACTAACTTCGTACACGTTGGTATGCGTCGGGGACGAGCACAGTGAGTTCGAACACAGTAATGTACCAACTGTGCTGCCCCCGACGCACATGTCGATACGCACTCTGGCACACAACTCACCCGATAGGTGTTATTTCGCCCCACCTGAATCGGTCAACCGAGTTGTCGGTGGGGCGTTGTAGCGTCCTACCGGTGAGTTCGGAGAAGATGTTGACCCGCATCGGCGGACTGCTACGCCAAGCTGAATCCACCGACAATCCGCACGAGGCGGAGGCGTTCATGGAGGCCGCCCAGCGGTTGGCCACAGCGACGTCGATCGACCTTGCGGTGGCGCGGTCGCACAGTGCCTCGCGCGAGAAGCAAGCAGCACCGACGCAACGCGTCATCAGGATCGGCGAGCCGGGCAAGAAGGGGCTCAGAACCTTCGTGAAGCTGTTCCTCGTCATTGCGTGTGCGAACGACGTCAAATGTGACATCTCGCGATCGTCGACTCAGGTGTTCGCATACGGTTTCGACTCCGACATCGACACCTGTGAAGCGCTGTATTCGAGCCTGCTGATCCAGATGGTCCGCGCTTCGGACGCATACATCAAGTCAGGTTCCTACCGGAACGAAACAGCCGTACGCACTGTCACGGAAACCATCGGTCGGAAAAAATACAAACGCCAAGAAGTTGTCGTCGTTGCCGGCGTCACCGCCCGGCTCAACTTTCACACTGCATTCGCCGAGCGCATCGGCAAGCGGCTCGCGAGCGTCAAGAAGGAGGCCGAGGTGAAGGCAATCGAAGCGGAGAAGCTCGGCGCCGGGACGGCACTCGTGCTGCGCAACAAAGAGATCGAGCTGAAGGACTTCTACACCTCGACGTCGAAAGCGCGGGGATCGTGGCGCGGGCAGTCCGCTAATGCCGGATACTCCCGCGGTGCACGTGCCGCAGGAGACAGAGCGGGACGCGCAGCACGCTTGGGCGGCGAGCCCGAGTTGGGGCGCGGTTCGACACAACTCGGCAGGTGATGGAGCATCTCGTCGACGGCAAAGACACCGTGTGGGTCGTTGCGGACGGCGTTCGTGCGATCGGGCCCCACTCGATGGAAGAGCCTGCAAAACTGGATGTTGCCGCTCTCCTACCACCGGAGGATTGACGCCGATGTCCTACGACGAACAGCTCGCGGAACGGATTCGCTCGGCGCTGGCCTCGGTACCGGTCGTGGAAAAGAAGATGTTCGGTGGACTGCAGTTCATGATCGACGGAAAGATCGCCGTCGGCGCCACAGTAGACGGTGATCTACTGGTCAGATGCGACCCGTCGCGCACCGAGGAGCTCATCGCCCGTCCGGGAGCCCAGCGTGCAGACATGCGTGGCCGCAAGATGAGCACCGGGTGGATCACCGTCTCGCCAGAGGAAACCCGGGGCGCCGACTTGCAGTTCTGGGTCGCGGTTGCGTTGGAGAACAGGGCACTGGACCACAGGGCATAAAATCGCATCGGTGAAGAACAGGGACTCACAACGCTCGAAGGTCTACGACGCCGAGGCCATGGTTCGCGTCATGTTCGATCGTGCAGACGAGCGCGGACTACGCACCGTCGAAATGTTCGGATCGACCATCGCCCTGCCGATCGAACGGAAGTTCGCGTCGATCGAGTCGGTGCAGAGCTACATCGACGCGATCTTGATGCTTGACTGGGTTCGTGAAACCTGGCCGCATGCTGGATCGGTCGTGCAGGTCCGTGAACGTTCGGGCACCGGCGCTTCGCACTACGAGCGGGATACCCACACCATTGCGGTGCCTCTACACCGCAACAACGAGGCGTGGGCGCTGCGCGAACTGGTAGTCCTGCACGAACTTGCGCACCACTTGCAATCCGAAGGATCCGATCTTGCCTCCCACGGCGGGGAGTTCGTCGATCGATTCGTCACACTGGTCGGGGAAATCATCGGTCAGGAAGCTGGCTTCCTACTGCGTGCCACCATGGCCGAGAACGGTGTGAAGATCGGTTGAAGCGGGTTCGCTGCGAGGAAGCGCATCATGGAAGTCATGACTATCAAGATCGGCGTTCAACTCCAGCCCCAGCACGCACCCGACTACCAGATCATTCGCGACGCGGTTCTGCGCGCGGAGGACGCCGGCGTCGATATCGTCTTCAACTGGGATCACTTCTATCCGCTGTACGGCGACCTCGACGGTGCCCACTTCGAATGTTGGACGATGCTGGGCGCGTGGGCGGAGCAGACGTCCAACGTGGAGATCGGAGCACTGGTCACCGGCGGTGGTTACCGCAACCCGGATCTCCTCGCCGATATGGCCCGAACGGTCGACCACATGAGTGGCGGCAGGTTGATCCTCGGCATCGGCGGCGGCTGGAACCAGAAGGACTACGACAACTTCGGCTACGACTTCGGCACCGCAGGGTCGCGCCTGAAGTTGTTGAACGAGAACCTCGCTCGAATCAGCAATCGCCTGGCGGTAGGTAATCCCGCCCCTACCCGCGAGATCCCCATTCTCATCGGTGGGGGCGGGGAGAAGAAGACGCTCAAGATGGTCGCCGAGTATGCGCACATCTGGCACAGCTTCGCCGACCTCGACGAGCTGAAGCGCAAGTCCGGGATTCTCGCCGAGCACGGGGTCACCGTCGGGCGCGATACCTCGGTGATCACGAAGTCGGTGCCGTGGCCCGGGGCTGACAAAGCACCGGCGTTTCTCGATGCCGGAGCCACCTTGTTCACCGTCGGAATCGGCGGCCCGGACTACGACATGACGGATCTGCGCGACGCCATCGGATGGCGCAACAGTCAGCAGTGAACACCGGTCGGGAATGGACTGCGCTGAGTGCTGGTTGAGCTTGGCGGCAATCTGATTTCCGGGTGCTCGCGGCTTCGCGATAGCCTCGGACGTCATTTCACTTGTTTTCCGCACCGAGGAGTTCACTCTTGACCAGTCGACGTTTACGCGGCCGCACCCTGGCCGCAGTAGCTGCCACGCTCGCTCTCACGCTCGGCGCCGTCGCATGTTCGAGTGACAACAGCTCGGGCGGAACGGGCGAGGACGCCCTTGCCGGCTCCGACCAGACTTCGCTCGACAAGTACACGACGGACGATGTCACCCCGCTCGATCAGATCGATACCTCGAACATCGGTCTGATCGAGCCGGGCAAGCTGTACGTCGGCACCTTGTCCGACGCTCCGCCGAACATCTTCATCGACCCGTCGGGCAAGTTCACCGGCTTCGACAACGAGCTGCTCCGGGCCGTCGCCGCCAAGCTGAACCTGACCGTCGAGTTCTCGGCCACCGAGTTCTCCAGCTTGCTCGCCGCAGTGAACAACAAGGTCTACGACGCTGGTTCCTCGTCGATCTCCACCACCGATGCGCGTCGCCAGACCGTCGGGTTCACCAACGGATACGACTTCGGCGAGATGGCGCTTGTCGCCAAGAACGACTACGCGATCAAGACCATCGCCGATCTCGACACCGAGCAGCGTATCGGCGTGGTTCAGGGCACCGTCCAGGACGACTACGTCACCAACACCCTCGGTATCGAGCCCGTGCGGTTCCCGGATTACAACACCGCGTACGCGAATGTGAAGTCCGGCCAGATCGACGCGTGGGTCGCGCCGTCGCAGCAGGCTTCCGGTCAGGTCAAGGCCGAGGACGGCGTCGCAATCCTCGAGAAGACGATCAACACCACCAACTTCACGGCGTACGCGGTGAACAAGGACAATCAGCCGTTGATCGACGCTCTCAACTCCGGTCTCGACGCCGTCGTCGCCGACGGGACGTGGAATACCCTCGAGAACGAGTGGTACCCGGAGCGCCAGGTTCCCGCCGACTGGAAGCCGGGCAGCAAGGCTTCCGTCCTGCCTGCAAGCTGATATGAGCACACTGTCGAATCTGTACGACACGTTCTTCGATTGGGATCTCATCTGGGACACCGTTCCCAAGCTGATCACCGTCGGATTGCCGAACACCCTGATTCTCGCTGCTTCGTCAGGGGTGATCGGCACGGTGATCGGGATCGGGTTGGCGGTAGCGGGCATCTCCCGCTCCCGCTGGCTCCGATGGCCGGCGCGGATGTATACAGATATCTTTCGTGGACTCCCTGCGGCGGTCGTCATTCTTCTCATCGGTCTCGGTTTCGGTCCGACGCTGACCCAATTGACCGGCAGCCGTAGCCCTTTCCCGCTGGGCATCGCGGCATTGGCGTTGATGTCGGCCGCGTACTTCGGTGAAATCTTCCGTTCCGGTATTCAAAGTGTCGATGCGGGTCAGATGGAGGCCTCACGCGCATTGGGGTTCAGCTACCGCCGTTCGATGGCCCTGGTGGTCATGCCTCAGGGCATCCGACGCGTCCTGCCTGCCACGGTCAATCAGTTCATCTCGCTGATCAAGGACAGCTCACTGATCTACTTCCTCGGCCTGCTGGCCTCGCAGCGCGAGTTGTTTCGGGTCGGGCAGGACACCGCTGCACAGACCGGTAATCTCTCGCCACTGTTGGCTGCGGGCGTGTTCTATCTGATCCTCACCATCCCGCTGACGCACCTCGTCAACTTCATCGACAAGCGCATGCGCTCCGGTAAGGCCGATACTTCGGGCACGCTCGATCCCTTGGAAGTATCAATCGTGGTGGAGAGGTAAGTAATGGCTGTTTCATTGACCGGCACCGACATTCATCTCGCTTTCGGTACCAACAAGGTGCTCCGAGGCGTGAATATTCACGTCGATGCGGGGCGAACCACCACGGTGATCGGGCCTTCGGGATCAGGCAAGTCGACGTTGCTCCGTGTGCTCAACCGCCTACACGAACCCGACCAGGGTGACATCCTGCTCGACGGCAAATCCGTGTTGAAGGACAATCCGGACGAATTGCGTCAGCGCATCGGCATGGTGTTCCAACAGTTCAACCTGTTCCCGCACAAAACAGTCGCGGACAATATCGCGCTCGGCCTACGCAAGCTCAAAGGGCAGTCGAAGGATGAGGCGCGCGCTGGAGCGATGGAGCAACTCGAGCTCGTCGGTCTGTCGAACAAGGCAGATTCACGCCCGGGTAACCTCTCCGGTGGTCAACAGCAACGCGTCGCCATCGCTCGGGCACTCGCCATGAAACCCGAGGTGATGTTCTTCGACGAGGCCACATCGGCGCTGGACCCTGAGCTGGTCAAGGGTGTGCTCGCACTGATGGCCGACCTCGCCTCCGGCGGTATGACGATGGTCGTCGTCACGCACGAAATGGGTTTTGCGCGTTCGGTGTCGAACAAGGTGCTGTTCATGGATCACGGTAGTGGCATCGAAACCGGTACCCCGGAACAACTTTTCGACGACCCGCATACCGATCGCCTGAAGCAGTTCCTCTCGCAGGTCCTGTAGGCAACTGCGCGGCACTTCGATATCGCCTGCCGTTCACCTCGGCGTTTCCCCGCTTTCGTTTCGACCTGTCACCGTTCGCGGCATGAAGCTTCTTCCGATCCTTTCGGTCCACGACGGCAGCTCCGCGCGTTCCTCCTTGACGTGCAAGTACAAGTGCGGTGACGCCTGCTTCCACGAGATCCCTAACACCTCGAAGGGCCAGTACTTCGGCGACATCGTCAAGACTGCGATGACGCGCCGCGGCGTCCTCCGCGGAGGAGCGATGGCGGTCGTGGCGGTCGGGGCCGGAAGCATGCTTGCCGCGTGCAGCACGGACGAGGCAAGCCCGACAGCTTCGAGCGGCGAGATGAGCACACCACCGGTCGACGGCGTCGACTTCATCGCCGTGGAGCCCAACACCGAAGATGCCGTCGTGGTTCCTCAGGGCTACGAGCAGGGCGTCATCATTCGGTGGGGTGATCCAGTCCTTGCGGGTGCCCCCGCGTTCGATTTCGACAATCAGACCGCCGCCGCGCAGAACATGCAGTTCGGGTACAACAACGATTTTGCCGGGCTGTTGCCGATCGAGGGCACGCCGAATGCCTACCTTCTCGTGGTCAATCACGAGTACACCACCGAGCCGTTCCTGTTCAAGGGATACGACGCGGAGAATCCGACGCGTGCGCAGTTCGATATCGCCCTTGCCGCACATGGGCTTTCCGTAGTCCAGGTGACGGGTCGGTCCGGTTCCGGCGCACTGACACCGGAGCTCGGCAAGTACAACCGTCGTATCACCGGCACGACGGAGTTTCTGCTGACCGGCCCCGCAGCGGGTAGTGACTTTCTCAGGACGAGTGTTGATCCGACAGGCACCAAGGTCTTCGGAACGTTCAACAACTGTTCCGGTGGCCTCACCCCGTGGGGCACCGTGCTGTCCGGTGAAGAGAACATCAACCAATACTTCGGTAATGCCGAATCCGTCACCGATCCTGTTGCCGCGCAGCGACTCGCCCGCTACGGGATAGAGGGCGCGGCCAGTGATCGCAAGTGGGAGCGTTTCGACAAGCGGTTCGATCTGGCCCAGGAACCCAACGAGGTCAACCGGTTCGGCTATGTCGTCGAGGTCGACCCGTGGGATCCGACCGGGGTTCCGATCAAGCACACGGCACTGGGTCGGTTCAAGCACGAGGCCGCAACCATCTACGTCACCGCTGACGGCACCGTCGTCGCGTACAGCGGTGACGACGAGCGGTTCGACTACATGTACAAGTTCGTCTCCAGCCGAAAGATGATGCCCGGCAACGGTCAAGCAGCGATGCGTCACAATCTGACGATTCTCGATGCGGGCACGTTGTACGTCGCCGTACTCACCGGTGACGCCCCCGACGCGATCGACGGCACCGGGACGCTTCCGGAGGCCGGTAAGTTCGCCGGAAAAGGTGAGTGGATTCCGCTCCTTCGTACCGGCGACGACGGCCGTGGCGAATCGCTGGTCGACGGCATGTCCGCCGAAGAGGTGGCGGTGTTCACCCGTCAGGCCGGAGACAAGGTCGGCGCGACGAAGATGGACCGACCAGAGGATTTCGAGCCGAACCCGGTGACCGGGAAGGTCTATGTAGCCCTGACCAACAACACCAAGCGTGGCACCGATGGGAAAGCCGCCGCCGACGAGGCCAACCCACGAGAGAAGAACAAGAACGGCCAGATCCTCGAGATCGACGACGACCATGCAGGCACCACGTTCGTGTGGAACCTTCTCATCGTCGCCGGCGATCCGAACGAGGCCGACACCTATTTCGGCGGCTTCGACAAAACTCAGGTCAGTCCCATCTCGTGCCCGGACAACCTGGCTTTCGACTCCAAGGGCAACCTGTGGATCTCCACGGACGGCAACGCTTTGGAGTCGAACGACGGCTTGTTCGCGGTGGTTCTCGACGGCGAACGGCGCGGAGAGACGCGTCAGTTCCTGACCGTCCCTGCCGGGGGCGAGACGTGCGGTCCGATCATCTCCGACGAGCGCGTCGTCGTCGCAGTCCAGCATCCGGGTGAGTTCGACGAGGCATCTGCCGACAACCCGATGTCGCACTGGCCCGATGGCGGTGATTCTCAGCCGCGTCCCGCCATGGTTGCGGTCTGGAAAACCTAGTCGCCGGTGCCCCTGAGGCCCGCATAGCTGCTGGATGGCGGCTGTGTGGGCCTTCGTCGCTAGTAGTCGTCATTCAAACCGTCGACGCCCCCTGTGACTTCTCTCGAGGGGGAGCGGCGTGTTCCCGTTTCCGGTTGACCCTCGGTAACGCTTGTGTAAACCTCGGTAGGACAGACCGGCAGTTGGGTTTCACATCACGAATGCAAACAGCGTATCGGGCAACGTTCAGTTTGCGATGACCCGGCGCCTCACTCCGGTACCGATGCTCCCGACTGAGAGAGCACATTGTGGATTCGGTTGAATCACTGGAAGTACGTTCGGACGAGAGCGACCGTGCATCCGCCGCTGACGCCGCACCCTTCCCGCTCACCGCGGCGCAGAAGGGATTGTGGTTCGCGCAGCACTTGATGCCCGAAGTCCCCATCACCATTGCGAATTATCTCGACATCCGCGGAACCGTCGATATCGAGCTGATGCTGTACGCGGTTCGGCGCACCGTTCGCGAGCTCGGGGCGGGATCGCTTCGCCTGGTCGAAATCGATGGGGAGCCACACCAATACGTCGACGCCGCTCGAGGCGAGGACACGGTCCGGATCGACTTCAGCAATGCCGTCGATCCTGAGCAGTCCGCACTGGACTGGATGCAGGCTGCGTACTGCGAACCGATCGATCTCGTCGGTGGCCCACTCACCAGCCTCGCGATCATCCGTATCTCCCCGGACCGCATCTTCTGGTATTCCCGCAGCCACCACATCGCACTCGATGGCTACGGGGCGGTCCGGTTGATCAATCGTGCTGCCGAGATCTACTCCGCCGTCGTCGCGGGCCAGGATCCTTCGCCGTCGAAGGCAGGGGCCCTCGTGGACATCTACGGGGCGGAAGCGGCGTACCGGGCTTCACCCCGGTTCGGCAAGGATCGCCAGTACTGGATGAACAAGACTCGCGATATGCCGGCGCCGGCCAGCCCAGCCGGGATGGCCGCTCCACCGTCGTCGCGGTCGCGGATCTGCGGGGAACCGCTGTCGGAGATGCTCGAGATGGCGCTGGCACGTACCGCGGACCGGCTCGATTCCGCTTTCGCGCCGATAGCCGTCGCCGCGGTCGCGGCATTCCTGTCCGCGCTCACCGGGGCCGAGGACATCGTGTTGAGTCTGCCGGTTGCGGGCCGCACCACTGCGTTGCTCCGCCGCTCGGGCGGCATGGTCTCCAACGTGCTGCCGATCCGTGTCCGCATCGGCTCGGACACCACCATTGCCGGCCTGGTCGCTGACGTTCAACTCGAGCTGACGGGCGCACTGCGTCACCAGCGATACCGCGCTGAAGACATCCGGCGCGACGCCGATATGCCGCGCGAGCAACGCGGGTTCTTCGGACCCGCGATCAACATCATGGCGTACGACGACACAGTGCAACTGGGTCCTGTGACCGGGTTGTTCAACGTGCTGTCCACCGGACCGGTCGAGGATCTGTCGGTCAACCTCTACCCCGGCGTCGGGGGCGGCAGATCTCGAATCGACTTCGAGGCGAACCCGAATGTCTACAGCGAAGGGGATTTCCACGATCTTCGCCGTCGATTCCTCGGGCTCCTGGCGCAGTTCCTCGGCAGCGAACCGTCGGCGCCGGTCCTGGGGCTCGACATCCTCGACGTCGAAGAAGTACGAGCGCTCGTGCCTGCGCGCGGACCCGCCGCCGCCGAGACTGCCTCGATGCCGGAGATCCTCGCCGCGGGTACGGCCCGCAATCGCGGCGGTATCGCGCTGATCGCCGGGACGTACACGCTCACGTACCGCGAACTGGACCTCTCCAGCAACGCTCTCGCGCGCGCTCTGATCGCTAGAGGCGCAGGCCCGGACACCGTCGTCGCGGTGGCGTTCCCACGGTCGATCGACTCGGTTCTCGCATTCTGGGCGGTCGCCAAGTCCGGGGCATCGTTTGTCCCTATCGATCCCACGTATCCGCGAGAACGCATCGCGCACATGGTCGGTGAGTCCGGGGTGTTGATCGGCCTCAGTACCGGTTCACTGGCCGCGGCACTCCCCGAGAGCGTCCACTGGTTGTCCCTCGACGAGAAGGCACTGACCGAAGAACTCGCCGAACGAAGCTCGGCTCCGATCACCGACGCCGACCGCCGGTGCACTCTCGCTCTCGACCACGCCGCGTACACGATCTACACCTCGGGCTCGACGGGGACACCGAAGGGCGTCCTGGTCACCCATCGCGGACTGAGTGCATTCACCGCGGCGGAGCGGCCCGAGCTCGGGCTGACTACCGCCTCCAGAGTTCTGCGCTTCTCCTCCTCCAGCTTCGACGCGTCGATCTTCGAAATGATCGCTGCGTTCAGTGCCGGTGCCACCATGGTCATCGCGCCTCCCGAGGTGTACGGCGGGCGTGAGCTGACGCAAGTGATGTCCGAGCACGCCGTCACCCATGTCATCACCGCTCCCGCCCTCCTGTCGACCGTTGGCGTCGAAGAGGTCACCTCGCTCGAGTCCGTCGTCGTCGGTGGCGATGTCTGCCCACCAGATCTGATCGAGCGCTTGGCGGGCGTCGCCGATCTTCGAAACAGCTACGGCCCCACCGAGTCCACCATCGTCGTCACGATGACCGAGCCGCAGCACGACCCACACTCGATCACCATCGGCCGTCCGCTCCAAGGCGCATCGGCAGTCGTACTCGACCGCTGGTTACGACCAGTTCCGTCCGGAGCGACGGGTGAGTTGTACGTCGGCGGGCCTGGCCTGGCGCGCGGTTACCACCGCCGCTTCGATCTGACGGCGGCGCGATTCGTTGCCGATCCGTTCGGGTCCGGAACCCGGCTGTACCGGACCGGTGACGTAGTGCGGTGGCGGGGTGCCGACGTCGCTCGGGCCGAACTCGAGTTCGTGGGCCGCAGCGACTTCCAGGTCCAATTGCACGGGCTGCGCATCGAGTTGGGTGAAGTGGATGCCGTGCTGGCGTGGCATGCCTCGACCGACTTCGTCGTCTCGACCATCTTCCGTCACGGCGGTCGGTCCCAACTCGTCTCCTATGTCAAGATCAAGCCGGATCACACTTTCGATCGCGAGTCCCTGATTGCTCTGGCGTCGAATTTCCTTCCGACACAGATGATTCCGGTACACCTGATCGAGATCGAGGCGGTGCCCCTGACGGCCACGGGCAAGGTGGACCGCTCGGCACTGCCCGATCCCATCGACACCAGGACCACTACTGCCTTCCGCGCGGCAACCGGCCTCGTCGAACTGGCCATCGCCGAATCGATGGCTGCCGTCCTCGGTCTCGACTCCGTCGGCATCGACGATTCGTTCTTCGCCCTCGGTGGCGACAGCATCATCGCCATTCAACTCGTTTCTCGGGCGAAGGAATCCGGCGTCATCTTCACCCCGCGCGATGTTTTCGAGCGTCGTACCGTCGCCGCCCTCGCCGAGGTTGCGGCTGATAGGGCCGATCGAGTCGAGCTCGCGGAGCTCGACGGCGGTGGCGTCGGCCCGATGCCGCTGCTTCCGATCGCGCGCAGCGTGTGCGCCCGCGCCGACGAACCAGCGGACCTCGACAGCTTCTACCAGGCACTCGTCCTGACCTCGCCGCCCGACCTCGACCCGACACGGCTCCGTCGTACCGTCGCGGCCGTCCTCGATCATCACGACATGCTGCGGGCACGCTGGGTGGGGGAGAACCTGGTCGTCGCCGAGCCAGGAACCACGTCCCCGGATTCGGTGATCTCGCACGAAACAGTCGGTTCCGAAACCGAATTCGGTCCAGCGATAGAGGGCGCCGCCCGACGCGCGGGCCGGCGACTCCGTCCACGAGACGGCATCATGCTCCAACTGGTCTCTGTCGTGGGCGATGGTTGGGCGCGGCTCGTCATCGTCGCCCACCACCTGGTGATCGACGGCGTGTCCTGGCGCATTCTCGTGCCGGACCTGGCGTCGGCCTGGTCACAGAGCAGCGATGCGATCACGCTCGCGCCCTCGGGGACTTCGATGCGGCGATGGACGCACGGTCTCGCCGAACTCGACTTCACGAAAGAACGCGACGGATGGATATCGATCCTCGACGGTGAAAGCACCCCGATCGGGTCCCGACCACTCGATTCGAAGCGCGACACCGGGGCAAGCACGCGTACAGTCCAACTCGACGTCGACGCCGACGTCACCGCCGCCGTGTTGGGTCCGCTCACCACCGCGTACCGGATGGGCCCCGAGGATGCTCTCCTGACGGCATTGGCGCTGGCTCTTCACCGTTGGCGCGGCACGTCGCAGTTGGTGTCGATCGAGAGTCACGGCCGCGACGAAGAACTACTTCCCGGCGCCGATCTGACACGAACAGTCGGGTGGTTCACCACCGTGCACGCCGTCCGGCTCTCGGTGCCCGACGCTTCCGATCCTGCTGCGACGGTGAAGGCGGTCAAGGAACAGCTTCGTTCGACACCCGCCCGCGGCACCGGATACGGGTCGCTGCGCGCAGCCGGGGCTCTGGACGGACTTCCCACCCCACAGATCAGCTTCAACTACCTCGGACGGGTAGCGGACACTTCGGACGCCCTCCTCGGCGTCGGGTGGATTCCGGATATGACGGCCGAGGTTCATGGCGGAAGCGGCGAGGATCTTGCAACCGACGTGGTGATCGACATCAACGTCGTGCTTGCGGGGAAACGACTGTCGACTCGAATCGGCTATCCCGACGGGGTGCTGACCGACGCCGAGGTACGCGAGTTCGCATCGCTGTGGGCCGTTGCGATCGGTGAACTCTCCGCGCACGCCAACGACCCGTCGGCCGGCGGTCTGACTCCCGCCGACGCGGCTCTGGTTCAGGTCGATCAGCATCGAATCGATCTGTGGGAGGACCGTTTCGGCGGGATCGAAGACGTGTGGCCACTGGCACCGTTGCAACGCGGGCTGATGTTCCATGCCGATCTGACCCGTGACAGCGTGGACGTCTACGCCGCCCAGATCGTGTTCGAGCTCGACGGCGATATCGACAGCCCGCGGTTGCGTCGCGCAGCGCAGCGCCTACTCGATCGCCACGACAACCTTCGCGCTGCGTTCGTTCACGACGCACGCGGTTTGCCGGTGCAGGTGATCCTCACTGACGTCGACGTGCCGTGGCGTGAGGAGACCGTCACCGATCCGGAGCGGATCATCGCCGAGGAACGACTGCGAAGATTCGACATGGCAGCGGCCCCACTGGTCCGGTTCGCGTTGCTGCACAGCGCCGGCCGCACACAACTGGTCGTCACCAACCACCACATCCTGTTCGACGGCTGGTCGATGCCGATCTTCATCAAGGATCTGCTGGTCCTGTACGGCACCGACGCCCCGATCCCGACCCCCGCCAGGGCGTACCGCGACTATCTCGAATGGCTCTCCCAACGCGACCACGATGCTGCCCGCGAGCGTTGGGTCACCGCGCTGGAGGGGCTCGACGAACCGACTCTCCTCGCGCCCGCAACCAACTCCGCGGACGGCACGTCGCTGTTGCCGCGCGAGGTGTCCGTTCGCGTCCACCGCGACGCCATCGCGGCGCTGGCGAAGGATGCAGCGGTGACGGTCAATACCGTCGTCCAGGTTGCGTGGTCGATCGTGTTGTCTTCCTTGCTCACTCGCAGTGATGTCGTGTTCGACGCGACGGTCTCGGGCAGGCCTGCCGAGGTGCCCGGCGCGACGGACACTCTCGGACTGTTCATCAACACCCTGCCCGTGCGGGTGCGATCGAGCGCCACCGATTCTGTTCGGACGGTGATGGCTCGGCTGCAGAGCGAGCAGGTCGAACTGCTCGACGTCCATCACGTCGGACTTGCCGATATTCAGGGTGCGGCAGGCCCCGGGGCGATGTTCGATACGTTGACGGTCTTCGAGTCCTACCCGATCGATCGCAGTGCCTTGCGGTCCGATACCGATATCGACGGGATGCGAGTGCTCGACGTCGCGGTCGAGGATGCAACGCACTATCCGTTGACGCTCGTCACGGTGTTGGAACCGGATCTGACCATGATGTTGAGGTTCTCACCCGACGCGTTCTCGCCCGGGCAGGTCACGACGATAACCGAGCGTTTGCAGCGTGTACTGACGGCGATGACCGACCGTCCCGATGGCGCCCTCATCGATATCGATGTGTTGGGGGAGCTCGAACGCGAAGCGCTGACCCTGGACTGGAATGCCAACGACCGCGAGATCGAACCAACGACGCTCACGGAACTTCTGAGCGCGGCATCCCGCACGTACGCGTCCGAGACCTGCGTGGTGTTCGAAGAGCATTCGTTGACCTACGGCAGTTTCGCCGCACGGGTTCACTGCCTTGCGCGTTTCCTTTTCTCCCGCGGTGTCGGTCCGGAGTCGGTCGTCGCCGTCGCGCTGCCGCGATCCATCGATCAACTCGTCGCCATCCACGCCGTCGTGCACGCAGGTGCTGCGTACTTACCACTGGACCCGACCCTTCCCGGCACACGAATCGCCTACATGATCGATACCTGTTCTCCCACTGTGATATTGGGTTCCCACTTCGAAGCGACTGCACCGGTCATCGACCCGCGCACCCTCGACCTGTCACGGTTCGGTACCGGGCCCATCGCACCGTGGGAACGAAAGGCTGCCCCCCACGGGGAGAACACGGCGTACGTCATCTTCACCTCGGGGTCCACCGGGATGCCGAAAGGTGTGGCGGTGTCGCATGCCTCGATCGTCAACCGTCTGCTCTGGATGCAGGACACCTATCCGTTGGACGAGTCCGACGTCGTACTGCACAAGACGCCGACGACATTCGACGTCTCGGTGTGGGAACTGTTCTGGCCCCATCTCACCGGCGCCCGAACCGTCATCGCCGAGCCCGAAGGCCATCGCGATCCCAAGTATCTCTCGGGCCTGGTCCAGGAGCAGGGGATCACCACCGCGCACTTCGTTCCGTCGATGTTGGATCTGTTCCTCGAGTACGGTGACAGCGCAGCGTGCACGTCGTTGCGGCACGTCTTCGCGAGCGGTGAAGCACTGCAGCGGTCGACGGTTCGACGGTTCCACGCCGCGCTGGATACCTCGCTGCACAATCTCTACGGACCTACCGAGGCCGCTGTCGACGTCACGTTCCACGAGACCGAGCCCGGCGCCGACTCGCTGGTTCCGATCGGCGTCCCGGTGTGGAACACCCAGCTGCGAGTTCTCGATCCGGTTCTACGTCTCGTCCCCATCGGCGCAGTCGGCGAGTTGTACCTCGCCGGTGCACAACTCGCACGCGGTTATCTCCGGCGGGCCGCGCTGACCTCGGAACGATTCGTGCCCGACCCGTTCGGTAGCGGCACTCGGCTCTACCGAACCGGAGATCTCGTTCGGTGGACCCTTGACGGCGAGCTGGAATATTTGGGCCGCAACGACTTTCAGGTAAAGCTCCGTGGCCAGCGTCTCGAACTCGGTGACATCGAGGCATCCATCCTGCGCACACCCGGCGTCGGGTCCACCGTCGTCACCGTGCACGGATCGGGCGCCGCCCACGTGAGTCATTCCGCAGGCTCCACTCCCGCCGAGACACTCGTCGCCTATGTATCCGGAACGGCGTCGATCGAGGAGATCCGCAGCCGCGCCGAAGCCGAACTTCCGGCCTACATGGTTCCGACCGTCTACGTGCCGCTGACGCGCATGCCCCTCGGCCGCAACGGCAAACTCGATCGGTCCGCGTTGCCGGAGCCGGTCGGCGAGTCGGCCGAGGTGATCTCCCCGGCCGACGACACCGAAGCAGCCGTGGCCGCGATCTTCGCCGATGTACTCGGTCGATCCGACGTCGGAGTGACTATCGGCTGGTTCGAACTCGGCGGGAATTCGCTGACGGCCACCCAGGTCGTCGCGCGGGTCAATTCCGAGCTCGGCAGCAACATCGGTGTGCGAGCCCTCTTCGATCACCCCACCGTTCGGTCACTGTCGGCGCAACTCGCACACGGGCACTGCGGTCCCGCCCTCGGCACCACAGTGCGCCCCGAGTCGATTCCGCTCGCACCCAACCAGCACCGCATGTGGTTGCTCAACCGCTTCGACCCGGCTTCGGGGGCGTACAACATCGCGGGCGCCATTCGCCTGACCGGAGACCTCGACACCGATGCGCTTAGGCAGGCAGTGTTCGACGTCGTCGAGCGGCACGAATCGCTGCGGACCGTCTATCCCGATTCCCCGGACGGCCCACGCCAGGTCGTGCTGGAATCCGCCACACTGGAGGTGCCGACGACCGACACCACCGAGCGCAATCTCGCCGGAGCGCTGGCGAGCATGGCCGGACGCGGATTCGACGTCACCGCGCAACCACCGATCCGGGCAGCCATGCTCCGGCTCGGCCCCAACGAACACGTACTGATGGTGATCACCCACCACATCGCCGCGGACGGCTGGTCGATGCGTCCACTGGCCCGGGATATCATGGCGGCCTACACCTCTCGGGCTCACGGAACCGCACCGACGTGGACTCCGCTACCGATCCAGTACGCCGACTACGCGCTGTGGAAGATCGAGGTACTGGGATCGGAGTCCGATCCGGACTCGATGATCTCCCAGCAGCTCGCCTTCTGGAAGCACGAACTCCGCGGCGTACCCGAACGACTGCCGCTGCCGACGGACCGTCCACACCCCGCCGCCGCGTCGCACCGCGGCGCTACCGCCGAATTCACCGTCACCGACGACACCCGCCGAGCCGTAACCGCACTCGCGCAACGCACCGGGACGACGCCGTTCATGGTTCTGCATGCCGCTCTGACCGTGCTGTTGGCGAGAGTGTCCGGAGAACGCGACATCACCGTCGGCACGCCCGTCGCAGGTCGCGGCGAAGAGGCGCTCGACGAGATGGTCGGCATGTTCGTGAGCACCCTCACCCTGCGAACCGAGATCGATCTCGCGGCGAGCTTCACCGAACTGCTGCACCGGGTTCGCGACCGCGACCTCGCCGCCTACAGCAATGCCGACGTCCCCTTCGATCGACTTGTCGAGGTACTGGCGCCCACCCGGTCGACCGCACATCACCCTCTTTTCCAGGTCATGTTGTCCGTGGACGATGCGGCGCCGACGGTGGAATTGCCTGGGCTCGTCGTCGCTCCGGTCACCGGTGTCGCGGCCGTCGCGAAGTTCGATCTGCAACTCGAAATCGATCCCGCCGATTTGCACGGAACATTCACCTACGCAACAGATCTGTTCGACGCCTCGACGGTCGTCTCCTTCGCCCGGCACTTCGTCAACATTCTTGCCATTGCCACCGCCGATCCCAACGCAGTGATCGGCGACATCGACCTGGCCGATCCCACAGTGCTGCAGGGCAGCCCCGCGCTGCGCCGACGTACGTTGCCGCAGCTGCTGGCATCGGCTGTGGTCAACTCGACCGGCGCCGCGGCACTCGAGGACGGCGATATCGTCTGGACCTACCCGGAACTCGACGATGCATCCACTCGCATCGCTCGACAACTGATCGCACGCGGAGCCGGTCCGGAATCTTCGGTCGCAATCATGATGGGACGCAGTGCGAGCGCCGTTCTGATGCTGTGGGCGGTAGCCAAGACGGGCGCCGCGTTCGTCCCGATCGATCCGCGCTATCCGGCAGGCAGAATCGAACACATGCTGGCCGATTCCGGTGCGAAACTGGGTATCGGTCAGCCCGGTGACAGCTCGCCCGGAGTCGGATCCGTGCACTGGATTCGCCCCAGCGAGCTGGACCCGTCGGTTGGATCGGCGGCCCCGATCACCGACGCCGACCGAATACACACGCTGCGCCCGGAGCACTGCGCGTACATCATCTACACCTCCGGTTCGACGGGGACACCGAAAGGCGTGGCGGTCACGCACAACGGCCTTGCCAACTTCAGCGCCGAGTTGTGTGAACGATTGCGGCTGGACAACGTCAGTCGCACATTCCACTTCGCGTCGGCAAGTTTCGACGCCTCGATACTGGAAATGCTGCTCCCTCTCGGCACCGGTTGCACGATGGTCATCGCCGAACCCGACATCTACGGCGGCGCCGAACTGACTCGGGCCCTGCGCGGAGTCACCCATGCCTTCGTGACTCCCGCCGCCCTCGCCACGGTGGACCCCGACGCCTTACCCGAGCTGAATACCGTCGTCGTCGGCGGAGAAGCCAGTGGGACCGAGCTGGTTCGGACCTGGGCAGGCCGGGTCGCGATGTTCAACGCGTACGGCCCCACCGAGGCCACCATCGCCCCGACCATCGACGGGCCACTGGACCCTGAGCTACGGTTCGGAATCGGCGGACCGATACGCGGAGTCAGCGCGTACGTTCTCGATTCTCGACTCCATCCGGTACCCAGCGGGGTGATCGGCGAGCTCTACGTCGGCGGGGACTCCCTCGCTCGTGGCTACCACGGCAAGGTCAGTACGACAGCGGCCAGCTTCGTGGCCGATCCGTTCTCGCGACGCGGAACCCGCCTCTATCGCACCGGCGACCGAGTCCGCAGTCTCGGTAATTCGTTCGAGTTCCTCGGACGCGCCGACGCGCAGGTCAAGGTCCGCGGTTTCCGCATCGAACTGGGCGAGATCGACGCAGTCCTCACCCGACATCCCGACGTCGACAACGCTGTCTCCGATATCGATTCCGATGCCGTCGTCAGCTATGTCGTTCCGGCAGTGGGTCGTTCACCGGTTCCGGCCGACCTCGTCGACCATGCCCGTCGGACTCTGCCGTCGCACATGGTTCCGCGATCGGTGACGATCATCGAATCGGTCCCGGTAACAGCGGCAGGCAAGCTCGATCGGTCGGCGCTACCCGCACCGGTGAAGGTAGAGCGAGAATTCCTCGCACCGAGAACCGACAGCGAGATACTCGTCGCCGAGGTGTTCGCCACCGTCTTCGATCTGGACCGTGTGGGGTCCGACGAGGACTTCTTCGACCTCGGCGGCAATTCCCTCGTCGCCACGCGTGTGGTCGGGCGCATCAACGAACGTGCCGGAACCTCGCTGCCCGTGCGGTCTCTGTTCGATTCCCCCACCGTCGCAGGCATTGCCGTCGCTCTCGATGCCGCTGAGCGTTCGCAGCTTCCCGTGCTGACGGCTGGTCCGCGACCGCAGCGCATTCCACTGTCCGCGGCGCAGAGCAGGATGTGGCTGCTCAACCGAGCCGATCCCGACTCCGCCGCATACAACATTGCGTTGGCCGTCAAGTTGACCGGGACGCTCGATGCGGCTGCGCTCGCGCTTGCCGTGCGGGACGTGCTCGATCGGCACGAATCCCTGCGTACGACGTACTCCGGCGGCCACGAACCCGAGCAGGTGATCCTCGATGCCGACGAGGTCGGGTTGGACCTGACGCCGGTCGACCTCGACGAATGTGCCGTGCTGGCCGAGACCGCCAAGATTCTGGGGCGGGGCTTCGATGTCACGGCTGGGGTTCCCTTGCGCGGATCGCTTCTGCGCACACGAGCCGGTGAGTACGTACTCCTGCTCGTGGTGCATCACATTGCGGCCGACGGGGTCTCGATGAGGCCACTGACTCGCGACATCCTCATCGCCTACACAGCGCGACTACACGGAGCGCCTGCGCCCTGGGTTCCGCTGCCCGCGCAGTACGCCGACTACACCCTGTGGCAGCACCGCGTCCTGGGGTCCACCGAGGATCCGGATTCGGTTGCCTCCCGCCAACTCGAATATTGGCGAACCACCTTGGACGGTCTGCCGGACCTGCTCGAACTCCCATCCGACCGCCGCAGACCCGCCGTCGCATCGCAGCGCGGCGACCAGGTCACCTTCGAGCTGGACGATCGCATGTTCACCGCCGCACGCTCCCTCGCCCATCGTCACGGTGCCTCGACCTTCATGGTCATGAACGCCGCATACGCGATACTGCTCGCACGGTTGTCGGGTACCAGCGACATCGCCGTCGGGACGACGGTGTCCGGCCGCGGGGCCGGTGTGCTCGACGACGTCGTCGGCATGTTCGTCGGGACTCTCGTGCTGCGCACCGAGATCCGGCCTTCGGCGAGCTTCGCAGAGCTGCTCGGCGAGGTGCGAGAGCGCAATCTCGATGCATTCGCGAACGCCGACATTCCGTTCGAAAAGGTCGTCGAAGCATTACGGCCCACCAGGTCGACTTCGCACTCGCCGCTGTTCCAAGCACTTCTCGCGTACGAGCACGAGCGCCCGAACACCATCGATCTACCGGGTCTGACCGTCTCGGAGTTCCCCTACGAACCGGGGGTCACACGTTTCGATCTAGCGCTGACTCTGACCGAAACCGACCACGGACTTCGTGGCGTTCTGCGCTACAGCACCGACCTGTTCGACGCCGACACCGTCGCCGGATTCGCCGGAAGATTCGAGATGATCCTCGACGCCGCGGTTGCCGAGCCGTCGCGTCCCGTCGGCGACATCGACATCCTCGACGCCGCCGAACGCAGTGCACTGGCACCGGTACACGGCGCTGATGCACCGAAGCCGTGTACGTTCTTGGAGCTGATCGCTTCGGCGGTATCGCAGAATCCCGACGGCGTGGCCGTGCGCTGGCGCGGCCGTGATTACACCTATGCCGACGCCGATGTCGTATCGACACAGCTCGCCCGGGTGCTTCTCGGCTACGGCATCGGCCCGGAAACGGTTGTAGCGCTGGGGCTTCCTCGTTCGGTGGAGTCCGTCCTCGCGGTATGGGCGGTGGCCAAGACCGGCGCCGCGTACGTTCCGGTCGATCCCGCATACCCGGCCGACCGCCTCGAACACATGGTCACCGATTCCGGTGCGGTCATGGGAATAACTCTTGCCGAGCACGTATCGGCACTGCCGACCGGGATCACCTGGCTCGAGCTCGACTCGGAAGAGCATGTCGCCGAACAGGAAAGCGCACCGAAGACTCCGATAGGATCCACCGAATCGAACGGTTACGTCGATCTCGATACGGCTGCGTACATGATCTACACCTCGGGATCCACCGGTATGCCCAAGGGAGTGGTGGTGAGCCATCGCGGTCTCGCCAATCTCGCGGCATCGCGGCGCGAGCTGCACCGAGTGCAGTCCTTCTCGCGCTTCTTGCACAACACATCACCGAGCTTCGACATGGCCGTCGGCGAGATGGTGTCGGCGCTGTCCGCCGCAGCCACGCTCGTCATCTCACCGCCGGAGATCCTCGGCGGCGACGAACTGACGGCCTTCCTACGAGCAGAGCGCGTCACGCACGCCTTGATGACGCCCTCGGCATTGTCGACCCTCGATCCCGAGAACCTGACCGACCTCGAAGTCGTCTGTGTCGGCGGTGAAGCCTGCAGCCCGGAACTGGTGACTCGGTGGGCACCCGGGCGGCTCATGCTCAACGGCTATGGCCCCACGGAGGCTACGGACATCTCGACGCTCGGCCCAGTCGAGAACGGGTCACCGATCGATATCGGCACGCCGATCACCGGGTTCGAAGCCGTCGTTCTCGACACCCGCCTGCACCCCGTACCGGTCGGCGTTCCCGGTGAGCTCTACGTCGCCGGACCCGCACTCGCACGCGGTTATCACGGCCGGCCGGGTCTGAGCAGCGAACGGTTTGTCGCAAGTCCATTCGGACACGGCCGGATGTATCGAACCGGCGACATCGTTCGGTGGACGGCAACCGGCACACTCCGCTACAGCTGTCGGCTCGATCACCAGGTGAAAGTGCGCGGCTTCCGCGTCGAACTCGGCGAAATCGATGCAGCGCTGTCGACACATCCCGGCGTCGACTTCGCCGTCACGCTCGGCCGTCCAGGTCCATCGGGAGATACCGCGCTCGTCTCGTACGTTCTCGTCACCCACGACGGGCTCGCCGGTCACGATGTTCTCCGCAACCATGTTCGGGCACTACTGCCCGGCTACATGATTCCCGCAGCCGTCATGGTTCTCACCACGATCCCGAGGACTCCCACCGGAAAACTCGATGTCGACGCGTTGCCGGAACCGGACTTCTCCGGGCTTCGCAGCGCATACCGGCCCCCGACAACAGCCACGGAAGATACCGTCGTTCGATCGTTCTCGGAGGTTCTGAAAGTGGACAAGGTGTCGGTCACCGACAACTTTTTCGAACTGGGAGGGACCTCGCTGAGCGCGATGCGGATGCTCACCGTCCTGCGCGAGTCGACGGGTACCACGCTTTCACTCCAGGCACTCTTGGCCGATCCGGTTCCCGAATCTCTTGCATCACTCCTGGATTCGGGCGCCGACGTCGGTAGCTCCTTCGACGTGGTGTTCCCGATTCGCGAAGGAGGGCCCAAGGCAGTGCTGTTCTGCATTCACCCGATCATCGGATTGTCCTGGTGTTACGCAGGTTTGGACAAGTACACGGCCGGGCCCATCTACGGTATTCAGACACCCGGGCTCACCGACCTTCCCGGTTCACTCGACGATCTGGCTCAGCGGTACATCGGGGAGATCGAACGGATCGCACCCGACGGCCCGTACCACCTGCTCGGCTGGTCACTCGGCGGAACGATCGCGCACGCGATTGCCGTCGCGCTGCGGGCTGCCGGCAAGGAAGTGGATTCGCTCATCATGTTGGACGCTCACGCCGTTGGGCCCGAAAATGTTTGGGACACCGACATGGCTGCATCGGATCTGATGCACGCAGTAGGTGTTGCCCTACCCGGTATCGACGATCAGCGGATATCGCTGGAATCGCTGTCGGATCTCGTCTCGGGCTCCGGTGTACTCAGCCGTGACGAGGTCGAACGACTCCTCGGTTCCGCACGCCACAATCACGACATCTCCACCCGACACCAACCCGGCGTGTACGACGGCGAAGTACTGTACGTCGCGGCCGGCCACGAAGAACGGCAAGGACTCGCAACATGGCACCCCTACATTCGAGGCGAAATCACCACAGTGTCCATACCGAACACACACTGGCAGATGACATCCGAGACTGCACTGAAATCCATCGGATCGCTGATCGATCACTACATCCGACGCGAGGTGCAGCGATGAAGACTGTGCGAAGGCTGATCCTGGCGATCACGGCGGTACTTCTCCTCGCTCCGACGACCGTGGCGGTCGCCGAACCCGCCACTGCGGCAGTGGGAACGCTCGACCGGATCGAGCAGGTGGACGACACCCGCTGGAACGTCCACGTCTACTCGCCGTCCATGGACCGCGTCATCCAACTCCAAGTTCTCCGGCCCGCAGACACGTCGGTACCGCGTCCGACGCTGTACATGCTCAACGGCGCAGGCGGCGGCGAAGACGGCGCGAACTGGCTGAAGCAGACCGACATGGCCGCCTTCTTCGCCGACAAGAACGTCAACGTCGTCATTCCCGTCGGCGGGTACCTGAGCTACTACACCGACTGGGAACGCGACGACCCCGCACTCGGACGCAACAAGTGGCAGACCTTCCTCACCCAGGAACTACCGCCCGTCCTCGACGCCGCACTGAACGCCAACGGCGTCAACGCCATCGGTGGGCTGTCCATGTCTGCCGGTTCGGTCCTCGACCTGGCGATCCAGGCACCAGGCCTCTACCGCGGAGTGGCGTCGTACAGCGGTTGTGCGCAGACTTCGGATCCGTTGGGACGCAACTTTATTCGCTTACTGGTAGAAGGTCGCGGCAAGGGCGATGTCGAGAACATGTGGGGGCCGGACAGCGACCCACGCTGGGTCGAGCACGATCCCTACGTCAACGCCGAGAAGCTACGCGGACTGGAATTGTTCGTCTCCAATTCCACCGGACTGCCCGGACGGTTCGACATGCCAGGAGTCGTCCGACCCGCCGGAGCGCCTCCGCTGCCCGACCAGGTCGTCATCGGTGGTCTCATCGAAGCAGTGACCAACGGCTGCTCCGAGCGACTCGAGCAACGACTCGACGAACTGGGTATCCCCGCACACTTCGATCTCGGTTCCCCCGGCACACATTCGTGGATGTACTGGCAGGACGCATTGCGTGCATCGTGGCCGACGTTGGAGCGTGCGCTGACCGGCTAGCGGAGGTAGGTGCTCGGCGTTACCCCGATCAGCTCGGTGAACTCACGAGTGAAATGCGCCTGGTCGAACCAGCCGTACCGAGCTGCCAGATCGGCCAACGAACCGGTGAACCCGCCGTCGAGGTCACTGACGGCGTCATGGATGCGGTACCGCCCGAGGACCCACTTCGGGGTCACCCCGACGTAGCGTTCGAACAATCGCTGCAGCCGCCGAGCGCCGATACCGCACCGCTGCTCGACGCCACCCACACGCACCAGCGATCGGTCGTGGAGCATCACCGACACGATGTCCAGAACCTCCAGGTAGTCGGAGTCGGCCGGCTGTTCGTAGGGCGCCAAGACCGTGTCGACGGCGATTCGGCAATAGTCCGGATCGTGGTGCGGCCCCAACTCGGCGAGTGCGGCGACCGTGCCTTTCCGAAATGCGGTCGGTGGGGCGACCGGCACGTCGCGCAGCGTTCGAGCGTGGGTGTCGGTCAGGCTCGCGTATCCACCGGGCCGAAATTTGATGCCGAAGACCCAGCCCCGTTCTGCGAGTGTGACATCGAAGCGTTTGGTGAGTACTCCGGTCACGACCACGGGATCGATGACACCGGCGCGTAAATGACCGTGCTCGATACTCAACGTGCAGGCCGGGTGTGGCAGCGTCGAGGTGCTGTAGGTCCTGCCGGACGGCAACTCCCACCGCAGGAGCCAATAGTTCTCGACCCACGGGTCCAGTGACGGCGCGCAGGGCAAACGCGTGAGATCGACGTGCTGCGCCAACTCTTCGGGTCGCAGCACGCCCGCATGTGTTGCTGTCGCGTTTTTCCTATCCACCACACGCCGAGTGTAGGAGTCTGGACTTCCACACCGTTGGCAGGAGAAAAGCAGATGACAGACACGCCTGTCGCAACACTGAAGATGGTCACCCTGGACTGCCCCGACCCGCCGAGCAGCGCGAAGTTCTGGTCTGAACTACTCGGCTGGAGCGTCGTCCATTCCGAGAGGGACTACGCGATGCTCGACGGCCCGAGCAGTGCCCTTGGATTCGGCCGCGTCGAGGACTACGTTGCACCGGCGTGGCCCAATACGCACGGCAGCAAGCAATATCACTTCGATCTTGCGGTGACGGACCTCGACGATGCGGCGAAGAAGGCCGTCGAACTCGGCGCGAGCCTCCCCGAGGACCAACCGGGCGAAACGTGGCGGGTGCTACTGGACCCGGCCGGCCATCCCTTCTGTCTGACGAAAGCCGAGAACTGGGGCAGCAGCTAGCCGAGCCAGTCCAGTACCGCTGCCGCCGTCCACGACTGCTGCATACTGCCGAGCGGTTCACCGGTGAACGGCTCGTAGTACTCGGCGAAACTCCCGTCGCTGGCCTGACGCAGTCCTTCTTCACGCAGCGTCAACGACCGCTCGGCCCATCCACGCCGGGAGAATGCCCACGAGAACAACCAGGTCATGACCGGCCACACCGGTCCGCGCCAATACTCCCGTGCGCGAAAGTCTTTCGAGACCGGCGACGTCGACGGCGGAACAGCGAACAGCAGATCCGGATGTCCGCAGAATCGGGTGCCTTCGAACATCCGCAATAGCGTGCGTTCCTGTTCGCGTGGCAACCCTCCGCACAGCAGGGGAGCGAACATCGCGATCGTGTCGGTGGAGATCCAGCGGCCCGCCCGGACGTCGTAGTCTCGGGCCGCCCCGGAACGCTGATCGGTCGTTGCGACTACGCCCTTGCGAAACTTCTCGGCCCACTCGCGCAGGTCTCGGACGTCGGAGTGTGGTTTGGAATGCTCCTCACCGATGGTCGCGAGCACATCGCACGCCATCGAGAAGATGGCGCTGACGAAAACGTCCTCCACGGCGAAGCTCATCTTTTCTGCCAGCACCGCGTCGTCGTAGCCCACTTGTTTCATCTCTTCGACCAACCAGATGTAGCGGTCGTATTCACTGTTGCTCGGACGCATCGACAGATCGGTGATCACCGCGTGGTCCTCGCGGACGTAGGGCGGCATCTGCCCGGCGACGACATTGGCATACGAGCTATCCCAGCGCGGGGAGTTGTCCATGCCCGACTCCCAGCCATGGAACAACGTGATGCGGCCGCTGCCCTCGATGTCGCGCGCCGTGGCGAGCCATCGATGCCACCGGACGAGGTTCTCCCACCGACGATCCAGAAACTCCTCGGCGACGGCCCGAGTGGTCCGACCGTGTCGCTTCGAGTGATCGAGGATGCGCTGCACCGCAATGGCATGCACCGGCGGCTGCGTGATCCCCGACGTCTGCGGCCCGACTGGCGCGTGTACGGCCAGTTCCCTCGTCTCCCACCGCGCTGGTCCAGGGAAGTAGCCGTCGACGCCGTTGGCGAAGACGATGTGCGGAATCATGCCGTTCTTCCACTGCGCGGACAGCAGGGTATCCAGCTCCACCACGGCTCGTTCGACGCTGAGCGGCGCGAGTCCGACCGACACGAAGGCCGCATCCCAGCTCCACATATGTGGATACAGCCGCGGTGCGGCGCTGGTCATGGTGCCCAAGTCGTTGCCGCGGAGAAGATAAGCAGCTCGAGCGGCCAGTTGTGTCGAAGTGAATCCACGGTCGCCCATGGTTCTAGTTTGCGTCTGTTTTGGGTTTCTCGCGCATCGGACTCGATCGAGGACTGAACTTGTCCGCAATCGCTCGTACCTTTGTCTTCACCAGCAACGAAGGGAACTTTCATGACACTCACCGGTGAGAAGGCCGACATTGCAAGAATGCTCGCCGACCAGCGCAAGAACTTTCTGTACACGGTTCGGGGGATCACCGATGAGCAGGCCAGCCAACGAACAACCGTCAGCGACCTCACCCTCGGCGGACTGCTCAACCACGTCGTCAACAACGAGCGTTCCTGGATGGGAATCATCGCTGCCATGGATGAATCCGCCGAGTTCGACTTGTCCCGAATGGAGACCGAATACGTGATGAGTCCGGGCCAGAGCGTCGCCGGCCTCGTCGAGGAGTTCGCCCTGGTCGCTGCCGCATCGGAAGCGGCAATCGCCGATCTCGACCTCGACCTCGACGTCCAGGTACCACTCCCGACCGCGCCGTGGGCTCCGGAACGCTCGTGGCAGTCGGTGCGCTACACCCTGCTCCACATCTTGCGAGAGTGCGCTCAGCACGCCGGCCACGCCGACATCATCCGGGAATCCCTCGACGGCGGGAACACGACGATGTCCATGGGGGCCGAAGCAGGCATGACGTTCGACTAGGTAAGCGCAATGACTAGTTTGGACTCATGACTGCAGCAGCATTGGCTCGAACAGCTTTGGTGACGGGTGCGAGCCGAGGCCTCGGTGCGGCGATTGCGCGGCAACTTGCATCCGATCACCACGTGTACCTGGGCGGACGGTCTTCGGAATCACTCGCTTCGATCGCCGGCGAACTCGGTACCGGCACGCCCTGGCCGGTGGATCTCACCGATCACGACGCCGTCGCCGCCGCAGTGCAGCCGATTGAGTCGCTCGATGTTCTGGTACACAACGCCGGCATCGCGGCACTCGGCACGATCGAGGAGTCGTCGGTCGAGGATTGGCGTCGCCAGTACGAGAGCAATGTCCTGTCGGTGGTTGCACTGACCCAGCTATTGCTGCCTGCACTGCGGCGCGCTGGCGGACATGTGGTCCTGATCAATTCGGGTGCCGGCATCCGGGCCAACCCTGGGTGGGGCGGATATGCGGCGTCGAAATTCGCGTTGCGGGCCTTCGCCGATGCGCTGCGCCAGGAAGAGCCGTCGTTGCGTGTGACGTCGGTGCACCCCGGGAGGATCGACACCGATATGCAACGCGCAATCGTCGAGCACGAAGGCGGGGAATACGACGGGTCGAAGTTTCTGCAGGCGGGATCCGTCGCGCTGGCCGTTCGGAACGCTATCGACACCCCAGCCGACACCCATCCGACCGAGATCGTGCTCAGGTCGAGGTAGACAACAACCGAGCCCGTCACCGATATCCTCACCACAGCAGCACCGGACGTGGGTGACAGCTACCCCTGAAGAATTACAAGACCGCCTGCAGTCTGTACAACGAAATATCCAACACGGGTCTCCTCGAGATAGGAATGCAAAGTATGGGTAGCTGGAAACCTTTTGTTTCAGGAAAAGACCCAGATCCGCGATTCACGCTCGCCAACGAACGGACGTACCTGGCCTGGATTCGCACCGCGACGGCATTTGTGGCATCGGGTGTCGGACTCGAAGCTTTCGGCGCCGACATCCTTCCGTCGACAACGCGTTCTGCTTTGGCAGCCTTACTGTTGATCGGTGGAGCATTGATCACTGTCACCTCGTTTTTTCACTGGATCAGTTCGGAACGAGCGTTGAGAGCGGAACGCACGCTTCCGATTCCCTTGATGGCTCCGGCGGTGGGGGTGATCCTGGTGATCTGTGCAACGGTACTGGTGATTGGCGTCGTGAGCTGAAATGACCACGCTTCGTTCCGAAAACGTGCCGAAGTCTCCGGACGGGGGTCTGCAGTCCGAACGCACGTCGCTTTCATTTGTGCGTACAAGTTTGTCGATCCTAGGTTTGTCCGCAGCATGTTTGCGATGGCTGCCACCATTCGGAGCGGCATCATTGATCGGGCCATTGATTGCCGCTTTGCTGATAATCGCAGTGACGATATTCGAACGCCGTTCGAGGCCTGCACGCTTGGCGCTGTTCACAACCGAAAAGGCAACACCTGCGTTGGCGATGGGTGGCGTGCTGGCGATGAGTCTGATCGTACTGAGCGCGTCAGGGTTGTGGATCTTGCTCAAATGAACCGGCACTTCATCCCGTCCGGTGATTCCGTCCGACGAGCGTGCCGAGCCTCGGTCTTTCCTGCCAATGAGATGCAAGTAGGTTCCGGCGATCCCCTGCGTCCACGACTTTGATCCATCTCTCGAATCCTGAATTACCACTATGTAATTCGTTGAAGCAACGTCGGCGAGCCCATGCAGCCTGAGCAGGTATTTCGCCCGATAAGATCTTCGGATCCGGCTTTTGTACACCGCGATCATGGAATAATCGATGAGATGCAGGTAACACCTGCGCCCCCTCCGGCGACATACTCGTCGATCGGCGCATACGAACTTCACAGGTTGTTCGCACACGCGGCCGAATGACCGAAGACTTTTGATCCCGGAGGTTCAGCATGACCGTCGTCAACGATCTCTCGCACCCCTCTATCACGGGAATCGTCGACCGGTCATCCACCACGTATCCGAGGCCGACGATTCTGCCGATCCGCGTCGCGGGAACACGGGCACCCGTCTTCTGCATTCATCCGATCGACGGACTCGCCTCCTGCTACGCGTCATTGGCTGCGCACCTGGACGAAGAGCAGCCTATCTACGGTGTTCAAGCGCCCACACCCGGTGAGAATTGGAAGTCGCTGACGGCTCTCGCGGCTTACTACGCCGATAAGATTCTCGCCGCCAACAGTGTGCGACCGATCCACCTTCTCGGACTCTCCTTCGGTGGCCTTCTCGCCCACGCAGTAGCCGTCGTCATGCAGGGGCACGGCGTCGCAGTGGACAGCCTGACCCTGCTCGGCAGCGATCCGCTGCAGTCCCGCACCGTCGGCACCCCCGCTGAGCTCCAGCACGAGTTGTTGGCCGGCATGAGCGACGATATAGATCGAAGCCACGCCGAGGAACTCCTCGCCGTCGCCACCCACAACGAAGCCCTGGCGCACGGACACTTCCCCGGCGTCTACGTTGGCAGCGCCCTAGTCGTCTCGGCAGAGGGATCCGACGCCGGGCCGGCCTGGCACCCCTTCATCAGTGGGACGGTCGTCAAGTACTTGGTCCCCGACGCCGCCGCGTTCGAGATCGTCGGGCCACTGGTGAACAGCTACACCTGAGCCGCGCCGGGAACCTCACATCGAACGTAGAGCCGATGGCCGTATCGAGGCAGGTCAACCCACAGATCAGGTCGATGCAACGTGGAATCTCACCGCAGCGTCGAATCGAGCCAGTCCATTGTCTGCATGCCGTACAGGTCGGTGCCCCACCCGTACGGGTCCGTGAGGGTCTTGCTCATCGAGCAGTCGCTAGGCGCATATGTCACGTCGGTGCCCCCGGCCCGGTACTTCTCGACGAGGTCTCGGGAGTCCTGCGCGGGCACCAAGGACATCGGCGAGTCGTCGGCGCCACATGAGGTGATGAGGACTTTGGCCTGCGGCGCACGCTTGCCGAGCTTGTTGTCCTCGAAAGCCGGCTGGAAATCGGGGATGTCGACGGGGCTCTGTCCGTCGATGAACAGCGTCTGCAACGGCACGAAGGGCATGGCGAAGTACGCCGGTGTCTGGCACTGCGTGCGGTAGAAGGAAGCGATCTCCTTGCCGATCGGAGTGAGCTTTTCGTCGATCTTCATCTCCGGGTACCAGGGCTCGAGGCCCAGCAGGTTGGCGAACGCGAAGCCGGAGCCTACGGAACCGTCGGCGGTGCGCATGAAGTTCTTTTGGTTGACGACCATGCCCTCGAGCACGGCGGACTTGACGTTGAGCTCGGGCGCATACTCCTGTTGGATCTCTGCGGCCACTGCGGCGCCGACGCCGCCTCCCGCGATGCCGAAGATACCGATCGGCGCCTCCTTGCTCAGACCCGTCTCCTGTACCTGCAGTGCGGCGCGAAGCCCGTCGAGATTGGACTGTCCGCCGAACTTGCCCGCGAACACGCCGTGCGGGTCCGAGTCACCGCCATTGCCGACGTCGCTGATCATGACTGCGTAGCCCTTGTCGAGCATCAGCGTCAGTGGCCCCACCGCCGACCACGTTGCGCTATCGAGGGGATTCGCGCCGGTCCACAGGCTGCTCGGGTGGCAGTAGGCGCCGACGCTGTCGTTGGCTTCCTGGTAGCCGATGATCGGGCGGTCCACGTTGTCTCGGCCGTCGATCGGGATCAGCAAGATACCGGTGCTGATCGCCGGCATGTCGTCGACGCCGCGGGTCACGTACATGACCTTGTAGGCGTCGAGGTTGCCCGGCTGGAAACCGGCGAACATCACCTGCACGGGCTGCGACTCGAGCAGCATTCCGGGAGCCTCGTTGCCGGTCAGCTCAGGCTCGTCGTAGAAAGAGTCGTTGGGCGTCAGCGCTTCAGTGATCTCGTCCACCGTGGCGAACTCGCCGTCCTCGAGCATGCCCGTCGTGTAGTCGGTGAAAATCTCGTCGAGCCCGGGGGTGCTCACCGGTTCCGTCTGTGCCACCGACTGCGCGCCGAAGACGACTGCGATGGAGGCGACCGTGGCTGTGAAAAGTGTGGTTGCGCGTTTCATGCGAACGTCACCGTGGTTCCCTCCAGTGCAGATTGGAGAATCTGCGGAATGTTCCGCAGCGGGCGTGCGCCCTCGAGCTTCTGATCGTATGGCTCGCGCAGCTCGGACTCGAGCTGCGGCCAATTGTTCGCCATTATCGCCTTGTACTTGGGCAGTAGCTCGGCGGAGATGTAGTCCCACCGCTGATCGAATACCGACCAATTCCAGCTGGGGAGCGGCGTGGTCAGGGTAGCGACGCGCCCGTCGGCCAGCGTGGCACTGATGGCGACCGGCTTGTACGAGCGCGGCGCGACTACCCCGGCCACCGACGGCGAGGCGGCGATGGTCGACGCGTAGGTGATGGCCTCGCCGACGTCGCCCTTGTAGTTGCGGACGTCGTCCCATTGCGACCTGATCACCTCGCCCTGCTCGCGCTGCAGCAGCACGCGGTTGCCTGCGGCGATGCGGTCATGGTCACCCGAGGCGACATCGCTCCAGGCGTTGAGGACGGTGTCGTCGAACAGCCCGGCGCGGTGCATCTGTTCCAGCGCGGGGAGGCCCTCGGTGACATACGCATGGTGCATGGGCATCAGGTCGGAAAAGATGTTCTTCTGCATCACCAAGATCTCGCCGAGGGTCTGCTGCAGGTCCTCGGGGGTGATGGTGGCACCCGATCGAGCGAGCGCCTGCAGCCCCTTGGGCAGAAGAGCCACCGCTTCGGGGCCGAGCACCTGAAGGGTCTGCTCGACGATGGCGTTGGCTGCCTGCGCCATCCCGGGGAAATCGTAGATCCCGGACATCAGCTCGAAGTCGATCAGGCCGCCACCGAAATCTGCGCCCACGAGTCCGCCCATACCAGCCCACTGCAACTCGCGGTGGCTCAACTGCAGACCCACGTAGTAGCTGTAGGAGTCGATCAGGTTCTGCCGGTTGGCCTCGACGCCCGCACGCGGGTCCCAGGTCATGAGGTCGATGCCGGCAGCCTCGGTGACATCGACCAGGCGGTACTGCAGCAGCAACGCCGCATAACGGGGCGGATCGACACCCTCGCTATCCGCTCGCTCCAGCAGATTCTCGAGTTGTGCCTTGTCATAGGGCAACGCCGGATTCACACCGCCCGGGCCGTGGCCCGCATCGCGGTTGATGAGCGGCAGATCCAGGAATGGCGCAAGTTCTGCGGAGATGGCGGGGGTCGCGTCTGCGAACCCGACGCCCAGCGGCATCATGAGCACGGCGGCGGTGGCCGTGGCGATCGCCCTGCTCCATCTTGGACGTGCGGTGCGGACGGGGGTTCGAGTCGACAACTTCACTCCTGCAAGAGGACAATCCGGGGATCCAGCGGTTCGGCGGGCGCGGACCCGATCCCTCGAAAATCCGCTACACCGCGTCAGTTTCTGGAACCATCCGCCGAACAGGGGAAGACTCTACACAGACAACGTGCAGCCACCTGTGGTTCCTGATCTGCTGGTGCAAAACACCGTTGACCACTGTTCTTCGCGCGTACCGTTGGTGTGGTGACGACAGCGGTCCGTCAGGCAGATCTGGTCTGTGAAGGCGGCGGGGTCAAAGGCATCGGCCTCGTCGGAGCTGTTCATGCGCTCGCCGAGTCGGGCTATGGCTTTCCGCGCGTCGCCGGGTCCAGCGCCGGTGCGGTCGTCGCGGCTTTGGTGGCTGCTTTGCAGCACGCCAAGGAGCCCTTGACGCGATTGCCGGAGATTGCGCAGCGCGTCGACTACCGCAAACTGACCGACCCGTCACTGCTCGGGCGCGTGCCTCTCATCGGCGGCGTCCTTTCGTTGCTCATCTCGGACGGGCTCTATCAGGGGGCCTATCTCGAAGACCTCCTCACCGATACTCTCGCCGAATTCGGTGTCCACACTTTCGGCGATCTACGCACCGGCGAGGAACCGCTGAGCTACGCATATTCGCTGGTGGTGACCGCCAGCGACCTCTCCCGGAAACGTCTTGTCCGGATCCCGTGGGACCTACCGCTCTACGACATCGACCCCGATACCTTCCCAGTCGCAAAGGCGGTGCGGGCCTCGGCGGCGATCCCGTTCCTCTTCCGACCCGTCCAAGTTTCGGGCGCAACCTGGGTCGACGGCGGACTGCTCTCCGACTTCCCCGTCGGATTGTTCGACCGGACCGACACCGTAGAGCCTCGCTGGCCGACATTCGGTGTGCGGCTCACCGCACGACCGGGCACACCCCCGGCTACCCATCACGTGCGCGGGCCCCTGGCCCTCGGTATAGCCGCGATCGACACCTTGTTCACCAACCAGGACGCCGCCTACGTCGATTCACCCTGCACGGTGCGGCGCACGGTGTTCGTCCCTACCGAGTCGATCAGCGCCGTGGATTTCGACATCACCGACGCGCAAAGACAGACCCTCTACAACAACGGTGTCCGTGCTGCGCAACAGTTTCTGAGCACCTGGGATTTCGCCGACTACCTCACCGCCTGCCGGACACCTCCGGTCTGAAATCCGGGACTGCATGATGGGAAAATCCACTCCTACACAGCGCGGTCGCTGGCCTCCCAGTACCGCGCGCGTAGTGCCTTCTTGTCGAGTTTACCGAGCGGTGTCAGCGGCAGGCTGTCCACGAAATCAATGCTCTTGGGTGCGTGCACTGACCCCTTGGCTGCTTTCACCCGCTCGACCAGCTCGTCCGTCGCGACAGTGAGCCCGCCGCGCAGAACCACGCACGCTTTGACGGCTTCACCCCACTTGTCGTCCGGTACACCCACAACCGCCACGGAGGCGACAGACGGGTGCGCGGAGATCACGTCCTCGATCTCGCGCGGAAACACATTGAAGCCGCCGGTCACGATCATGTCCTTCTTGCGATCGACGATGGACAGAAAGCCGTCGACGTCCTTGCGCGCGATGTCGCCGGTGTGCAGCCAGCCGCCGCGGAAGGCTTCTGCGGTCTCGACAGGTTTCTTCCAATACCCTTTCATCACCAAGGGGCCTCGGACACAGATCTCGCCCAGTTCGCCCTGCGGCACTTCGTTCAAGTCGTCGTCGAGCAGTCGGACGTCGAGCCACGCCACCGGACGGCCACACGTGGCAAGTCGGGCGGGGTCGTCGGCGAGGTGCTCTTCCTTACGGAGCACCGAGATGGTCATGCCGCACTCGGTCTGACCGTAGAACTGGAAGAAGATCTGACCGAACTTCTCGATGCCTTCCTGCAAACGTGCCGGCGACATCGCGGATGCCCCGTAGAAAAGCGTCTGCAGACTGGAGACGTCCCGTTTCTCGAGGTCCGGATGGTCCATGAGCATGTAGATCATGGTGGGCACCAACATGGTTGCGGTGATCTTGTGCTTTTCGATCGCCTCGAGAACCGCTCCGGGTTCGAAAGCAGGCAGGACGATCAGCGCGCCTCCGCGCAGCAGCGTCGGAGTGAAGAACGCGGCACCGGCATGCGATAGCGGCGTGCAGATGAGGAAACGGTTCTCCTCGGGCCATTGCCATTCCGACATCTGGATCTGATTGAGCGCGGCGCCTGAACGGAAGGATCCGACAACGCCTCTGGGCTTTCCTGTGGTGCCACCGGTGTACACCATGCTGCTGGCGTCCTCGGCATCGACGTGCGCGGCTGTGAGAGCGGCAGGCTCGAATGTGGCCGCGAGAGCCAGAATGTCGATGCCCACCTTGGAGGGCCCCATCGACAGGATCGTGGTCAACGACGGCGACGACGCTTTCAACTCTGCGGCGCGGTCCTCGAAAGCGTCGGGATCGAAGATGAGGGTCTCGATCTCGGCGTCGTCGACGATGTACTTGTGGTCGTCTAGTGAACCCATCGGATTGAGGGCGCTGGCGCGACAACCGGTGATCATGGTTGCGCCCATGCTGACGAGCACTTCGGGACGATTCTTGGACAGCATCACCGTGCTGGTGCCCTGGGTGATGCCGAGCGACGCGAGTGCTTGGGCGAAACAGCTGATCTGATCGCGCATCTGTCCGCCGGTGAGAACAACGTCGCCGATGTACAACGCCGGCTTGTCGTGGTTCCGTTCGAGGGCGGTAAGGAGCAGGTCCGGAGCGTAAATCGGCCGGTGGAGGTCAGCAAACTCGTCTGGCATCTGGTCTTCCTTCTGCTCGGCCTGCCCGGTTCCGAAACGGATAACGCAACCGGAACGGTGAGACGGGCAGGTGCCCACGGTTCGGTGACGCCTTAGAGGGTAAGCGAAGTCACACCTGGTTCGAGGCTCGGGTCGAGCTATCCGCGATCCTTCTTCCTGCTGACGTGGTGGCCTGCGGGTAGGCGAGGAGATCCTGCCTGCGATCGAAGCGATCGGTAGCCGAATCCGGTTCTTCTCGAAGCCGGTTCTTCTCGAAGCCGGTTCTTCCCGAAGCGCTGTGCGGCGGACGATTGCTCTAACTCCCGACGGACTGGACAGCCGCCTTCACATGATGCCGACCCAGGGGAAGCATGAGCGGCTTTCCGGATGTCGGGTCGACGATGATGCGATTGTTCAACCCGAAGACAGTGCGTACGCAGTCCTCTGTCAACACTTCACCCGGACTGCCCGAGGCGTGAATGTGTCCGTCCGCCAACGCAATCAGGTGGTCCGAGTAACGGGTGGCAAGATTCAGATCGTGCAGCACCATCACAATCGTCGTGCCGCGTCTGCGGTTGAGGTCGGTGAGCAGATCGAGTACTTCCACCTGGTGGCTGACGTCGAGGAACGTCGTCGGCTCGTCGAGCAGCAGTAGATCCGTGTGTTGCGCGAGGGCCATCGCGATCCACACTCGTTGGCGCTGACCACCGGACAGCTCGTCGACGGCACGGTCGGCCAACGCTGCGGTCTGGGTGAGATCGAGCGCGTCGGCGACTACGACGTCGTCCTCACGGGACCATCGCGCGAACATTCCCTGATGTGGATGGCGTCCACGGCCGACGAGATCGCTGACGGTGATGCCCTCGGGGGCGATCGGTGACTGTGGGAGCAGACCGAGGACGCGGGCCAATGCCTTCGCCGGCAGCCGATGCACGTCTCGGCCGTCGAGCAGGACATGCCCGTGCTGCGGTTTCAGCAGCCGCGACATCGACCGCAGCAGAGTCGATTTGCCGCAGGCGTTCGCGCCGACGATCGAGGTGATCTTCCCCGGAGACACCGACAGATCGAGGTCGCCGATCACGGTTCGGTCCCCGTAGCCGAGGGTCAGATGCTCGATCTCGAGTGAATGGGTGGTGGTCACAGTGTGCCTCCGACGCGGTTGCTACGGATGATGAGGTAGATGAGGTACGGCGCACCGAGGACACCGGTGACGATCCCCACCGGATAGCGGGTGCCCAGGCCGTACTGACCGACAAAATCGGCAACGAGAACAAGCAGCGCACCGACGAGCCCAGCGGGAACCAGCAAAGACCCGGCCGCTCCGACGATGCGTGCGGCTATGGGACCGGACAGGAAGGCCACGAACGCAATCGGTCCCGTCGCCGCCGTCGCGAAAGCTATGAGCCCGACGGCTGCCACGATGACGATCAGCCGTGTTCGACTGACCCGCACCCCGAGAGCAGGAGCCATATCGTCACCGAGCTGTGTGACGGCAAGGTTCCGGCTCTGCATCAACAGCACTGGCGTCAGGACGGCCATGGCCACGAGAACGGGTACGACGGAGGACCACGTTGTTCCGTTGAGACTGCCCGTCAACCACCGTGTCGCCTCCTGCAGATCCCATTGACCTGCGCGGGAGAGGATGTAGGCGGTGACGCTGTCGAGCATCGCGGCAATACCGATGCCGATGAGAATCAAGCGGGTGCCGACGATCCCGTCCTTGAACGAGAGCACGTAGACCATCAGCGCCACCGCCAACCCACTGACGATGGCGAAAATCGATACCTGCGTCGCACCGAGTCCGAGAGTGACGATCGCGAATGCGGCTGCGGCACTGGACCCGGCGCTGATTCCGATGATGTCGGGACTGGCGAGTGGATTGCGCAGCATCGTCTGAAAGGTCACGCCCGCGATGCCGAAGCAGAACCCGGCGGTGATCGCGAGGACCGCGCGGGGAAGTCGAAGGCGGCCGACGGTATAGCTTGCCCCGGCCACGTCCTGACCGAGAAGAACGCGGACTACCTCGGCCGGTGGGTAGAAGGTCCGACCCACCATCAGGGTGACCGCGAAACCGCACACGATGAGCAGTGCCAACACTGCCATCGTCGTTCGTCGACGTTTCGAGCGGCTGCTGCGGCCGCGGGCCACCATCTCTACGGTGGGCCGATCTACGACGCTCACAATGCGGATACCTTCTGGCGTCGAACGATGTAGATGAAGAACGGTGCTCCGACGAGCGCGGTGATGATGCCGACGTCGATCTCGGCCGGCCGGGCGACGATGCGTCCGACGATGTCCCCGGCAGTGAGAAGCACCGCCCCACCGAGTGCCGAATACGGAAGCAACCACCGATGGTCGACGCCGACGATCAGCCGGCATACGTGCGGAACCACAAGCCCCACAAATCCGATTGGACCCGTGACGGCAGTGACTGCCCCGCACAGAATGACCGCACCTGCTGCCGCGGCCCCACGCGTGAGTGCGACGCGTTCGCCGAGACCGGCAGCGAGCTCGTCGCCCAGCGCCAGCGAGTTGAGGCCACGAGCCGATGCGAGGGAGATCGCGAACCCGACGAGTAGGAACGGCAGGATCATCCAGATTCTGTCGAAGACAGCACCGCCGACTCCACCGATCTGCCACGACCGGATGCCGCCTGCCAAGTCGCTGCGCGGCAACGCAATTGCACTGACGAAGGAAATGAGCGCAGCCGAGGTGACGGCACCGGCCAACGCCAACTTCAACGGCGTCGCACCGCCGCGCCCGAGGGACCCGATGGCGTAGACGAACACCGCAGTGACGGCTGCTCCGAGGATGGCCACCCAGACGAAACTCGTCGCCGCAGCGAGACCGAAGAACGTGATGCCACTGACAACCGCAAGTGAAGCGCCCATGTTCACACCGAGAATTCCGGGGTCCGCCAACGGATTACGCGTCACTCCCTGCATGACCGCACCGGAGATACCCAACGCTGCACCGGCCAGGAGGGCCAGCACCGTGCGCGGAAGTCTCGTGGCCACCGCGGCCTGGTCGAACCCTTCCTTGGATCCACCCAGGGCCGCGATGATGTCGTCGAACCCGACCTCACGTGAACCGACCGTGATCGAGGCGAAAACCAACGCCACGAGCACTGCGGTGAGCACGATAAGTCCGGTCGACTTCAGCAGTGCCGGCTTTCGAACGGGTGCTGTTTCCGACGTCAGGGTCTGCGTCACTGCGCGGAGTCAGCTGCTCGATCCAGAAGATCCAGGTAGTCCTCCAGAACCCAGGAGATCGACAAAGGAGTCGGGTTCGATGCGGTGCCGATCGGGCCGTCACTGGGAAGTGCGACGATCGCGTCGTTCTTCACTGCGGGCATCTGCGAGAGCAGTGGGTCGGCCTCGAGCGCACTGACCAGCTCGTCGCCGCCGTAGGTGATGATGATCTCCACGTCGCTGAACGCATCGGCCTGCTCGGCGCTCTGCTTCAGGCTGAATTTGTCGGTCGACGCCGACGCCGCGGCGACACTCGGCGGGGTGACCATCCCCAGGTCCTCGAAGAACTTCGCGCGCGTGTCGTGCGTGGTGTAGAAGCTGACCTCGCTCAAATTCGTCGTATCGACGTGGGTGAGGAACATTGCCGACTTGCCGGCGATCGCCGGATGCTGTGCCACGGCATCGTCGATCTGTGCGTCGAGGTCGGCGATCAGCTGTTGGCCTTCCTCGGCCATGCCGAGCGCCTTACTGCTGACCGAGATCATGTCGCGCCATGGCGTACCCCACGCGGTTTCCGGGTAAGCGACGACCGGTGCGATATCGCTGAGCTGATCGTAAACTTCTTGTGTCAGACCGGAATACGCTGCCAGTATGACGTCGGGCTCAGTGTCGGCGACGGCTTCGAAGTCGACGCCGTCGGTCTCGTCGAAGAGGACCGGTGCGTCGCCGCCCAGTTCGTCGAGCTTCTCACTTACCCAGGGGAGGATGCCGTCGCCGTCGTCGTCACCGAAGTTCGCCGCGGCCATGCCGACCGGCACGATCCCAAGCGCCAGCGGCACCTCTTGGTTGGCCCAGTTGACGGTGGCGACGCGCTCGGGCTTGTTCTCGATCTTCGTCGTGCCGAGAGCATGCTCGATGGTGACGGGCGTCCAGTCCGCGCTGGTCGTCGGGGAGGCTTCGTCCGAGCTGCTGGATGAGCAAGAAGCCAGACCGACTGTGAGCGCGGCGGCCGCGGACAGAACAAGAAAGCGGGAGACGTTGGACATGAGTTCCTTCGGGGTTCTGACGCAGAGCGTCGCGCATAGTCCTGCGGCAGTGCAGGTTTGGAAAGCCCGCGTACGCCGACGTCTATGCCGCAACTCCGGTGAAGCAAGGATTTCCTCACCTAAGATAGTGCACCCTCAGTAAGTACGCAATCACGCCAAATGGACAGCGTTTGTCGCCGAACGGACACGCCGTGGTCGTACTACTGAGCGCGGAACTGTCCCGGGCTCATACCGCTGACTCTCCGGAAAGACGCACCGAACGCGCTCACGGACCGAAAGCCCACCGCGACGGCTATCTCCTCGATCGCATCGCCTCGAGCCAGCATGGACATCGCATGCTGAGTGCGAACACCCGCAACCCACTCCCGGAAGCTCGAGCCGGTCTCCGCGTGAAAAACGCGAGTGATCGTTCGAGTGCTCACCTTCAGTCGAAGGGCCCACTGCTCGAGCGTCGTCGAATCGTCGGGGCGAGCTCGAACAGTGCTCACGATAGGTGCCACCAGCTCGGACTGCGGTATGCGGATGAGCAGTTCCCGGGCGGTGGGCGCGAGAACATCGAGCACCATCGCCTCCGTAGTGACACGCGAAGAATCCGACAGTGGCTCGGTGTTGAGGCGATCGAGCAGCAGCCGGAGCATCGGGGTGATATCGACGCCGACGGGATCGGGTGCGATCGCCGGGGCATCCTGCACTCGGAATTGTGCCGTGCGCATCCGAGTTCCAGATGGAAACCACCCGGAATGCAACAGCCCCGCCGGAATCCACAGGCCCACCGTCGTGGTGATGGTCCAGATGCGCGAGCCGATCGTAGCGGTGGATGCACCCCACTCGTTCCACAGCAGCTCGTGGGTCGGATGCGAATGCTCCTCGAACCAGGTGTCAGTTGTGATCACCTCGTCCCAGCCGTCGATGACATACGGCATCGCAATCTCGCCGGCCGCATAAATCGGAAGCGTGCGTGTGTCCATCGTCGTCACACACACGAGGATGCCACGGCACCGAAGATCTCGGTGGCGGCTAGGGTGAGGCCACCGAGGGGGCATACAGGCGCTGGCTGGTCGGCCGACGTTTTTCTCGCAAACGTTTGGACGTGCATCGATGGTCGAGCCTGTACAAAACCGCGAGAGCTTTCGCTCGCAACTGACGTCGGGTGAAGATCTGGTCGACCCGGCCACGTGGGCGGGTTCGGTGCAGCCGGCCAGTGGCGTCGCTCCGCGGGTGCGCATCGGTACCAACCGATGGTTCAACTTGCTGTGGTTGCTGCCGATCGGCTTCGTCGTCCTCATCGTCGCGGTGGCTGCCGCCAAAGGGTTACGCAGCACTGACTTCATGCAGCAGTTCATCGAGGAACATCCCGGTACCTCCGAGGCGGCTGCAGGTGAGACTGCTGCCTTGCCGGCATGGGTAGGGGCGCAGCACTTCCTCAATCTGCTCCTGATGATTTTCATCATTCGGTCGGGAGTGCAGATCCTCACCGACCACCCTCGGCTCTACTGGACCCGTCACAGCACCCCGGGGCGAGATTGGTTCCGAATCCAGAAGCCGGTTCCCACCGACCCGTTGTGGACTGCGAAGGAAGACTCGATTTCCCTACCCGGAAACGTCGGCTTGCCGGGCATTCGACACTCGATCGGTTTGGCGCGGTGGTGGCATCTCGGCACCAACATGCTGTGGCTCCTCAACGGTGTCGTGTTCTATGTGTTGTTGTTCGCCACCGGGCAGTGGCGACATGTGATTCCGACCAGTTGGGACGTCTTTCCCAATGCATTCTCAGTGCTGATCCAATACCTCTCGCTCGACTGGCCGCTGGAGGGGCACTGGGTGGCGTACAACGGCCTGCAACTGCTGGCGTACTTCTTGACGGTGTTCGTCGCAGCACCGGCCGCGATGATCACGGGATTGGGGATGTCGCCTGCGCTGTCCACCCGTTTCCGACGGATCAGCAGAGTGCTCAGCATCCAAACCGCGCGCTCACTGCACTTCCTCGTGCTGATCTGGTTCTTGGTCTTCATCGTCGTACACGTCACGATGGTCGTGACCACGGGTGTGGTGCGCAACCTCAACCACATGTACGCAGCACGTGACGACCAGAGTTGGATCGGCCTGGGGATTTTCGCAGTGTCGATGATCGTCGTGATTGCCGGTTGGGTTGCGGCAACTCCGATAACGTTGCGCCATCCACGGCTGGTGCAACGGGTCGGGTTTGCACTGATCGGACCGGTTCAGCGTCTGTTCGAACATGTCGACGCCAAACCTGGCGAGTACACCGAAGCAGATCTCTCGCCGTACTTCTGGCACAACGGCCGTTATCCCGACTCCGACGAGTACCAAGCCTTGCGCGAGAACGACTTCACCGATTATCGGCTGCGAGTGAACGGACTCGTCGACAACCCTCGCGATTTCGATCTCGCACAACTACGCGACTTGCCACACCACGAACAGATCACACAGCATTTCTGCATCCAGGGATGGTCCGGCGTCGCGAAGTGGGGTGGAGTGTCGATGCAGACCATCATGGACCAGGTTCATCCCCGTCCCGAAGCTAAATGGGTAGTGTTCTACTCCCTCGGCGACGGTTCCGACGGCGGCGTCTACTACGACGCCCACCCCATCGACCAGATGTCCTATCACCTGTCGATGCTGGCCTACGACATGAACGGTGCCCCACTGACATTTGGGCACGGCGCCCCGATACGGCTGCGTAACGAAACGCAACTCGGGTTCAAACAGGTCAAATGGATCAAAGGTGTGGAGTTCGTCGCCAGCTTCGACGACGTCGGGGGCGGTTTCGGAGGCTACAACCAAGACCACGAATTCTTCGGCTACCGTCAGACCCTGTAGATGCCGATCGATGAAGGAGAGTGATTCACATGAACAAGAGATCATTGACAGCGTTGGGTCGTGAACAGATAGCTAGCGCCGAAAGGGCGTCCAGTGGGCGCGCTGCCCACACTGTGTACGGGGGCCATGAGCACGTCCTGCGCCAAACGTTGGTCGCGCTCGTCGCCGGTCAGGTGCTCGCCGAGCACGAAAACCCCGGTGAGGCAACCGTCCACGTTCTACACGGCCGCGTCCGTCTCACCGCAGGAGAGGACGCCTGGGAAGGCTCGGCCGGAGATTTGCTCGTCGTGCCCAATTCACGTCACGCGCTCGAAGCGCTCGAGACCTCGACAGTATTGCTGACGGTAGCGAAAATTATTGCACCGTAGTCAATTTCGTCGGATAGAAAATGCTCGCGACTGGCTTTATTTTATTTACTGGGTATGGTCGGTGTCAGATCGTGATTGCCACTTCGAAAAGGGAGCGTCAATGGCTGAGAAAACACCGGGTCGAAACCTACGAAAACCCGCGCAAAGCATCAAAGAGCGTCGTGCTGAAAAGCGCGAAAAAAGCCGCGAGTCGACGGAACTGCTAACCAAGCGCAAACGCTGAACAACGAATTGAATTCGCGCTTGGGCCGATAAATTCGCGCATTTCATCTGCCCAAGTGCGAAATCGAAGCGGTTCACATCATGGAGAAGCGGTTCACATCATGGAATCGGCGTCGGTGCCAGACTGTTGCCGCAGGACCCTAACCACTGCGCGGACTCGATCGCCCTACTGGTCGGTGGGGCGGTAGAACACCTGTTCGCCGGTGATCGTGTGGAGCGAGTCGGACTTCCTATCCTAGAATAGGAAGCTAAATCTGCGCCAGGAGATCGACAGTCACCGCAATCAGCAGAATGACTTTGAGTACCTCGAGTGCGATGTAAGCCAAGTGGATATTCGACCGCGGCAGGTCCTCACCGGCAAGGATCCGGTTCGACCTCTTCGTCAGGGGCGGACGAACCACCGTGACCTGGAGCACCAGGATCGCGGAGACAAGCACAAGTAGCAACCAGCCATTCGTGTCCGCGAAAATCCACGCGACCGATAGCGCGACGGCGAGGACCACCTCGACGATGTTCAACGCCGCGAACACCTTACGACCGATGCCGAGGCCGATCGCCAGCGTCACCCCCGGTGCCCGAAACTTGATCGGCGCTTCGATGAACGAAATCGCGATCACCATGCCCAACCAGAACACCGGCAGAACCAGTTGGATGTCGCGTGCCAGACTCATCGAACCCCCCGATCGGTATTTGTCGCCGAACACGACGATACCTCGGTCGCCGCGCACACCGGTCAGGCTGTCGCACTCGGCAACTGTCCGAAAGTGATTGCCAGATCCCATGGCTGCATGTCCCACTGGGCCGGCCAGCCTTTCCGTGTACCGAAGCCGTGTACCCCGCGGCTACTTCAGAACGATATTGACCATCCGGCCCGGGATGACGATGACCTTGGTCGGAGTTTTGCCCTCGAGGATCGCGAGAATTTTCTCGTCCGCGAGGGCGGTCTTCTCGACGTCGGAGTTGGCGGAATCGGCGGGCACGCTGATGCGGCTACGCACCTTGCCGTTGACCTGGATCGGATAGTCGACGGTGTCGGCGACGAGCCACTTCTTCTCCACCCGCGGGAACGGACCATGTGCGAGAGAGCGATCGTGCCCGAGCTGCTTCCACAGCTCCTCGGACAAGTGCGGTGCCATCGGGGCGAGCATCAGCACCAAAGGCTCCACCACTCCACGTGGTGCGCCTGCCGGATACGCCTTGGTCAGGTGATTGGTCAGCTCGATGAGCTTCGCCCCGGCCGTATTGTCCCGCAGCGCAATGTAATCGGCCTCCACGCCCTCGATCACCCGGTTGAGGACGCGCAAGGTGTCCTCGCTCGGCTTCTCGTCGGTGACGCGGACAGCACCGGTTTCCTCGTCGAGGACCAGTCGCCAGACGCGCTGCAGGAATCGCTGCGCACCGACGACGTCCTTCGTCGCCCATGGCCGTGAAGTATCCAACGGTCCCATCGACATCTCGTAGACACGCAGAGTGTCGGCGCCGTATTCGGCGAAGATGTCGTCGGGGGAGACGGAATTCTTCAGGCTCTTGCCCATCTTCCCGTACTCACGGTTGACGGGTTCACCCTGGTAGAACCAGCCGCCGTCGCGCTCTTCCACCTCTTCGACGGGCACGTATACCCCGCGCGCGTCGGTGAATGCGTATGCCTGGATGTAGCCCTGGTTGAACAGGCGGCGATACGGCTCGCTCGAACTGACATGGCCGAGATCGAAGAGAACCTTGTGCCAGAATCGCGAGTACAGCAGATGCAGAACCGCATGCTCGACGCCACCGACGTAGAGATCCACCCCGCCCGGATCGTTGGGTCCGTGAATCTCGGGACGCGGTCCTACCCAGTACTTTTCGTTCTCGGGATCGGCGAAGGTCTCGGAGTTCGTCGGATCGATGTACCGGAGCTGGTACCACGAGCTTCCTGCCCACTGCGGCATGACGTTGGTGTCGCGACTGTAGGTCTGCAGGCCGTCACCCAGATCGAGTTCGACCTCGACCCATTCGGTGGCCTTCGCCAGCGGTGGCGACGGCTCGGAGTCGGCGTCGTTCGGATCGAACGAGACGGGAGCGTAGTCCTCGACCTCCGGAAGCTCTACCGGCAGAGCGGATTCCGGTAGAGCATGCGCATTGCCGCTCGAGTCGTAGACGATCGGGAACGGCTCGCCCCAGTAACGCTGGCGAGCAAAGAGCCAGTCACGCAGCTTGTACTGAATAGTGCCGCGGCCCTTGCCTTCTTCTTCCAGGCGGGCAATCACGGTGGCCTTGGCCTCGTCGACGGGAAGGCCGTCGAGGTACTCGGAGTTCACCAGCGGACCCTCGCCGGTGTACGCAGCTTCGGTGACGTCCCCGCCCGAAATGACCTCGAGAATCGGCAGACCGAACGCGGTGGCGAAATCCCAGTCCCGCTGATCGTGCCCGGGAACGGCCATGATCGCGCCGGTACCGTAACCGGTGAGCACGTAATCGGCGATGAATACCGGAACCTGCCGACCGTCGACGGGATTGACCGCGTAGGAGCCGGTGAACACACCGGTCTTCTCCTTGTTCTCCTGGCGCTCCAGGTCGGACTTCGCCGCGATGGCGGCACGGTACGACGCGACTGCCTCGGCCGGGGTGGCGGCGCCGCCCGTCCACGGGGTCGGGACGTCGGCGGGCCACTGCGCGGCGGTCACACCGTCGACCAGTTCGTGTTCAGGCGCGAGCACCACGTAACTGGCACCGAAGAGCGTGTCCGGACGCGTTGTGAACACCTCGACGTCACCGGCCGGTGTGCCGAACGCCACCTGCGCTCCGCGTGAACGTCCGATCCAGTTGCGCTGCATCGTCTTGACCTTCTCGGGCCAATCCAGGTACTCGAGATCGTCGATCAGTCGATCCGAGTACGCGGTTATACGCATCATCCACTGGCGCAAGTTCTTACGGAAGACGGGGAAGTTACCGCGGTCACTTCGGCCGTCGGCGGTGACCTCTTCGTTGGCCAGGACCGTACCGAGACCGGGGCACCAGTTGACCATCGAGTTGGACTCGTAGACCAGACGGTAGGAATCGAGAACGCCTGCCCGTTCGGTCGCCGACAGCGAGGACCAGTCTCGACCGTCGTCCATCGAGCGTGAACCGTCGGCGAAGGAAGCTTCGAGCTCCGAGATCGGACGAGCTTTCGCCTGATCGACGTCGTACCAGGCGTTGAAAATCTGTAGGAAGATCCACTGCGTCCAGTGGTAGAAGTCGACATCGGTCGTCGCGAGCGAGCGGCGACGGTCGTGGCCGAGTCCCAGCCGCCGAAGTTGGCGTCGCATGTTCGCGATGTTGGCTTCGGTGGTCGACCGCGGATGGGTGCCGGTCTGCACCGCGTACTGCTCGGCAGGCAACCCGAAGGCGTCGTATCCGAGGGCGTGAAGAACGTTGCGTCCGTGCATCCGATGGAACCGGGCGAACACATCCGTGGCGATGTAACCGAGTGGGTGACCGACATGCAGACCACTGCCCGATGGGTACGGGAACATGTCCTGGACGAAAAGCTTGTCTTTCGGTACGTCACCGGCGAGCTCGCCGACCGGGTTCGGGGCGTCGAAGATGCCCTGCTCATCCCACAGGTCCTGCCACTGCTCCTCGATACGCCCGGCCACATCCGCGGTGTAGCGGTACTCGGGTGCGGTCTCGTAGGGCGTATCAACTGGATCGGTCACACCCACCAGCCTAAGGCGTGAGCTGGGCCGACTGGTACTTCGGCCTCGTGGAGACGTATCGTGGCCACTGTGCTCATCGTGTCCGTAGTGATGTTCGTGCTCGCTCTCGTGGTCGGCGCAGTCGCCACCGCCAGTCTTCTGGGCCGGTTGCCGCGCAACCGCTGGGCCGGTGTGCGCACCCCCGAGTCGATGCGCGACGACGAGACGTTCGTCATGGCCAACCGTGTCGCCGGACCGACGAACGCTGCAGCAGCGTTGCTCCTGCTCATCGGCGGCGCTGCCGGCCTGATGCTCAGTGGCGCATTCTCCGTCGTCGCCGTTGTTGCGTGCGTTCTCGCAGCATTCGTCGTAGCAGGTATCGGTGGTTCCATCGGAGCGCGGGCCGCTGCCGCTGCGCCCGTCCCGGTCGCCGAGGAAGACTGCGGGCATTCGTGCATCTCGTGCACCCTGAAAGACGCGTGCCAGCCGAGCTGAGCGCGAGATGACATTGGGAACGCAAGACGCCCGAACCGACAAGGTGCGGACATTCGATCCCGCTGGAGTCGTCTTCGGGGTGGTTGTCCCGATACTCGCGGCTGGACTCGGCGTCATGGCGGCCTACCTGTGGAAGTCGCGGCTCCCACAACAGATTGCGACGCACTGGAGTGGCACCGAGCCCGACGCCTTCACCAGCCCCACCACCAGCGCCTGGACCCTTGCCATCGTCATCGTGCTGGTCGGCGGCGGATGTAGCGCCGTCGGAGCACTGGCCCACGCGCTCCTGATCATGCGACGCACGATGCTGATGATCGGATCGACGGTCGTCGGACTCATCACAGTTCTGCAGCTGGCCATTCTGTCCGGGCAGCTCGACGTCAGCACGGTCGAGGATGCCGAGGTGCCCAGTTGGGCGTTGGGCCTGGGCACCCTGGTCGGGTTCGCGGTGGGAATTCTGGGAGCCTCGCTTCTACGCGATTACCGTGAACGCACGCCTGCGACATCGCCACCCCCGGCCAGCCTTCCGAGAGCTGAATTCGACGGTCCGATCGTCCAACGCCTCGGTGCAGGTCCAGTGGCCGTGATCGTCCTGTTCGTCATTCTTGCCGCAGCCGCCGCATTCACCTGCTGGGTATCGAACTCCTGGTGGCCAATCGCTATATTCGTGCCCGTCTCGATACTTCCGTTGTCTCTCATGCGGTACCAGTTGGTCGTCGACGAGTCAGGGATCGGCGTGCGGAGTTTCGGCATGGCCGCCTTCGACTACTCGATCGACGAAGTGACCGGGGCATCGGTTCGCGAGGTCGATCCGTTCGGTGACTTCGGCGGATGGGGTCTACGCGTCAAGGGGCGAGGAAACTACGCCGTCGCGGTCCAGAAGGGGCCCGCCGCGTTCATTACCTTCGCCAACGGCCAGCGGCTGACCATCACGAGCGACCGTGCCGAGGAGATCGTCGGAGTACTCAACACCCTTGCCTCGCGGCGCTGAACACCGAAACAGATCGAGAGCCGGAATTGTCGGCTAATCTCCAACGTGGTTTGGGTTGGGGACGGGAGGTCGGAACGAACAACACGACACCGCCGTTCAGTGGTCGACAGTCGGAGACGAATCGACCGACCAGTCACCGCCGACCGGCCCTACACAGCGCCCGGGCCGCGCTGATCGATTGGTACACCCAGCCGTTCGATTACGAGTGGATGGCCAAGCACCGGTCGATACGTGGCCTCCACCAGCCGTTGCAATATCTCTTCGGCTCGGCAACAACGCTGTACGCAGTCGCCTCTGTTTTGATGCTGTTCAGTTCGCGAGGCCCGCACGGATTCGGCGCGCAAGCGTGGATCTCGATTGTGCTGCTCATGCAGGTGGCCGTCGCTCTGCGTTGGTTCTTCGGTCCGCTGCCCGTCAAGCGGGACTTCATTGCGTATGCCATCTTCGGTGATGCCGGCACCGCCTCGGTGCTGATGCTCTATTCACCGTTCGGTGCGCTGGTTGGATGCTGCCTCTTCGCGCTGACCGGCGGCTTGTGCATCTTCTTCGTCAGCCAGAAATGGATGCTGGCTCATCTGGCCCTGTGCTGCAGCTTCATCGCAGCCATGACGGTGCGCAACCTCCTGACCGCCGACGAGGACACCCCTACCGTCCTGGCTACCGCATTGGTAATTCTTGCAGCCACCGCAGTGGTACCGCTGCTCGCTCATATCGCATGGACCGCGATCGGTCGTGATGCTCGACGCTCACTGCTCGACCCCTTGACCAACCTGCTCAACCGTCGCGGACTCGACGACGCGGCCGAAGACCTATGGCACCGAGGTCACGGGCGCGAGTTCAGCCTGACGGTCCTCGTGATCGATATCGATCGATTCAAAGTCGTCAACGACTACTACGGGCATGACAGCGGTGACGCCGTGATCGTCCGCGTCGCCGACCGCCTGTCGATGCTGTTTCAGGAAGACGGCGTCGTAGCGCGCACCGGCGGCGAAGAATTCATTGCCGTCTTCGCCGCACCGGACGCCATCGTTCACGAACGGATCCACGACGTTGTGAACACTTTGAACAGTTCCAGCGACCCCATCCCCATCACCGTCAGCGTCGGCGCGTGCGTCCTCGCCTCGCCCTCGAGCCTGTGGGTCGACGGACCCTCGGTCATCAACAAGGCCGGCCGGATTGCCGACTCGATGATGTACCGGGCCAAACTCGACGGTGGCAATCGAAGTTCGACAACCAAGCTCTGAAAGCCTCGTTCGACGCCGTTTCATCCTCGATATTATTGCGCCACTACTGATTCGCTCCTGGCAGCGGTCCGAGCGCGAAAAATCGTACTCAGTTACGCGTGACGTCGATCGGGTGTGAGGCCAGCATCGCCAACGGCATCGGTTGACGGCGCAGGACGTGCGCCCACAGATCCACCCGCGGCGCCCCGATGACGTCGGATGCCAGGGCCGAGACGACAATCCAGTCTTCTCGCTCGAGTTCGCTCGCCAACTGGCCGAATGTCCAACCCGAATATCCCGCGAAGATTCGAACGCCTTCGACGAGGGATTCGATCTCTGCCGGATCGGAATCGAGATCGACCATCACCACCCGCCCGTCGACGCGTCGAATCCCGGGGACACCGTCGATGGCGACGCCGGTTCGGACCGTGGCCAGACACAGGGCCGAATCACGCTTGACCGGTCCGCCGACGTACAGCGCTTTCGGTCGAGCGGCCAAATCCGTCCACTGCGGCAGAACATTCTGCACGGCAGTCTCGCTCGGCCTGTTGATGACCACACCCAAGCTACCGGCGTCATTGTGTTCGATCACGTACACCACGGTTCGGCGAAACGTGGGCTCGACAAGTTCGATCGAAGACACCAACAAGCTCCCCGGGCGCACCGCCTGATCGACCGATGCCATCTGGTCTTCGGGTTCTTCCGCATGCGACGCCATGGAGTCATTGTGGCACCGCCGACCACCCGATGGAACGCATGGCATGCCATGCGTTTTCGGGCGCTACGTCAGGCCGGCAAGCTCGACCAAGAGTGCAAGCTGATGCTCGAACAGCTGGTCGCGGGCGCTGAAAGTCGACGATCCGTACTGGTCGAAGACGTCGAAGCTCACGGCACCGAACAGCGATGCCCACACCAGCACTCCTCGGGCCAGCGCTTCGTCGGACATATTCGTGCCCATTTCGTTACGAACCTCGACGAAACTTTGGTGCAATCCGGACAGCGACACCGTGGTCGGCCGTTCCACCAACCTGCCGGCGCGCCAGGCCGCGTCGAAAATCTCGACGAGCTTGACGATGACCCGGGTGCCGGGTCCGGTCGTGTGCTCTGCAGGCGCGTGATATCCGGGGACCGGACTTCCGAACAGCAACGCATAGCCGGCAGGCTCGCGCAGACCCCATGCGCGCACGGTCCGCCCGAGTACCAAAAATTTCTCGACGGCCGAGTCGAGTGCATCCACGGCCTCGTCCACCTCGTCACCGAGCTCGGTGTACGCGTCGACGACGAGGAGGGTGAGCAGTTCATCGCGGCTCTTGACGTAGCGATACACCGCCGAGGACACGACGCCCAGGTCTCGCGCGACGGCACGCAGCGACAGCGCCGCAGCCCCATCGACGGCGAGGTGTTCGCGGCCGATGCGAGTGATGTCGGCCAGCGTCCGAGTGCGCGCTCGTTCACGGGGAGTGGTCGTCATGCTGCCGATACTAGAGCACCGAACGTTTTAGAGAGCACTGCTCTTGCTTTTTGTTTCAGGCAGGCGCACACTCGAAACAACAGAGAGCAGCGCTCACATTTTCGAGGGAAAGAGTTACCGTGAACCAACTACACGTCGTCACCGGAGCCGGACCCGTCGGATGGACCGTCGCGCAACAGCTTGCCGCCCAGGGATATTCGGTACGCATTCTCACTCGTTCCGGATCCGGACCCGAACACCCGTCGATCGAACGACGCCAGGTCGACATCACGACCGGAGACCTCCGCGGCGCCTTCCACCGCGCCACCGCCATCTATCACTGCACCCACGTCGCCTACAGCGACAAAGCCTGGCGCGCCCAACTCCCCGCAATGGAACGACTGGTCCTCGACGCGGCCGCCGGTACCGTCGTCGTCTTCCCGGAGAGTCTCTACTCCTACGGCAAGATCGACGGACCGATTCGAGAAGACCTGCCGCGGAACGCAACCTACCGCAAGCTCGGCGTCCGAACCGGACTACTGGCCGCTCGTGACGCCCACTCGACACCGACGATCAGCGTCGCGGCCTCCGACTTCTACGGTCCACGGGTACGCACCGCACACATGGGCGAACGGATCGTTCCGAACATTCTGGACCACAAAGCCATTCGAGTTCTCGCTAACGCCGACATACCGCATTCCTTCACTTTCGTGCCGGACTTCGCCGCGGCAATGATCGCGGCCGCAGCAGACCCCGCACTGTGGGACACATTTCTTCACGCGCCCACCGCACCCGCACTCACCCAGCGAGAGATGATCGAACTTCTCTCCCGCGCAGCCGGAGTAGACGCACCTCGGGTCGGCACACTACCGGCCTGGCTGATCCGCACTCTCGGCGTCGTCCCCGGGCAGATCCGCGAACTCGGCGACACTCTCTACCAATTCCAATACCCCTACCAACTCGACAGCACCAGAAGTGAAGCGCTCCTCGGCCTCCATCCCACTCCACTCGAGGAAGGGGCAGCGAGCACTCTCGCGTGGTGGAAGTCGACCCACATAACCCCGGTGTCCTGACGATGCTCGGCTGAGCCGCGCCCTTCCCTGGGGCTACTGTGCGGGGAGTGAGTGAAGAAACATTGCGGATGCGGCTGCGCACATCGCCCGGCGTCGGCAAGCTCACCGCGATTCGCTTTGCCGGTCAGTTCGGGGACGGACTGTTCCAAGCCGCGCTCAGCGGAGCGATCCTGTTCAACCCGGAACGCGAATCCAATCCAGTAGCCATTGCCGCTGGATTTGCCGTCCTGCTGGTTCCGTATTCGGTCATCGGCCCCTTCGCGGGCGCGATGCTCGACCGATGGGATCGGCGCGCGGTGTTGCTGTGGGCCAACGTCCTACGCATGATCCTGATCGCGACCACCTCGCTTCTCCTGTGCACAGGTGGTGGCGAGACCCCGCTGCTCTTGCTGGCGCTCACCACAGTCGGGTTGAGCAGATTCGTACTCGCCGGAGTATCCGCATCTCTGCCCCACGTGGTGCGCACCTCATGGCTGGTTCCGATGAATTCACTGCTCGCGACCATCGGATCGGGATTCGCCGCTGCAGGAGCAGGCACCGCCGTCGGGATCATCGGGATCATCGGAGCGGGAGACCTCGGATCCGGCATAGCAGTCGGCGCGGCGGCAGCCGGATCCATCGTCGGAACGATTGCCGCAGCTCGGTTCGCACCACAGTCACTCGGGCCTGCCACAGTCGCCGAACCGACCGAGCACGCCGCGCTACGGGCAATCGCCGACATTGCAGCAGGCCTCGGATCCGGTGCTGCCGCAGTGTGGCGATCTCCGATGGTGACGGCAGCGCTGGCAGGTATCGGCGCGCACCGCATCGTATTCGGTGCCGACACCCTGATCATGGTGCTCATCCTGCGCGAGAAAGGCTCGAGTTCTCTCCCCGGCGGGCTTGCCGGCTTCGGAATCGCCGTGGGCGCAACAGCAGCGGGAATGCTTTTGGCAGCGGTCCTGACCCCGTTCGTCCTTCCACGATTCGGGCGAGTGCGATCCATTGTCGGGGCCTTGATCCTCGCCGCAGTCGTCCAGGCGACGTTCATTGCGACCATGACCCAGACGAGCTTGCTTCTCGGCGCCTTTCTACTCGGCGTCGCTGGACAAACCGTCAAGCTCACGGGTGATGCGTCGATGCAAACCGACATCGACGACGACCATCGCGGACGCGTCTTCGCCCTGCAGGACACCGTCTTCAACATCGCCTTCGTCGCCTCGCTCGCAGCTGCCGCCTTCGCGGTGGGCGCCGGTTCCACCAACCTTGCCGAGGAGACGTCGGCGCACGCCGTCGTCTACGCCGGAGTGGTGGTCTACATGCTGGGCCTGCTCGCCGTCACCCTCAACAACCGTCGTGCTCGCCGCTCGTCACAGTGATACCTTGATCGAGGACCGCACGGTCTGTTCCGTTGTCGCCGGCCCAAAGGACGAAGATGCGTGCCCGATTGACCGTCGTGGGATGCGCGCTCGCACTCGTATCGAGCAGCGTGCTGGCAGCACCGGCGAATGCGGCCCCGCCCGCCCCGGTCAACCAGTGCGGAGAGACCGGCTTCGATCCCAAGGACTATCCACCCGAGCCAGTCGATCCCAACGCTCCGCCCGTGCTGCCGCCGATACCGTCGTTGCCGGACAAGTTCGTCATTCCGGTGCCGTATCCCTCCGTCGAACTGGTACCGGTCCCCGATCCCGAACCCGACAACACCCGAGTCGACGCGGACCCGCTACCCGATCCATGCATGGATCCGTGCCCCGATCTCACCGACACGACCGAAGAACCCGTCGCCGCGACCGGATCTGCCCATCTCCCGTTCCCACGCATCAAGATCGAGCCGCAACCGGAAACCATCCCCATTCCCATCCCCGGCCCGCCAGCAGCACCGCATTTACCCGCACCTCCCGCCGTCGTGAATCCAGCCGAGGCGGGCCCGACTTCTCCAGCGCCGAAACAGCCTCTGGTGGGGAACGTCTCGGTGATCTCGCAGATGACGGGCCAGGGTTCGATCAACAGAACGGACAAGCGCTGGCAGGTCGAGGGCACCGACCTCGGCATCATGTGGGAATCGAAGCCAGGCGAGGTGGCCGTCGTCTTCGGTGACTCCTTCGGCAAGAGCTGGGAGTACGGAGTCGTCGGCGGAGACGACTGGCGCAGCAACGTCCTCGGCCACAGCACCGACACCGACCTGTCCGACGGCCTGACCCTCGACAGTATGGTGCAGGATTCCCGTTGCCACGCAGCCGAACTGCTCAACAGTCGCAAAATCAAGAACTGGGAGACGACGGTCATTCCGACCTCCGGATTCGCCGTCGGGGATCGGCAGTACATGTCGTACATGTCCATCCGTCGCTGGAGCGTCGTCCCGGGTATGTGGTGGACCAACTACGGCGGCATCGCCTACTCCGACGACAACGGTTCCACCTGGGCCAAAGACCCATATGCCCGGTGGGACAACATGTTCGGCTTCTCCAAGTTCCAGGTGTCCACCATGGTTCCCGCCGGAGACTTCGTCTACATGTTCGGCACCGTCAATGGCCGGATCGGCACGGTCGGCTTGGCCCGAGTGCCGAAGGGCGAGGTCCTCGACAAGACCGCCTACCAATACTGGGTCGACGGCACCTGGGCGCCGGTGGACTCCAACGAGGCGACCCCGATCGCCGACGGCATCTCGGCGGAACTGTCGGTCCGCTTCCACGACGGCCTGTGGCAGATGACCTACCTCGATCCGATCGCCGGTAATATCGTTCTCCGCGAAGCGAATTCACCGCAGGGAGAGTGGACCGCGCCGTCGACTCTGGTTCGGACTGCGGAGTACCCGAAAGCCTACGGTGGATTCATGCACCCGTGGTCGAAGAACGGCGAGCTGTATTTCGCGATATCGGAATGGGACAGCTACAACGTGTACCTGATGAAGGCCGACCTCAACTGACCGATTGCGTCTTCCACCACTCGAGCAGCGCGGCCTCTGCCTGCTCACGGGGGAGTGGTCCGTGATCGAGCCGCAATTCCTTGAGGAACTTCCAGGCCTTCCCGACGTCCGGTCCGGCCGTGATACCGAGCAAGTCCATGATGGCGTTGCCGTCGAGATCCGGGCGCACTCTGGCCAGATCCTCCTGCTCGGCGAGACGCGCGATCCGCTCCTCCAGATCGTCGTACGTCGCCTGCAACGCCGCCGCTCGACGCTTGTTCCTGGTGGTGCTGTCGGCGCGAACGAGCTTGTGCAGCTGAGGAAGTAGCTCTCCCGCGTCCGTGACATAGCGTCGGACCGCGGAATCGGTCCACTGCCCTTTGCCGTAGCCGTGGAATCGAAGGTGCAGAAATACCAACTGCGAGACGTCGTCGATCATTCTCTTCGAGTACTTCAGCGCGCGCATCCGTTTGCGCACCATCTTCGACCCGACGACCTCGTGGTGGTGGAAGCTGACACCACCAGCCGGCTCGTGCTTACGCGTGTCCGGCTTACCGATGTCGTGAAGTAGTGCAGCCCAACGTAATACCAGGTCGGGGTCACCGTCCTCGAGATCGATGGCCTGCTGCAACACCGTCAACGAATGCCAGTACACATCTTTGTGCTGGTGGTGCTCGTCGATCTCGAGCTTCATCGCCGGCACCTCCGGCAGCACGTACGCCGCAAGACCCGTCTCGCACATCACGTCGATACCGTCGATGGGGTACTCGCCGAGTAGCAACTTGTCGAGCTCTGCCTGGACGCGCTCAGCGGTGATTCGTTCGATCTGACCCGCCATGTTCGAAATGGCCTCGTGCACGCGCGGCATCAGCGTGAAGCCGAGCTGCGAGACGAACCGTGCCCCGCGCAACATCCGCAACGGGTCGTCGTTGAACGACTTCTCAGGCGTGGACGGCGTATCGAGAAGCCCCTCGAGCAATGCGTCCATCCCGCCGAGCGGATCGACGAACTCCTGCAATCCGTCCGGGCCGAGCCGAACCGCCATGGCATTGACGGTGAAATCGCGTCGGATCAGGTCTTCCTCGAGGCTGGTTCCGTACCGAACCTGCGGGTTGCGCGAGACCTGGTCGTACGAGTCGGTTCGGAAGGTGGTGATCTCGATGAGCTGATCGTCCTTCGCGGCACTGATCGTGCCGAACGCGATGCCGGTGTCCCATTGATTGTCGGCCCAGCCGGACAGCAACTGCTGCACCATCTCGGGGCGCGCGTCGGTGGTGAAGTCCAAATCGCCGGAGAACCGGCCGAGGACCGCGTCGCGGACACTGCCACCGACCAAGTACAGCTCGTGCCCGTGAGCAGCGAAGCGATCGGCAAGCGGGCTCAACACGCCGGACAACTCTCCGAGGGTCGACGTAGCCGCTTCCATCAGTCTTTCCCGCCGGTCGTCGCTCGCGTCGGAGTGTCGGGGAGTTGGAGACTGTTCGGCCACGTTGATAGAGCCTAGGCGAGAGGTCGTGATCATGAGTACGCCCGTCTCGGTGCGGGAGGAGAGATCGCCCCATTTTTCCAACTAGTATGGATTGGGTGTCTGCTGGCGAACGTGCGAACAGGAGCCGCCGCAACCCGCGGCGGCGAAACGCACGCGTCGACAGCGACAAGCCCAAACTCCGCACAGTGCGGGAAACTTCTGCCGGTGGCCTGGTCGTGGACGGTCTCGACGGCCCACCCGAGAAACGCTGCGCCGCGCTCATCGGACGCACCGATCGCCGAGGTCGGCTGCTGTGGTCGCTTCCGAAGGGCCATATCGAACAGGGCGAGACAGCCGAGCAGACCGCCATGCGTGAAGTAGCCGAAGAAACCGGAATCCGGGGTTCGGTCCTGGCGGCGCTGGGAAGTATCGACTACTGGTTCGTCACCGAAGGTCGCCGCGTCCACAAGACCGTCCACCACTACCTGCTCCGTTTCCTCGGCGGCGAACTCTCCGACGAAGACATCGAGGTCACCGAAGTGGCCTGGGTCCCGCTCAGCGAACTCCAGTCGCGACTCGCGTATGCCGACGAACGAAAACTGGCCGCCATCGCTGATCGGTTGATCGCGGACATGCATCGACCCGACTCGCAGACACCCAGCCCTCCCAAGACACCTGGCGCTACCGCCGCCGGCAAGGAGTGATCGTGCGGCGTACCAGGGTCACTGCGGCGGCATTGACCGCATTCCTGCTTGTCCTCGCGCCGGCTGCTGCCTTGACGCCGGCAACGGCGATCGCGCAGGAGCCGTGGAACAGCGACCCGTCGACGTCGGCGGATCTCACCTACCAATCGGAGGACAGCGACCTTCCCGAGACTCGCCGGGGCACTCAGTTCCTCCAACTGTCCATCGACACCGTCGCACCCGCCACCGTCACCACCACCAGCGAACCGTTCGTGACCGTGCGCGCCACCGTCACCAACACCGGCGACCGGCGCGTCGACGCCATCAGTGTCCGCATGCAGGGCGCTGACGCCGTCGACCGGCCCGAGGAGCTGCGTACGTCGCTGACGCTCGAACAAGAGCAGTTCGGGGCAGTCGGGGAGTTCCAGGACGTCGCCGAGAGCCTCGAGCGTGGCGCGAGCACCCAATTCGTAGTGTCGCTACCGCTGCGAGGCACCCAGGGGCCCTCGCTGGGAATCGATGCACCAGGGGTCTACCCGCTTCTTCTCAACGTCAACGGCACACCCGAGTACGGCGGCACTGCCCGACTCGACGACGCCCGCTTCCTGCTGCCCGTCGCCGGAGTTCCGCCTGATCCGACCGCGCCAGACCCGACGTCCCCCGACGCCGTCGCGCTTCCACCGAGCACGTCGAGCCCGGTCGCAACGACGGTGATGTGGCCACTAGCGGACAAACCCCGACTCGCTGCCGGTATCCCCGGGTCGCTCGAGGACAAGGTCCGACTCGTCGACGACGAGCTCGCCGAAGAACTCGCGACGGGTGGTCGTCTGGACAAGCTACTTGCAGCCGTCGAATACGCCACGAGCGACCAACTCGATCCGGAGAACCGCCTCGCCGACAGCATGTGCCTGGCCATCGATCCCGACCTCCTGGTCACGGTCACCAATATGGCTCGGGGCTACCTGGTGGTCGACGATCCAGCCGATCCCCGTGGGTCGGCCCACAACGGGACCGGACGAGACGCTGCCGCGAGTTGGGTTTCCCGGCTCGAGCCACTCGCCGATTCGATGTGTGTCACCGCCGTTCCGTTCGCCCAAGTCGATCTCGACGCACTCGGCAATGTCGGCGATGCATCATTGGTATCGACTGCGCTCGAGTCTCCGTCGACCATCGTGGACTCGATCCTCGGAGTGACATCGGTCCCCGACGTCGTCTGGAGTTCCTCCGGTCAGCTCGGCGCCCGCGCCGCGGCAACGGTACGTTCCGTCGGTCCACGGACTGCCCTGGTCGCCGACAACAGCGTGGCCCCCGCAGCGGCGGGCGGAGTTGCGCTGGTCACCGGTGGAAGTAGCGTCGACGCCGAGTTGAAGGCTGCCGTATTCGACGCAGCCACCGCTACCGCACTGGCAGCTGTCGGGTCCGAACCCTCGACCCCAGACTTCACTCCCGCGGATCAACGTTTCGACCTCCAGCAGGACTCACGAACCGCCCGCCTGCAGGACGCCGTCGGAGCCGTCGTCTATCACGCTCTCACTCCGCCCAACGGCACCCCGCGGAACTTGACGATTGCACCACCGCAGAACTGGAGCGCCGACGGTGACGAGCCCGCCACGATTCTGTCTTCGATCTCCTCGATGCTGCGCTCCGGCCTCGCGTCACCGCGGCCGTTCACCGAACTGCTGGCCGAGCCGCCTACCGGGATGCCCGTCGAAGCCAGAACGGTGCAGCAAACCGGCAGGGACATCACTACCGAGGATCGTGTCCGCGTCCAGAATGGGCGGATCGAATCTTTGTCCGGATCCCTGGTCGATGACCCCCAATTGCCGTTGACACCCCGGCTGTACACGGCACCACTGAAGGAGGACCTGCTGCGCGCGCTGAGCTCGGCAGGAAAGAACACCGATCCCACCGCTGCGGCCGAGATGGCTAAAATTCGAACGAGCAGTTCCGAGGCGGGCGTCGACGCGCTGCTCGACGCGGTGACGGTCCTCGCCCCAGGCGGGGTCTACACGTTGGCGTCGGAGCAGAGTCCACTGCTTCTGGTCGCGCAGAACGATCTGCCGGTAGGCATCAACGTGCGGTTGGATGTCGATGCGCCTCCCGAAATGCGCATCACCGACGTCGGTGCCACCGCGCTTCCACCTCGAGGGAGCCGGACGATCACCGTTCCGGCCGAGGTCGACGACAGCCGCAATCTGTCGGTCGACTTTTCGTTGACCACCCTCGACGGCCAGCAATTGGGCGAAGCGTCGACTGTGTCCGTACGGTCGAATGCGTACGGACAAGCGCTGGCCATCATTACCGTCTGCGCAGGTGTTCTTTTGCTACTGCTTGCCGGACGCCGACTGTGGCACAGGTTCAGGGATCAACCCGACCCGGCCGACGAAGGGTACGAACGACCATGACCGGGAACATCCCGTACGAGGGGGACGTCCCACGCACGCGGCTGCCCGCGGCACAGGTCTTCCGCCGAACTCTCGAGCCGTCTGCGGCGCCCTGGGAACGCGAGCCGGCTCCCCGTGATCCGTTCCGGGAGATGCGGAGCTATCCAGCACCGCCGTCCCCGGATGGTGGCCCTGCCCCGGACAATTCCGTCACGCAGTTGATTCCTCGGTTCCGCGACGAGGACTACCCACCCGTCGCAGAGCCGACGCGCGCTCCGGGTCCAGTCGAGCCGCCGGCCCCCGAAAAGCAACAGAGCTCCCTGATGGCTGCGACGGGGTCCATCGCGATCGCAACGCTCGTCAGCCGCATCACCGGGTTCTTCAAGCAGATCGCCATGTTGGGGATTCTCGGTGGCGCGATCGCGAGTTCGTTCACCTCCGCGGCGATCCTCCCGAACATGATCTCCGAACTGGTTCTCGGTGCCGTGCTCAGCGCCATCGTCGTTCCGGTTCTGGTTCGCGCCGAGATGGAGGATGCCGACGGCGGAGCGTCGTTCGTTCGACGGCTTTTCACCATCGCATTCTCGATGTTGGCCATCGTCGCCTTGATCGCCACTATCGGTGCCCCCCTACTCAGCCGCGTGTTGATCGACGAGAATGCGAAAGTCAGCAGTGATCTGACCACTGCGCTGTCGTACCTGCTCTTGCCCGCCATCCTGTTCTACGGACTCTCGGGCCTGCTGACCGCCATTCTGAACACACGCCAGAATTTCCGACCCGGCGCGTGGGCACCGGTCTGGAACAACCTGGTGGTGCTGGGGATCTTCTCCCTCTACTTCTTCGTGCCGGGTGAGATCTCCCTCGATCCGGTGCAGATCAGTGACCCACACGTCCTCATCCTCGGGCTCGGTGTCACCGCAGGTGTGATCACGCAGGTCGTCGCACTGATCCCGGCACTGCGTCGAGAAAAGATCGACCTTCGACCGCTATGGGGAATCGACGCCCGACTCAAGACCTTCGGCGGTATGGCCGCCGCGATCATCCTCTACGTCGTCATCAGCCAGGCGGGGCTCGTGTTCGCCACCAGAATCTCCGCCGAAGCAGACGACGCGGGCCCGACGATCTACTCCCAGGCCTGGATCCTGCTTCAACTTCCGTACGGCATCCTCGGCGTCACCGTTCTCACCGCCATCATGCCGCGGCTCAGCCGTAACGCAGCCGACGGAGACACTCCAGCCGTCGTGGACGACCTGTCGGTGGCCACCCGGTTGACACTGGTCGCGTTGGTGCCGATCGTGGTGTTCCTGACCTTCGCCGGCCCATGGGTCGGCGAAGCACTGTTCGGCTTCGGAAAATTCGCCGACGATGCGAGCCGTCTCGGCGAAGCCGTCAGCTGGTCGGCATTCACGTTGATTCCCTATGCACTCGTACTGATCCATCTGCGCGTGTTCTATGCCAGAGAACAGGCATGGACTCCCACCTGGATCATCCTCGGAATCACGGGCGTCAAGATCGCGCTGTCGGCCTTGGCCCCGATACTGGCCGGCAACGACGAGCAGGTGGTGCTGATCCTCGGCGTCGCCAACGGACTCGGATTCGTGGTCGGTGCATGCATCGGTGGCTTCCTGCTCCATCGCAGTCTCGGCAACCTGCGGATGATCAATATCGGTAAGACCATCTGGATGGTCTTGATGGCATCGGCCGCGGGCGGTACCGCCATGCTGGCCATCGACCGGGTCGCCGACCTCGGCAACATCACCGACGCACTGGGAGCCATCGGTGCAATGCTCCGAGTCGGCATCTGCGCCGTCCTGATGCTGTCGATAACTTTCGGAATCCTCTGGTTCGGCCGGATCCCAGAGGTTCTGGCAGTGACCGTCGCCGTCAGCAAACTGATTCGACGATTCCGCGGGAAGTCGATCGAGACCCACGATCCGATGCGGACGACCGACATCGATACGACTGAACACATACCGGTCGTCCGCTCGGGACCTGCATGGGAGAATGCTCCCCGACAACTCCCGTACCCTGGACCGCGACAGACTGGGACCCCGTACACCTCAGGTCAGCCGGCGGCACCACCGCCGCTGCGACATGCGACGGGACGCTATGTAGGACAACTCGGGGCAGAGACGCGTGAAGGAGTGAGAGTGACCGACGACGATGTGGCTGGGGGGCCGGCCGAGTCCGCAACAAACGGCACCGAGCGAAATGCCGGCGGTGTCGAGGTGGACGATCGCGCCAAAGATGCGTCGGGCAAGCTCGAGTCATCGAAGGCCACGACGCCTTCCACGCCCACCACGCCTACCAAGATGCCCTCACCGTTCAAGAAGCCGTCACCGACCGAGGAAGCGGAACCTTCCAAGGAAGTCGACGCAACCGAGGCCACAACTTCGGAAGCATCTGCCGAGCAGAAGGCCAAGCCTGCCAAGGACGACTCCAAGGACACTCCGGCGGCGGGCAAAGTTGTTTCGGGCGCAGCAGTCGTATCGGGCGCCGAGAACACCACCAACACGGACCACCCTCGACGTGAGGTGGCCGACGAAGACGCAGCAGACGAAGCGTCCACGACCGCAGCCGTGAAGTCCCCCCGTGGCGTCGCACACGACACGGGTGCCGCTCCAGTCGGATCACCATCGTTGCCGCCTGTCGGACCGGGTTCCGAGCCTGCACGGTCTCTTCGCGGCCCCAAGCTCATCCCGGGTGCGTCCGTGGCAGGCGGTCGCTACCGGCTGCTCACCCCGCACGGTGGATCACGTGGCCTCAAGTTCTGGCAGGCCCACGACGTCAAGTTGGATCGCGAAGTGGCCTTGACGTTCGTCGACGCCGACCAGCAAGCGTCCTCGCTCTCGCCCGACCGACCCGAGGGCCCTCAGGCGATCCTTTCCCGCACCCTGCGACTGGGCCGGATCAACTCCCCAGGGCTTGCTCGCGTTCTCGACGTCGTCCGGGGCAGCTCCGGCGGCATCGTCGTCGCAGAATGGACCCCGGGTCGTTCGCTACGTGAAATGGCCGACACCGTTCCATCGCCGACCGGCGCAGCCCGGGCCATCAAGGCCCTCGCAGCGGCCGCCGAAGCAGCACACCGAAGCGGCGGGGCACTCTCGATCGACCATCCCGACCGCGTCCGAATCAGCAGCAGCGGAAACGCAGTTCTCGCATTCCCGGCGACATTGGCCGATGCAGACCCAGGTTCCGACGTTCGCGGGCTCGGCGCGATGCTGTACGCCCTGATCACTGCGCGTTGGCCTCTCGCCGACGCTGTCGGAAAGACTCCTGGTTCGGATTCTGATTCATCGCCGCGATCGGTAGGCGGCATGCGCCCTGCGGACCGTGATGCAAGTGGCAACGCCATCGAGCCGCGTCGTATCCGACCCGACGTGCCCTTCGAGATCTCGGCAGTCGCCGTCCGTGCACTCGAGCAGAACAGTGGTATCCGTACGGCTGCAACCGTCCAGCACGTGTTGGATCAAGCTGCAGTCATCAACGACAAGACCGATCTGATGCCCGCACTGCGCCTCGGTCAGCGTGCACCGGGTGCCACCGGCCACTCGCTGGCCGACCCAGCGGAAATCGCCGCTCAGCAATTGCGGTCGAAGCGCACCAACATCGCGCTCGTCGTATTGGGCGCATTGACCGTCATCGTTCTCGGTTTCGCGGGTTACTGGCTCTTCACATTCCTCGCAGGTGACAGCTCCGACGAGCCGCTGACGCAGCAGGACTTCGGCCTCACCACCAGCGTGACCGCCCCTGCCGCACCTGGTGCAGAAGACGTCGCGCCGCCTGCCGCAGTTGCTCCGACGGCGATCGACTCGGTCGAGGTGTTCTCACCTCAGGGCAGTGCCGACAACGCCGGTTCAGCAGGCAATGCCATCGACGGCAACCCCAGCTCCACGTGGACCACGGACGCGTACTTCCAGCCCTTCCCGTCACTCAAGGAAGGCGTAGGACTACTCGCGACCCTGCCGTCTTCGCAGGTCCTCACCAGTGCCTTCGTCAACTCGCCCTCTCCGGGTACCGTTGTCGAAATCCGCTCCGCCCCAAGCGATTCTGCAAGCCTCAGCGACACCACCGTCATCGGTCAGGCGACGCTCGGCAACGGCGTCACCGATATTCCACTGACCGTTTCCGAGCCCACAACGCATGTTCTACTGTGGATTACCGGACTCGGCAACGACGATGGACGCAACCAATCGACAATCGCGGATTTCGGCTTCACCGCGCAGCCGTGACGGCTACTCCTGATTCACCCGTCTCAACCGGCGAATGTCTCGGTTCGGGGGACGTTTCGTACTCGACGGTCTCTATGCCTTAGGCTCTCCGACAATGCGGTAATACGGGGGGAGCCGTTTTCGTATGGGGGATTTACATAGGGACTGGGCTGTCGGGGGTCTGCTCGGCGGACGCTCCGACGTCGAATTGTTGAGTGCGCACGTTGCCGGGGAGGCCGATGCGTTCACCTTGCTGGTACACCGACACCACGAGCACCTTTGGATGACCGCACGCCGAACCAGCTATACCAACGAGGACGCTGCCGACGCACTGCAAGAAGCACTCTTGTCAGCCCACCGCACCGCCGCCACCTTCCGGGCCGATGCTGCTGTTCGCAGTTGGCTACACAAGATCGTTGTCAACGCGTGCCTCGACCGCATTCGACGTAACCGTTCGAGACCGACCGTGTCGCTTACCAACGAGGACGACATCCAGCCGGTCGACGGTCGGGATCAAATGTCTGCCGTCGAAACCTCCATCGAGGTCCGCAAGGCGCTCATGTCGTTGCCACCCGAACAACGATCAGCCGTCGTAGCTGTGGACATGGAGGGTTACTCGGTTGCAGATGCTGCCCGCATACTCGGTGTACCCACCGGCACGATCAAGAGCCGATGCGCCCGTGGACGGTTGAAACTGGTAATACAACTCGAGTATTTGCGGTACGAAGGGAACCGTTAGCGGATCCGGCGCGTCTTACCATGTGTAGGCACGATTGCCCCGTAAACAAGACGGGCCGTGGGTAGAGCTTGCGCTGGGAGGAGACCGAAGTGGCATCGCACGGAACCGAGCCTCTACCCGTCGCTCCGTACTCGCCCGACCTGTTGGCGGATCTCCATGCAGGAGTGCTCGACGAGTCGGTAAGTGAGAAGCTCTGGCCTCTCGTTCGACAAGATCCGAGAGCAATGGAGATCATCTCCGCTCTCGACGCGCTTTCTGCCCGTCTCGGTTCACTCGGAAGCGACTTCGAGTCCGGCGAGCCGATGCCTCCGGACGTCGCCGAGAGGATCGATCGCGCTCTGATGACCGAGCAGGAATCATCGTTCGGTGACCGACCCGATCGTTATTCACGCGGGTGGGCCTATACGGGTATCGGTATCGCAGCTGCGGCCGCGATCGTCGCTGCGCTTTCCGCCTTGCTGTTCGCCCGCTCGAGCGGGCCTACCGGCCCCGACACGGTTGCTGCGCCCGCTTATCCGCCCAGCCTGGTTCTGGACTCGAACGGCTTGAATTCCGCCGTTGTCCGCGACCTCCTCGGCCGACAGGATCCAACCGAACTGAAGGACGCCGGGAATCTTCCAGAGTGTCTGGCGGCCAACGGTTTCGACCCTCGGGCAATTCTGCTCGCAGCCACTCCGGTACAGGTCGACGGGCGGTCCGCAACACTGCTCGTCGTGCCGCGTTTTCCGATAGACGGCATGACCGTACTCGTGGTGGGCGCGGATTGCGGAGAGGGCAACCCGCAGACACTGGTCCGTCGCGATCTGAACTGATCTCGGACGCGCAGGAGAACTACCGGGAACAACACCCTTTACGCTGGTGTTGACATAACCGGCGGGCGTACCAGAACTACGCCCCCGACTTTTGTTTCAACGCAGACTTGTTTCAACGCAATCGGTAGACAGCACATTCGATCGGAAGGCCCGCATGACAACCCCACAGGTTCACGATCTCATCATCGTCGGCTCGGGACCGGCCGGATACACCGCCGGTGTATACGCAGCCAGGGCTGAACTCCAGCCGATTCTGTTCGAGGGAACTCAGTTCGGTGGCGCTTTGATGACCACCACGGACGTCGAGAACTTTCCCGGTTTCCGCGAAGGGATCATGGGACCGGACCTGATGGAGCAGATGCGCGAGCAGGCCAAGCGGTTCGGCGCGGACATTCGTACCGAAGACGTCGAAGAGATGGACCTCCGCGGCGAGATCAAAACCGTATCCGCCGGCGGCGAGACCTACCAGGCACGCGCGGTCATTCTGGCGATGGGCGCCGCGGCGCGGTACCTCGGCATACCAGGTGAAGAAAAGCTGCTCGGACGCGGTGTCAGTTCATGCGCCACCTGTGATGGATTCTTCTTCCGCGATCAGGACATTGCCGTCATCGGTGGCGGGGACTCGGCTATGGAAGAAGCGACCTTCCTCACTCGCTTCGCACGCAGCGTCACCATCGTCCATCGGCGCAGCGAATTTCGTGCATCTCGCATCATGCTCGAGCGCGCAAAGGCCAACGAGAAGATTCGCTTCCTCACCGACACCAACGTTCTCGAAGTCCTGGGTGAGACCTCTGTCACCGGTGTGGCACTCGAAAATGCGATCACCGGGGAGAAGACCACCCTCGAGGTAACGGGAATGTTCGTCGCTATCGGTCACGATCCGCGAAACGAGCTGGTCAAGGGCCAGGTCGAGCTCGACGAAGCAGGCTACGTCAAGGTAGCCTCGCCATCCTCGACTACGTCGCTACCCGGAGTGTTCGCCGCAGGTGACTTGGTGGATCACGTCTACCAGCAGGCAATCACCGCGGCCGGAACCGGCTGCACGGCCTCCATCGACGCCGAGCGCTGGCTCGCCGAGCAGGGCGACATCTCCTCCAACACGCTCGAGCACGCCGACCAGCCGGTAGACGTCGTCAACGCCTGAATTCTCGTTCCGCACTACTACACAACCAGGAGAAACACATGTCCGACGACAAGAAGACCGTCACCATCACGGATGCGTCGTTCGTCGACGACGTGCTCAGCAGCGAAAAGCCCGTTCTCGTCGACTTCTGGGCCACCTGGTGCGGGCCTTGCAAGATGGTCGCTCCGGTACTCGAGGAAATCGCGGCCGAACACTCGGACAAGCTGACGATCGCAAAGCTCGACATCGACGCCAACCCGCAGGCAGCTCGTGACTTCAAGGTCATGTCGATTCCCACTCTGATCCTCTTTCAGGGCGGCAAGCCGATCAAGCAAATCGTCGGCGCCAAGGGCAAGGCAGCCCTTCTCAAGGACCTCGAAGCGGTCTTGTGATCAGGAAGACAATGCCTGAGCAGTAACCGACACAGCCGCCGCGATCCGTCGGCTCTACCTGGCGGATTGGGGCTTGACGGTCACTTTCTGCGACAATTGGTCGATGTGCCGACAAGTTCGGCACATCGACTTTTGTATCGACCCAGTCCCGGAATCGGAACTCTCCGTTCCGGGGTTGCGGATACAGTCGTTGCAAGAATCGAATCTGGAGATCGGAAGGTCAACTGTATGCACCGACTCAGTCACGGCGATTCTGGACCCGCCGTCGCGGAGGTTCGGAGCACGCTTGTCTCGCTCGGATTTCTGGTGGAGGACACGGATCCAACTTTCGCGAGCGATCCGACGCATTGGACGCCACCCGCATCCGATTTCGATGAATCCTTGGGAGGCGCCGTACGCGCCTTTCAGCAATATCGGGGCCTGCTGGTCGACGGTGTCGTAGGACCCGCTACCTACCGATCCCTGAAGGAAGCGTCATACCGGCTCGGGGCTCGCACTCTCATCTACCAGCTCTCAGCTCCTCTGTATGGGGACGATATTGCGACCCTCCAGACGCGCCTGCAGGATTTGGGTTTCTACAGCGAACGCGTCGACGGATACTTCGGGCCTAAAACTCACGAAGGGCTTTCCTCTTTCCAACGGGAAATCGGGCTGTCCCCGGATGGTATTTGCGGCCCGGCGACGCTGCGTTCTCTCGAACTGCTCGGTACGCGTGTCACTGGGGGATCACCACACGCCATCAGTGAACAAGAACTCGTACGGGCGGCCGGCCCCCAGCTGACTGGCAAGCGCATCGTAATCGACCCCGATCTCGGGGGCGCCGATACCGGACGCATAGTCCAAGGTATGTTCGGCCGAGTCTCCGAAGCAGAAATTCTCTGGGATGTCGCCAGTCGCCTCGAGGGCCGAATGGCCGCCACCGGGATGGAGACGTTTCTGTCCCGTGCACGTGGAACCAATCCAAGTGTTGCCGAGCGCGCCGAGACGTCCAATGGCTTCAATGCGGACCTGATGATTTCACTTCGCTGTGCGTCGAGCTCGAGTCCAGCCGCGAACGGAGTGGCAAGTTTCCATTTCGGCAACTCACACGGTTCGGCGTCGTTGATCGGTCAGATCCTTACCGGTTACATCCAACGAGAAATCGTCGCCCGAACTCCACTACTCGATTGCCGTAGCCATGGGCGAACTTGGGATCTGTTGCGGCTTACCAACATGCCGACAGTGCAAGTAGACATGGGTTATCTGACAAACACTTCCGACATCGATGTGCTCAGTGATCCCCGATCCCGGGACATCATCGCCGAGGCAATTCTCATCTCGGTGAAGCGTCTGTACCTACTGGGTCAAGACGATCAGCCCACCGGAACATTCACCTTCGCCGAGCTTCTCGCAGACGAGCTTGCTGCCGCAGATCGAAGTTGACGGCCAGCCGCGCTTCGCTACCTCCGCTCATCTGACTCCGACGGTTTCCTTGTGCTCGATCTCTACCGCAGTCAGACTGGCCGCAATCAGCAATCGCTCGAGGGCGGACTCGACGTCTTCCTTCCATCCATGATCGCGATGCAATTCGAGTCGGAGTCGCGGGTATCGATGATGTGGCGCGACCACTTCGAATCCGGCCTGCTCCAAGAAGTCGGCGTCGATCATGCATTCCGTGTCCGAACAGGTCAACGACATCGTCGCCCGCGGACCGATCGCCTCGTCTTCCTCGGTTCGACGAATCCCGAATGCCTCGAGCGCACGAACGCCACGATTGACGAGATCCGCGACTACAGCCTGAATCAACGAAGCCGAGTGTCCCTCCCGATCGACATCCGACTCGATTCTCAACGTTGTCAGCAACACGGCATCAGCGCTGACAGGTGACGTCGGAAAAGTGGTGGACCGAGGAACTGCGCCCGGGGGTGCGTACAAGGCGCATCCCACCATCTCCGATCCGACCGACAGCATTTGTCCGCAGGATCCCCACTCGAGCATGACCATCGAAAGCCACGCCTCGTTCTCGAACTCCACATCGAGTGACTCACCGTCTGCTCGTGTCCTAGCTGGATCGAGCACCCAGAAACGACACCGTCGCGTGTGCTTGGGTAGTTGATCGAAGGAGTCCAATGTGACTCCAGTGACGAGTGTCGACACTGCTACCTCAGCCTCCATGCACCGAATTTTGTCGTTCGACCTCGATGACGCACCGGCACGCGCGTCAAAAGTAAGCGATCGCCACAACCTTGATCCTCGAGAAAGCCGGAGAGCTGAATAATGCTGTATAGCAACATCATTCGCGTCCTTCCGGTCTTCGATAGCGAACTTACGTCACAGTGACATAACTACCGTGGGTGTTTGTACCTGAGATTTCGCCGCTACTTTTTCTTCTGACTCTCCATCATGTCGACAATCCTTTCGAGGTCGTCGACCGAGCCGAATTCGACGACGATCTTGCCTTTTCTCTTACCCAAGCTCACTGTCACGCGGGTATCGAACGAATCCGAGAGTCGATTGGCGACATCCTGAAGGCCCGGCATTTGAATCGGTTTGCGGCGAGGAGCGGGATTAGGACTGATGTCGTCGTTGCGATTCGCCAACGTAACTGCTTCTTCTGTTGCACGAACCGACAGGCCCTCGGCAACAATTCGCGCAGCCAAGGACTCCTGCGCATCCGAACCCGCATCCAACGACAGGAGAGCGCGCGCGTGGCCGGCGGACAAAACCCCGGCTGCAACTCGTCGTTGAACGGGAATCGGCAGCTTCAACAGTCGAATCATGTTGGTCACAACAGGACGTGAGCGACCGATTTTCGCCGCCAACTCTTCATGGGTGACGTCGAATTCCTCGAGCAACTGCTGATATGCGGCAGCCTCCTCGAGGGGATTGAGCTGAACTCGATGGATGTTCTCGAGCAACGCGTCACGCAACATTGCGTCATCATTTGTTTCACGAACGATTGCAGGAATCGACTCGAGGCCCGCTTCTTGGCTCGCGCGCCAGCGGCGTTCGCCCATCACCAGTTCGTATCGACCATCGGCCACCGGTCGCACTACGATCGGCTGCATCAAGCCGAACTCGCGGATCGAGTGGATGAGTTCGGTCAAAGCTTCCTCGTCGAACACCGACCGCGGCTGCTTGGCATTGGGTTGAATCAGCTTCGGATCGATCTCCCGATACACCGCGCCGGCGGGGGAGAGGTCCTCTTCGCCACTCCGAACGGGTGGCGTCGGAGTCGGTGCGGATGCCTCACGCGCTGCCTTCTCTGCTGCGTTCCGACTGATCTTTCCGTCCGCCGCAGTACCGATCACTACATCTGCGGCTGCACTCCCGAGTCGCGGACCGGCCTCGGGCCCTGTGGGAATGAGAGCAGCTAGTCCGCGTCCCAGTCCACCCTTGCGTGCTTGACTCATATCCCTAGTGCTCCTGAGTTCCATCGGTTGTCGCAAAGGACGACCGTGCTGCGAGTTCACGACCGGCATCCAAGTAGCTCATCGCGCCACGGGAACCTGGGTCGTAATCCAATACCGTCATTCCATAACCGGGCGCCTCCGAGACCTTGACGCTGCGCGGAATCACCGCGCGAAGCACTGCATCGCCAAAGTGCTTTCGTACTTCCTCCGCAACCTGGTCTGCGAGCTTTGTTCGGCCGTCGTACATCGTGAGGATGACTGTCGAAACATGCAGTTGGGGATTGAGATGGGCCTGTACCAGTTCGATGTTTCGCAGGAGCTGGCCTACACCCTCGAGGGCGTAGTACTCGCACTGAATCGGGATCAGAACCTCGGTGGCGGCAACCATGGCGTTGACCGTGAGCAGTCCGAGAGACGGAGGGCAGTCGATCAATACGAAGTCTGCGTCGACGTCCGCGAGGTCCATCAGCGCAGTCTTGAGACGTCCTTCGCGGGCGACCATGGATACCAGTTCGATCTCCGCGCCGGCAAGGTCGATTGTGGCTGGAATGCAGAACAGACGCTCGCTGTGCGGGCTCTGCTGGATCGCTTCTCTGGCGGTCACTTCGCCTATGAGCACCTCGTAGCTCGACGGCACACCCGAGTGATGTTCGACGCCCAAAGCGGTGCTGGCGTTCCCCTGGGGGTCTAGATCGACCACCAGGACGGTCAGCCCCTGCAGTGCCAAAGCCGCAGCGAGATTCACCGCTGTCGTGGTCTTTCCGACCCCGCCCTTCTGATTTGCGATCGTCAGCATTCGGCGATGCGTTGGCTTCGGCAACGTCACGCTTTTGGGATGTAGAACCTGGCTTGCCCGCTGTGCGGCAGCACCGATCGGGGTGTCATTGGCGGAGATGCCGCTGAATGCATCGAACCCAGATCCCCCCTTCGACTTGGAAGCGGGTTGTGCATCGTTCTTCGCGGTGCTTGTTTCACGTGAAACAGCAGGATCAAATCCACCCGACATAGGTGCTCCTTATTGCGGAACTGGTTTTTTTGCTTACGAACGAGCAGGAATGAAACAAGCGCACATCATGTGCGGAGGGAGCGCCGAGGTGCTCTTTCGGCTCGAATTACGATTGTCGGTGTCGGCAATATATCGACACCGCACTTCACAACCTCTAGCTTGCCAGCACCCATGCGAGTAAGGGAAGCCCGATCGCGTTCTATCTCTTCTTCGGCGCTCGTTCCCTTCAGCGCAAGCATCCGACCACGCTCGTGAATGAGCGGCAGCGACCACTTGGCGAGCTTCTCCAGAGGGGCAACAGCTCTCGAGGTGACGACGTCGGCGCCTCCGGCTTCCTTCTTCACTCCGGGCTGTTCTGCGCGCCCTCGCACCACAAGAACGTTCAGCTCGTGCTTCTCGATGAACTCAGCCAGGTACACCGTTCGACGAAGGAGCGGCTCGATGAGAGTGATGTGTAAATCCGGGCGGGCAATCGCCAGAGGTATTCCCGGCAATCCAGCACCGCTCCCGACATCCACCACCCGCTCACCCTCGTCGATCAACTCACCGACGACTGCGCAATTGAGCAAGTGCCGCTCCCACAACCGAGGAACCTCGCGCGGACCTATCAGCCCGCGCTCGACTCCCGCAGTTGCAAGAGATTCGTAATATTGCTGTGCCAAATTCAGGCGCGGACCAAACACGCGTTCTGCGGTTGCCATCAATCGATCGTCATCCAACGCTTCTGGTTCCACGTGAAACATTCTCTCGCTTCCGAGCACCGTTCGCCAAACCATCGGCGCATTCCATAGCCGTGTCGCGTGACGAGTCGTCCTCGTGCCCAAGAAAATACCGTCGAACGCCCAAGGTCCGGCGGTTTCATGTGAAGCGGAGGCGGGATCGGCGTCGTCCTACACCCGCCTTGGCCGAGCTGATGTCAATTGACGCCACGCTCGCACCTCGTTTCAGCGCTCGTCGAATGGACCACGACACCATTACGCGAAGCACATGGGAGCCTGGCCGCCCTTGCGCGGAAACTGCGGCAACCTACCCCATGCCCAACCCTCCGCGTCCCCGCCATTGCTTCAGGTGCACATCACCGGACTCGACATCGGTATCAGAGTGTCAGCGGACTTGGCCGTCGCCTGGAACATCGGGGCTCATCCGACCGTCCTAGTCCACAGCGTGGCGTCACCATGGTGGACAGTGAGAACGACTCATCCGGTCTATCCCGTCGGAACCGAAAGTTTCACGTGAAACAGTGGCGGTCGGCAGGCACCGCGCGGAGACAAAAGTACAGACCTACAGCTCGCACATGTCAGATCAGGCTCGTCTCACGGACCTGACGACAGTCAGCCGGCGGTCATCGAACTTGACAGGGGAGCGGACTCAGTTCGGAGTTCGCCGAGCTACCGGTGGGGACGCCACTGTCCCCCGCACAGTAAGGGCGGTGCATTTTGCGGGCGCGGGCGACACTTCACACGACTCCGAAAATATCTGTCACAGCCAGGCAGCGCACTCGAGGAAGGACGCTCCTGTGTACCGGTGGACTTACTTCGCGACGCCCCCTTCAGAGAGGCAGCAAACTCGAATTATCCAATGGCCCCTGGACCACACCGACATCGGCGCCGCGGTTCGGTCTAGGGCAGCATGGGTTTGGAGAGCACGGATTCGGCGCGGCGCGGGTTCGAGGGGACAGCTCGGCTCGAGGGGACAGCTCGGGATCGGGTTGGGAACCGCTCGGGGAATTTACTCTCCGTGTTGGGGTTCGAACCTCCTGTAGGGGGTTCGAATCCCAACAGGCCGAGCATTTGAGCAGAGATGAATTGTCCACGATGAAACCCGCACGTTCACCCAAGTGAAGCAGTCGAGTCGACGCCGAAACCTGGATAGATTCTGCGGCGCGATCGTCTCGAACGGAACACGCACTCTTCGTAGCGAACCCCGGCTAATGGACTAAGCGGACGACGGGGTGTGCGGAACATGTCGCCCGGCCCTCACGGTATTCGGGCGTTGGCATCTTCCCTCGACAGAGCTTCGCTGAATTATCAGACGAAGTCCTTCTGCCGAGCGCGCATCACCAACACTCGCGCCAACGGTCGCGGGACCTGTCGCGCTCCCCAGACAGGGGACGTCGATCGTCCGGTGCTGGAGACTGTGCGCGACTCGGCAGTTGCTCGAACCCCCGAGTGGCGAGGCGCCCGATAGTCGGGGAGGCTACGCCCGAAACACACTAGATTCGGCCGCACCCCTCGAGGGGTCGGGTCGGGTACCACAGAGCGCCCCAATGATTCCGCGCTCAGCACCGATTCCGCGCTCAGCACCCGCGCCCGCCAAAACACCCGACGAAAGATTCCGTCATCGCCGGCCACCCACGAACACTCCCCGTCAGACGGATGGACACCCGCACCTACTAGAACAACGACCTCGAGCCCGAACACCCAACGCCTCACTGACCCCGCCCGGTGGCAAGGCTACAAGGCCCGCCACATAAGACAGAACATCAGTGGCAATCAACTTCACCACTCGTCCTGCGAGAGGCCGACTCGAAAATGACATCAGCGTGGAGTCCTCCCGACAGACAAGTCACCCCCGACGAATGACGACATCGTGGCGATCCCCTTCGAAGCCCAAATACCCCCGGACAACCAAGGCGCGTCCGGCAGATAGTGCTACCGACGCGCTCACCTAAGTCGTCGACGCGCACCAAACGGGCACCGTCGCACGTTTCATCTGCGACATAGCGTCCCCGGTCACTCTTAGCAGGAAGGTAGTTTCGGCGGCAAGCGCATCACCGTTCTAGGCGAAAGTGGGCCTCACTGATACGGCCCCCGATTCGACGTGACCTTTGTTCCGCGCCGAAACTGGCCAGCTCAAAAGTCGGACGGCATCGACGGTCGAGGAATCACGTGCCGATGAGGGTCCACCGAACTATCGATCCAATCGGCAACCTCCTCGAGGGGATTGGTCGAATTTCGTTGGCCGTGTCATCTCGAGTTGCTTCAGGATGACTGCTCGCGCATCAAAGCGAAGCACATAGATCGGACTAGCCAATACCGAGCGGCTCTGATGATCGCAGTCTCAACTCGACCGGTCCCATTCGGTGTTTCACGTGAAACACCCATTCCCAAGTTCTTGAATAGTCCGCCCGGGGGAGGAGCGACGCCGAGGGGTAGACGACAAGGCCGCTCATCGATAGCAGTCCTCTGCATGCACCCATGGTCGAAACGTCCAAGCACAGCACCGAGCGCGACGTGACGCTGGAGGACAACCCGCGCGGCGGATCGACTACCCGTCACCGAGAGGTTTCACGTGAAACATGAGCCGCCGACGGATGCGCTACTGATCGAGCATGCGGACCCAAACGGACAGCCAGTGGCTAACGCGCTCCACCGGTCCGCCTCGGACGAACCCACAACCACAGTCGAGAAAGACGAGTGCACGTAAGCCGGGACAGCCCGCCGAGTCTGAACACAATTGAATTCACCAAGTACCGGCCGGATTGCTCATCAACCTGAACCGAGTACACCGGCCGGTGCGAGGGAACAGGCGTACAGGCACCGACACAGTCTGCGGCAGATCTTCCACGGCACTCGACGAGCGAAATCCTCGACCGCGTGGGTTCATCATTTCGATACCGACGTGAATCAGCCCACGATGATTGGTTGTCTCAACTGTGACAAATCGTCGGCCCACTGATGCCGTCCCATCATGTGCGTCGAGCTGACTGCCACCACGGCGAGGCACACCTTCTGGAGCAGTACACCGATCGGATCGAACCGCCCACTCTTGAACCCGACTCCCTCGAGCGCTAACCATCAATGTCCAACCGAAATTCTCGTCGACTCGCACATCTTCTCGGACACCGAACCCGTGACCGAAGGCTTCAGCGACTCACTGACTCCGCCCGACGAGAGTGTCGGAGAGGCATGCCACATAGGACGGCACATAGGGCGCAACCAACCCCACCCTTCGTCGCTCGATTCAGGTGCAGGTGCAGGTGCAGCAGGTGCAGACTATCCTCTACACCCAACGAAACTGGCAGATCCCCAATAGTCTGACCACCGCGATCTAGAACGACGTTCTGCTTCAAGTCAGTCGATGTGCTGTACGCGGTTCGTACCTATTGCCGGCAGGGGAGGTAAGCCTGCGTAACTCCTCTACGTGATCTGTAAATGCTTGTCGACCTGCGCGTCTCAACGCTAACCATGTGCGAGTTCGGGAATCGACAATTCCTTTCCGGATTGTCACGTAGCCTGCCTGTTCGTGAACTTTGATGTGCTTACTCAGCACCGAGTCGCTGACAGCGACCGAGTCGCGTACCAACCCGAACTCGACTTCATCGGCTTCGGCGAGAATCGAGCAGGTTCGTAGGCGCGTGGGGACATGAATGATGTCGTTGAACACGGTCACCGCCCATCCCGAAGTGCCCGTTCGAGGCGCTTGTCCAGAAACGTTCCGATGCCGACCGTCCACGCGAACGCCGCCAAAGCTGTCAACGCTATCGCCCCCGGCCGAGGAGACAGAACCAACGCGGTCACCGCTACGGACACCAACACACCGAAGTAGATCGCCACAATAGTGGTGTTCCGCGGGTGGGAGAACGCATCGATTCTCACTTGGAACTTCGGTCGCGGAATCGACGGCAGAACCGCCAGCACCAGCACCGTCACGGCGATCACGCTCGTCGCCAACGGGGCATGCTTCGACAGTGCGATTCCGGAGACGAGGGCGGCACTGGCGAAACCGAGCGTTGGATAGAGCCAGAACGGGGATCGAGTGTGCGACGCCAGCGGTCTTTTGGCATCGGCAACCGATTCCAGAGCGGCACGTGCTTCTGACGGGAAAATTCTGGGCGTCTTTCCACCTGGGAAACTTCAGTCTTGCCACAATGGAAAGTTCACTGTCGTGCGTCTCCCGTTATCTATTGATGGTCCTTGAAACAGACGGCTGCGGTCGTCAGACCTCGCATGACTTCTTGTCCCTTCGTCAAGAATCGAGGGGTGGTGTTGCCGGGTGTGGTGGAGCGTCGATGGACTGCTAGCGATAGGTCCGCTGATCGTGAACAGGTCTCTTCATAACGGCAACAAGACTCTGAAAATCGATGGCCCCGTTCACTGGGGACACGCCAGAACGATCCCACCGATCATCCACATTCGGCCGTACAGCCCGTGTATCCGGCCCGCTTGCTCTCCCCACAAACAGCGCAACGACGACCGACGGCCCATGCAGCGAGGAGGGCGATTCACTTTGTCGGTCCACGGCTCACTGAGCGCAATCACCTGGTGTCCACCAGACGAAGGCGAATCGACCTTCGATATTGCAATGCGTCCTGCTCGCTTCCCAGGGGACACAAAGAGTGAGCGTGTCTCGCACCGATCAGTTCTTGATCCACCAGGAGGAAAGGCACTGGAGACCTCCGAAATTCGATTCACGAGCGCTCACCTGAGAACCGACTACTTCTGCGCAGTAACAGCCCAGCAGATTCAGCAGAATCAGCGCTGCACTAGGTATCGCAGGGGGGCGCGCTCCTCAAGCACTTCGACATCTCTCGGTAAATCATGGATATGGAGAACGCCTGATGTTGTGGCCCAAATTTTCGCGGAGATCGCAGGCGGGTATCCACGCGAAAGCAATCGATTGAGAGACACTTGTTCAGCCAGTGACGCAGCGCGGCTTGGCGAATGACTGCTTTCCACAGCCTGGAACGTCTCAGTTCTACTATCCGGCACTATCCAAACCGGCTGTAGCACGCGCGTCACAAATGGACCGGACAAGTCTCGAGATCCTGCAGAAAAAGCATGCCTCTCCAAAGGCGAAGCCAGGCCCGGGAATGACGACCGAAAGGAGAATATTCCGAGGCCGACCTCACCTCGTGTTCGGACGCCAACGATCATGGTTTCACGTGAAACATCAAGAGGAGACTGCACCGAGTGGGTCCGTCACAGTGACGTTTCGACCGCATACCTTGTTTCACGTGAAACAGGACCTACCGAACTAATAACAGCGCTGTAGTTCACGTCGACTCAGCCTTGTTCAAGGAACGAAAAGGCCCCCGACCGAAGCCTGGGGGCCTTTTCAGTTCATCAGTTCAAGACTTGACGACAACTACTCGTCGTGACGGTTCGACACCGGTACTTTCACTCTCGACGCCGTCGACCTTGGCCACCGCGTCGTGCACGATCTTCCGTTCGAACGGAGTCATCGGGTCCAGCTCTTCACGCTCGCCGCTTTCGAGGACTCGCTTCGAGGCCTCGATACCCAAGGCGCTCAGTACGCTCCGGCGGTTAGCCCGCCAGCCCGCTACGTCGAGCATCAACTTGCTTCGCTCGCCCGTCGATTGCTGGACAGCAAGTCGAGTCAGTTCTTGCAGGGCATCGAGAATCTCACCCTTTCGTCCGACGAGCTTCGTCAGGTCATCTCCGCCATCGATGCTGACGATTGCGCGATCACCTTCGACATCGAGATCGATATCTCCATCGAAATCGAGCACATCGAGGAGCTGTTCGAGATAATCGCCGGCAATCTCGCCCTCCTCGACCAGATAGTCTTCGGAATCCTCGTCGTCCGAATCCGTGTCTTCGTCGGCCACGGTGTCGACAGACGTCACCTTGGACGCTTCGCCCTCAGTCGGATCCGTTTCTGAATCGACTGCCACAATTTCACTACCCTCCCCAGCGCTCACTGCTTCGTCGGGGTTGGTCACTTCGTCAGTATCTGCAGACATGTGCTTGGTGTCCTTGTCTTCGATGCGTCTCAGCGTCGCTTGCGCTTGGCTTTACTACGGTTCGCCTGAGATTTCGGCTGGGTGGGCTTCTGTGGCTGTGAGCCGTCGGATGCAGTCGAACTAGCAGAAGATACTTCATCCGATGTGGTGACCCCATCGGAAGCGTCGAGAGTCGCGGGCGGGAGCTTCGAGAGCTTGGGCCGTGCACCAGGCTTCGGCTTGGCCGGCGGCTTCACGCCAGGCTTCGGCGCGTTCTCGGTTCTCTTCTCGATGGACTGCTGTTTCTTCTCAGCTTCTTCTTTGTCGATTTTCGCGAACACGATGTGCTGCTGGGCGTAGGTCCAGCCGTTGTTGGAGACCCAGTACAGCAGGATGGCGATCGGGAGGAAGGGTCCACCGACGAGAACACCCAGGGGGAACACGTACAAAGCAAGCTTGTTCATGATCGCGGACTGCGGATTGGCCGCAGCCGCTGCGCTTTGTCGGGCAACCGAGGCGCGCGAGTTGAAGTGCGTTGCGATGCTGGCGATGATCATCAGCGGCACCGCAACAGCGACGATCGTCCAGATCGACGGGATCCCCAAACCGAGCTCGGGGTTCGCGAAGGCGTCCAGCTGTGCCTTCGGCATCGTGATCCAGGCCGAGATCGGGGCGCCGAAGAGTCGGGCGTCCAGGAAAGAGTTCACATCGGCGACATCGAAGGCGTAGTTCGGAATCGTACGGTTGTCCGCTGGATCAAGGCCCAGCTGACCGACCCCAGTACCCGTACGGTTGAACGAGCGCAGAACGTGGAACAAGCCGATGAACACGGGTGCCTGTGCAAGGACCGGCAAGCAACCCATGATGGGGTTGAATCCGTGTTCTTTTTGGAGCTTCTGCATCTCCACGGCCAAGCGCTGCTTGTCTTTGCCGTATTTCTTCTGCAAAGCCTTGATCTGAGGCTGCAGTTCCTGCATCTGACGCGTGGTACGAACCTGCTTGACGAACGGCTTGTACAGAATCAATCGCAAAGTGAACACGAGGAACACTACGGACAAGGCCCATGCAAAGCCGTTGTCCGCTCCGAGGACGGCACCGAACACCTTGTGCCATACCCAGAGGATCCAGGAGACCGGATAATAGATGAAATCCAGCACGGCTCTATGTACTCCTCTGTTCGTCCACTCTCGCGAGATCGTGGCTTTCTTCGGTCGAAGTCTGCTTGTGTACCCGCCATGACCCGTGATCAGGCACCGGGTCCCAGCCTCCAGAGTGCCAGGGCGCGCACTTCAGTAGCCGCGCTATAGCTAGCAAAGTTCCTTTGACGGCCCCGTGAGTCTTCAACGCTTCGACTGCATACTCACTGCACGTGGGGGAGAAACGGCAGGTGGGGAGTCTGAGCGGAGACACATAGGTCCGGTAGAGCTCGATACAGAAGATCAAAATCCGCGCAGGGAACGACCGGACGAGGCGTATGAATTTCATGAGCGTGCATCTCTAACCGCTCCGAGGTATCCCAGCTTCTTCAACCCGGAACGAACCTGTCGTTGCAGATCTTTCGAGGACAGGTTCGCAGAGCCAGGCAGTGCGCGAATAACGACGTCGCAAGTCTCGGGTACTTCCAGGAGAATCTCCGAACAGATATGCCGAAGCCGGCGCGCAACTCGATGACGAGTTACCGCCGGCCCGACAGCTTTGCTCACGATCAATCCGAATCTAGGTTCGCCGACACCAACACAACTTGCATCGTCACGCGCGTAGGCGTGGACGACCAAGTCGTGTCTACCCATTCGGCGGCCTTGACGCACCGCGCGGGTGAAATCAGCGCTTCGGTGCAGTCTATGCGGCTCAGGTAACACCCCGAGCTCCGTAAACTCAGACGAACATGGATTAGGCGGTTAGTTCCTTGCGGCCCTTGCCGCGACGTGCCGCCACGATTGCACGACCTGCACGCGTACGCATACGAAGACGGAAGCCGTGAACACGCGCGCGGCGTCGGTTGTTCGGCTGGAACGTCCGCTTGCCCTTGGCCACGGTCAACACTCCTCGAAAATCAAAGACGCTTACTCTGAAGCGTCCGAAACGGTGGTAGCGAGTTCGGTCGAACTCGTTTACACCCCAACAGCGAGAAATCCGAGTGAACACAGACTGTGAGCAGCCAGCAAGCATCGGCCACCTCGCCTTGGGTGACTGTTCGACAGTACTGATCGACTTAGCGGTGGTCAAACCCGTCCGATCCTACGACCCTGCATCACATCTGTGTAATTCATCCCCAGGCCTGGGGAGCAAGGGGTGTTGATAACCACTCTCGCCGCTGTTCCCGGTCGAGTCTTCGGCGGAAACCTGTAACTCGAGAAATTCGCGTTCACCAAAAGCACTGGTCAAGACACTGCGCATGACAGTTTCAGGAGAATTTCGCCGATCGGGGTGACACCGATGTCGTTCATCCACACCTGTGGATAATTGTGTGGAAACACGAACCAATGGCATATTCGTACACGGCACGTCCGTACCCGATACGTTGCACTTCCGGCTGTGGTTCCCCGATGAACTCGTGATCGACGACGACGATATCGGACTTCGATGCGGTGCGAGCGTGAAACAACAGCGTCTTTCGAAGGCACTGTCCGCGGCACGTGCTGTCGACGACATGCACGTTCGCTTCAATCGCACGTCCGAATGGGGAGGCACCGTGAACGAGGATCCGGATGCGCTGGCGCGTATCTGGCCAGAGGTAGTCACGGAATTGACGTCCGACCGGCACAGTGGTCAACCTCTGACCAAAGGGCAAAAGGCATGGCTCGCTCTCGTCGAACCCCTTACCCTGACTCAGGGCTTCGCACTGCTGGCGGTCCCTTCGTCTTTCGCGCAGGAAGCGATAGAGCGCGACTTGCGTGAACCGATACTGAACGCACTCGGCCGTCACCTCGGCCAGGGCGTCGAAGGCCTCGGGGTGCGAATTTCAGCGCCCGAGGAAGAGAAACACGAACCTGAGCAACCGAGGTATTCGGAGGCAGCGAGCACTCCGACTTACCGCAGACGCTTCCTCACCAGCACCGATGACGATCCGTCCGACTCGGAAACTGCAGACTACGAGGAAGTGGACGACGAGCGGGAAGCACTGGCGAGTGTGCAGAACTCGTGGCCTACCTACTTCACCAAGCCGCCGGCAACCACATCGACGACGTCGGGGGCACAAAGCCTCAACTCGAAGTACACCTTCGATACTTTCGTCATCGGCGCATCGAATCGATTTGCCCACGCAGCGGCAGTCGCCATCGCGGAAGCACCTGCTCGCGCATACAACCCTCTATTCATCTGGGGAGCGTCCGGGCTAGGGAAGACGCACTTGCTCCACGCTGCCGGCCACTATGCGCAACGTCTCTTCCCAGGCATGCGCGTGAAGTACGTCTCGACCGAGGAATTCACCAACGATTTCATCAACAGTCTTCGTGACGACCGAAAGGTGGCGTTCAAACGCCGATACCGGGAGACGGACGTACTCCTCGTCGACGACATTCAGTTCATCGAGGGTAAAGAAGGTATTCAGGAAGAGTTTTTCCACACCTTCAACACCTTGCACAACGCGAACAAGCAGATCGTCGTTTCCTCCGATCGCCCGCCGAAACAGCTTGCAACCCTCGAGGAGCGTCTACGCACTCGGTTCGAGTGGGGCCTGATCACGGACGTTCAACCTCCGGAACTCGAGACTCGCATCGCCATCCTCAGCAAAAAAGCTCGGATGGATCGTCTCGATGTTCCGCACGATGTCCTCGAGTTGATCGCCAGTCGGATCGAGCGCAATATTCGTGAACTCGAAGGCGCGTTGATCCGTGTGACGGCATTCGCGTCGCTGAACGGTCAGGCGCTGGACCTCACTCTGGCAGAGGTAGTACTTCGCGACTTGATGCCCGACTCTTCGAGCCTCGAGATCAACGCCGCGACGATCATGGCTGTCACTGCGGAGTACTTCGACACCTCGATCGACGATCTCTGTGGACCCGGTAAGGCGCGTGCGCTTGCGATGGCCAGGCAGATTGCTATGTATCTCTGCCGTGAGCTCACCGACTTGTCACTGCCCAAGATCGGCCAGACGTTCGGCCGCGATCACACAACGGTCATGTACGCAGATAAAAAGATTCGCAAAGAGATGACCGAGCGACGCAAGGTGTACGACCAGGTCCAAGAGCTGACCGCTCGAGTGAAGCAGCGGTCCAAGCGCTGACGCGTAGCCCACTTCGTCGCTGAGCGGGTTCTCTTCCACTTTCCTCGCGGCTACCCACGCCGGCACGGTTGAGTGCGCTCCACATCACTCAACCGTGCCCCTCGAGCGACGTCCGCCACTCTCCGTAAGAAATTTTTGGTCGATTTTCGGTGCCTGGATGCCCAAAAAACCGTACTTTCAGGACTCCGTTCGAATGATTCACACCTGTGGATAACCGTGTGGATAACTGGCTGTATCTGGGGATGGTTTGTGAGAGCCTGTGAACCGATGTAATTCGTCCACAGGCTGTTGGCACGCCACCGGTGATTGGTCCCGAATTCATCCCCACGACACCACGCTTGGCGACCAGGGTCTACACACCTCGGTGCACAGATTCCACAGGACCTATTAATACTAAGAATTTCTCTTGAAAAGACCTTCTTCTAAAACAGGTGTTGGGGAACGATTCGTTCACAGGCCCCACCCGACAGCCGTGGGCCTACGTCGTCGACCCCGTCGTTCGGCTTTCAAGTTGGTCGGGAAGGGCATACGGTGTGCTTCTGCTCGGTTGTGTCAGACTCTTCGATGCACCGGTCATGAGCGCACGTCGCGCTCACCGCAGCCTTTGTGGGAACGAACTGCTGCCGAACGAGAGGAAAGACTTTAGCGATGGAGCTTGGAAGTCTGAAGTTTCGCGTTGCTCGCGAAGATTTTTCCGATTCCGTTGCCTGGGTTGCTCGAAGCCTCCCGTCCAGGCCGCCCGTTCCCGTTCTCGGTGGAGTTCTTCTCGCCGTCGACGAGCAGGGTCTGACTGTCTCCGGGTTCGACTACGAGGTATCAGCCCAGGTCCGGGTGTCTGCTGAGGTCGCAACCTCCGGCCGAGTCCTCGTGTCCGGCAAGCTTCTGGCCGATATCACGAAGTCTCTCCCGAACAAGCCCGTCGACGTCGGTGTCGAGGGAACTCGAGTGCTCATCACCTGCGGGAGCGCGAAGTTCTCGTTGCCGACGATGCCCGTCGAGGACTACCCGCAGCTTCCCGAACTGCCGACGCAGACCGGATCTATCCCGGTGGAGGTGTTCTCCGAAGCCATTGCGCAGGTTGCAGTTGCGGCAGGCAAGGACGACACCCTTCCGATGCTGACCGGCATTCGAGTCGAGATTGCGGGCACCAAGGTGGTGCTCGCTGCAACCGATCGGTTCCGTCTGGCCGTCCGCGAGCTCGAGTGGACACCTGTCGGCGAGGACATCACGACCGAAGTTCTGATACCAGCGAAAACTTTGTCCGAGTCGGCGAAGACCCTGGTCGGAAATGCGAGCTCACCCGTCGAACTCGCATTGGGTTCTGGGTCGACCATCGGTGCCGACGGTTTGCTGGGCATCATCAGCGAAGGACGTCGCACCACCACCCGACTCCTGGACGCAGACTTTCCCAAGTTCCGCCAGCTGTTGCCGCCGGAGCACACGGCCGTAGCGGTCGTGGAGATCGCTCCGCTCGTAGAAGCGATCAAGCGCGTCGCGTTGGTCGCCGAGCGCGGTGCCCAGGTGCGACTTGAGTTCTCGGCCGAAGGTGTGCTGCTTTCCGCAGGCGGTGACGACGCTGGGCGTGCCGAAGAGGCACTGCTTGCAGACTTCCAAGGTGAGGCATTGACGATTGCCTTCAATCCGGGTTATCTGATCGACGGATTGTCGTCGTTGCACAGCGAAAAAGTCACGTTCGGGTTCACCACTCCCAGTCGACCTGCAGTTCTGCGTCCGACCACCGAGGATGAGCTCGTTCCGGATTCTTCGGGCAAGTTCCCAGCACCGCAGAGCGCGTACACGTATCTGCTGATGCCGGTTCGACTACCCGGCTGATCGGATACGGAACACGTGTGAATGCGGTTTACTCGATACCACGGGGTATCCGCACACTAGAGAAGGACATCTCCTCATGCAGCTGGGACTGGTCGGCCTCGGGAAAATGGGCTTCAACATGCGCGAGCGCCTGCGTGCGCACGGGCACGAAGTGATCGGGTACGACCCAAGACCAGAGGTGACCGACGCTCCGTCCCTCGAGGAGCTGGCCAAGACCTTGGTGGCGCCGCGGGTCGTATGGGTCATGGTTCCGTCCGGTGACATCACCCGAAGCACGATCGCTTCGTTGAGCGAGGTACTCGACACCGGTGATCTGGTCATCGACGGTGGCAACTCGCGGTTCACCGACGACGCTGCGAACGCCGAGCGACTTGCGGCGAAAGGCATCGGTTACATCGATGCCGGCGTGTCAGGTGGTGTCTGGGGACTCGAAAACGGATACGGCCTCATGGTGGGTGGTTCCGAGGGGGACGTTGCACGCGCCCTTCCGATCTTCGACGCCCTACGCCCAGAGGGTGAGCGTGCCGACGGGTTCGTCCACGCAGGCCCGGTCGGTGCAGGCCACTACGCCAAGATGGTTCACAATGGCATCGAATATGGCCTCATGCAGGCGTATGCCGAGGGATACGAGCTGCTCGAGGCGGAAGAACTCGTTCAGGACGTCCACGGTGTGCTGCGTGCGTGGAGCAAAGGTACCGTCGTTCGTTCGTGGCTGCTCGATCTGCTCGTCCAGGCCTTGGCGCAGGACCCCGAGTTCAGCGAGATCTCCGGTTACACGGAGGATTCCGGTGAAGGTCGGTGGACGGTGGAAGAGGCGATCAGGCATGCGGTCCCAGTGCCGGTTATCTCGGCCGCATTGTTCGCGAGATTTGCTTCGCGGCAGGATGATTCGCCCTCGATGAAGGCTGTATCGGCTCTTCGTAACCAGTTCGGTGGCCATGCCGTCAAGCGGGCAGGTGCCGATGAATTGCTTCGAGCACCCGACCCCAAGAAATAGCCTTGTACGTTCGTTCGTTCACTCTTCGCGATTTTCGTTCGTGGGATGACGTCACCACTGATCTCGGTCCTGGTTCGGTGGTGTTCGTCGGTCCCAACGGGCACGGGAAGACGAATCTCCTCGAGTCGCTCGGATATCTGTCGACGTTGTCCTCTCACCGTGTGTCCTCGGATGCGCCGCTGATCAGAGCAGGCGCGGAGCGAGCCTTTGCGGGTGCATCGGTAGTAAATCAGGGTCGAGAATTAACGATCGATATCGAGATCCTCGAGGGCCGTGCGAACAAGGCAAGAATGAATCGATCTCCGGTTCGGCGGCCTCGTGAAATCTTGGGGGTACTGCGCAGTGTGTTGTTCGCGCCCGAGGATCTCGCGCTGGTGCGGGGAGACCCAGGCGAGCGGCGTAGATATCTCGACGAACTTTTGACCACTCGTCGTCCCCGAATGGCCGCTGTCCGAGCAGATTACGACAAGGTGCTCCGTCAGCGATCGGCGCTGCTCAAGACAGCCGGTGGAGCGTTGAGACGTGGCTCGAACTCGAGCGACGGTGTGGGCGCATTGGCGACTCTGGATGTGTGGGATGGGCATCTCGCTGCGCACGGTGCCGAATTGCTTTCCGCAAGAATCGCTTTGGTGCACGAGCTGACACCTCATGTGGCCGAGTCGTACTCGTCCATTGCCCCGGAGTCACGTCCCGCGACAATCAAGTATCGCAGCAGCCTCGCCGAAGCGCTGCCACCGGAGTTTTCGGATCCGAATCGCGAACCCGAATCCGACGATGTGGAGGTTTTGGAAGCTGCTTTCTTGCATCAGCTTTCGACAATGCGTACCCGTGAGATCGAGCGTGGAGTCTGTCTGGTCGGACCTCACCGGGACGATCTCGAACTTGGGCTTGGTGATCAACCAGCGAAAGGCTATGCGAGCCATGGCGAATCGTGGTCCTTCGCGTTGTCGTTGCGCTTGGCGTCGTTCGGGCTGCTCCGCGCCGAGGGTAGTGACCCGGTCCTGATGCTCGACGACGTATTCGCCGAGCTGGATCGCAAACGTCGTAGCGCACTTGCGCGGGTGGCTTCCGGGGCGGAGCAGGTAATCATCACGGCTGCGGTTGCCGAGGACCTTCCAGCCGAGATCGACGCCAGGCGCTTCGGCGTCGAAGCTGTTCAGGGAGATTCGAGTCGAATCTCCACCATCACTCCGCTCGAAGAAAATGTGTGCTGATGACGGACGGTGCCGAAGGCAAAGACCCGGAGAACGAACTACGCGGAGTCGACCTTGCTCGACGTGCCCTCGAGGAGGCGCGGGCGGCGGCGAAGGCGAGTGGTAAGTCCGTGGGGCAGGGGCGATCATCGCCCAGCGGTGGAGTTCGCGCGCTTCGAGGTCGACGCAAGCGTGGATGGTCCGGGGCCGGACCAGACGATCGCGACCCACAGACACTCGGTTCGGTGGCGGGCTCGATTGCAAAGAACCGTGGATGGTCCGACAAGGTGGCAGAGGGCACGGTGATGGGGCGTTGGCCCACTGTCGTTGGTGAGGACATTGCGGCACATGCCGTCCCTGTCAAGCTCGAGGACAGTGTTTTGAGCATATCGGCGGAGTCGACGGCGTGGGCGACTCAACTTCGGTTGATGCAGGCGCAGATTCTGGCCAAGATCGCCGCGGCGGTCGGCCACGGGATCGTGAAGTCGCTGAAGATCACCGGACCTACGACGAAAAGCTGGCGTAAGGGCGATCGCCACGTCAAGGGGAGGGGTCCCCGGGACACCTATGGGTGATTACTCCTGTTCGTGATAATTCACGAGTGGGATTATCACAGCTTCGCCGGTGATTCAAGCGTATTGTGGGTGATTGGCCGTTTTCGGATGCGTATTCACTCGGCTCCACAAGGGCTGTTGGCTCGGGGCAGCCGACGCAGGCGACGAAGGGATGCAGTGTTACCCAAGAATTTTCGATCCTCGGACCGTAACGGGCACTCGACCGCCGCAGTTACGCGCCATGTCGACGCCGCTACCCCGAATGACAGGGTCATTCTGCAGGCCAGGAACGTCTCGTTCGACTGGGGCTCGTTGCCGCTGCATTATGTGGACTCCGATCCGTTGGCGACCCATCTGTTCAACGTGATGCATCTTCTTCTGCCCGAGGGCGAAGAGTGGTTTGTTCGGACATTCAAAGAAGCGATGCCTTTGATCCATGACGAGCAACTCAAAGACGACGTCATCGGCTTCATCGGGCAGGAAGCAGTACACGCTCAGGCCCACACACAGGTCCTCGACCAGCTCACCGCCTACGGGATCGATGTCGAGCCTTACGTCGAGCAAATGCGATTCCTGTTCGGGCGTGCACTGGGAAACAGGACCGGACATTCGCGCAACAGCCTGGTGGAGCGCATTGCGCTGATCGCAGCAGTCGAGCACTTGACGGCTTTTCTCGGAGATTGGGTTCTCAATGCCCGTCAGCTCGACGTCGTCGACTTCGACCCGACCATGTTGGACCTGTTGAGGTGGCATGGGGCCGAAGAAGTCGAGCACCGATCGGTCGCTTTCGAGGTCATGCAGTATTTCGACGTTCGACCGGCACGACGGCTGCGGACCTATATCGCCATCGCGCCGACCATGGTGTGGTTCTGGACGCGCGGGGTGCGGTTCTTGATGGATCAGGACCCGACATTGGCAGCTTTACCACCGAAAAAGCGCCGCCCCTCGTTGCGTGACTATCGCCGGGTTGCTGCTCGAGGGCTCTTTCCGAGTCCGAAGTCGTTGTGGAAAGCATCGCTACGCTATCTGCGGTCCGACTATCACCCGTCACAGGAGGGATCCACCGCGCAGGCGGTGCAATATCTCGCCACTTCCCCGGCTGCACGCGCAGCTGCACGGTGAGTGTGTTGGGTTTTCGTCGCAAGTGGGCAAAAATGACGCGGTCCGTCGAGACCTTCCGCGTGGGCCGAGTGATCCCGGGTGATTTGTACGGGCGGGCCGCGTCGGATCAGACGGTGTCGATCGTCACCGATGCCCTGGACAAGTGGTTCGCCCTTCTCGACGATGGACCGTATTCCGGCGAGTATGCTGCGCCAGAACTGGTGCGTACTGTCTCACTCACCCTCGACAGGCGAGAGATTCTCTGTGTAGATCAGTGTGTGGTTCAGCTGACTTTCCGGTCTTCCGACGGGTCGCCCTTGCCTGCCTGGGCGCCGGGAATGCACCTGGACTTTTACCTGCCTTCGGGCCGGAGTCGGCAGTACTCGTTGTGTGGCGATCCTGGGGATCTCAGCAATTACACCGTTGCGGTGCGGTACATCCCGGACGGAGGCGGTGGATCACCGGAAATGCACGCCCTCGAGGAGGGAGCCGAACTTGTGGTGCGCGGACCACGCAATGGGTTTCCTTTCGTGCCTACAGGGCAGGCGGTGTTCGTAGCCGGTGGAATCGGGATCACTGCGATCATTCCGATGGTGCGTGCCGCACGCGAAGTGGGTATGGATTGGCATCTCGTCTACTGCGGGCGTTCTCGCGAATCGATGCCGTTTCTCGACGAGATAGCAATGTGGGATTCGGACCGCGTGACGGTACGCACCGACGATGTCGAAGGTGTGCCGTCCGGCCCGACACTGCTCGAGCCCGTTGTCGGTGGTGCTGTCTATTGTTGCGGTCCACCGCCGATGATCGAGTGTGTGCGAACGGCGTTCGACGCGTTCCCTGCTACACATCTTTATTTTGAGCGGTTCTCAGCGCCACCGGTGCGCGGCGGGGTGGAGTTCGAGGTTCAGCTCGTGAATTCCGGAACAGTTGTCACTGTTCCGGCGGACAAGACTGTGTTGGAGACGATTCGGGAGATTCGGCCCGATGTCAGTTACTCCTGTCAGCAGGGGTTTTGTGGCACGTGCCGTGTTCGGGTTCTCAGTGGAAGGCCCGAACACCGCGAACACAGGCTGACCTCGGACGAGCAGGAGCAAGAAATGCTGATTTGTGTGTCCCGCTCGAGCGGTGACCGGATCGTGCTGGACCTCTGACCCTCGAGGCGGATCTACTGTCCATCTTTGCCGTCGCACTCCGAGAAAATGCGTCTGTGAGCCATTCAGAGGCCAGTTTGGGGTGTCAATGGCCCCATGCTGCCAGCGTGTACCAGTAGTATAGGACGGTAACGTAAGGAAGCCCTTCGGATCGACTCTGCCGAACCAGGACGTCCACCGCGAATGCGGAAGGCGTCCCTGACGGTGTGTCGCTTCCGTGCCGGAGCACCACGAGTGTGTTTTCGATGCGGCAGCACCGTGTGGTGCGAGGGGGAGTCGAAGATGCGTAGAAGGAGAACAACCCGACCGTGACTGCCCAAAAGTCAGGTAAGAGCGATAACAAGGATTACGGCGCTTCGTCGATCACGGTTCTCGAGGGGCTCGAAGCAGTCCGTAAGAGACCCGGTATGTATATCGGTTCGACCGGCGAGCGAGGCCTGCACCACCTGATTTGGGAGGTTGTGGACAACTCTGTCGACGAGGCGATGGCCGGATACGCATCGACCGTCGACGTCACGATCCACGACGATGGAAGCGTAGAGGTCGCGGACGACGGTCGAGGAATGCCCGTCGACACCCACTCCTCCGGTGTACCCGCTGTCGAGGTCGTCATGACCCAGCTGCACGCAGGCGGCAAATTCGACTCGGACTCGTACGCGGTCTCCGGTGGTCTGCACGGCGTCGGTATCTCCGTGGTCAACGCACTGTCCACGAAGGTCGAGCTCACGATCTCCCGCGACGGGCATCGCTACACCCAAACGTACGACTACGCCAAGCCCGGTCCGCTCGAAACCGTCGGAGATACCAGCGACACCGGTACCAGGACGCGCTTTTGGCCGGACGGCAAGATTTTCGAGACGCTAGATTTCAACTTCGAGACCGTGCACCGTCGCCTACAGGAAATGGCTTTCCTCAACAAGGGTCTGACCATCAACTTCGCCGACGAGCGCATTGCCGTCGCCGAAGTGACCGAAGACGAGTTGGGCGAAACTGCGCTGGCCCCTAAGTCTGCTTCCGAGGAACAGGCCGAAGCAGCCGTCGCCAAGCCCCCGAAGGCACGGAAAAGGACGTATCACTACCCGGACGGTCTGGTCGACTTCGTCAAGCACATCAATGCGAAGAAGACCCCGATCCACACCTCGGTCGTCGGATTCACCGGCAAGGGCACGGGCCACGAGGTCGAGGTCGCGATGCAGTGGAACGCCGGCTACTCCGAGTCGGTTCACACCTTCGCCAACACCATCAACACGCATGAGGGCGGAACCCACGAAGAAGGATTTCGCACGGCGTTGACTGCGACGGTGAACAAGTACGCCAAAGAAAAGAAGCTGGTCAAAGAAAAGGACGGGAACCTCACCGGAGACGACATCCGTGAGGGATTGGCTGCCGTTCTCTCGGTTCGCGTGGCCGAACCCCAGTTCGAGGGCCAGACGAAAACCAAACTCGGCAACACCGAGGTTCGTTCGTTCGTTCTCAAGGCCTGCAACGAGCATCTCTCGCACTGGTTCGAGTCGAACCCGGCCGACGCCAAGACGATCATCAACAAGGCCGTGTCCTCGGCACAGGCTCGTATGGCTGCGCGTAAAGCGCGAGAAATGGTGCGGCGCAAGAGCGCAACCGATATCGGTGGACTGCCGGGCAAGCTAGCCGACTGCCGTTCCAACGACCCCAGCAAGTCCGAGATCTACATCGTGGAGGGCGACTCCGCCGGCGGCTCGGCCAAATCCGGCCGCGACTCGATGTTCCAGGCGATCCTGCCGCTTCGCGGAAAGATCATCAACGTCGAGAAAGCCCGCATCGACCGCGTACTCAAGAACAACGAAGTCCAGGCGATCATCACCGCCTTCGGCACCGGTATTCACGACGAGTTCGACATCACCAAGCTGCGTTACCACAAGATCGTGCTGATGGCCGACGCCGACGTCGACGGTCAGCACATCTCCACGCTGCTGATGACGTTGCTGTTCCGATTCATGCGGCCCTTGATCGAACATGGCCACGTCTACCTCGCGATGCCGCCGCTGTACAAGCTCAAGTGGAGTCGCGGCGAACCCGATTTTGCCTACTCCGACTCTGAGCGAGACGGCTTGCTCGAGGCAGGTATAGCCAACAAGCGCAAGATCAACATCGAGGACGGTGTGCAGCGCTACAAAGGTCTCGGTGAGATGAATCCCAAGGAACTGTGGGAAACGACGATGGATCCGTCGGTGCGCGTCTTGCGTTTGATCACTCTCGACGACGCTGCTGCTGCAGACGAACTCTTCAGCGTACTGATGGGCGAGGACGTGCCCGCTCGTCGCAGTTTCATCGCCCGCAACGCCAAAGATGTTCGCTTTCTTGACGTTTAGTTGATGTCCGTAGGTCGGCCCGCCACTGTTTCGTGCTGACCTACGGTGACTTTCTCTAGGAGAAAACGCTTATGTCCGATATCACCGAACCACCAGTAGGACCGCCTCCCGGTTCGACCACCAACGCCGAGGGTGGAGACCGGATCGATCCGGTCGACATTCAAGAGGAAATGCAGCGTAGTTACATCGACTACGCGATGAGCGTCATCGTCGGCCGCGCGCTACCCGAGGTCAGAGACGGTTTGAAGCCGGTGCACCGCCGCGTGCTCTACGCCATGTACGACTCGGGCTTCCGCCCCGACCGCAGTTACGTCAAATCCGCACGCCCCGTTGCCGAAACGATGGGTAACTACCATCCGCACGGCGACAGCTCGATCTACGACGCGTTGGTCCGTTTGGCACAGCCGTGGTCGATGCGATACCCGTTGGTCGACGGTCAGGGCAACTTCGGATCGCGCGGAAACGACGGCGCCGCCGCAATGCGTTACACCGAGGCACGTCTGACTCCGCTCGCGATGGAGATGCTGCGCGACATCGACGAGGAAACCGTCGACTTCATTCCCAACTACGATGGCAAAACCCAAGAGCCGACGGTACTTCCGTCGCGGGTACCCAACTTGTTGATGAACGGGTCCAACGGAATCGCCGTCGGTATGGCCACCAACATTCCGCCGCACAACCTGCGCGAGCTCAGTGAAGCCGTGTTCTGGGCCCTCGACAATTTCGATGCGGACGAGGAAGCTACCTTGGCCGCGTGCATGGAACGCGTCAAGGGCCCGGACTTCCCGACACACGGGCTCATCGTCGGTGGCCAGGGCATCCAGGATGCCTACTCCACCGGACGCGGATCCATCCGGATGCGCGGCGTGGTCGAGATCGAAGAAGATTCCAACGGTCGTGCGACGATCGTGATCACCGAGCTGCCCTTTCAGGTCAACCCGGACAACATGATCACCTCGATTGCCGAGCAGGTGCGTGACGGCAAGCTCGGTGGCATCTCGAAGATCGACGATGAGTCTTCGGACCGCGTCGGCCTGCGCATCGTCGTCACCATCAAACGCGATGCCGTCGCGAAGGTGGTACTGAACAACCTCTACAAGCACTCCCAGCTGCAGACGAGCTTCGGCGCCAACATGCTCTCGATCGTCGATGGCGTCCCGCGTACCTTGCGGCTCGACCAGATGATCCGCTATTACGTGACCCATCAGCTCGAAGTGATCGTCCGCCGCACGCGATACCGGCTGCGCAAAGCGGAGGAGCGCGCACATATCTTGCGCGGACTGGTCAAAGCGCTCGATGCGCTCGACGAGGTCATTGCTTTGATCCGCCGCTCTCCCGACGTCGATTCCGCCCGCACGGGCCTCATCGACTTGCTCGAGGTAGACACGATTCAGGCCGACGCGATCCTCGCGATGCAGCTCCGGCGGCTCGCTGCCCTCGAGCGTCAGAAGATCATCGACGAATTGGCAGAAATCGAAATCGAAATCGCCGAGCTCGAGGACATCCTTGCCAAGCCCGAGCGTCAACGCCAGATCGTGCGCGACGAACTAGCCGAGATCGTCGAGAAGTTCGGCGACGACCGGCGCACCCGGATCATTGCATCCGACGGTGACGTCAACGACGAGGATCTGATCGCACGCGAGAACGTCGTGGTCACCATCACCGAGACCGGTTACGCGAAACGGACCAGGACCGATCTCTACCGTTCGCAGAAGCGCGGCGGCAAGGGCGTTCAGGGTGCGGGACTCAAACAGGACGACATCGTCAGCAAATTCTTCGTCTGCTCGACGCACGATTGGATTCTGTTCTTCACCACCAAGGGGCGCGTCTACCGCGCGAAGGCGTACGAGCTGCCAGAAGCCAATCGCACCGCGCGTGGCCAGCACGTCGCCAACCTGCTCGCTTTCCAGCCGGACGAGCGGATAGCTCAGGTCATTCAGATCCAGACCTACGAAGACGCGCCGTACCTGGTTCTCGCGACCAAGGGCGGTCTGGTCAAGAAGTCCAAGCTCACAGACTTCGACTCCAACCGAAGCGGCGGCATCGTGGCGGTCAACCTCCGCGGTGAGGACGAACTGGTCGGTGCAGTGTTGGCGTCCTCTGACGACGATCTGCTTCTCGTCTCCGCGCAGGGCCAGTCCATCCGGTTCTCGGCGACGGACGAAGTGCTGCGTCCGATGGGTAGGGCGACATCCGGTGTACAGGGCATGCGATTCAACGGTGAAGATCGACTACTGTCCCTCAATGTCGTCCGCGAAGGTAAGTACCTTTTGGTCGCAACTTCGGGTGGCTACTCGAAGCGGACCGCGATGGAGGACTACCCGCAGCAGGGCCGAGGCGGAAAGGGCGTGCTGACGATTCAGTACGATCCGAAGCGTGGCACGCTGGTAGGGGCTCTTATCGTCGACGATGACGACGAGCTGTATGCCATCACATCCGGGGGCGGCGTCATCCGTACCGCGGCAAAGCAGGTCCGGAAAGCAGGCCGACAGACGAAGGGCGTTCGGTTGATGAATCTCGGTGAAGGCGACACACTGCTCGCTATTGCCCGCAATGCCGATGAGCCCGAGTTGGGCGCTGAGGGCACCGAAGAAGATGCACCGAAGGAGTCGTAGTGAGTACTCCCAACAGGCCCGGTAGCAGGCCGGCCCCGCAGGGCGAACAAGGCGATGCTGCCGCGCGACCGCAGCCGGCCGCACGGCCTCCTTCCGCACCGGAGCCCGGGCGTACCCCGTCGCAGCAGGCACCACAGCGGCCGGCCGCGGCAGGATCGCCGCAGCCGCCGCAGAGCGGTGCACGTCCTCCCACGCGGCCGACGCAGGGGCCCCCGGCTCAGAGCGCCCCACAACAGGGACCCCCACAACAGGGACCCCCACAGCAGGGAGTTTCCGGCCAACGACCGAGTGCCGGTGCTACTGCGCCTACTCGACGAACCGGTTCCGAGGCTCCGGCCACGGCCGAACAGCGCGCTCAGCAGCCCGCCTCACAGCGGCCGCAGAAGGCACCGGGGACCCCGACTTCACCGGGGGCCCAGCCTCCGGCCGGGGTGCAGCCTCCGGCCGGGGTGCAGCCTCCGGCCGGGGTGCAGCCTCCGGCCGGGGTGCAGCCTGCGTCTCGACCGACCGCGGCGGAGCCACAGCCGACTCAGGCAGCACCTTCGGTCAAAGGTGTGCCTGGGCGTCCGCATGAGAAGCCTTCGGTGGCTGCACCTGCTGCAGCGTCGGGATCGGCGTCGGCTCCACTCGATCCAGTGAGGGCCGGAAGTCAGCAGCCTCCGACGACCGCTCTGCCGAAGGAGCACGCCGACTCGGCTGGTGTGCCGGATGGTGCGGGGCCCAACAGATCTGCGCAGGGAGCGCCACCGTGGCAACGTGGTCAAGGGCAGGGGCAGCACGAGACCGTGAATCGTGCGCAGAACCAGCCGCAGACCAATCTGTCGACTCGAACCGGCTCGTTGCCGGCTGGATCACCTGCCGACGGACCAGTCACTCCCACCACGCAAGCCCGTGGCGAAAGTCAGGGGGCGAAGGCTCAGCGGCGGGAAGATGCCAAGTCGAAAGCCGCCGTCATCGACGGTCCTACTCGTCATATCGAACGCAAGGATCTGGCGAAGGACATGCCGGACTTGTCATCGGTTCGACATCCAGCGCCCAGTAGCGAGGCACAGAAGGCTCCTGTCCCGATTGCGGTGGCTGCGCGGGCAGAGGGCGAGCCGCTACGTGCCACGATTCAGATCCGGAAGATCGATCCATGGTCGACCCTGAAGATCTCGCTCGTCATCGCGGTGTCCTTGTTCTTCGTCTGGATGGTGGCAGTAGGACTTCTGTACGCCGTCCTGGACGGCATGGGTGTGTGGGACCGACTGAACAGCGCCTTCACCGAAATCGTCAACGAGGATGGCGGTGGCGGACTGGTGAGTGCAGGTCAGGTGTTCGGCTACGCAGCCGTCATCGGAATCCTCAATGTGGTGTTGTTCACTGCACTGACGACGATCGGATCATTTATCTACAACTTGTCGTCCGACCTGGTCGGGGGCGTCGAAGTGACGCTCGCGGATCGGGACTGACACAGCGTTGGACGGTCACCGCATCGAGCCGTTTTGGTTTACAGCGGCTCGATGCGGTAACCTCACTCCTCGGTTCGAGGAGAATAATTTCCTCGGATCAATGGTCCCTGTGACCGAGGTTCGAGGGCCTATAGCTCAGGCGGTTAGAGCGCTTCCCTGATAAGGAAGAGGTCGGAGGTTCAAGTCCTCCTAGGCCCACAACCGGAAGGCGGAGAGGATGAGACTCTTAAAGATTCTCCTCCTCGCCGGTGCGGTTGTGACAGCGGTTCTGACGGTGACGAAGCTGCGCACAGTGCGTAGCGGAGACGGTGTCTGGCACGAAGTCACAACTGCCTGAACGTCCGACGGTGAGGTGAAACCGGTTGTCAGAGACCGGTTGTTGCAAAAGGTAAGTGAACATGTAACGTGTTGTTCGCTCGCCGGATAGACCCGGGGCCTTAGCTCAGTTGGTAGAGCGCTGCCTTTGCAAGGCAGATGTCAGGAGTTCGAATCTCCTAGGCTCCACAGTTTCACGAAGACACAAGATGACGCCCAGCACCAGCTGGGCGTCATCTTTTTTGTCGGCGCGATATGGTGGATGTCCGAACGGATCCCCTCGACAGGCCGATGTCGAAAGTGCCTTCTCCCCGACTGCTCTACCGATTCGAGTGTCGTCGGTAAGTGTTAAGGTCCGGCACGTAGAGCGCGTCTGCCTACGTTTCACATGACGCGACCATGGGAGGTGGACCATGTCGAATCGAAGTCGACGGAGTGGGCATCTGGGACGCCTCCGCGTGTACTCGTGCGGGGCCAATCGCGCGTGAGAAAACTCGAGCTCGACGAAGCTGCCCTGACACTGCTGGTTTTCATCGTAGGAACGACGCTTCTTTCCCTCGCTGGCGGAAGCGCATCGTGGGGCCAACTGGGGGTAGCGGGTCGGCTCGCAGTTCTCGCGTCGACGGCTCTCGGTATCGCATCCGCGGTAATGCTTCTGAGATCGAAGCAACCGAGCCCGAAGCGCACCATCGGCAGTGTCACATTCATGGCGACCGTCGCTCTGGCGTTGACGTCGGCCGTCAGTACCGCCCTGCCGACCCTTCTCGTGAGTGTGCAGTCCGCGATGTTTCTGGGCATGCACGTCGGGGCGTTCTGGTCCGAGCGTAATGCGGGGATATGGGCGGCGTTCGTGGCGCTTTCGGCGGTAGCGGGTACCTCTGTGGCGCCATACGACTCGCCGTTCATCGCGTACATCCTCATTGCGCTCGGCGTAGTCGGCTCCACCGAAGTCTTCGGTACGTTTGCCCGGCGTATGCGCTATTCCGCGACACACGACGTTCTGACCGGGCTTCTCAACCGCTTCGGATTCGAATCCAAGGTGGACAAGATGCTCCCGGCCTGCGCGGCTCGCGGTCTGTCGGTCAGCGTGGCTGTGCTCGACCTGGACAACTTCAAGCAGATCAACGATGAATACGGGCACATCGCCGGTGACGTGCTGCTCTCGCGCCTGTCGAAGGCGTGGAAAGCCGAACTCACTCGACGGGACGTGCTCGGCCGGCTCGGGGGCGATGAGTTCGTCCTGTTCATGCCGGGCGTCCACGAGGCAGAGGCCTGGCACATCATCGAACGGCTGCGGCGCGCACATCGTGCAGAATGGAGTGTCGGATTGGTCTGCATGCCTGCAACGTGTCGGTGGGCGGAGATATACCGGGCGGCCGATGCAGATTTGTATCGTGCCAAGCGCAGCAGACCGGGAGCGCAAAGGCAGCCTGGCGCTGCTGAAACCGAATCCACCGGCGAACCGGAGTGGAGAATACAGCGCTGACGCACCGCCGCCCGGATTCATCCACAGCCTGTGGATAGATTCGGCAGCGCGAACTGGAAAGAGTGTTGACTGTGTTCTCACGTCGACCGACCGGACGACGATTCGGCAGTCGACGGGGGATGTGTGCATGGTTACCTGGAGTGACATTCGCCGTTGGGACCCAGAGAAGATCGGTCTGCTTGCCGACTCGCTGATCCACACGTCGGACGTGCTGATGGGGGATATGCAGGCGCTCGAGCGATTGTCCGAGAGCCTCGAGTGGACAGGTGCTGCTGCAGACGCGGCGCGCACGGAGATTTACCGCCTTCACGACGAATATATTTGCGCCGCCGATCAGTTGATGTCGATCGGTAGGTGTGTCGAGGGCCTTACGTATTCGATGTACCCGCTCGTGGCTTCGGTTCTCGACTGCGACCGTGACGCCCGGGAAAGCGATGCCGACATCGACGACGACGGCGGTGTTGTGGATCGAATGCCGCTGTACTCCAGCGCGTCCGAAGATGCATGGAGCCTCGGTCGTGATCGGCTCAGGCGAATACGCGATCTGCGGGACAGAGCTACCGAACTTCTGACGCGTGCGCGATATCTCGACTCGCAGGGAGCCGCGATACTGCGGACACTGTCCGATTCGGTATCGGCGACAGGAGCGGACGTCTCCACGGTCCCCGCTGCTGCACCAGCATCCAGAATTGCAGTACCGACCGAGACAGCCTTACCGACCGGAAAGAGTGCGTCCGCCAACGCCGCGTTCTGGGATTCGCTCACGATGGCCGATAGAACCCGACTACTGGTCGATCGACCCGAGCTGATCGGGAACCTGGACGGGATTCCGGCGGTGGTCCGGGATGCGGCCAACCGACGGATGCTCGTTCGCGAAAGAAGCCGCCTCGAGGAAGCTGCCGCCGATCTGCAGGATCGCTTGAACGACAACATCTTCGGTGGGATGTTGGACAATGCCGATGCGGGGTTGGCGCAGACACACAAGCGTTTGGCCGCGCTCGACGCGATTACGACCACCCTTGACCAGGGGGATCGCCAACTGTTGGTGCTGGACAATCGGAGTGGCGAGGACACCTTGGCTGCGATCGCGGTGGGCAATGTCGACACCGCTACCCATGTGGCGGTGTTCGTGCCCGGACTCGACTCGGATGTCCAAGGGGACTTGCGGCGATACGACGGCGATATAGATTCATTGAAAATGGCTGTCGAGCAACTACTTCCGGCGGATCCGCCGGAGACCGCCGCGTGCGTGACCTGGATGAACTACGAAGCTCCGCACCTCGGATGGAACCTGTTGAACCCGGACCGTTCCGTCGTCTCCGGCTCAGCGGCGATCGCGGGCGGAGAGCGGTTGTCGACATTTCTCGACGGACTCGATGCCGCGCGTGCCGAGGACCCTCATTTGTCTTTGCTCGGTCATTCCTACGGTTCGCTCACCGCCGCGTACGGGGTCCGCGGTGCCGACGACACGGGCGTCGACGATCTGGTCGTTGTTGGGTCGCCAGGATTGGGAACCGGGACTGTCGCCGAGTTGTCCGTACCGCCAGGTCACGTATTCGTCGGTGAAGCATCCGACGACAGGGTGGCGGACCTCGGGGCCTTCGGCACGGATCCGAGCCGACTCGAAGGCACAGCATGGCTCCCTACCGAAGGCTCGGCGTACCTGCCGGTCGAAGGGCATGGAGGTTATTTCGTCGAGGGCACCACGGCACAGCACAACAGCGCGCTGGTCGTTGCCGGACGGGCCTCCGAAATTGCCGGAGGCTGACCGGCAACGCCCGACGATCGCGGCTAGGGGTGTTCGAGGGGGTCGGGCTGACCGTCGGCAGCGTGGGATGTCTCGGAGTCGTAGTCGGCGAGACTGGGCGGCGCGTCAGCGGGCGGCTGGAAGGTGTTGCGACGTCGTGTAGCGAGAACTGTGATGCCGGCGACTGTCCCGAACAGGGCCCCGAAGATCAAAATCCGCTTCGTGCCAGGTGAGAGGCGAGGCTCGGCCTTTCGCCGAACGGGACCGCTCTGCTTACGCCGCGCAATTTCGCGTCGGGCAAGCTTCAGTCCTCGAGTGGAGAGCTGGAGTCCGACGCCCGCTGCACCTCCACTGAAAACTTTCGCAGCTTGCACGGCAGAGCCACCGGTGGTCGTCACAATTCCACGAATCCGGCCGGATTTCGATGTGCTCGTCATGCCCTCACTGTTCCATATGCAGGCGTAGGGCCCGGAATGAACACTTCGAAGGACCGTTGCCGACCGCTCGGTAGCGCGTCAATGGCACGATGGAGGGGTGACTTCACCAAACAAGACCTCCACTGCCACGTTGCACACCAACCACGGCGACATCATCATCGATCTTTTCGGCAACCATGCGCCGAAGACGGTCGAGAATTTCGTCGGGCTCGCGGACGGATCGAAGGACTACACCTCGACGAACGCGTCCGGCGGAAAGACCGGCCCGTTCTACGACGGCGCTGTCTTCCATCGCGTCATCGACGGCTTCATGATCCAGGGCGGAGACCCGACCGGAACGGGTTCGGGTGGACCGGGCTACAAGTTCGGCGACGAATTCCACCCCGAGCTCTCGTTCGACCGCCCCTACCTGCTGGCCATGGCCAACGCCGGTCCGGGAACCAACGGATCGCAGTTCTTCATCACCACCGGCAAGACCCCGCACCTGAACCGCAAGCACTCCATCTTCGGTGAGGTGACGGACGAGGCGTCGAAGAAGGTAGTCGATTCCATCTCCGGAACTGCTGTCGGCCGCGGCGATCGTCCCGTCGAGGATGTCGTCATCAACAGCGTCACCATTGCGTGATCGCTTTCTCCTGAGAAACGTTCACATCACCAATTCAGGTGCTTAAAAAAATTCACCGTAGAGGAACTTCACCATGACCGACCCCGGCTGGGGTGGCGCGCCCGGCGATCAGCCAACCCCACCCCAGTCGAGGTGCGTCCGGCATCCCGATCGAGCGACCGGACTGGCGTGCTCGCGATGCGGACGCCCTGCGTGCGCCGAGTGTCTACGACCTGCAGCAGTCGGGCAGCATTGCGTCGACTGCGTACGTGACGCCAATGCCTCGGTCCGGCCTATCCGGACCGTCGCCGGTGCGCGGGCCGGATCGACGTACGGACTCGTCACGTACATCCTCATGGCCCTCAACGTCCTCGTCTTCGCGGTGACGGCGATGCAATCCCGCGATGTGATGGGCAATACCGACGCGTCGCCACTATTCAATGCCTGGGCGCTGTTTCCACCATCGGTAGCTACCGGTGACGTCGAGCGCCTCATCGGCAGCGGCTTCCTGCATATCGGGCCGATCCACCTACTCGTCAACATGTTCGCGTTGTACATCATCGGCCGCGATGTCGAAATGATTCTCGGTCGAAGCCGATACCTTGCGGTCTACTTCGTCTCGCTACTGGGGGGCAGTGCCTCGGTCATGGTCCTCGAGGCCCCGATCACCGTCACTGCGGGAGCTTCGGGCGCAATTTTCGGACTGTTGGGTGCGCAAGCGGTAATTCTGCTGAAGCTTCGCCGCAGCCCGACTCCGATTCTTGTGGTCATCGGCCTCAATATCTTCATCAGTATCTCGATCCCCGGAATTTCGCTCTGGGGACACATGGGCGGCCTCGTCGCCGGTGCCGCCGCGACCGCGGGCATCGTGTTTCTGCCCAGCCGCCTGCGGACACCGAACATCGGGTGGATCGCCGTCGGTGCGGTCGCAGCCCTATGTGTCGCAGTCATCGCAGTTCGCGTGCTGTCGCTTCGCTCCATGATGGGTCTGTAAGAACCCTCCAGCACCGTTGGAACAACCGCCCGGCTCGTCAGCCCGCGGGTACGAACCCATGTCGCTCGAGCTGCTCGAACACTGTCTCCGGACTGGTTCCAAGATCCCAGCGACCGAAGATGATCAGCCGATCCTCGGTGTCGCCCGCGCGTTGAAGGTCGATTTCGATCATCGGCACTCGCCGCCCGAGTCGGGGGTATCGAGCGAGCTTGATTCGCACGATCTCGCTCGGGGCGTATGCCTGCACTCCCGACAGGCGCTTCATCGACAGTGAGCCGTCGACGATCGCCAGTCTCGGCCGCTGCAGGGCAGCGAGCCCCGCGATCGTCCACAGGCCGATGGCCGCTATCGAGATGAGAAGTCGGCCGGTGGCGTCCGTACCGGTCAACAATGCCGCTCCGAACAGTGCGAATCCGCCCAAGGTCATCGCGATGACAGCCGAAAGGGGCGTCGCCCAGCTCAATCTATCCACAGGCTGTGGAGACTCCGAAAAGTTATCCACAGGCTTTATCCACATTGGGGATGAATGACACGCGTGTAACTAGCCGTCGACGGGGCCTGTTCATCGCCACTTCATGGTCATGACGAGACCGACAACCATGAAGCCGAAACCGATCAGAAAGTTCCACGCACCGAGGTCGTTCATCCACGAGATATTGTCGGCAGCCAAGTAGTACACGATGAGCCATAACAGCCCTACCAGCATGAACCCGAGCATCACCGCCACGAAAAGAGGACTCGACGGCCCAGCCTTCAGCGCTCCAGCAGATTTGGCGCCGGGTGCGACGGTGTAATCTTTCTTCTTCCGAACCTTCGATTTCGGCATGTTCAACCCTTCGTAGTGTGCTCACGCTCGTACAGGCGACTTACCGGTACACGACCCGTCGACCTGTGGATAACGGTTGTGGACAACCGCAACAGGTAGCGTCCTCGCTAGTAGAGTTTCGCACTGTTATTGAGCCAACACTGCTTTGCCTGGCGTTGTTATCCACAGGCCCGGCTTTTCGAACCGGTCACCATATGCCCACACACGCTAGCTCAGCGCAATGTCACGAGAGAGCATCGGATGAAAACCATGATCGAGGAATCGACCACCAGGGAGCGCGTCGCGGCGCGTGGCTGGCAGATCCTGGTCCTCGTCGTGTGCCTTGTCGTCGGGGTACTCCTTGCGACCACCAGGGTCGTATCTCAAGGTGACGAAATACGGCGAAGCGACACCACCAGGTTGTCGGATCTGGTCGGAGCGGCCCAGAGCAACAGTGACGACGCCGAGTCGATCAGAAACGACCTGGCCCGGCAGGTCGACGACCTGCAGCGCACAGCTGGTTCCTCCGACGTCGAAGTGGGACGTGCGCTTGCCGCGGCCGATCCGCTCGCCGCCCAGGCGGGGGTCGAGCCGGCATCGGGGCCAGGTGTGGTCGTGACGTTGACCGACGCAGCCCGGGGCCCGGACGGGCGATACGCGTCGGACGCGTCGCCCGACGATCTCGTCGTGCATCAACAGGACGTGCAGAGTGTGCTCAACGCACTGTGGACCGGCGGCGCCTCGGCAATGGCCATGCAGGATCAACGGATCACGAGCCAGGTCGCGCCGCGTTGCATCGGTAACACGCTTCTGCTGGGCGGACGCACGTACAGTCCGCCCTACGTGGTGACGGCCTTGGGAGACCCCGAGCGGCTCTCTGCGGCGCTCGCCGACAATCCAGGTGTTCGGATCTTTCGGCAGTATGCGTTTCGGTACGGGCTGGGTTTCGAGGAAACACGTTCCGACGCCTTGACCGTGCCCGGATACACCGGACCGATACGCATCGGATTCGCCCAGCCTGCGCGATGAGCGCCTCGGCAGTAGTCAGCCACACCGTCGGAAAGGGACATCGGGGCGATTCGTGCCCGACGCGCTCACCTATCCTTGCCCCATGCGCATTCTGGTCGTCGACAACTACGACAGCTTCGTTTTCAACCTCGTCCAATACCTGGGCCAACTCGGAGTCGACGCGACCGTCTGGCGTAACGACGACGACAGGTTGACCGACCGGGCCGCCGTCGTTGCAGACTTCGACGGCATTCTGCTCAGCCCAGGGCCGGGAACACCGCAGCGAGCGGGAGCCACGATGGATCTCGTGACCGCGGCCGCTGCGTCCGGTACTCCACTTCTCGGGGTGTGTTTGGGGCACCAGGCCATCGGTGCGTCATTCGGTGCGACCGTCGACCGCGCGCCCGAACTACTGCACGGAAAGACCAGCAGCATTCATCACACGGGCGTCGGCGTCCTCGAAGGACTACCCGAGCCGTTCACCGCTACTCGATACCACTCGTTGACCGTCATCGAGGACACCATCCCCGACGAACTCGAGGTGACAGGACGCACCGAATCCGGCCTTGTGATGAGCATGCGCCATCGGACGTTGCCGATACACGGCGTCCAGTTCCACCCCGAGTCGATACTCACTCAGGGTGGCCACCGGATGCTGTCCAACTGGCTGGCCGTCTGCGGACTCGAGCAGGACGAGCGCCTCGTGGTCGAACTCGAGGCGCAGGTCGCACTCGCGTTCAGCTGACGCGGCGCACCACTTACCGGGGCGGAATTCCCAGCGTCCCTACGTTCACGTTGAGCGACTGGGACTTGGTGATTTCCGATCCGGCGGGTTCGGCCTGATTGACGATCCGCCCCACCAGGGTCGGGTCGAGCTGACTCTGCGGGGTCGAGGTGATGTTGGCTGACGTACCCGTCCACCCTGCTGCCTCGAGTGCCGACAGCGCTTGTGCAGGCGTCATTCCGACAAGATCGGGCATGGGGATCTTGTCTCCGTTCGAGACGCGCAGTGTGACGGTGTCACCTTCGGCGGCATTCGATCCACCTGCCGGGCTCGTCGAGACAACCTCACCGACGGTCTGACCCGAGTCGATGTTCTCGATCTGCACCTTGAAGCCGGCAGCCTCGACGTTGGGTCGCGCGACGTCGACCTGCTGACCGGTGACGTCGGGCACCCGGATCTGCGACGGGCCACTGCCCAACGTGATTTTGACGGCCGAACCGACGGTGATCCCGACACCGGTCGACGGATTCTGTTCGACTACCTTGTCGAGATTCTCCGGTGTCGAAGCCACTCGGGCGACAGAAGCGTCGAGTTCGAGACCGATTGCGGACAACGTCTGAGTTGCCTGCTGGGCAGTCTTGCCGGCCAACGCCGGAACCTGCACCTGCTCCGGACCGGTCGAGACATCGAGGTCGACCGTGCTCGGCGAATCGACCTGCGTCCCGGCGGGCGGCTGTGACGCAATGACTCTGCCCGCAGCGATCGTGGGATCGGGCTTCTCGCGGGTCTGGACTCGAAGTCCGAGGTCTGCAAGAGCAGAGGTCGCCTCTGCGGTCGTCAGATTTGCGACGGTGGGGATGGCGACTCGTTCCGGTGAGGAATCGCTGCCGAGAGATAACAGAAACGCGGTGATGATGCCGACCACGACTACCGCTGCCAGTGCGATCACTGCTATTCGCAGTCCTCTCCGCTTCGAGGTGTTGTCTTCACCGCGCCCGGCTGAGGGCTGCTCGGCCGGGCGGTCGGCGTCACTCGATCGGTACTGCGGCTCCCGCGAATCCATCGAGCCGAGGATTGTGGTGCGGTCGTCGTCGTTCATGACGGTGGGGGCCGAGGGGCGCTGTCCGCCGAGCACTCGCACCAAATCGGTGCGCATGTCTGCTGCCGACTGATAGCGGTTGGCCGGGTTTTTGGCCATGGCCTTGAGAATGATCGAATCGAGTTCCCGCGGGATCGCAGAATTGACCGAGGACGGTAGTTGTGGATCTTCCCGCACATGCTGATATGCGACGGCCACTGGTGAGTCACCCTTGAACGGGGGCTCACCGGTCAGTACCTCGAACAAGACGCAACCGAGCGAGTACACGTCCGAGCGGGCGTCCACCTGCTCGCCTCTGGCCTGTTCGGGGGACAGGTATTGAGCCGTGCCGATCACGGCGGCGGTCTGCGTCATCGGACTCGAGCTGTCGGCAATCGCGCGGGCGATACCGAAGTCCATCACCTTGACTGCACCGGCGTTGTTGATCATGACGTTCGCAGGTTTGACGTCGCGATGCACGATGCCGTTGCGATGACTGAAGTCGAGAGCCGCACAGACGTCGGCGATGACCTCCATCGCATGGCGCGGTGTCATCGGACCATCGGCGCGGACGATGTCACGCAAAGTATTGCCGTCGACATACTCCATGACGATGAACGGCAGCGGACCGGCTTCGGTCTCGGCCTCACCGGTGTCGTAGACCGCCACGATCGCCGGATGGTTGAGAGCCGCGGCATTCTGCGCCTCGCGTCGGAACCGAAGATAGAACGTGGGATCGCGAGCGAGATCTGCCCGCAACACCTTGATGGCTACATCACGGTCGAGTCGACTGTCGCGCGCAAGGTGGACCTCGGACATGCCACCGAAGCCGAGAATCTCACCCAACTCGTAACGGGAGGAGAGATTGCGGGGAGTCGTCATGGTTGTCCTTGTCGATCAGGTCCGAGTTGAGGTTTGGAGGCGCCGCCGGCTCCGGTGTCACCGGAGTCTTCTTCGTCACCGGCGCCGGGCAGCGATGGGAGGGTCAACTGCGGCAAGGTGAACCCAGCGCTCGTCGTCGTCACCGCTGGGGCCGTCGTTGTCGTCGGCGGCGCGGTGGTCGTGGTCGGCGGTTCCGTTGTGGTTGTCGTCGGGGGCGGGGTAGTTGTGGTGGTGGTTTCCCGGGTGGTGGTCGGTTCCGTGGTGGTCGGTTCCGTGGTTGTGGTGGTCGTCGTGGTCGGGACGGGCCTCGTCGTCGGCGGCGTGAACGGCGCCTGTGTTCCCTCCCCTCCCGTCAGCAGCACGTATCCACCGATGATGATCGCCAGCACCAGGAGGCCGGCGCCACCCCAAGCAAGAGCCTTCTGGGCAGAGGTCATCCCCGTGGGTTCCGGCGTGGCGGGAACCGCGGCGCCCGTGGTCGGCCCGGTATATCGGTTCTGCGACGTCGGCATCATCTGCGTGCTGTCGGGATTGGTGCCGCCAGCACCGACCACACCGGGCATCAGAACGCGGCCGGTACCCGGACCCCGACCGTTACCGGGAGCTGGAGGCCGTCGGCCGGCACGCACTGCGGCAACAGCGTCCGCGAACTCACCGCCGTTTGCGTACCGGGCGGCAGGATCCTTGGCCATCGTGATCTCGATGAGCTCGCGAACGGACGGCGGCAGGTCGGCGGGCAGCGGGGCGGGCATCTCGCGGACATGCTTCATCGCGACGGTGAGTGCACCGTCGCCCAGGAACGGCCGCGTACCCGAGAGCACCTCGTAGCCGACGACACCGAGGGAGTAGACGTCGCTGGCCGAGGTGGCTTCGTCGCCGAGAGCCTGTTCGGGGGCAATGTACTGGGCGGTGCCCATGACCATGCCGGTCCTGGTGACCGGTGATGCGTCGACAGCTTTCGCGATCCCGAAATCGGTGATCTTCACCTGTCCCGCGGGGGTGATCAGAATGTTGCCCGGTTTCACATCGCGGTGAACAACGCCTGCCGAGTGCGCGACCTGAAGCGATCGACCGGTCTGCTCCAGCATGTCGAGGGCATGCCCGAGCGGCAACTTCCCGATCCGTCCGAGCACAGCGTTGAGCGGCTCACCGTTGACGAGTTCCATGACGAGATACGCCAGCGATTCACCTGATTCGTCGCGCGTCTCGCCGTAGTCGTAGATCCCGGCAATACCGGGGTGGTTGAGTTGAGCCGTCGTACGCGCTTCGAAACGAAAGCGCTGCAAGAACTCCGGATCCTCGGAGAACTCGGCTTTGAGGACCTTGACGGCAACGTTGCGGTCGAGACGATTGTCCATCGCCTCCCATACCTGGCCCATACCGCCGGTGGCGATGAGCCTCAGGAGCCGATAACGCTGTGCGATCACGGCACCGTTATTCAGTGGCATCTGCTTCTCACCTCCCCTGCAATCCGGCAGCGATGACCGCGCGACCGATCGGTGCAGCCACCGAACCACCGGTCGCTGCGAGTGCGCGGTCGCCACCGTCCTCGACGAGTACGGCGATGGCAATTTTCGGTGCCTCGGCCGGCGCGAAAGCGATGTACCACGCGTGCGGTGGTGTGTTCCGAGGATCGGTCCCGTGTTCGGCAGTGCCGGTCTTCGATGCGATCTGCACGCCGGGGATCTTGCCCTGTGAACCGGCATTGTTCTCGGCGCCGATCATCAAATCGGTCAGAGTCGAAGCGACCTCCGTGCTGATGGCCTGGCCTTCCGATTGTGGCTTGGTGGTCGAGAGGTCCGACAGATCCGGTGCCTGCAGCTGACTGATCAAGTGCGGCGCCATCCGAACTCCGTTGTTCGCCACTGTCGCTGCGATCACGGCATTCTGTAGCGGCGTCAGCGCAACATCTCGCTGACCGATGCTCGTCTGGCCCAGCGCGGCGTCATCGGGGATGGATCCGATCGTGCTGTCGGCGACGGGGAGCTGCAAGGACGTCGTATCTTCCCCGATACCGAACGCGCTCGCGGTATCTCGAAGCGCATCGGCACCGGTCTTGATGCCGAGCTCGACGAAGGCGGTGTTACAGGAGCGAGCGAACGCCTCACGTAGCGACGCCGTCGCCCCGCCGCCGCATGTGCTGCCGTTGTAGTTCTCGAGGGTGGTCTGGGTGCCGGGAAGGGTGATGTTCGACGCCGCCGTCAGCTGATCGTCAGGTGTAGCACCGTTCTCGAGGGCCGCTGCCGTGTCGAGGACCTTGAAGGTCGATCCCGGCGGGTAGGTCGCCGATATCGCGCGATTCAGCAACGGCTTGTCGGGGTCGGCGTTCAGTGCATCCCACGCCTCGGTGGTCTGTTGCCCGTCGTGACTCGCCAACGAATTGGGGTCGTAGCTCGGTGTACTCGCCATCGCGAGGACGTTGCCCGTCGAGGGCTCGATCGCGACGACGGATCCGGTGTAACCCTTGGAGGTGAGCTGGTCGTATGCCACCTGTTGTACGACGGGATCGATGGTGGTCACCACGTTGCCCCCGCGCGGGTCGCGTCCTGAAATCAGATCGAAGAGGCGACGACCGAACAGACGATCGTCCGAACCGTTGAGCACCTGATCTTCGGTGCGCTCGAGGCCACTGCTCGAGTAGAGCATCGAGTAGAACCCGGTGACAGGCGCATTCGCCAACGGGCTCGACGTCGCCGCCGGATTCGACGGGTAGGTGCGTAGGTATTTGTATCGATCGTCGGTAGCGAGCGATGCGGCAAGGACCTGGCCCCCTGCCGAAATTTGTCCGCGCTGGCGTGAGTACTCGTCGAGTAGTACGCGCGAGTTACGTGGATCGGTCCGCAGATCGTCCGCCTTGATCACCTGCAGGTAGGTCGCATTGGCGAGAAGAGCCACGACCATGACCATGACGGCGATGGAGACCCGTCGAAGTGGAGTGTTCACGGGCGTTTCACCATTTCGGTCGGCGCTTCCGCGATCGGCGTCGCCACCACCGGCTTCTTGTTCGGAACGGCGGGCTCACGCGCTGCGTCGGAGATCTTGATCAACAACGCCAGCAGTAGATAGTTGGCGAGCAGCGAGGATCCGCCGTACGACATGTACGGGGTGGTGAGTCCGGTGAGCGGAATCAGCTTGGTTACGCCACCCACCACGACGAACAACTGAATGGCGATGGTGAACGCGAGCCCGGCAGCGAGAAGTTTGCCGAAGCTGTCACGAACGGCGAGCGCGGTGCGCAGGCCACGGATGATGAAGACCAGGTAGAGGACCAGGACCGCAGTGAGTCCGATGAGTCCGAGCTCCTCGCCGACTGTCGCAATGATGAAGTCGGTCTTCGCGAACGGCACCTGCGACGGACGCCCACTTCCCAGACCGGTACCCGCGAGGCCGCCTGTGGCGAAGCTGAACATCGACTGGACGATCTGATAGCCGGTGTCGTTGTAGTCCTCGAACGGATGCAGCCAGGTATCGGTGCGGATCTTGACGTGTCCGAAGACTTGATAGGCGAAGAGGAAGCCGATCAACAGCAGCGCGAATCCGATGATGAGCCAGCCGACGCGTTCGGTGGCGATGTAGATCATCACCAGCACGGTGCCGAAGATCAGCAGCGACGTACCGAGGTCCTTCTCGAACACGAGGACGGCGACCGAGACGATCCACACCAGCAGGATCGGACCGAGGTCGCGCGCACGGGGAAAGTCCATCCCGAGTACATGTTTGCCGGCAGTGGTGAACAGTTCACGCTTGGCGACGAGGAGCGATGCGAAGAAGATCAGCAACAGGATTTTCGCGAACTCACCGGGCTGAAGGCTGAAGCCGGGCAGCCGAATCCAGATCTTCGATCCATTGACCTCGGAGAACGCCGACGGAAGCAGTGCGGGAATGGCGAGCAGCACCAAGCCTGCCAGACCGACGGTGTAGCTGTAGCGCGCCAGCGTGCGGTAGTCCCGCAACAGGACCAGCACGGCGATGAATCCGGCGATCGCAAGGGTCGTCCACAGCACCTGCTGATTGGCGTCCGGCGACGGGATCTCCTGACCCAGGTAGGCGGCCGACTGTTGGTCGGCGAGATCGAGCCGATGGATCAGCACGAGGCCGAGACCGTTCAACAGCGCCACTATCGGCAGCAGCAGTGGGTCCGCGTACGGGGCGAATCTGCGGACTGCGAGATGCGCCACCGTCACCAACGCCAGATAGGCCAGCGAGTACTTGACGAGGTCGAGGGTGATGGTTTGTTCTTGGCTTGCCTCTACCAACACCAGGGACAATGTGGTGATCACGACCGCTATCCCGAGCAACAGCAACTCGACGTTACGTCGGTTCGACTGAACGGGGGCCGGAGCAAATCCTTCCGGCGGACTCGGAAAGGATGCCCCCACAGAAGAATTGGAGCTCATCAAATACCGGCCCTACAGTTCTGACCTGCTACTTGTGGTGCTGACGGTGCTGGGGTGGCCGTTGGTTCGGGCAGGACAGGTGGCGGGGCATCGGGCGCCGGAGGCAACGCTGGAGCACCGGGCGGCGGTGGCACCGGTGGCGCCGTCGTCGTAGTAGCGGGGGTCGCAGGCTCGGGCTCGCACAGCGGCAACAGGTCACCGGCGGCTAGCTGCTTCATCTGTCCGTTCGCCTCGTCGAGCTTGCCCGACGGCAGTCCGGCTCGTACCTGTTCCCGAGCAGCGGGCACCAAATCGTCGACCTCGAAGACGTCACATGAGCTTGCGGAAGAATCGGGGCCACGCAGGGTGAGCGCGCCGTCTGCGTCGAGGCAGCCGACGGAGTGGACCGTCTGAAGCGAGTAACCCAGTATCGAACCCGGAACTCCGCGCATGACGGCGACGCGGTTGTTCTCCTCGCCGACGTAGTAGTTGTTTCGGATCGCCGCATTGGCGACGAAGGCGCCGCCGACCAGCAATGCGATGAGTGTCAGCGCGACCAACGACCAGCGGAGCTTGTGCGACTTCTTCTCGGGTTCCGGTGCGGGAGTGGCGATTCGCTTCGGTGTCGACCTCGGCGGCCGCATAGCCGCAGCACGACCGGCGGCGGTGTTGAGCGGCGGTGAGTACTCTTCTTCCTCGGTACTGGCCGCACCCCCGACGATCGGGTGACTCTGGCCGTAGTCGAGGTCGATGACGTCCGCGACGACGACGGTGACGTTGTCCGGTCCACCACTTCGTAGAGCAAGTTCGATGAGGCGGTCGGCGCTCTCGGCGCAGTCACCCTCGTTCATGGTGTTCTCGATGGTTTCGTCGCTCACCACGTCGGACAGACCGTCCGAGCAGAGCAGGTAACGATCACCCGCACGAACCTCGCGGACGGTCAGCGTCGGCTCGATTTCGTTGCCGGTCAACGCCCGCATGATGAGTGAGCGCTGTGGGTGTGTGTGCGCCTGCTCGGGGGTGATCCGGCCCTCGTCTACGAGCGACTGAACGAAGGTGTCGTCGCGAGTGATCTGGGAGAGCTTGGTGTCGCGAAGCATGTATGCCCGCGAATCGCCGATGTGAACGAGGCCGATCTTCTTGCCTGCAAAGAGAATTGCGGTGAGGGTCGTGCCCATCCCGTCGAGCTCGGGCTCGTCTTCGACCTGATCGGCGATGGAGGCATTGCCCTCGCGAGTCGCCGCTTCCAGCTTGCCGAGAAGGTCGTCACCCGGCTCGTCGTCGTCGAGGTGCGCCAGGGCGGCGATCATCAATTGCGAAGCGACCTCGCCCGCGGCATGTCCGCCCATCCCGTCGGCCAGCGCGAGGAGTCGAGCTCCTGCGTAGACGGAGTCTTCGTTGTTCGATCGCACGAGCCCGCGGTCACTACGGGCCGCATAACGTAATACAAGAGTCACGGGCGCAACTCGATCACGGTTTTGCCTACACGCACCGGAGTGCCGAGGGGGACGCGGACGGCAGTGGTCACCTTGGCCCGGTCGAGGTAGGTGCCATTGGTCGAACCGAGATCTTCGACGTACCAGTCACCCCCGCGTGGCGAGATGCGTGCGTGCCTGGTCGACGCGTAGTCGTCGGTCAACACGAGTGTCGAGTCGTCGGCGCGGCCGATGAGAACCGGTTGCGTGCCGAGAGAAATGCGAGTTCCGGCGAGACCGCCCTGTGTTACCACTAGATTCTTGGCAACCTTCTGTTTGTTGAACGAGGGAAGAACCTTCGAGCCCCGGGAATAGCGTGCTGGCATACGCATGCCGGAAGCGGCGTATATGTCGCTCCGTAGGGTTCGTAGGACGGCCCAGACGAAGAACCAAAGCAAGAGTAGAAAACCCGCTCGGGTCAGCTGCAGAATCAATCCCTGCACAGCCGTCCACCTCCTTTGCCACATCTGTGTCGACCAGCGTGGAAAACACGCCGGTTCCTTCCCCCATGCACGCACCACGTGCAGACGTTTTCACACACAGCATCCTAGAGAGAAGCTGTGTGTGTCGATCACCATACTGGCGGGGTGCGCTAAACGATGCGGACCAATATTTCGGAGTGTCCTGCGCGGATCACGTCGCCGTCTGCCAACTGCCAATCCTGAACGGATGCGCCGTTGACGGTGGTGCCGTTGGTCGAACCTAGATCAGACAACATCGCGACGCGTCCATCCCAACGGATTTCGACGTGTCGCCTCGATACTCCGGTGTCCGGGAGCCGGAACTGGGCATCTTGACCACGGCCGATGATGTTCTGGCCTTCGCGAAGCTGGAAGTAGCGGCCGCTACCGTCCTCGAGCTGCAATGTCGCGGCCAGACTCTGAGCATCGTTGTAGGCGGGCTCGGCATAACCATAGTCGGGCTGTTGATATCCGCCTTGCTGGTAGCCGCCCTGCTGAGACTGATAGTCGTATGCGGGCTGCTGGTAGGACGCGGGCTGCTGATAGGAAGCAGGCTGTTGTGCGGGCTCGGCGTAGCGCTGGTCCCCGTAGGCCTGCTGGGGCTCCCCGTAGGCCGGCTGCTCGCCGTAAGCGGGCTCGGCGTACGCCTGCTGGCCATAGGCTTGCTGGTCCGAGTAGCCCTGCTGGTCCGAGTAGGCCTGCTCGGGTGGCGGCTGAGCCGAGTAACCCTGCGCGTAACCACCCTGCGCGTAACCACCCTGCGCGTAACCCTGATCCGAATACGCTTGCTGGTCGTACCCCTGATCTCCGTAGGCCTGCTGTTCGTAGCCCTGGTTGTACTGATCACTTCGGGGCTGACCCTGCTGCGGAGGAGCCTCGGAATCGGCGCCGTAAGCGCCGTTCGCATACGGAGCGCCGTTGCGGCGCGCGTCGTATCCGTTCTGGTCGCGGCCCTGCGCATAACGCGGATCTTGGCCGGGAGCCGGATACCCGTTGTGGGCGCGCGGATCGGGGCGAGAGCCGTCAGCGGGTTCGCGTTGCGGGTCGTAGCCTGGGTTCTGCGTCATGGGGCCGGCTCCTGATGTCGACTTAGGTGGGGCTGACGGTCGCGGGGGGCGTAGGCCGGCCGCCGAGGCGTTACCGGTTGCAGTCGACGATCGTCCCACATCGGGATCGACCGAACCACTGGCCCGGAACTGACCGGTGTGCAAGGTGGGCGACGGTTCGAATCGAACCACGACATCCCCGTACGTCTGCCAGCCCTGATCACGAATGTAGTCACCGAGGTGGCGAGAAAAAGCCTTCACGGTCAGATCGTGATCTGCGGCGAGTCCGTCATGGTCGGAACTGTTGATGGTGATCACATAGCTGTTCGGTGCGAGGTAGTGGCCGCCGTCGAGCGGACGGACCAGGTCCGACGCTTCTTGTTGAAGCGCTGCCTCGACTTCCTGCGGAACCACTCCGCCACCGAACACTCGGGCGAATACGTCACCGACCGCGCCCTGTAGCTTTCGCTCGAAACGCTGGACAATACCCATGGTGACCTTCCCTCCCTTATAGTGCTCGGTCTGCATCGTTCCTGCTCGAGGAACCAACTTCGAGTAGGAACCGAACGCGTGACCGCGAACGCGTGTCTGCTCGAGGTCTTCGTCCATGCATGATATACGTTGCGGGTCGGTAAGCACCCGTGCGCTGAACGGTCGACTTCTCGATTTCTTCGTCGCCGGATGTGCGTGTTAACGTTCACCGGTCACCCGGGCGGGTGGCGGAATGGCAGACGCGCTGGCTTCAGGTGCCAGTGTCCTTCGGGACGTGGGGGTTCAAGTCCCCCTCCGCCCACAACACTGGTCGCAGCTGATTCGTTCGCTGCGGCCAGTGCTTTATCTACGACCGAGATGTCGCGATGAACACACGGAAAGCCCGGCCGAATTCCTTCGGCCGGGTTTTCTTTTGTGCCTGCTCAGGTGCCCTTCTTGATCATCTCCGCGCACTTTTCACCGATCATCATCGTGGTGATGTTGGGGTTGACGGCCACGATTTTCGGCATGATCGACGCATCGGCCACGCGCAAGTTGCGTACCCCCTTGACCCGCAACTGCGGATCGAGGGGTGCGTCGGGATTATCGGCCGCGCCCATCGATACCGAGCCTGTGGGGTGGTAGACGGTGTTGTGGGTGCGCGTGATGTAGTCGGCGATCTCGTCGTCGGTGCGTACGTCGTCACCTGGGAACAACTCCATTCCCGCCCATTCGGCCATCGCAGGCTGCCCGACGATCTCGCGGGCCAGCCTGATCCCGTAGGTCATGATCTGCATGTCGTACGGGTCCGAGAAGTACTTCGGATCGACCCGCGGCTTGTCGCGGAAGTCTCGGCTGCGCAGACGGACTGTGCCGCGCGACCGTGCATCCGTGACATTCGGGGTCAGACAGAACGCATTCTCCGAGGTGGGGTAGCCCTGTCGTAACGTGTGCATGTCGAAAGGGGTGTTGCCGAAATGGAACATCAGGTCCGGTCGGTCGCGTTCCTTGTCGATGCGGGTGAAGATTCCTACTTCCCACCACTGCAACGACTCGGTGACCATCGGTTTCTTCGCGTCCCACGAGATGACGCCCTCTGGGTGATCCTGCATGTGCGAGCCGACGCCGGGTGAATCCACCACCACCTCGACACCTAACTCGCGTAGGTGGTCGGCCGGGCCGATGCCGGAGAGCATGAGCAACTTGGGGGAGTCGATGGCGCCGGCCGAGACGATGACCTCACGGTCGGCGTGGATGGTGTCGGTGTGCACCAGGTCCGGGTTCAGAACCTGTACGCCCGTGCATCGCTTGTCCGCGTCGATGATGAGCTTCTTGACCCAGAGACCGGTGAGGACCTCGAGGTTGCTGCGCGTGTTCATGACCGGGTGTAGATAAGACACCGAAGACGAGGACCGCACGCCGTCCGCCAGCGCGTTCACCTGGAAGAACCCGGCGCCCGCGACAACCGTGCCGTTGTTGAACTGCACGGTGGGGATGCCGGCTTGCTCACACGCTTCGAGAATCGCCACACCTGCCGGGTCCACGGCTTCGATGTTCCGGATGCGCACTGGCCCGTCGTGACCGTGGTGCGTGCCCGGTTGGTCGTTGTTCTCGAGCTTTCGAAGCAGCGGCAGCATCTGCTCGGAATCCCAGCCGATGGCACCGTACTTGCCGGCCCACTCGTCGAGATCCTCGGTAGGCGGCCAGAAAGCGATGCACGAGTTGTGTGAGGAACATCCGCCCAGCACCTTCGCCCGCGACTGGCGCATGAACGAGTTACCGTGCTCTTGCGGTTCGATCTGATAGTCCCAGTCGAAACCTGATCCGAGCAGTGCAGGCCAGCGGGTGAGCTGGAGGACTGCGTCGACGCCGACGTCGCTGGGGCCGGCCTCGACCAACGCGACGGTGACGGACGAGTCCTCACTGAGACGTGCCGCCACGGCCGCGCCGGCGCTGCCGCCACCGACGACCACGTAATCGAATCGCTTTTCGGACATGTTTCTTGCGCCTCTCCTTGTACCGAACCGAACCGAACCGAAGAATCGGTGGTGTGCTCAGTGCTGCGGGAACCAGCCGGTGACCGCGGGCCGGAGGTTCTGGTAGATGTGCTTGATCTCCTGGTATTCGGCCAGACCGGTCGGACCCAGTTCGCGGCCGTTGCCCGACATGCCGAATCCGCCCCACTCGGCTTGTGGCAGGTAGGGGTGGAAGTCGTTGATCCACACGGTGCCGTGGCGCAACCGCGCTGCCACGCGTTCGGTCTTTCCGGCGTCCTGGCTCCAGACGCCTGCGGCGAGCCCGTACCGAGTGTCGTTGCCGATGGCGATGGCCTCCTCCTCCGTGTGGAAGGTCTCCACGGTGACGACGGGACCGAAGCCCTCTTCCTGAACCACCGACATTGCGGTGTTGCAGCCGTCGAGGACTGTCGGCAGATAGTAGAAGCCCGCCTCGAGTTCACCGGTGCCCCATTCGGCGCCGCAGCCGACGACGGCCCCTTCCTCGATGCCAGCGTCGACGTAGGCGGTGACCTTGTCACGATGGTCCGCCGAGATGAGCGGACCCGTCTCCGCAGCTTCGTCGAACGGCCCGCCCAAGCGAATCTGCTTGGCCCGCCGGATCAACTCCTGAACGAAGCGGTCGTGGATGGACTCCTCGACGATGAGACGCGCTCCTGCCGAGCACACCTGGCCGCTGTGTACGAAGGCTGCGTTGAGGGCATTGTCGACGGCCGCATCGAAGTCGGCGTCGGCGAAGACGACATTGGGGTTCTTCCCGCCGAGTTCGAGCGCCACCTTCTTGACCGTCTGCACTGCCGCTGCAGCGACCACGCGGCCCGTCGCGAGCCCGCCGGTGAACGAGACCATGTCGACATCGGGATGTTCCGACAACGGCGCGCCCGCGGTGGCACCGGCGCCGAGCACGAGGTTCGCCACGCCTGCGGGTAGTCCGAGCCCATCGAGTACATCCATCAGAAGCATCGCAGTGTGCGGGGTGAGTTCGCTGGGCTTGAGCACGAATGTGTTGCCCGCTGCGAGAGCGGGTGCCACCTTCCACGCCACCTGCAGGAGAGGGTAGTTCCAGGGGGTGATCATTCCGCAGACACCGATGGGCTCGTACACGACCTTGCTCACGACGTCGGGCATGCCCGGATCCACGACCCGCCCCGCCTGCTGCCCGGCGAGCACCCCGAAATAGCGGAAGCTGGCACTGATGTCGTCCATGTCTATTTCGCTCTCCGCGAGGCGCTTGCCCGTATCGAGTGACTCGGCGCGGGCGAACTCGTCCTTACGTTGTTGGATCGCATCAGCGACCCGTAACAACAACGCGCCACGTTCGCTCGCCGAGGTGGAACTCCATACTCCGGCGTCGAATGCGCGTCGGGCGGCGGCGATGGCCGCTGCGGTATCGGCACCATCTGCCTCGTCGACGGTGCCGACGAGTTCGCCGTTCGCCGGGCAGTGGATCTCCCGAGTTCCGTCGTTGACCGCAGAGGTCCACTCACCATCGATAAACAACGTCTTGGGCATGAGGCTGGTCTCCTTGCTGCGTGGGTTGTGCTGATAGGGCTGTCCGTGCGGTTGTAGCGGTCAAGAACCGCCGCTGTTCTCCTCGAGCTGGAGGAAAGTCAGGTGCCCTTCGTAATGGTCCAGGATATCTTCGATGACCTGGTCTTTCGTATATCCCATGATGTCGTATCCCTGACCGGAACCACCGTCCAAATAGACCTCCATCCGGTAGTACTCGTCTTCGGTGCGAGGCAGAGTCAGCCCGAAGGACGGGACGGCGACCTTGCGTCGCCACACCTGATAGCGGAACGGATGAGCGTGGTCTGCACCGACCTCGAGTTCGTACAGGTCCTCGGTGTCATCGACGGGACCGCATCGGGCATCGATCCCTTGCGCCCGCATTTCTTCGACGACCTCGTTGAAACTCGGCAACACCACCTCGCGTCCGAACTCTCGCACTCGGTCCTCGCCGGGGAATCTGAGAACCCGACTGAGTCGGTGGCGCCAGGACCAATCGACTCCGCGGTTTCCTCCGGTGCGGACCGAGAGCGAGCCCGGCAAACTCTGCTCGGCGCTTTCGATTCGGAACGTTTCCACTCTCAGCGACCGGTAGAGCCCGATCATGACGAGGATGATGACGAAGGCGAAGGGCAAGCCCATGATGACCGCAGCATTCTGCAAAGCTCCGACGCCGCCTACGACGAGCATGGCCACGGTCAAACCGCCTGTCGCCAGCGCCCAGAAGATGCGAAGCGGCGCGTTCCCGTCGTGTTGCGGGCTCGGCAGGTGCGAGGAGAGGTTGGCCATCACCAGCGCGGCCGAGTCCGCGGACGTGACGTAGAAGAGAAGAGCGGTGAAGGTGGCGAGGGCGGCGATGAAGATGAATGCCGGGTAGTCCCTCAGTAGTTCGTAGAACGCGCCCTCCGGGTTGAGGATCGCTTGTTCGCCGAATTCGCTGTCACCGCCGCGAACCCGCTGAAGGGCAGAGTTTCCGTAGACCGAGGCCCACATGAGGATGTAGAGAAAGGGGATCGTCAAAGTCCCGAGTACGAACTGGCGGATGGTGCGGCCTCGAGAGATCCGCGCAAGGAAAAGGCCGACGAACGAGGCCCACGCGATCCACCAGGCCCAGAAGAACAGTGTCCAGTCGGTCATCCATGTGCCGGTGTCCTCGAACGCGAAGGTCTGACCGACCATGTTCGGGAACAGTCGACCGAAGTCACTGACGTTCAGAACTAGGGCGTCGAGCAGGAACTGGGTTTGGCCCATGACGAGCACCCAGATCGACAGTGCGAATGCCAAGAACACGTTGAGGAGCGAGAGAATCTTGATGCCCTTGTCCACGCCCGAGGTGGCCGAAAGTGTGGCAATGGCAACACCGACGGCGACGATGCCGATTTCGACACCGGTGCTGACCTCCAGTCCGAAAACTACGTTCAGTCCCACGTTGATCATTACGACACCGATTCCCAGCGAGGTCGCCACGCCGAAGATCGTTCCGAGTAGTGCAGCGAAGTCGACAGTGTCGCCCAGCACACCCTTGACGCGTTTGCCGAAGATGGGCGCGAGTGCCGAGCGGATCGCCAGCGGCTGATTTTTCCGATACGCGAAGTAGGCCAACGCGATCCCCATCAGGGCGTAGAGGCCCCATCCGCTGATTCCGTAGTGGAAGAGCGTCCATACGGTCGCCTCGCGGGCAGCATCCACTGAACCGGCTTCGGTGCTCGGTGGTTGGAGGTACTGCGTCACCGGCTCGGAGACGGCGAAGTACATCAGATCGGTGCTGATGCCGGCGGCGAAGAGCATCGACGCCCATGACAGCAACCCGAACTCCGGTTGCGAGTGAGCGGGCCCCAGTTTGAGATTGCCGAACCCCGAGAAGGCCAGGTAAAGAACGAAAACGAGCACGATTGCGACCAGCGCCACGTAGAACCACCCGAACCAGTCCGACGTCCACGTCACTGCACTGCCGAGCACACTCTCCGCGTTCTCCGGTGCGATCAGCGCCCAGATCGTAATCGCAAGAGTGAACAGTGCAGCGGGTACGAAGACCCGCCAGTTCACCCGCGATCGAGCCTCCGGTACTTCGGCCACATCTGGCTTGGAATCCTCGACCGATGAACTCACAAATCTGTTCCCTTCTGTTGCCTGCGCACCAGGACGGTGGTGTCGGCACTGTGCTCGTAAACACAGCAAAACACTGGAGATGACACTGTCGTTGTCCTCACCCTAGCCCGCAGGGCCCGGGCTCTGAGCCCTTTGAGCTGCGCGAATTCGAGTTAGCACAGTAAGTCGGTCCAGCTCGAGCCGGACTGTTTCCCTTGGCTGCGGCTCCGCTGCGAAGACCGGATCCGAACGTCAGGTGTCGGACTGGTCGATGCCCAATGCACTGTTCGCCGAGTGCAATCCGGCTTTCGGCCGCACTGCGGGCGCCCGCCCTGAACTCGGCGGGCGCACTTTCGCCGAACCCAGGTGACGAATTACACCGACGTTGTTTCCCGATGTCCTTCGGTGACACCCGGATTGTGAGCCCGAGGGCAATTCCGGGCAGTGTCTCTCTCGGGTCGCTTCTCGCGTACGAAACCGGAGCGCAGGGGTCGATCTGGGCTTGAAAATAATTTTGTGAACCCCCAGCTCGAGGACATTAATAGGTTAACCTTATTTGCAGTGTTACCAGGGTACTGATTTATCGTTTGTCATTGGACCGGCGTACAAACGGCCGATCCACCCGAACGAGGCTTGCGTGTGCCCCCGAGCTGATCTGCTCGACGGTAGGCAAGGACCGACGCTCGGGGGTGCTGCTTCAACGGCGAACGGCACCCAACAGCCGTCCGCGACGGCCGGTGATCTGTGCCGAGCCGCTCTGGCGTACTTGAAAGCTGGACTTATCCGAAGGCTAGGTATGAAGCACACTCCGGGCCCGCAAGGCCTCTACGACCCCCGTAACGAGCATGACTCCTGTGGAGTTGCGTTCGTGGTGGACATACACGGTCGCCGTAGCCGTGACATCGTCGAAAAGGCCATCACTGCGCTGGTCAATCTCGAGCATCGGGGCGCCGCCGGCTCCGAACCCAACACCGGCGACGGCGCTGGAATCCTTATTCAGGTACCGGACGCGTTCTTCCGAGCCGTCGTCGATTTCGAACTGCCCGCCGCGGGCGCGTACGCCACCGGAATCGCTTTTCTGCCGCAAGGCAAAGTCGATGCCGCTCGGGCGTGCGAGGACGTCGAGAAGATCGTCGAGAACGAGGGCCTGACCGTTCTGGGCTGGCGTGATGTTCCCACCGACGACTCCTCTCTCGGGGCACTTGCGCGAGATGCGATGCCCACGTTCCGTCAGTTGTTCTTCGGCTCTTCCGATTCCTCCGTTACGGATATGGATCTCGAGCGTCGCGCATTCGTCATCCGCAAACGCGTCGAGCACGAGCTCGGCGAACAGGGGCCCGGCAAAGGCGGCCCCGGCCGCGAGACCGTGTACTTCCCGTCCCTGTCCTCGCAGACGTTCGTCTACAAGGGCATGCTGACGACCCCACAGCTCAAGGGCTTCTACATCGATCTGCAGGATGATCGTGTCGAAAGCGCACTCGGACTCGTGCACTCACGTTTCTCGACCAACACGTTCCCGTCGTGGCCGTTGGCGCACCCGTTCCGTCGCGTCGCACACAACGGCGAGATCAACACCGCGACCGGCAACGAGAACTGGATGCGTGCCCGCGAGGCCCTCATCACCTCCGACGTCTTCGGCGGTCCCGACGCGCTGAAGAAAATCTTCCCCGTCGTCACCCACGGTGCAAGTGACACAGCTCGTTTCGACGAAGTACTCGAACTGTTGCACCTCGGCGGCCGCAGTCTTCCGCATGCCGTACTCATGATGATCCCCGAGGCTTGGGAGCGTCACGAGAGCATGGATCCCGCCCGTCGTGCGTTCTACCAGTACCACTCTTCGCTGATGGAGCCCTGGGACGGCCCCGCCTCGGTGTGCTTCACCGACGGCACCGTCATCGGAGCAGTGCTGGACCGCAACGGTCTGCGTCCGAGCCGGCTGTGGATCACCGACGACGGTCTCGTCATCATGGCGTCCGAGGTCGGCGTGCTCGACATCGATCCGGCGAATGTCGTCAGCAAGGTTCGTCTCCAGCCCGGACGGATGTTCCTCGTGGACACCGCTCAGGGTCGCATCGTTTCCGACGACGAGATCAAGGACGAGCTCGCTGCGGAGCACCCGTATCAGCAATGGCTCGACGACGGTCTCACCGAGATCGACGATCTGCCCGACCGCCCGCATGTGCACATGCCGCACGATCGCGTTCTCATCCGTCAGCAGATCTTCGGGTACACCACCGAGGAGCTGAGCGTTCTTCTCTCGCCGATGGCGAAGACCGGGGCCGAGGCCATCGGCTCGATGGGTACCGACACTCCGATTGCGGTTCTCTCGGCCCGCCCGCGGATGTTGTTCGACTACTTCTCGCAGCTGTTCGCGCAGGTCACCAACCCGCCGCTCGACGCGATCCGTGAAGAGATCGTCACGAGCCTCGGCGGCACCATCGGACCCGAGGGCGACCTGCTCGACCCTGGCGCCGACGCGTGCAAGCAGATCGTGCTCCCGACGCCGATCTTGCACAACGACGACCTGTCCAAGCTGATCCACATCAATGACGACGGCACGCAGGAAGGCCTGCGTTCGGTGGTCGTGCGCGGTCTGTATCCGGTGGCCGAGGGCGGCGAGGGACTTCGACAGTCGCTCGAGGCGATTCGGGCACAGGTATCTGCCGCGATTTCCGGTGGAGCGCGCATCGTCGTGCTCTCCGATCGTGAATCCAGCGAGAAGCTCGCGCCGATCCCGTCGCTGCTGCTGACCTCAGCGGTTCATCAGCACTTGGTCCGCGAGAAGACCCGCACCAAGGTCGGCCTGATCATCGAGTCCGGTGATGCCCGCGAGGTGCACCACATGGCGCTTCTCATCGGTTTCGGTGCGGCAGCGGTCAATCCGTACATGGCGTTCGAGTCCATCGAGGACATGATCGAGCGCGGTGCCCTCGCTGATATCGAGCTCGACAAGGCCGTCGCCAACTACATCAAGGCGGCAGGCAAAGGTGTCCTGAAGGTGATGTCCAAGATGGGCATCTCGACGTTGGCGTCGTACACCGGTGCGCAACTGTTCCAGGTGATCGGCCTCGCGCAGACCCTGGTGGACGAGTACTTCACCGGACTCAACAGTCAGCTCGGCGGTATCGATCTCGACCAGATCGCCGCTGATGTGCAGACGCGTCACGGCATCGCCTATCTCACCAACCGGCACGAGCGCGCGCACCGTGAGCTCGAGACCGGCGGGGAGTACCAGTGGCGTCGTGAAGGGGAGTACCACCTCTTCAACCCGGACACCGTGTTCAAGCTCCAGCACTCCACCCGCACCGGCCAGTACGACGTCTTCAAGGAATACACGAAGATGGTCGACGACCAGTCGGAGCGCCTGGCATCGCTGCGTGGACTGTTCCGCTTCAAAACCGAAGACCGGCAGTCGATTTCGATCGACGAAGTCGAACCGGCGTCGGAGATCGTCAAACGTTTCTCGACGGGAGCGATGAGCTACGGTTCCATCTCCGCCGAGGCGCACGAAACTTTGGCGATCGCAATGAACCGCCTCGGTGCGCGTTCGAATTCGGGTGAAGGCGGGGAGGATGTCTCGCGTTTCGAGCCCGACGAGAACGGTGACTGGCGACGCAGTGCGATCAAGCAGGTCGCGTCGGGACGCTTCGGTGTCACCTCGCACTACTTGACCAATTGCACCGATATTCAGATCAAGATGGCTCAGGGCGCGAAACCCGGTGAGGGCGGCCAGCTTCCGGCGCACAAGGTGTACCCCTGGGTTGCCGAGGTTCGCCACTCGACGCCAGGTGTCGGCTTGATTTCGCCTCCGCCGCACCACGATATCTATTCGATCGAGGATCTGGCGCAGCTGATCCATGATCTGAAGAACGCCAACCCGCAAGCGCGCATTCACGTCAAGCTCGTCTCGGAACTCGGCGTCGGCACCGTCGCCGCGGGTGTCTCCAAGGCGCACGCCGATGTGGTGCTCATCTCCGGTCACGATGGCGGTACCGGTGCAACGCCGCTGACGTCGGTCAAGCATGCGGGCGGGCCGTGGGAACTCGGTTTGGCCGAGACGCAGCAGACCTTGTTGCTCAACGGTCTTCGTGATCGCATCGTCGTCCAGGTCGACGGACAGCTCAAGACCGGACGCGACGTCATGGTTGCAGCTCTGCTCGGTGGTGAGGAGTTCGGTTTCGCAACAGCGCCTCTCGTCGTGACGGGATGCATCATGATGCGCGTGTGCCACCTCGATACGTGCCCGGTCGGTGTTGCCACGCAGAACCCGCTGTTGCGCAAGCGTTTTGCCGGTCAGCCGGAGTTCGTGGAGAACTTCTTCATGTTCATCGCCGAGGAAGTTCGCGAGCTGATGGCCGAGCTCGGATTCCGCACCCTCAACGAGGCCGTCGGCCAGGTGGCGCTACTGGATACCACCGCAGCGAAGGACGCGTGGAAGGCATCCAAGCTCGATTTGTCGCCGATTCTCGACGAGGTCGAGTCGGCGTTCATGAACCAGGACCTCTACAACACCGGTACCCAGGATCATGGCCTCGACAAAGCACTCGACCAGCAGCTCATCGTGCAGAGTCGAAATGCTCTGGACAAGGGCGAGAAGGTGTCGTTCTCCTCGAAGATCACCAACGTCAACCGCACGGTCGGCACCATGCTGGGCCATGAGGTGACCAAGGCGTACGGCGGCGTCGGCCTGCCCGAGAACACCATCGATATCACCTTCACCGGCTCGGCGGGCAACAGCTTCGGCGCCTTCGTGCCGGCCGGAATGACGCTTCGCCTCCACGGCGACGCCAACGACTTCGTCGGCAAGGGTCTTTCCGGTGGACGCATCGTCATGCGGCCCTCGCTCGATGCTCCCGAAGGCTTCGTCGCCGAGGACAACATCATCGGCGGCAACGTCTTCCTGTTCGGTGCCACCAATGGCGAAGCCCTCATCCGAGGCGTCGTCGGTGAGCGCTTCGCAGTACGTAACTCCGGTGCGGTGGCCGTCGTCGAGGGTGTCGGCGACCACGGTTGCGAGTACATGACCGGTGGCAAGGTCGTCGTCCTCGGTGAGACGGGCCGGAACTTCGGTGCCGGCATGTCCGGTGGCGTCGCATTCGTCTTCGACCCGGCCAAGACGTTCGAGGCGAACCTGAACACCGAGCTGGTCGATATCGAGGACATCGAAGGCGACGAGTTCATCTGGTTGAAAGACATCGTCACCCGTCATCACGAGGAAACGGGATCCGAAGTTGCAGAGCGAATCCTCAACGATTGGTCACAGCAGGTGAACCATTTCGTGAAGGTCATGCCGCGCGACTACAAGAAGGTACTGCTGGCCATCTCCGAAGCCGAGAAGAACGGCGCGGACGTGGACGAAGCGATCATGGAGGCAGCTCGTGGGTGACCCACAAGGATTTTTGAAGCACACGGTTCGTGAACTGCCGAAGCGTCGACCCGTCGACCTACGGTTGATGGACTGGAAAGAGGTCTACGAGGACTTCCCCAAGGAAGCCTTGCAGACACAGGCGAGCCGCTGCATGGACTGTGGTGTTCCGTTCTGCCACAACGGCTGCCCGCTGGGGAACCTGATTCCCGAGTGGAACGATCTGGTGTTCAAGGATCGTTGGCGCGAGAGCATCGACCGCTTGCACGCCACGAACAACTTTCCGGAGTTCACCGGGCGACTGTGCCCTGCTCCGTGCGAGGCGTCGTGCGTACTGGGAATCAACCAGGATCCCGTGACGATCAAGCAGGTCGAGGTCGAGATCATCGACAAGGCCTTCGAAGAGGGCTGGGTCACTCCCGTCTACCCGACGTTCCTGACGGGCAAGAGCATCGCCGTCGTCGGTTCGGGGCCTGCGGGATTGGCAGCCGCACAACAGCTGACACGTGCCGGACACACCGTCACCGTGTTCGAGCGGGCAGACCGCATCGGCGGGCTACTGCGCTACGGCATCCCCGAGTTCAAGATGGAGAAGCGCCACATCGACCGTCGTCTGGCGCAGATGGAGGCCGAGGGCACGGTCTTCCGTACCGGTGTCGATGTCGGAGTGGACATCTCGGCCGAAGAACTGCGCAAAGAGTTCGACGCCGTCGTTCTGTCCGGTGGTGCTACCGCGTGGCGCGATCTGCCGATCGAGGGACGCGAACTCGAGGGCATCTACCAGGCGATGGAGTTCCTTCCTGGAGCAAATCACGTGCAGCAGGGCGATTACGACGCTCCGCCCGTCACGGCGAAGGGCAAGAAGGTCGTGATCATCGGCGGCGGTGACACCGGTGCAGACTGCCTCGGCACCTCGCATCGTCAGGGCGCGGAGAGCGTTCACCAGTTCGAGATCATGGCTCGCCCGCCGGAAGAGCGTGCGACGTCCACCCCGTGGCCGTTGTACCCGTTGATGTACCGCGTCGCTTCGGCTCACGAAGAGGGCGGCGAGCGAGTGTTCTCGGTCAACACCGAGCGTTTCGTCGGTGCCGACGGCAAGGTCACGGGTCTCGAAGCGCACGAGGTCGAGTTCAAGGCAGGCAAGTTCGAGAAGGTCGAGGGCAGTGAGTTCACCCTCGAGGCCGATCTGGTGCTTCTTGCCATGGGTTTCGTCGGTCCCGAGAAGCCGGGACTGCTGACCGATCTCGGCGTGGACCTGAACGAGCGTGGCAACGTCAAGCGCTCGAACGAGTGGGTCACCAACGTGCCCGGTGTGTTCGTTGCCGGTGACATGGGCCGTGGGCAGTCGCTCATCGTGTGGGCCATCGCCGAAGGCCGTTCGTGTGCGGCTGCCGTCGATACGTTCCTCGAGGGTGTGACGGCCCTCCCATCGCCTATCGTCCCCACTCAGGCGCCGCAGCGCTGATCGGTTGAGCCAGAACGAGGTTATGGACGGAAAGCCGGTTTTTCCGCTCCATAACCTCGTTTTCGTTACCGATGGTGAGATGTCCTGGTTTTAGGTAACCTCCGTTTACCGATTGGGCATCAATTCGACATCAGCGACTGGCATCCTGACCCTCGAAGTCGAAAGTCCGCTACTGCAGTGAGGCCGTTACCATGCGCGTGAAGAAACTCGTCGCCACCGTCGGAGCCGTCATGGCGGTTGCTGCCGGGACGTCGGTCCTGTCGACGGAGACCGCGTCGGCCGATCCAGGTGGCTGCCCGGATCTGTATGTCGTCGCGATCCCGGGGACGTGGGAGACGAGTTCGGGCGCAGCGCCCAAACCGGGCATGCTCACGGTCGTCACCGACCGCATCGCGAGTTCGTCCGTACGCACCGATTACGTGTCGTACCCGGCCACCGCGTTTCCTTGGGAGGGCGGGATCTACGGGGAGTCTCGAGCGATCGCCACGGCGAATGCGGGCGGAATGCTCGAAGCGATGGCCGCGCAGTGCGGAGCAACGAAGCTCGGCATCATCGGTTACAGCCAAGGTGCCGACGCTGCAGGCGATCTCGCTGCGTCGATCGGAACGGGTCTGGGCGTGGTGCCGGCGAATCGGGTCGTCGCGGTCGGTCTGATCTCAGACCCGAAGCGTTCCGACGCTGATGCACTGGTCGGCCCCGAGGTCGTCGGTACCGGTGTCGGTGGCCCGCGCGTCGGTGGGTTCGGTTTCGTCAGCCCGGTGGTGAAGACGTTCTGCGCGATCGGTGATCTGTACTGCTCGACGCCCAAGGACGACTACATTTCCCGGCTGGCCGGCTTCCTCGCGGTGTCTTCCGATCCCAACCCCGATGTGGTCGCGAAGGCGCAGCAGGAGGCGCAGATTCTCATCGGCGATCTGTCGGCAGCGGGCGGTCTTCCGGTACTGCAGGGTCAGCTGACCGATCAGGCGAACGAGCAGCGTCGACGCGAAATCGACGCGTTCTATCGCTCTGGGATCCACCAGGAATACGGAAGCTATGCGGTGGACGGTAATGGAACGAGTGCAACGTCGTGGTTGGCGAACTACCTGCTCGATCAGGCTTGAGAAGGTCCGGCCTCGATGCAGGTCGGTTGGGTTCGCAGTAGGAGATAGACCACGATCGCCGCTGCTCCCATCCCCAGTGCGCTCCACGTGGCGGCGAGGGTGAGCCCGTCGACGAACGCCGCTCCCGCGATGTCTCGCAGTGCCGAATCCAGTGGTGGCGGAAGGTGGTCGGCAACGGTCATGCCGCCGCCGACGGTCTCGGACGCCGCCCCGGCGATGTCCGGCGGGGTATCCGGGGGCAGGGCGGCCTCGAGTCGGTGGCGGTAGACGGTCGATCCGATAGTTCCGAGGATGGCGATACCGACGGCGCCGCCGAGTTCGGCGCCGGTCTCCGACAGTGCCGAGGCGGCACCTGCTTTCTCCGGCGCCGCAGCTGTGAGGACGATGTCGGAGTTGAGCGTCGAAGACGCACCGACTCCGAGCGCCAGCAGAGACATGCCCACCACCAGTAGCGGCAGTCCGGAATCGGGTTGAATGAACGCCATCGCCGCGGCGCCGACGGCGATCAAGGCGAGTCCGCCGGCGATGATCGCTCCGGTCGAGACGATCTTGCTCAGGCTCGGTGCAAGTACCGCCCCGGCTCCGGCTGCGATCGCGGGGATCAGCAGCCACAGACCCGCCTCCAGTGGACCGAGCCCCACGATCAGCTGCAGATACTGCGAGGCGAACAGACTGAATCCGGTGAGCGCGAAGATCACCAGGAATTGAACGAGTACTGCTGCGCTGAAGGCACGTTCGGCGAACAGGGTGATGTCGATGAGGGGGTCGCGCCCGCGCCGTTGCCTTCGTAGGAAGAGCAAGCCCAGAACTGCTCCGGCGGTAGCCGTGGCGGTAGTCGTAGCGTCGATCCCGTCCTGTGCGCCGTGCTTGATTGCGTAGACGATCCCGAGCATCGCCGCGATCGACAGCACGACGCTGAGCGGGTCGAAGCGGCCCGGATCGGGATCCTTGAACTCCGACACCAGCAGCGGCGCCGAGATGAGCAGGACGACCATGATCGGAATGTTGATCAAAAACACCGAGCCCCACCAGAAGTGCTCGAGCAACGCCCCGCCGATGACGGGACCGAGGGCGCCGCCCCCGGCAAATCCGGCGGTCCACAGTCCGATGGCTTCCTTACGTTGACCCGGGTCATGAAACATGTTGCGTATCAACGATAATGTGCTCGGCGCAATGGTGGCGCCACCGACGCCCAGGAGTGCTCGCGAGAGAAGAAGCATCTCGGGTGATGTCGAGAAGGCTGCGAGCAGCGATGCGGCTCCGAAAACGACTGCACCGATCATCAGAAGTCTGCGACGGCCGATCCGGTCACCGACAGAACCCATCGTGATGAGCAGACCAGCCAGAAGGAAGCCGTACAGGTCGAGAATCCACAGTGTTTGGTTGCTGCTCGGTTCCAGGTCTGCGGTCATGAAAGGAAGCGCCAGGTAGAGCACCGACATGTCCATCGAGACCAGCAGGATCGGGATTACGAGAACGCTCAGTCCGAGCCAATCCTTGCGGGTTGCCTTCGGGGGGTCGCCGGTCATGGATCTCTTCTTCCGCCGCAATCACTTCTTTTGTTCGCCAACGCCGATGCGGAGGACCCACATGACGGTACCGTCGCATTCGGTGGTTGCCTGTCAGGTGCCACATACGAGAGGACGCAGTATGCCCAATGAGCTGAAGGTTGTCGCCACCATCACCGCCAAGCCGGAGTCGGTCGATGCCATACGAACAGGTCTGGCAACGCTGGCCGAAGAGTCGGCGAAGGAGAGCGGAAACGTCTCCTATGAACTGTTCGAGTCAGCTTCCGAGCCGGGCACTTTCGTCACCATCGAGGTGTGGGGATCGCAAGAGGACCTCGACGCGCACATGCAGACACCCCACCTGCAGAAGGCACTGGGCGAGTTCGGTGCCCACCTCGCCAGTGCACCGTCCATTCACCCGCTACGCGTAGTCGGGTAGTTTTCCGCCTGATTCGTTCGCTTCGCTGTCGCCGGGTTCGGTATCGAGAGTTCTAAAGACGATCCCGGAGACAGCGAGGAGAACGACGGTCAGACCGATTGCCAGCCAGCCTGTCGAGGTCATCTGCCCGTATCCGATCTCACGCGCGCCCGCAGCGGTGTAACTCATCGGCATGAACGCCGACAGGTGCCCCCAGATCGAGGCACTACTCGCATAGGCAGCTCCGCACACCACGACCTGGACGAGTAGCAAGCCGACGTTGACCGCTTGGCCGACGACGTTGCCGAGCAGGCGTTGGATTGCGCCGGCAGCGCCTAAATAGGCGGCCGCGGAAGCGACGAGGAACAGACCCGCTCCCAGTAGGGCACCGATCCCCGTGTCGGGTGCGGTGAACGCGAACGCCAATGCTGCACACACCCCGACGGCGAAGACGGCGACCGCGGCCGCAATCCAGCGGAAGCGGGAATCGCGGCTCAGAACCCGTACCAGGCTCACCGCGCCGATAGCACCGACCGCCACCAGTGCTGCAACCAGATACGGCGCCATCGGCGTGCTCGACGCGGCTGCCTGCGTCACCTCGGTCCCTGAAGAAGGTGCAGGTGAGCCCGCGCTCAGCTCCTTGGCCGTCGGGAGCCCGGCGGTTGCTTCTTGGACGTTGGTCGCGATACCGCTGACGATTCCGGAGACCGGGCCGACGGCGGTCACCAACTGGTCGGTTCCGGCTCGGAGTTGTCCGCCGCCGTCGTCGAGCTGGCCCAGTCCGTCTCGAAGTTGGACGGTAGCGTCGCCGAGCTGACCGGTAGCGGTCAGGAACTGGCCGGATGGATCGTTCAGCTCACCGGACAGCTGGCGTGCACCGCCTTTGAGGGTCTGCAGCTGATCGAGCGTCGATGGGCCGAATCCCTGGGTGTTCAGGGTGTCGATCACCGAGCGAATCTGGCCGGAGATGGCGTCGGATCCGGGGTGCGGGAAGCTGTCGATTTGTTGTGCAGTGGCTTCGAGCTTCGCCGTGAACTCACCCTGCTGAGCACCGAAGCCGGCGAGCTGATCGACGAGCTGATCGACTCCGCCACTGATCTGGGATGCACCGTCACCGAGTTGCCCGATGCCGTCACGGTATTGGACGAATCCGTCGGCGAGCTGAATCGTGCCGTCATGAGCTTGGGTTATTCCGTCGGCGAGGATCACGACGCCGTCGTTGAGCTGCTTACCGCCATCGGTCAGCTGGGATACGCCCCCGGACAGGAAGCTGATGGGTAAGCCTGCTTGCTGCAGGCTCTTCCTCGATGTGGCCAGGGGATCGCCGGCGGAGGCGCTGGGTGTACCCGCTGCCGTGTCCGCGGTGGCCGGCGCCGTGTTTTCGGGGCTCAGGTCGTAGCCCGCACCGAGCGCGAACGCTCCGGCCGCTACCAGCGGAAAGGCGAGAGCGACGAGGGCGGCGGTCGGTTGCCGGAGGATTCGAAATTTACCCATAGTGCTTTCGAGGCTAACCGGCCACTGACGGCACCATGACCACGAGAAGCCCTGATGTGGACTGAAACGCCGCTCTGAGCAGGCACTTTAAGAGCTCTCTGTGGAGTTGGCGGATCGGTCTCTGTTGCGGGGCAGCAAATCCCACACGTGTTGCGTCTCGTTTACCGCTGCGACCGATCGACTGCCGTTGCGGGAGTACAGGATTCGAGTGATCGAACAGTAGTCGATCGGGAATCCGAGCACCGTGGGGGTCTGCAGGATGTCCTGGAGCAGGATGTTGATGACACCGCCGTGGGCGAACACCACCACCGTGTCGGTGTGTTCGACTCCCGAGACCGCTGCGTCGATGCCGACGAGTACTCGCGTACGAAACGCGTCCTCGTCGACCTCCTCTGGTAGGTGTCCGGCCTTGATCCGGTCGAATGCATCGCGGAACTCGGTGCGCGCAAGTTCGATCGGAACGTAGCCGCCGAAATCTCGGTCGTATTCGGTGAGGCGCTCGTCGGACTCCAGCGTCGACCCCAGCTCGGCGGCCAAGACCGAGCCGGTCTGCCGGGCGCGGAGTTGAGTGCTCGAGACGGTCCTGGCAACCGCGAACCGGGCCAGCGCGGCAGGGATGCGGGCGGCCTGTTCGTGGCCGAGTTCGGCAAGTGGGGGATCGGCGGTGTCTTCGGAGCGCTGCGGGAGCGCATGGCGAACCAGTATGAGCTGCACCGTCCCTACTTAACCACCGTGCCTACTTGACCACCGTGCCTACCTGACCACGAGACTGCGGCCGTTGCGGATCGTCATTGCACGGAAGGCCTGCACGTGGCTCGCCGGTATGCGCTCGGACCAGACCATGCCGATGCGTCGCCGGGCAGTCGGATCGGCCAGGGGTACTTCCACGGTCTCGTATCGTGGCCCGCGAATTTTGGGAAGAATACTTACGCCCAGACCGGCTCCGACCAGTCCGCGGATGGTGTGGATGTCCTGTCCTTCGAACCCAATGTGCGGGGACATGCCTGCCTCGGCCCACAGGCCTTCGCAGATGGACCGCATGCCGAACCCGTGGCCCATGGCGATATAGCGCTCCTCGGCAGTGTCGATGACGTGCACGCCGCGGCGACCGGCCAGGCGATGTCCGGTGGGTACGACCAGGACCAGTCGTTCGTCGTAGAGCTGGAAGGAATTGGCGTCGGTGTGCTCGGTACTGAGCGAGACGAAGGCGAGGTCGGCGGAGCCGTCGTCGAGGCGGTCGAGGCAGCGCGAGCGGGCACCCTGATCGAGATCGAATGTCACGGCCGGGTGACCGGTCCCGAAGGCCTTGATCAGTGCCGGCACGATGTCCTCGCCGAGCGTGTTCTGGAACGCGATGGAAATTCGGCCGCGGGCCTTCGCGTCGTGCTCGCTCATCGCGTCGAGACCGGCCTCGAGATCGACCAGGGCGCGTTGCAAATAGGGAATCAGGATTCGGCCCGCGGCAGTCATCGCGATGCCGCGTCCGCGACGTTCGACGACCGCAACCCCGAGGATTGCTGTTGCCCGGGCGATCTGTCGGCTGACGGTCGGCTGGGGGATCCCGAGCAGGTGGGCAGCTTCGGTGATGTGCTCGGTTTCCGCGACGGCAACGAGCGTCGGGATGAGGGGGAGTAGTTCTTTCGATTCCTCGCGCACCTTTGCAATGATATCGCGTAAGTATGGATTGCCGGGTGCATATGCATTGGACGCATGTACACCGCAACGATAGCGTCGAGAAAATGAGTTCATCGACGACCGATGCGGACGCTGACCTCCTCTGGGAGGGCCATCCTCGCGGGTCGCGTGAATACAAGCGGCTGGTTGCGGCCTTGCTGTTCGCGGGTATCGCGACGTTCGCGCAGCTCTACTCGGTGCAGGGCATTCTTCCGCTCATCGCGGCCGGCCTCGACATCACGCCGTCGCAGTCCTCTCTTGCGGTCGGATCGGCCACGGTCGGTGTAGCCGCTGCGGTCCTGCCCTGGTCGGTGGTCGCCGATCGGATCGGACGAGTCCGCGCGATGACGATCTCGGTGATCGCCGCAACGATTCTGGGACTGATGGTTCCGCTGTCTTCGTCGCTACCGATGCTGCTGTCGATTCGCTTCCTCGAAGGTGCAGCCCTCGGTGGACTCCCCGCGATTGCCATCGCCTACCTGAGCGAGGAAGTGCACGGCAAACACACCGCGCTCGCCGCAGCGACGTACGTCTCCGGTACCTCCATGGGCGGTCTGCTGGGTCGGATCGTCGCCGGACCTGTCGCGGAGTACACCAACTGGCGCGTCGGTACCTTGACGGTGTCGGTTCTCGCAGCGGTAGCGGCCGCCCTTTTCGTGTGGCTGGCACCGACTCCGCGCAGATCTCCCACCGTCTCCCGCGACGGCCCCTCACTGCCGCGACGCTTATGGGCCAACCTCCGCGAGCCCGGCATGCTGACCCTGTACGGCCAAGGCTTCCTGCTCATGGGCGGATTCGTCGCCATCTACAACTACCTGGGCTTCCGGCTCGAGGCCGGCCCGTTCGGGCTCCCTCAGTCGCTCATCAGCCTCATCTTCGTGGCGTATCTCAGCGGAACGGTGTCCTCGCGCATTGCCGGACAACTGGCGGTCCGTCACGGCAGAGGCGTCGTCCTCGCGGGTTCGACAGCCACCATGGCCGCCGGTGTCGCACTGACCATCAGCACCAACCTGATCGTCATCCTGACCGGACTGGTCGTGCTGACCATCGGATTCTTTGCCGCCCACGCCATCGCGTCGGGATGGACGGGTCAGCGTGCGGTGGTCGGACGGACGCAGGCGACGTCGCTGTACAACCTCTTCTACTACGGCGGATCCAGCGTTCTCGGCTGGCTCGGCGGAGTGGTATTTCAGATGTACGGCTGGACCGCGATGGCGCTGTTCGTCATCGGTCTGATCGCGACCGCCGGTGGATGGGCATTGCTACAGGGCACACGACTGAAAACCACGCTCGCGGCCCCGACGCCTCAGGTCACACCGCAGCGCTGAGGGCGACCGTGAGCGGGACGACGCTCAGGCAACAAATCGCCAGTATCAACATTGCGATGACCCCTCGGCGATCCCATTTCTGCTGAGCTCCGGCGGCCGCCGAGACGAACAGGACGAATCCGATGCAGACTGAGCCGATGGTGATCGCGACGGGAGTGGACAGCACGACTAGTCGGTCTTCATGCTGCCCCAGCCGACATAGGCGTCGACCGAGAGATGGCCGGTGACCCGCGGCTGGTCGCGCACCGGGTACTTGTCACCGGTGTAGTGGGTCGAGATGCGGTCGATGTCGACCAGATCCGGATCGTCCGCCAGCGTGATGGTGCCGTGAATGGTGATGTGGGTGTACCAGCTGGCCTCGTCGAGCACCGAGATCGACACCCGGGGGTTGCCGCGGATGTGCTCGAGGCGCTTACGGCCGGCCTCGAAGTTCAGGACGATCCGGCCGTCCTCCCACAGGTACCAGGTGGGGGCGGTGATGGGTGTGCCATCTGCTCGTACCACCGCCATGACTGCGGGGTTCGGCTTCTTCAGTAGCTCGATGGCCTCTGGCGGCAGCGGTGGTTTCGGCATGACGCCACTCTACTTCCGGCCGAGAACGAACGAGGTCGGTCTCGGCCGGAAGAGAAGAACTGCTGGAAGAGAGGAACTACAGGGTGGGGAGCTTGACGACCTGCCCGGCGTAGGACAAGCCAGCTCCGAAGGCGAGGAGCAGGGCGGTGTCGCCCGCCTTGGCCTTGTTGGTGCGCAGCAATTCCTCCATCGCCAGCGGAATCGACGCGGCCGAGGTGTTACCGGTCTCCTCGATATCGTTGGCGACGACAGTGTCGTCGCCGAGGTGCAGGCTCTTGGCGAGCAGTTCGGTGATCCGGCTGTTGGCCTGATGCGGGATGAACGCGTGCAGTTCCTCGGTCTTGATGCCCGCGGCGTCGATCACCTTTTGTGCCGCCTTGCCCATCTCGAACGCGGCCCAGCGGAAGACCGAGATGCCGTTCATCCTGATCCAGGGACGCTCGGCACCCTCTGTGGTGATGTAGTCGTACCAGTCGATGGTCTGGTAGATCGCGTCCGCCTGTGAGCCGTCGGAGCCCCAGACGGCAGGCCCGATCTCGGTCTCGTCACTCTGGCCGACGACTACCGCGCCCGCGCCGTCGGCGAAGATGAATCGCGTCGTGCGGTCGTAGGGGTCGGTGGTCTCACTCAGCTGCTCGGCGCCGATGACGAGGACGTACTTGGCGGTTCCGGCCTTGACCAGATCGGACGCGACGGCGAGGGCGTAGCAGAATCCTGCGCAGCCGGCGCCGATGTCGAATGCGGCAGGGCCCTTGGTGCCCAGGGCGTGCGCAACCTTGGCGGCAGCCTGCGGGGTCTGCTCGAGGTGCGTCGATGTCGCGACGATGACGGTATCGATGTCCTCGGCCGAGACGCCGCTTGCCGCGAGAGCCTTCTTGCCGGCCTCGATGGACATGAAGACGACGTTTTCTTCGGGCTTGGTGAAGCGACGATTCTTGATGCCCGTCCGCGTCTGAATCCACTCGTCGCTCGAGTCGATGGTTTCGCAGATTTCGGCGTTGGTCACCACCCGCTCGGGGCGGTGGACACCCAAGCCGAGAAGCTTGGACTGCCGGCCGGAAGTTGTGCTGATCGATGCACCCATCTGTGTTCCTCTCGTGCTACCGCGCCATCGCCGAACTGTGGATCGGGTCTTGGGCTACGGGCTCGAGAGGACACGTTACGTGCGCGGAGTTCGGTGCGTCACACCAGTTCGGCGATCAGGCTTGCCACCTCGGCGGGCTGGTCGATCATCGCGTGATGATGGGCGTTCGTGACGACCGTGAATTCGGCGCCGAGATAGTGCGCCAATCGTCGTTGCTTGGCGATCCAGTGGCGTCCCCACGGTGTCGGACGGCCGGTATGGGCGGCGACGACGGTCGCAGGCACATCCGGTGTCGGATGGGTGCGCCTGATTCGGTTGAGTTCGAGTGCCATATCCGGGTAGACGAAGTCCTCCACCAGCGCCGCCTCGAGGTACGACGGCGTCCGATAAATCTGTGCAATCCAGTCGTAGGTCTCGATGGGAATGCCGTCGGGAGGGATGGACTGATTGAGAATGCGTCGGACCGTCGTTCCGAGCAGTCGCTGCAGTCCGAGTGTCGTCAGGGTCCTCGAGAGAGCGTATGCCGCCGAAATACGACAGCGCCTCGGAATCAGATGCCGCGGATCGCGCTCCGCGCTCGAGTCGAGCAGCAGCATTCCCGCGGTGCGTGACGGGTACAGCCGAGCGAACGCCTCTGCGTAGAACCCCGCAATCGAGTGCCCGACGACCACGGCCGGGTCTGGCAGCTCGAGGGCGTCGAGAATGCTGAAGATGCGAGCTGCCTCGGCCTCGACGGTGGGGGTGTGGCCGTGCGGAAACGGTTCGCTGAGCCCGAACCCGGGTCGATCGAACACGACGACGGTGTGAAATGCCGACAGGATCGCGGCCACGTCGTCCCAGTCGAACCAATTGCCTCCGAGTCCGCCGCACAGGACGATCGTCGGACCACCACCGGTCACCAGGACGTGAGTGCGCAGCTCGTCGACTACGACGAACCTGCCGGGAGGCGATTGTTTCATGTGAAACATTCCATTTTTTTCGTTACTGTCGCGGCTTCGCAAGGGGGAAGGCCAAGGTCTCGCGGATGCTGCCACCGGTGATCAACATGACGACGCGATCGACACCCATGCCGAGACCGCCTGTCGGCGGCATGCCGTACTCGAGTGCCTGCAGGAAGTCTTCGTCGAGCGACATCGCTTCCTCGTCACCACCCGCCGCCAGAAGGGATTGTTCGGTCAGTCGGCGACGCTGATCGACGGGGTCGGTGAGCTCGCTGTACGCCGTGCCCAGTTCGACACCCCACGCGACGAGATCCCACTTCTCGGCAACACCCGGAATCGATCGATGCGGACGGGTCAACGGCGACATCGACGTCGGGAAGTCTGTGTAGAAGGTGGGGAACTCGGTGTAGTCCTCGACCAGATGCTCGTACATCCCCTGTGCGACGGCGCCTGCATCCCAATTCTTTTCGTAGGGAACGTCGTTCTCCTCGCAGAGTCTGCGAAGTTCGGCGAGCGAGGTGTCGGGGGCGACCGGGACGCCGAGCTTCTCCGCGACGGCCCCATGCAGTGTTTTGACGGGCCATTCACCGGAGATGTCGATTTCGATCATCTCGCCGTTCGGGCCGTCGGGTCGGAGGACGATTTCGCGACCGTGCGCGGCGATAGCGGCCTGCTGAATGAGCTCGCGGCACAACACCATCGCCTGCTCGTAGTCACTGTGTGCTTCGTACGCCTCGAGGATGGTGAACTCCGGGTTGTGCTTGAAGTCGGCGCCTTCGTTGCGGAACACTCGGCCGATCTCGAACACCTTGTCCATCCCGCCGACGCACAACCGCTTCAAGTACAACTCGGGTGCGATCCGCAGATACAGATCGAGGTTGTAGGCGTTGATGTGCGTGACAAACGGCGCCGCGTTCGCTCCGCCGTGAACCTGCTGCAGGATCGGCGTCTCCACCTCCATGTATCCGCGGCCGGACAGTGAGTCTCGCATCGATTTGACGACGTTGCTGCGAGCGATCATCAAATCCCTTGTGCTGCGGTTGATCGCAAGATCGACGTAGCGTTGGCGCACCCGAGACTCCGGGTCCTTGAGGCCCTTCCACTTGTCCGGCAGCGGGTGCAGGCATTTGGCATTCATCCGCCAGTCGCCGGCCAGCAGTGAGAACTCGCCCTTGTTGCTTCGTCCGATTACTCCGCTGACCTCGATCAGATCGCCCAGGTCGAAGTCGGCATCGAATACGTCCAGCTTGTCCCCGACGCGCGCCCGGTCGAACAACACCTGGATGTCGTCGGTCCAGTCCCGCACGATCGCGAAGGCGACCCCGCCGTAGTCGCGAATTCGCAGTAGACGACCGGCAATCCGAACCGTCGTCCCTCGAGGGGCCGCCAATGCCTCGGCGACCGAATGCGTCGGCGGATGCGCGACGGGGTAGCCCTCGGTGCCTTCGCTCTCGAGGCGCTCGAGCTTGGAGATCCGGACGCGAACCTGGTCGGGGCGCCGCGGCCCCTGCGGCTGCTCGTCCTCCTCCGCTACATTTTCCGGTCCGCTTCCGTCACTGTGGATATCGGTACTGTCGGCGAGAGCTGCAGGCACAGCTACGTGGCTACCGGTGTGTTTGCGTGCGCGTCGGAAACTCGGCAGCGTCAGAAAGCCCTCGGCAATGGCAGATGCGATGCCGACCTTCGGTAGTACGCGACTGTCGGCGAAGCAGAGATAGCGCGGCTCCCAGTCGGGTTGATACTTCAGATTCGAGCGGTACAGCGCTTCGAGCTGCCACCACCGCGAGAAGAACACGAGCATCGAACGCCAGATCCGCAGGACCGGCCCAGCACCGATTCGACTGCCTTCCTCGAATACGGCTCGGAACACCGCAAAGTTCAAAGAAATCTTGCTGACACCGAATTGATCTGCACCGGTCGCCAATTCGGTGACCAAAAGTTCGATCACTCCGTTGGGGGACTGGGGATCGCGTCGCATCAGATCCAGCGACACGCCAGTGCGCCCCCACGGCGCCAACGACAGAATTCCGACGGTTTTTTCACCCTGTCTGGCTTGAACCAGCATGCATTCGCCGTCGAGCGGATCGCCTAGGCGGCCCAGCGCCATGGAGAATCCGCGCTCGGTCTCGGTGTCGCGCCACGTGTCGGCGCAGTCGATGATCTCGGCCATCTCGGGTGCAGGAATGTTGCGGTGACGACGTATTTCCACCGTCACGCCGGCCTTGCGTGCACGTGTGACGGCTTGGCGGACCGGACGCATCTCGCGGCCGTTGAGGTTGAACGTCTTGGTGTACAGGATGGCCTCGTCGCCGAGTTCGAGGACGTTCAGGCCGGCCCGTTTGTACGCCGTCGCACCGATTTCGCTGGCCCCCATCACTGCGGGCGACCACCCGTACTTTGCGGCCAACTCGAGCCACGCTTCGATGGCGTGCGGCCATGCCTCGGGATTGCCGATCGGATCGCCGCTGGCAAGGCACACCCCGACCTCGACGCGATACGTGATCGCAGCCTTACCGCTCGGGGCGAACACGACACCCTTGTCACGGCGGGTGGCGAAATAGCCGAGAGAGTCCTCCGCACCCCATTTGTCGAGGAGGCCGCGCAGTGCCGACTCGTCGCTACCCGTCAGCGCGTTGGTCGAGCGCTGGGACCGGAACAGGGTGACGACGGCTGCGAGCAAGGCGAGTGCGCCGAACAGGCCGAGCAAAGTATTGACGAAACCGTGTGGGTAACCACTGAACTGCTCGTTGTCGACCGTCGCCAATGCCGTGACGCGGTTGAAGGCCCACAGGAACGTCTCGTTCTCCGGCAGTGTCCCGGGGAACAATGCGACCAGAGCCCATCCGAGCAGGGTGCCGATGATCGCGCCCAGCACCAGAACACCGAGTGCCTTCCACACCGCGCCGCGTCGTACTCGGGTGTAGAACTCCTTGCGCGCTGCCAGCAGAATGCCGATGATGACGACATGAACGCCGAGGGCGACCCAGGCGTTGGCGTTCTTTTCCTGGATTCCCTCGGCGAGATCGGTAAGTGCGAAGAGTACGAGATAGAGCGTCAGGAACCACCAGGCGATGCGCTTACGGCTTGCCAATGCTGCCGCCGTGAGACCGACTACGAGCGCCCACGCCAGTGAGGTGTCCGGGGCATCGATGTAGAAGTTGTCCACGTACTCTCGCGGTACCCGTACGGCCTCTCGCAGCGCCGGGGAGATACTCCACAGAAACACCAGCACAGCGAAAGTGCCGAGAATCAGCCCAGCGATGTGTGGAACCTGCGCCAGCCGGCCGTGTTCGGGTGGCGCAAAGGCCCGCGCGGGCTTCTCCTCCGCGCGGGCGGACTTCTCCGGTGACACCGATGTGCTCGTCAATGCCCACTCCTGCCGTCAGCGTTGCCAACTACCCAACTACTCAGGGGCAACGGTAACGCCGACAGCAGGTTCAGGGGGGATCATTCGACAGTCGTGGGCCTACAGGGTGCTGGTTAGGAGGCTTTCCAGGACCGCCAGCTCAACTTTTCGACGATGATTGCCGGCCCCTCCGGGCGCGCGGAAGCGTATTGGTCGTACTTCTCCACGAGGGCGTCGATTGCGGCTCTGCCCTCGTCGGAGTGAGCGTCGACGACACGGGCGGATCCGCTGGCGCGAACCCACCACAGGTTGTCCCACTCGTCCTCGTAATTGTCGACGATGAGGCCGACAGCCGGGTCGGCGCGGATGTTGGCCAGTCGCTGGAGTTCACGGGTGGATTTCGGCTTCCAGTCGACGGCGGTGACGATGCGATCGTCGACGACGGCGAAGACGACAGGCACGAGATGTGGTGTGCCGTCGGGATTGATCGTCGACAGGATCGCTCGGTGGGCGGCGGAGAATCTGATGGTGTCGTCGGCGATCTTCACGGTTGATTCCTTCCTCGATCCGGGGTGCGTAAGAAGCTGGGGCTCTGTCATGCAGAGGCGCTGTGTGCGCCATCCTGGAACAGAACTTTCTCGAGCTGGACGGCTGTCATCGGATGACCGAGAAGGTGGCCTTGTCCGAAGGTGACTCCCATGTCAGTGCAGGAAGCCATTTGTTCTGGCGTTTCGATACCTTCGACAACAGTGTCCTTGCCGAGGTCGTGCGAGACGTCGACGACAGCTTTGCACAGCGCGGAGATGGCCCGCCTGCGCTGAAGGTTCTTGCTGTCGAGGTGCTGGGTGAGTGATTTGTCGATCTTGAGGATGTCGACGGGAAGGGTTGCGAGGCGTTCGAGCGAGGAGAAGCCGGAGCCGAAGTCGTCGATCGCGACGAGAACGCCGTGTCGGCGCACGTCGAGTAGTTGATACTGCACGGCGTCGACGTTGTGCAACGATTTCGATTCTGCCAATTCGAGCACGACGCGTCCGGGCTCGATGCCGAGTGAGTCGATGACGTCGATGACGTCGGTGGCCAGTGTTCCTGCGGCGAAGTGCAGTGGGCTGACGTTGATGCCGATCTGCGCCGCGATACCGCGATGTTGCCAGCTGGCGATGGTACGGCCGACCTCGTTGAGAATCCAGTTGCTGAGCGGGATGATGAGGCCGGCGTCTTCGGCGAGGGGGATGAAGGTGTCGGGCATCAGTAGACCCAGTTCGGGATGATTCCATCGAATGAGTGCTTCGGCGCCGATGACGATGCCGGAAGACACTTCGACGATGGGCTGGTAGAGCATCTCCAGTTCGTGTTCGGCCATGGCCACCCCGCGCAAGCGTTCGAGAATTTCCAACCGAGTGCGGTTGCTGTCGCGCAGGTCGGTCGAGAACACCTGGTGGCTGCTGCGTCCGAGCGATTTGGCTGCGTGCATCGCCGTGGTTGCGTCGTGAATGAGTTGAACCGGGTCGGTGTTCTCCGCATCGGAGGTGGCTACGCCCACACTGGCAGTGATGGTCAGCTGGCGGGTGCCGAGCTCGAACGACGGCTCCAGCACGCTGACGAACCCGGCGGCAAGTGCGCGTGCCGCGATGGATTGACATCCGCGGGCGATGACCACGAACTCGTCACCGGTGAGTCGGCCTAGGGTGTCAGTGGGGCGCGTCGACGCCTCGATGCGGTGTGCGACGAGGCGGAGCAGTTCGTCACCCTGTGTGGGTCCGAGCGCGTCGTTGAACTCTTTGAAACCGTCGATGTCGACGAGTAGGACGCTGACCTCGTTGTCGGTGGTACGCCGCTGAAGTTCGACGCGCAACAGCGTTTCGATCTCGTCGCGGCTGGCCAGGCCGGTCAGCGGGTCCTGCCGCGAAGCCTCACCCAGCTCCGCCGTAAGAGCGGTGATGTCGGTGTGGGTGATGTAGAGGCCGTTTCCGTCGGCGAGCAGCGCGGCACGCATTCGGTACCAGTAGTTGTTTTCGAGTGTGGACCATCGGAAGTCGAAGGTATGCATCGCCGAGTCACTGGCCACGAGTCCCTGGAGTCCGGTCAGGACGATCGCGGCGTCCTGATTTCCGGACTCGGCCTCAGTGCGCCACATATCGAAGTAGTTTTCGCCCGGAACGTAGCGAGAACCACCCGGCCAACTGCCCCAGAACTGATCCCACTGTTGGTTGACCAGCACAATGGTGCCGATGGTGTCGAGTACAACGGTCCCAGCGGGGACTGCGTCGAGCATGGTTTGGGCGAGCTCGTCGGTCCATTCGCTTCGACCGTCGCCGAGCCGCTCGGTCGTGACATCCAGGGCCCAGATTGCGTAGCCACCCGAGCCTGGGTTGACCTTGTACGACAGCCACTTCTGCAGTGCGTACGAGAAATCTTCGACCACGCCGGACCAGCCGGGGAGGGTGCACTTGGCAAGGAATTCTGCCCGAGCGGCTTCGTTGAACCACGCTTCGAGTTCGCGTCCGAGGAGGCGATCGAGCGTCGTACCCAGCAGTTGCGCAGCGGCAGGGTTGGCGTAGGTGATGACAAGGGAGGCGTCGACAAGCAGGAGGGCTTCGGGGATCGCATCCAGCGCGTCACGTGGCGCCGAATGCGGATCTTCGATTCGTGGTCGGGGCATGGAGGGATCTCGGTTCATACTCCCCCCCTGTGACCGGTCGGCCACGCGCAAGAATAGCCCGAAAGTTTGCTTTCGCGCTAGAAACAGGATGATTACCTTGTTTTGGTAGACGCTTGGACGACTTCTGAAGACCTATGTCCGAAAGGCGCTCTTGCCGATACCACGCCGACCGGCTCCAACAACCGCTGAACCATGCACTGGAGAACGTCGATCCCGTCGGTCGACAATATGGACTCCGGATGGAACTGAACGGACGCGAATCCGGCGCCGCGTAGCGCGTTGACGCCCTGAGAATCGACCGAGGACTCCACCCCTGAAATCTCTCCCGGCTGCGCCAGAAACGCGTTGTAGAATCCGAGTGTCCGACGCTCTCCGAAAAGCTCGATCGCCCGCTGAACCCCCTGCTGCGGATGAGGAAGCGCGACGACGCCCAGGCCGAGAATCCGCGCGAGAACCTGGTGGCTCAGGCAGATCGCGAGTAGCGGTGCGCCGGCGTCGAGTCGAGCGCGGACTGCCCGTTCGACAGCACGAATCCGGTTGTCGAGAAGATCGTTCGGATCCCCGGGCCCCGGTCCGCACACCAGCAGGTCGGCGTCGGTGCCGGAGTACTCTTCCCATCGAAGAACCGACACGTCCATGCCGAGGTGGCGGAGCTGATGGGCGATCATCGCCGTCCACTGATCCTCGAAATCGACGACGACCGCGGTACGGCCCAGCAGTTCGGGCAGCACGACGAGCGGCTGCTGGTCGAGCCAGAACGACGCCAGCTTGTCGTTACGCAACGCCAACGCGTCGGCGACGCCCGGGTAGGTGTCGAGACGGACCGCGTCCGTTCCGCGTGGACGTGCTGGTTCGACACCGAGGGCGGCAAGTACGCCACCGAGCTTCGAACGTGTCTCGGCCACTTCGTGTTCGGGTATCGAGTTGCGCACGAGGGTGGCGCCTGCCGATATCTTCAGCTCACCGGCAGGCGAGATCTCGCACGTGCGGATAAGGATCGGCGCGTCGAGTGTGCTCACCCCGTCGGTGCCCCCGAACAGTGCCAGCACGCCGGAATAGTAACCGCGACCGGTGTTCTCGTAACGCTCGATGACACGTGCGGCGTTCTCGATCGGCGAACCGGTGACAGTGGGTGCGAACATCGTCTCCCGCAGGATCTCGCGTGGATCCAGCGCACTGTCTCCCACCAGGATGTACTCGGTGTGCGTCAGATGACCCATCTGTTTGAGGCGCGGACCGATGACGCGGCCACCGTTTTCGCAGATGCGGCTCATCATCTTCAGTTCCTCGTCGACGACCATGAACAGCTCGTCATTCTCCTTCGCATCCCCGAGAAAGTCGAGAACACCTGCGCCCGATGGGCCTTCGACCGGGTGCCGGTAGGTACCGCTGATCGGATTCATGATCGCCGTCGTGCCATCGAATCCGACGTGCCGTTCCGGGGTCGCACCCACGAGCGTTATCTGCGGTGTGTGTACGAAAAATGTCCAGTACGAACCCGATTCACCGACCAAAAGTCTTCGGAAGATCTCGAGTCCACTGGCGATCGGATCGTCCAACTGGGCCCGAAAGTCTCTACGAATGACGAAGTTCGCACCCGCACCCCGGCCGATTTCTTCGGTGAGCACCCGCTCCACGACCGCAGCATACGCGTCGTCTTCGGGCTCGAAACGGCCGTCGAGAAGGTTCAGTTCGGCGCTCGGAAGTGCGCCGAGCACAGCGTCGATACTCAGCAGGGCATGCTCGCGGATCTGCAGACACTGCAGCGGGGATTCGTCGTCGTGGCATACGAAACCGCGTTCGGTGACCTGCCGAAATGGGACCAGTGCCAACACGTCGGGGCCGTCGGCATGCGGATTCAATGGAATGTCGGCGAGGGACGGCGCATCGGTGACATCGCCGATCAGAACGTCGATACCGTGTTCGCGGCTCAGTATCGCGAATGGCGCGGAACCGGTGAGAGCCTTCTTCAAAACTTTCGAGGTCGGAGCTTCGTGCACGTCGATCAGCCTTTCGGATTCGCAAAAGGCTGCCCGCCGAGGGGCCGAGACAACAAAAAATGGCCACCTCGAAAGGCGGCCACGGTTGAAGTACGCAAAGGTGTGGGCGCCTAAGAGCGCCACCACCATGATCCTGCAACGAGTAGAGGTGCGTACATGTCGAGTGACTGTACACACTCTCGCGCCCCGAGCTAGCTCGCCATCCGCATCAGTACGCGCTCGATCGCGTCGACGGCACGGCCCAAGTCTGCTTCGCTGATCGTCAACGCAGGCCGGAAGCGGATCGCACTATGGCCGCATCCGAGTGCGAGAACGTGCTCCTCGGTGCGGAGGTCCTCGATCAAGCGGTCGCGGCTCCCGGCGTCGGGCATCGTGAAAGCGCACATCAACCCGCGGCCGCGAACCTCGGTGACCATCTCGTGCCGCGTTGCCATGTCGTCGAGGCGGCTCCTCAGGTGAAACCCCAGGTCGGCTGCCCGCTCGATGAGCCCTTCGGACTCGACGATCTCGAGTATCCGGCGAGAACGCACCATGTCGGTGAGGTTGCCACCCCACGTGGAGTTGATTCGTGAGGAGACCGCGAACACGTGATCGTCGAGATCGTCGACGCGCCCGCCCGCCATGACGCCGCAGACCTGGACCTTCTTGCCGAACGCGAGCACGTCGGGGACGACGTCGAGCTGCTGGAAAGCCCATGCGGTGCCGGTCATTCCGGCGCCCGTCTGTACCTCGTCGAGAACGAACAATGCGTCGTACTCGTGGCACAGATCTTGTAGTTGCACCAGGAATTGCGGGCGGAAATGGTTGTCGCCGCCTTCGCCTTGAATGGGTTCGATTATCGCGCAAGCGATGTCGTGAGGATTCGCCTCGAAGGCGATCCTGGCTGCGGTAAGCGCGTCGGCTTCGAGCGCGTCCATGTTCACACCGCTGCGGATGTACGGGGACGGGATGCGTGGCCAATCGAATTTCGGAAACCGGGCGACCTTGTTGGGGTCGGTGTTGGTCAGCGACATCGTGTACCCCGTGCGGCCGTGGAACGCATGCTCGAAATGCAGTACCTGGGTACCCCGTGCTGGGTCGATGCCGTGCTTGGCGTTCCATCGACTCTTCCAGTCGAACGCGACCTTGAGTGCGTTCTCGACGGCGAGCGCACCACCTTCGACGAAGAACAGGTGCGGCAGACGCGGGTCTCCCAGCACTCGGGCGAAGGTATCGACGAACCGCGCCATGGCCACGGTGTAGACATCGGAGTTGCTCGGCTTGTTCATCGCCGCCTGCAGCAAGTCGGCGCGGAACGCCGCGTCCGACACCAGACCGGGATGGTTCATCCCGAGCGCAGAAGAGGCGAAGAACGTGAACAGATCCAGGTACGACGTGCCGTCCCTGGCATCGACGAGCGTCGATCCCTGGCTCTTGTCGAGATCGAGAACCATCTCGAATCCGTCGGCGAGCATGTGGCGACCGATGATGGCATGAACCTCGTGGGCGTCGACAGTCGATGTGGCCGCTGCCGCGCGCTGCAATACCTGCGTCATATTGCTCAAGATACGCGTTAATATTCCGTTAGTAAGCCCGGTCAGCAGTATATTTTCCTGTCTTCGGGCCTTCGACTAGATTGAAGTGACACTCTCCGGCTTCGAAAGGTGCGCACCATGCCCTCACCCGTCACCCACGATGCGTTGAGTGTCGAGACCCGCGCCATTCTCGGGCGGCTCGGCGTTCGTGTCGATCTCGATGCCTCGACCACGGCGACCACGGCGACCATCTCGACCACGGCGACCACGGCGACCATCTCGACAATGCCGATCGTGGCGCGCTCACCGATCACCGGTGGCAATTTGGCATCCCTCGGTTCGGCCACGGTCTCCGACGTCGACGCGGTCATCGCCGACGCCAGGACGGCCTATGCCCAGTGGTCGAGCGTGCCGGCGCCCGTCCGCGGTGGCCTCATCCGTGAACTCGGTCAACTGCTACGTGAATACAAAGACGATCTCGGTGCGCTCGTGTCGATCGAGGCCGGCAAGATCGTCTCCGAGGGCCTCGGCGAGGTGCAGGAAATGATCGACATCTGCGACTTCGGCGTCGGATTGTCGCGTCAGCTCTATGGAAAGACGATTGCTACCGAACGACCCGGCCACCGAATGATGGAGCAGTGGCACCCCCTCGGCGTCGTCGCCGTCATCACTGCGTTCAACTTCCCGGTAGCGGTGTGGTCGTGGAATGCCGTGCTGGCGTTGGTTGCCGGTGACACGGTGGTGTGGAAGCCCTCGGAGAAGACGCCACTGACCGCCCTCGGGGTGCAGGCATTGTTCGAGCGTGCCGCCGAGAAAGCAGGCGTGGATCCGAAGGTTGCGCAGCTTGTCATCGGCGATCGGGTTGCCGGTGAAGCCCTCGTCGACGACTCGCGGGTGGCGCTCGTGTCGGCGACGGGATCGACGCGGATGGGACGGGCCGTCGCACCTCGCGTGGCAGAGCGATTCGGACGGACACTGCTCGAGCTCGGCGGCAACAACGCGGCGATCGTGACAGCGTCAGCAGATCTCGACCTGACCACCCGCGGTATCGTGTTCTCCGCGGCAGGCACTGCAGGACAACGGTGTACGTCGTTGCGACGCGCTATCGTGCACACGTCCATAGCCGAGGAACTCGTGGAAAGGATCGCGCGGGCGTACGCCACCTTGTCGATCGGATCGCCCCTGGACCCAGGCACTCTGGTCGGACCGCTGATCGATGCACCCGCGTTCGCCGGTTTCCAGAAGGCGCTCGACGTGGCAGTGTCCGACGGCGGCATCGTGCGTGCCGGCGGCAACCGCGTCGAGATATTCGGTGAGTACGCGTACTACGTCGAGCCGACCGTCATCACGATGCCCACACAGACGGACATCGTCCAGCACGAGACGTTCGCGCCGATCCTCTACGTGCTCACCTACGACACGCTCGACGAGGCTATTGCCCTGCACAACGATGTGCCACAAGGGCTTTCGTCTTCGATCTTCACCACCGACCTACGTGAGGCGGAGATGTTCCTGTCCGCAGCAGGCTCGGACTGCGGTATCGCCAACGTCAACATCGGGCCGTCCGGTGCCGAAATCGGCGGAGCATTCGGAGGCGAGAAGGAAACCGGTGGCGGCCGCGAATCCGGATCGGATGCCTGGAAGGCGTACATGCGCCGGGCAACCAACACCGTGAACTACTCCAATGATCTGCCGTTGGCTCAGGGAGTGAAATTTACCTGAGCAGGCCGTCGACGAGAGCGTCGACGATCTCGTCCGTCGACGTCTCGGGGTCTATCGGGTAGGTGAGGCGGTCGAGCAGGAGGCCGTCGATCGCGTAATGGAACAGTGCAACTTCTTTTGCACCGCCGGGTAGGCCTGCGGCAATATTGAATTCGACGTCTGCGGCGAAGTTCGAGCGTTGCCAGTCGCCGAGTATCTCGCCGATCTCGGGACGTCGCGATGCCTCGAGCCGTAACTCGAACAGGGCCAGCGTCACATCTGGATTGCCGATAAGCCGTGCGACGATGTCGCGAATGTAGTCGGCGAACAGTGCAGGGCTCGGGACCTGTTCTGCCAGTGGCCCGTGGACGACGGGATCGGGTGCGAGTCTTTCGCCGATCCGATCGATCAGGCCTGCGAAGACGTCGTGGCGGGACTTGAAGTAGTTCGACGTCGTTCCCTTGGGCACCGAGGCCTCGACGTCGATCGCCCGATGCGTGAGTCCGCGTGCGCCTTCGCGCGCGAGGATGCGGAGACCGGCGTCGGCGAGCTCGGAGCGTCTCTGCAGATTGCGGGCCATGGAAAAAGCCTAGCGCAACCACGACGGCTGTCGTAGTCTTAAAGTGACCACTACAGCTGTCGTGATTGGAGCCTCCTTTGCGTGAACTCGTCTACTACGTCGCGGTCAGCCTCGACGGATACATCGCTGCCCCGGACGACACGTTCGACGCCTTCCCGATGCAGGGTGATCACATCGACATGATCCTGCGGGAGTACACGGACACTCTTCCTACCCTCGCACTCGAAGCAACCGGCTTGACGCCGGACCTGACCCGTTTCGACACAGTCTTGATGGGATGGAACACCTATGCCGCTGGCGGTCCACACCCGACTGGTGGCCCATACGGTCATCTGAAGCAATACGTGTTCTCCCGGAACCACACCGACGTCGAACCTGCAGTGACAATTCCAACTGAAAGCCCTGTCGAGCTCATTCGAAAGCTTAAGCAGGAGAACGGCAGTGGAATTTGGCTTGCAGGCGGTGGCATCCTCGCATCGGAATTGGTCGACGAGATCGACCGGCTGATCATCAAGATCAACCCGATCCTGTTGGGTTCGGGAAAACGAATCTTCGCCGCGCGCGAGTATGCGCCCATGCGAGCAAACTTGGTCGCCAGTACGCCCTACGAATCGGGGGTCGTGGTCAACGAGTACACCCTGCGGTGATCGATGCCTGGTTCTCTGGACCGCGCACCCTTTTTGGTAACCGTGCACCCGAGTTCGGACAAGAATACCGGTGCTCGGTTTGCACAAAGGGTGTGCGCTCGCCGCAGACGAACGCCGCCCCCATCACCCCGCGCGGCGGGTCAGAACCAGTGGATCACCGTCGGTGATCGCGATCGTGTGTTCGCTGTGGGCGGTCCGTGAGCCGTCGGCGGATCGGATGGTCCAGCCGTCGGGGTCGTAGGCGATCTTGTCGGTTCCGTGAGCGAACCACGGCTCGAGGGCGAGGGTCAGTCCGGGCCGAAGCACCAGGCCGCGGCCTGCGCGCCCCTGGTTGGGGATGTGTGGGTCCTCGTGCATGGTTCGACCGAGCCCGTGCCCGCCGAACTCGGTGTTGACCGGATAGCCGTAGTCGGCCGCGACGGCCCCGATCGCTGCGGAGATATCGCCCAGGCGTCGGCCGGAACGTGCGGCGTCGATACCGGCGACGAGGGCGTTCTCGGTGGCCTCGATCAATCGCTGGTCTTCGGCTCGGGGCGTGCCGACGATCAGGCTGCGCGCCGAGTCTGCCACCCAGCCGTCGATCGAGACCGCGATGTCCATGGTCAACAGATCCCCGTCGAGCAGTGTGTAGTCGTGCGGAAGACCGTGGAGCACTGCGTCGTTGACGGACAGGCAGATGACATTGCGGAACGGACCCCGGCCGAACGAGGGCGCGTAGTCCCAATAGCAGGACACCGCGCCACGTTCGGTGATCATCTTTCGCGCGTGTTGTTCGAGATCGAGAAGATTGGCTCCTACCAGGGCGCGCGCCTGCAGTTCGTCGAGTAGCTGGGCGATGAAGGCGCCGGTGGTGCGCATTGCTTCGATTTCCTGGTGTGTTTTGAGTTCCAGCACGCGTTTGCTCTCCACTTCGTCGCCGATAGATCGGTATAGAAATACCACAGTAAACGACGGTTAGGTATTTTCATACCGGGATGGCGTAGCCTGCTCGTATGGTGCGATCCCCTTTGACGCCGCAGCAGCTCGATGCCGGTAAACGTCTCGGCGCTTACCTCCGACAAGCGCGAGGCGACCGCAAGCCTGCCGAAGTGGCGCTCGCCGCGTCGATCTCACCCGAGACCTTGCGCAAGATCGAGACCGGCCGTCTGGCCACCCCAGCCTTCACGACGGTCGCTGCACTTGCAGCTGTCTTGGACGTCCCGCTCGAGCTCCTAGCCCGTATCTGCCTTCCCGAGGCAAACCTCCAGAACACGGGGTAGACACACTGGATAGACGACTCAGCACCCACCCGAACGATCTCGGATAGGCGCTGAGAGGGAAAGAACTTACGGAGCCGGCGTCGTGGTGGGCGCCACTGTCGTCGGGGCGACAGTGCTAGTAGTGACCGTCCCCTCGGCAGGCTGAGTGCCTTCCACTGTCTGCGTGCCGTCTGCAGGCTGAGCCGGATCGACGGGCAACGCTGGGTCGACGGGCTGAGCCGGATCGACCGGTAGCGCTGGGTCGACGGGCGGAGCCACAACTGCAGGTGCGATCGGAGCCAGCTCAGCCGGTGCCGCGGGGGGTGCCGTGACGACCGAGGTCGTCGTCGGAGCAGCCGAGGTGGTCGTAGCTGTGGTCGGATCTGCCAGGACGGCGAGTCGAGCGTTTTCCTGCGCGGCGTCGGTCTTGATCGGCTTGCCTGCCTCCGCGTCCTTGGCCAGCTGGGTCAACCAGGCCGCGGCGTACTGAGCGGAAGTCAGCGGCTTGCCCTTGGCCGGGTCAGCGTCGCGCCAGTAGTCGAAGTGGTGTCCCGATCCCGGTCCGAGTGTCTGCCCGTAGGGATCGTTCATCACTACCTGGACGGTGTTCGTGTTCGAGCCGATGAAGCCGATGATCTCCTTGGCGATCTTCGACGGCAGGTAGGCGAGGTTGACGGCTTCCGAGGCTGGAAGTGGTTCACCAGCTTCGTCGACCTTTGCGGCCGGCTTGGTCACGACACCCGGCTTGTAGCCCGGGTCGGACACCTTGATCAGCACCTCGAGGAACGTCTCGTCACCGGCCAGCCAGTTGTCCTGACTCGCGATGTCACTGAACGCTGCGACGGCGATGCGGCCGAGCACCATGGCCATGTCTGCACCGGTGGCGGGGGTGAGCGCGCCGTCACGCTGGAGGGTGTCGACGTCGAGCTGACGTCCCACGTTGGCGGCGAGGTGCAGTAGCGAGGTGTTCTCCGGCATTGCGCAGGTCAGGTCGCCCTCGGAGCAGAATGACGCCACCTTGCCCTCGAGCGCGCCGAAGCTGCCGGACGTGCCTGGCAGTGCGCCGGCGCCTGCAGGACCGGAACCGTTCTGGTAGACCGTGTCGAATCCGTCGGGACCTGTTCCGGACGCGGATCCGGGGAATGCACCTTCACCTGCGGTGCGTCCGGCGTCGGCGAGGATGACGACACCGACGACCTTGGACGGGTCGACGATTCCGTAGTTGCCGTTGCCGTCAGGAGTCTGATTGCCGATTTCCATGGCTGCTCGACGCGTGACGTCGGCGCCTTCGCTGTAGCCGACGATGGCGAAGCGGGTATTCGGGCAGGATGCGGCGATGGCGCGCATGACCTTCTGTGAGTTCTCCACGCCGGTGTTGACGGCTTCGTCGTAGGACGCCATGTTGGCGGGGTACTCGACGTAGACGGCTGCGTACGAGCCTTCCTTGACCTGGCCGTTGGGCGCGCCGACCATCTGGTCGATCCAGTCGCTCTCGAAATCGCCTGCCAGTGCTGCGGGGAGCGCCGTTCCATCGGGTGTCGTCAGCATCTTGGTGACACCGTTCTTCGGGCTGTCACCACGTCCGCCGACGGCGATGCTGACCATGTCGTAGCAGGTTGCCGTCGAGGCGAGTTCGACTTCTGCGTCAGAGGAGGTGAATCCACCGAAATCGGTCAGTGCGACGCCACCGACGGCCAGTGCGCCCAGTGAGAGGAACGCAACTGCACTCGTGGCGAGACGTCGGCGATGTGCGGGCCCGCGGGCCGAACGGCGTAAAGGCATCAGATATCCCCATCAGTTGGTCGACTCGACCCCGAACCGATGTGAACCTGCAGTTGATCGCGCAGGTTCACCATGAACTTCGACCCGCGCCGGTCTGCGTGGCGGGCTACCTGGATTTCGCACGGGGCTCCCATCGCGTTACACCCCGATTTCAGCCCGGCCGTTTTATACCCCCAGGGGGTATGGTAGAACTTGATGAATGAAGGAGATCGACATGCTGGCCAAACTCTCGATGTTCGTGCTCGGAATTACAGTGGTGTTCTTCGCCGCCTACTTCGTCGGATCGTTGGTGGGACCAGTCGGAGAACAGGTTCCCGCCAGCCATGAGCATGTACAGGTGAACGAGTCGTGACTACCAACACCGAACTGATCCTCGGCGGCATGACGTGCGCGTCGTGCGCCAATCGCATCGAGCGCAAGCTGAACAAACTCGACGGCGTGACAGCCACGGTCAACTACGCCACCGAGAAGGCGAAAGTCGTCAGTGACGGCGTCTTGACTGCCGATCTGATCAAGGCCGTGGAGCAGGCGGGGTACACCGCCACCCTGCCCCGCACCGAAGATCCGGCTGCCGGCGAAGCTACTGCCGAAACAGACGCCTCGGACCCGTTGAAGCAGCGCCTGCTGATCTCCCTCGTATTGTCCGTGCCCGTCATCGCCATGGCGATGGTGCCTGCGTTGCAGTTCGACAATTGGCAGTGGCTGTCACTGACTCTCGCGGCACCCGTCGTCGTCTGGGGCGCGTGGCCTTTCCATGTCGCAGCCGCGAAGAACTTGCGTCACGGCACGTCCACGATGGACACGCTCGTGTCGATGGGCACGCTCGCGGCGCTGGGATGGTCGTTGTACGCGCTGTTCTTGGGAACCGCCGGGGTGACGGGAATGAAGCATCCGTTCGAACTGACCATCGCCCGCATGGACGGCATGTCCAACATCTACCTCGAAGCTGCTGCTGGCGTGACCACGTTCATTCTTGCCGGCCGCTACTTCGAGGCGCGCGCCAAACGGCGAGCTGGGTCCGCGCTTCGGGCATTGCTGGACCTCGGTGCCAAGGACGTCACAGTCCTGAAGGACGGCGTCGAAAAGCAGGTACCGGTCGCAGAACTGGCCGTCGGAGATCGGTTCGTCGTCAAGCCGGGGGAGAAGATCGCGACGGACGGCATCGTCGAATCCGGCGCCTCCGCCGTCGACAAGTCGATGCTGACCGGTGAGTCCGTGCCCGTCGAAGTTTCCACCGGCGACGAGGTGGTCGGCGCGACCGTCAACGTCGGTGGCAGGCTCGTGGTGAAAGCCACGCGGGTCGGCGCGGATACGCAGCTCGCGCAGATGGCCACCCTCGTCGAGGAAGCACAGACCGGCAAGGCTCAGGTGCAGCGCCTGGCCGACCGCATCTCCGGGATCTTCGTTCCCATCGTCATCGCTATCGCCGTTGCGACACTGGGCTTCTGGCTCGGAACCGGTGGTTCCGTCGCCGCGGCATTTACCGCGTCGGTTGCTGTTCTGATCATTGCCTGCCCGTGTGCGCTCGGACTCGCGACTCCGACGGCATTGATGGTCGGCACCGGTCGAGCCGCCCAGCTCGGCATCCTGATCAAGGGCCCCGAGATGCTCGAGTCGACGCGTCGGATCGACACCGTCGTCCTCGACAAGACCGGCACTGTCACCACCGGTGAGATGACGCTGCTCGCGGTCCATGGCGCCGACGGTGAAGACCGCGACGAGATTTTGACGGTGGCGGGCGCCATCGAGTCCGGCTCCGAACACCCCATCGCAGCGGCCATCACCGCGGCAGCCAGGCAAGAGGACTCACTGCCCGTGGTGGTCGATTTCGCGAACGTTGCAGGCCTGGGGGTCACCGGAACTGTCGACGGCCGGACGGTCGTGTTAGGGCGGGCAGCCCTGTTGGCCGAGAAGTCACTCCCGCTCCCGCCGGAACTCGAGCGCGCGCTGCACGACGCGGAGGCCGACGGCCGAACTGCCGTCGCGCTCGGTTGGGACGGGCGTGCACGGGGAATTCTCGTCGTCGCCGATGCACTCAAGCCGACGTCGAAGCAGGCCATCGCCGAATTGCGTGAACTCGGTCTGACTCCGGTCATGCTGACCGGTGACAACGAGGCAGCTGCGCGGAAGATCGCCGCCGAAGTCGGCATCACCGAGGTATTCGCCGGCGTGCTCCCGCAGGGCAAGGTCGATGTCATCGCGCGACTGCAGGCCGAGGGCAGGGTCGTCGCGATGGTTGGCGACGGCGTCAACGATGCGGCAGCATTGGCCACGGCCGATCTCGGATTGTCGATGGGGACCGGCACCGATGTCGCGATCGAGGCTAGCGACTTGACCCTCGTTCGCGGGGATCTTCGCGCCGTCGGCGACGCCATTCGGCTCTCCCGTAAGACGCTCGCGACCATCAAGGGCAACTTGTTCTGGGCGTTCGCGTACAACGTCGCGGCTATCCCACTTGCGGCGGCGGGTCTGCTCAATCCGATGCTCGCGGGCGCGGCGATGGCGTTCTCCTCGGTGTTCGTGGTGACCAACAGTCTGCGTTTGCGGCGCTTCCAGGCGGCGGGAGCGGAGCCTGCGGAGTGACCAGAGAGGTCGGGAGCGGAGCCTGCGGAGTGACCAGAGAGGTCGGGAGCGGAGCCTGCGGAGTGACCATCTGCTTGGTGTAGTCCAAGATGGAGTCATGGCTGACTCCCAAGATGTTCCGATCCGTGACGAGTCCATCAGGCTCGGGCAGTTTCTCAAGTTGGCGAACCTCATCGAGTCGGGGGCGGAGGCGAAGACTTTCATCGCCGATGGGCAGGTCAGCGTCAATGGTGAGGTGGATCTGCGACGTGGTCGCCAACTTCATTCGGGCGATGTCGTCTCGATCGACGGTGGCCCGTCGGCTCGCGTCGTGAGTGAGTCGGCGCTGTGAAGGTTGGCGGGCGCGAATGGGGTGGCATGCGGGTGACGGGTATGGGTTTGCCGCGAGATGAGGTGCCTGGGGCTTTCGACGTCGGGGCACGGGCGTACGACCGGTTGGTCGGTGCGAACCCCGGTTATCACGATCATTTGGCGAAATCAGCGGAGCGGCTACGCCTTCCTGGGCTCGGTGATGGGCTTCGTTTGCTCGATATCGGTTGCGGCACGGGTGCGTCGACGGCGGCATTGTTGAAGGCGGCTCCGCACGCGCAGATCGTTGCTGCCGATGCGTCGGCGGAGATGCTCGAGGTGGCGCGCTCGAAGTCGTGGCCGTCGAATGTGACGTTCGTGCACAGTCGCGTCGAGGATCTCAATGTCAACGGGGTCGATGGCCCGTTCGACGGCATTCTCGCTGCGTACCTGATCAGGAACGTCGACGATCCTGATACGGAGTTGAAGTCTCTGATGTCGTTGCTCGAGCCCGGTGGGAGCATCGCTTTTCATGAGTATTCGGTCAAGGATTCCATTCGTGCACAGGTGCTGTGGACGTTCGTGTGTTGGGCGGTCATCATTCCGCTCGGTTACTTGGCCACCCGTAACACGACCTTGTACCAGCATCTGTGGCGCAGTGTGGTGACGTTCGACGGTGCTGGAGAGTTCGCCAGGCGTATGCAGCGTGCAGGTTTCACTTCCTTGGCTACCGAGACTATGACGGGCTGGCAGAACGGTGTCGTACACACCTTTCTCGGGGCCCGCCCGATGGAGACACTGTGACCGATAGTCGACGCGTCGAACATCCCGCTCCTGCCGGGTTTCCGGATGCCGGTTCGCTGACTCGTGTGCCGCGCGTCGTCGTTGTCGGTGGCGGGATCGCCGGCCTCAGTGCGGCAACGGCATTGGCGGAGCGCGGTGTCGAGGTGACCGTGCTCGAACGTGAGAACTACCTGGGCGGTCGCGTCGGCGGGTGGGATACCACGCTCGACGACGGCACTCCTGTGACGATGAGCCGCGGTTTCCATGCGTTCTTCCGGCAGTACTACAACCTTCGAAACCTGATGGAGCGCAGTGATCCGGGCCTGCGACGGCTACGTCCGGTCGAGGACTATCCGCTGATCGACGGCGATGGCCGAATCGACGGCTTCAAGGGTCTGCCGCAGACGCCGCCGTTGAATGCGTTCGCGTTCGTCGCTCGGAGTCCTACTTTCCGAATGCGAGAGTTGTTCTCGCTCAAGGGTGTAGCGGCGCTACCGCTGATGAATGTCAGTGTCCCGGAGACGTTCGAGCAGCTCGACACGACCCCGGCGGCGGAGTTTCTGCGCAACATCAACTTCCCCGAGGCCGCGCGACACTTGGCGTTCGGGGTTTTCTCGCGGAGCTTCTTCGCCGATCCCGAGGACATGTCCGCGGCCGAGCTGGCCATGATGTTCCACATCTATTTCCTCGGCTCGTCGGAGGGGCTGATCTTCGACGTGCCTCGGGGACCGTATCCGCAGGCGCTGTGGAATCCGTTGGGAGAGTACTTACTAGGCTTGGGCGTCGATATCAGGGTGGGCACCGCGTGTGAGGGGATTGCCCGGGGCCGCGAACGCGCATACGACGTAGTCGGAGTGGGTGAGGTCGACGCCGTGGTGCTTGCCACCGATATCGCCGGCTTGCAGAACGTGGTGGAGAACTCGCCGGATCTGGGGACGTCGGAGTGGCGTAAACGCATTGAGGCACTGGAAAATACGCCGCCGTTTCTGGTGCATCGAGTGTGGCTCGACAAGCCGGTGAATGCCGATCGCCCGGCCTTCATCGGAACCGGCGGAATGCCGCCGATCGACAACATCAGCGTGCTCGAGCGGTTCGAGGACGAGGCGGCGGAGTGGGCCGCTCGCACCGGCGGATCGGTTGTCGAACTGCACGCGTATGCCGCCGTCGACTCCGAAGAGGACACGCGCGCGCAGTTGATGGCGCGGATGCATGAGATTTACCCTGAAACCGCTTCGGCCACAGTGGTATCCGAGCGCACCGAATGGCGCAATGATTGCCCGTTGTTCGGCCTCGGTCAGTTCGCCAATCGGCCCACCGTGCGCACCCCGGAACCGGGCGTCGTGCTAGCAGGGGACGGCATCAGGATCGATCTGCCGGTCGCTCTGATGGAACGTGCCGCGACAACGGGGTTGCATGCGGCGAACACTCTGCTCTCGGGCTGGGGCATCGCCGGGCACCCGATCTATACGGTCCCGACACGCGGACGCTTTCGAGTGTTCGACAAGCTGGCTCGGCTCACCAAGCGCTGACCGCGTCGATCCCCCCGCGTATCGGGGGGATCGACAGGTTGGTTTTTCACATGCCGCGTGAACGCAATTCGTACCTTCGCTCGGCGTAGTCGAGGTCGTCTTTCCACAGTCGCTCAGCAGTCCATCCCATGGCGGGACGAAGCAGCGGTGCGACCTTGCGGGCCATCTTGAATCCCGGACGCTCGGAGCTGGCGACGGTGACCTCGATGACGGCTGTCCGTGGCTTGCCGTCCGGCCCGGGACCCAGTGGCGTCGCATGCGTCTCGACGACGCTTCCGATGCCCTCGCCTTCGAGAATGCGCATCACGATGGTGCGTGGACCTGGGCAGACGAATTCGACACGGACCGGTACGCCGACTCCTCGGCTGACGCGGAATGTCACGTCGACCAGGAACCGATCGTCCTTTTCGGGGACATCGACGTCGGTGGGTGCGTCGACCACCTTCAGTCGTGCGAACGAGTACGGATGGAACCAGGCTCCGTGCCACGGATCGAGGCGATTGGCGACGATATCGTCCGGTTCGCAGATGCCGGTCACCGTCACGACCGCATCGACCGAGTTTGCGGCGGGTGGTCGGATCGGGACGATCGGCACTTCGGTGGGCTCTTCACCACCGAGTTCGTCCATCCGGACCCAGACGAGAATGCCGTCGTCGAAGGCGGGTAGCGGCTTCCACCCGGGGCGTCCTTTGGGGCCGAGCGGCATGCCGTGCCACAGGCAGATGAGGGTGTCGCATTCGATCTTGGCCTTGTCCAGCGGCGCGCCGAGGTGTGGGCACACTCCAGGGGCGATGTGGATTCCTTGCTTCTCGTCGCGCCAGGCCACCAGTTCGGTGCCACCGATATGCCGTCCGAACGGCTTGTCCTTCGGGATGTCGCGGCTCGCGGCGAAGACGAACCAGTTTCCCGACGGCCGCATCTTCGCGCGTTTGAGCGCGGACTCGATGACCTGCGGATTCGCACCCTTCCACGTCGGTTCCTGTTTGGCCCACGCCTCTGCAGGCAATGGCTGCAGGGGCAAGCTTTTCGGCCACCGGCCGCGTAGGGCATCGAGGGCTGCCATGGGTACCCGCTTTCCGTGCTGGTTTCGTATATCGACTCTATTGTGCCCACATTGCGACGGAGCGACACTTCTCCAACGCATTCGGACCGAACGCGTACCTGCCCGCGCATCTTGACAGGATTCTGTCGATTGCTACAGTGACAGCATCCTGTCAACTATGGAGGTTCCGATGAAGACCATTGCTCTCTACGCACTCGACACGATGGCGGACTGGGAATACGGATACCTCGTGGCAGGCATCGCCATGGCGCGGCAACAAGGCAACTCTCGGTACGAGCTGAAGGTTGTCTCCGACGGCGGCGGCAAGGTCACCACCGCCGGTGGCATTCGTGTTCTTCCCGACGGTGACGTCACCGATCTCGACGTCGGATCGCTCGCGGCGCTAGTCCTCCCCGGCGGCGACACTTGGGGTGAGGGGCACTCCGCGGTGCTCGAGCTCGCTCGGACGGCGATCGATCGCGCAGTACCCGTCGGTGCCATCTGCGGTGCCACGCTCGGGCTTGCGCGCACCGGACTGCTGAATGCTCGCCCACACACCAGCAATGCACTCGAATTCATCTCCGGTGCAGCCGAATACACCGGCAGTGAGCACTATCGCGATGCACGGGTGGTGTCCGATCGCTCCCTGGTGACCGCACCCGGCACGGCTGCATTGCAGTTCACGAAAGCAATGTTCGAGGTACTCGAACTCTTCCCGCAGCCGATCATCGAGGCCTGGTACGGGCTGTACTCCACCGGGGAGCGCAAGTTCTACGACCAGTTGGTCGCCGGATGAACCGTTCACCAGCCGGTGATGCGCTGACCTCCGTCGTACTTCCTGCATTCGAACTCAATGGTGAATTTCTCGCGGCAGCGCGGCAGATAGCCGAACCAGCGGGCCTGACTCCTGCGTGGTGGCAAGTACTCGGTGCCACGCTGGAGGAGCCGTTGGCAGTAGCCGAGATCGCTCGACGCGTCGGCCTCGGTCTTGCGCGGCAGAGCGTGCAGCGCACGGCGGACATCCTGGTGGGCAAGGGATGGGCTGAGTACCTCGCGAACCCCAAGCATCGACGCGCCAAATTGCTTCGGCCCACACCAGCAGGGCGGACCACCCTGACGGCGCTACGCGACGATCAACATGCGTGGGCCGACGCCGTCGGGCAGGCAGTGGGGGAAGAGGAGATACTTCGAGTCCTGGACGGAATAACGAAGATCATCGCGGCTTCGCGGCGCTATCGAGGCGAGATCGAGTAGCCCGCCCAGCGACAATGACGCTTTTACCCCCCGGGGGTATGGCTGGTACCGTCGGTTGCATGCACTCAGTTATCCGCGGTAGTCGACGAGGTACAGCCTCGGCTACCGGGTTGTTGATTGCATTCACCATCTTCGGGATGTTGCTCATGCACTCGGTGGCGTCCATGTCGTCCATGTCGTCCATGTCACCGATGGGCGGCGGTGGTTCTGCGATGGCGTCGGAGTATCGACTCGACGCTTCGGGGCCTGTCGCGTTCGGGGAGCACGACTGCCCGTCTGCACATTCGATGATGCATCCGTGCGCGGGCACGACGACGTCGTGGCCTGCTCTGACAGTGCCGATCACCAGCATCGACTTCGACTTTTCACCACGAGCGGTGGATATCTTCGGCGGCCGCACCGCCTCCGCGCTGGAACGTGCACCGCCGTGGGTTCTCTCGGAGTTGGACAAATCGGTGACCTTGCGAGTGTGACGGGGAGCCCGAAATGCTCCTGCATCTCGGCGGATCGCTTTTTGTATCCGAACTCCGTAAAAGATCACTCTCGTAAGGAATTCACATGCGTACTCCAGTACTTGCTGCACTCGCGGCTGCCTCGGCAGGCGTTATTTTCCTCACCGGCTGCAGCGACGACTCTTCAAACACTCCGATGAACGGGCAGATGATGGATGGGCAGTCGATGAACTCGTCGCAGTCCACTTCGTCCTCGTCGGATGCGTCGGCGCAGTTCAACAATGCCGACGTGATGTTCGCGCAGATGATGTACCCGCATCACGCACAGGCTGTCGAGATGTCCGAGATGGCAACCGGGCGGACCGAGAACCCGGATGTCCTGGCATTGGCGTCGGCGATCGAAGCCGCGCAGCAGCCGGAGATGGACCAGATGACCGCGTGGCTCTCCGAGTGGGGCCAGCCTGCCCCTTCCGCTGACTTGGGGGAGATGGGCGGTATGGGCGGTATGAATCATGGCTCGGGCAGCGGCATGATGACCGATCAGGAGATGGAGTCATTGATGGCGTCCTCGGGACCCGAGTTCGACCGCCAGTGGTTGACGATGATGATTGCCCACCACACCGGTGCTATCGACATGGCGAATGTCGAAATCGAACAGGGTTCCAATCCTGAGGCTCAGGCGATGTCGCGGATGATCGTCACTTCCCAGCAGGAGGAGATCGACACGATGCGCCAGCTCCTGGGCTGACCTGTTACACACCGAAGGCCGCACCCCTCGTGGGGGTGCGGCCTTCGGTCGTTCCACTGTCTGCCTCGAACTCAGCTCTTCAGTGCTGGTCGATGCTCTTCGGCCACATCATTCGGATGCTCGTCGTCGGCGATGCTTTCAGGTGTGAGATCGAGTCGACGCAACAACTGCGCATTGGCCGCGACGATGACCGTCGACAACGACATCAAGATCGCCCCGACCGACATCGGCAGCACGAACCCGATCGGTGCCAGTACTCCTGCCGCGAGCGGCACGGAGATGAGATTGTATCCCGCTGCCCACCACAGGTTTTGCTTCATCTTCCGATAGGAGGCACGCGAAAGCTCGATCACCGAGAGCACCGATCGGGGGTCGTCGCTGGCCAGGATCACTCCCGCCGACGCGATGGCGACGTCGGTGCCCGCGCCGATCGCGATCCCGACGTCGGCCTGCGCAAGCGCCGGAGCGTCGTTGACGCCGTCGCCGACCATCGCCACTGTGCGTCCTTCTCGTTGCAAGTCGGCGACGTGATGGGACTTGTCTTCTGGTTTTACTCCGGCGAAATAGCGGTCGATACCGAGTTCGGTGGCGACGGACTTCGCGACGGCATCGGCGTCACCGGTGATCATGACGACCTCGATGTTGCGGCTATGAAGCTCCTCGATCGCGGAGCGTGATTCCAGTCGGATCTCGTCGGCGAGCTTCAATGCTCCGATGACCTCGCTTTCGGCGAGGACATGCAGGATGATCGCACCGTCGTCACCCCAGCGTTCGGCGACAGCGAGTTCGCGGGCGTGCTCCTGTTCGAGCAGGCCGGGGCCACCGACGTGGATACGAGTTCCGTCGATGTCGGCGGACACCCCGACTGCCGGGGACGACCGAAAGTCGGTAGCGGTCGGTACTGTCAGGCCACGGTGACGCGCGGCTTCGACGATGGCGCGGGCGAGTGGATGCTCGGAATCGGTTTCGGCGGCGGCGGCCGACGCCAGGACTTCGTCGGCGGTGTGGCCCCCGGTCACCTCGATCGCGATGACGGTGGGCTCACCTTTGGTCAGCGTTCCTGTTTTGTCGAATACCACGGTATTCACTGTCCGCATGGTTTCCAGCGCCAACCGATCCTTGATCAGGACACCGCTGCGGGCGGCTCGTTCGGTGGCGATGGACACCACCAGGGGGATCGCCAACCCGAGGGCATGTGGACAGGCGATGACCAGCACGGTGATCGTGCGGATGACGGCGTCGTCGGGCAGCCCGAACAGTGTCCACACTCCCGCGGTGATGGCCGCCGCTCCCAGCGCGAACCAGAACAACCAACCCGACGCGGTATCGGCAATGCGCTGAGCCCGCGACGACGAATTCTGCGCGTCGGCGACCAGACGTCCGATTCCTGCGAGGGCGGTGTCCTCGCCGATGGCAGTGACCTGGATGCGGACGCCGGAATCGGTGGCCACGGTCCCGGCGACGACGTGGTCACCGTCGCTGCGGCGGACAGTGCGCGATTCGCCGGTGACCATCGATTCGTCCATGCTCGCGGTCCCGGAGACTATGGTGCCATCGGCAGGCACCCGCCCGCCTGGACGGACGACGACGACGTCGCCGACCCGTAAGTCATCCGGCGTCACCGAGACGACACCGCCGTCCTCGACGCGTTCGGCGGTGTCGGGGAGAAGCGCTGCCAGTGAATCCAATGCAGAGGTGGTCTGCGCAAGTGACCGCATCTCGACCCAGTGCCCGAGCAGCATGATCACGATCAACAGTGCCAGTTCCCACCAGAAGTCGAGCTGGTGGTCGAGTACGCCGATGCTCGAACCCATCGATGCGAGAAATGCGACCGTGATCGCCAGTGCGATGAGGAGCATCATTCCTGGTGTACGCGAACGTATCTCGCTGACCGCGCCGGTCAGGAACGGTGACCCTCCCCAGAAGTACATGACGGTGCCCAGTACCGGTGAGATCCAGGCGATCCACGCTGCGTCGGGTAGCGGATAACCGACGATCATCGCGAACATGTTCGAGGCGAACACGACTGGGACGGCGAAGAACACCATGATGAGGAACAGGCGACGGAACTGGCCGGCGTGATCGCCGTGTCCGGCGTGCCCTGCGTGTCCGGACATGTCGTGCCCTGCCATGTCATCTTGGCCGGAATGCGCCGAATCCGGCCGAGGTGGATGTGCAGTGTCGGGGTTCATGTGGTTGTTCATCGTGCATGTACTCCCACTGATCGAGTTCGTGGTTGATACCCCTGGGGGGTATAAGGCCAGTACGAATAGTACGCCTTGTCGCCGGTTTCGGGAAGGGGTTCTTCGCCCACAGAAGTATTGGTTGCGTGCCCGTCGCTCCGATCAGGCAACGCCGACGAGTGCGAGGAGGACCGGAATTCCCGGGGGGAGCACGGTGGCAGCGGCGACGGCGATGACCGCACCACCGAGCACGCCGATGTTCCCTTTCTGGGCCAGCTCGAGCCGGCCAATGCGTCGCCGACCGAGAAGCCGAGTGGGACGAGTCTGGTGTTTACGAGCATCGCGCTGGCGACTGCGGCGACTGGATTTCCTCCTGCAGCAAGAACTCCCACGAGAATGAACTGGGATGCACCGACGAGGCCGTCGGCTAGGCATACGAGGGCGATGTCTCGCGGCGCGGGTGTTCGCCATATCGAACGGCTGCTCGCCTCCTGCCCACCGCATGCGCGTCGGGACCTCTACATCATCAACGCCCAAGTCGGTGACGCACGGCAGGCAGATCCCCACTCGCCAGGCGTAGTCGAACATGTCGTCATGTCGGTGGGTCGCGCACTGGTTGGACCTACCGAGACCCCGTCGAGCTACATCTCGGTGACTACATTTCGTACCCGGGGATCAGCCGCACACCTTCGAAGCATTGGAGCCGAACACCGTGGCGGTACTGGTGTCCGAACACCTCTAGCGCAGCGCCAGAGGTAGGCCCTCTCGGCACTTTCGCTCGATACACAGAACTCCAAGGATGGAACACCGCGCAGAAGTCGGACATTTTTGGCACAGTGGGAGGCATGCAGCGGCGCGTGGGCGAGAGTTGGTCCGTGCGACCAAGCTCAGGGGTAACCCCTGGGAAAGAAATGAGAATCGGTCACTGCGTCCGAAGCAGCTCGGCACGCTCCGCGTGCTTGCCTGCTCCGAGGACGAAAGATTTCGGTCGCCCCGCGCCGCTGTGTTTCATTCCAGGAGATGCATGGCCGACCGAGAACTGACGCCGCGATCGGCTGCGGCGTTGGCGGCTCTGGCTGCGGATGTGCAGTGGACGCGTAGCGGGCTCGAGGATGCATTCGCGGCGCTCGTTCCGGCCAGAGCGTCGTGGTTGGCGGACCGCGTGATCAATCTTTTTCCGATGCCGCCGTTCGACGAGTCGTCGATCTTCCGCCTTCTGCGCGACCTGCCGTTCATCCCGGAGCCCTCGGTGTCCTCGCATACGCCGCCGCCGGGAGGCAACGTCAAGCCGTGGCGTTTCGAGGTGCCTCGCTACGAGACAACGGGTCAGCTTGCACAGTCTCTCGATCTCACGATCAACGAAATGGACTGGTTCGCTGATCTTCAGGGAAGATTGACGAGAGCGCCGTTTCCGATGCAGCACTATCGGTCTGCCCGAATCGACAAGCGGGTCGGCTGGCGGCTCCTGGAAGTGCCGAAGCCGCGGTTGCGCGAGATTCAGCGAAAGGTCCTACGGCGGATTCTCGATCGAGTGCCCGCGCACCCTGCCGCACATGGATTTCGGCGAGCCCGCAGTGCGCGGACCTTCGCAATTCCACACGCAGGCCGCGAAGTTGTCGTATCAGTCGACCTGAAGAACTTCTTCCCATCCATCGGATTCGACCGTGTCGTAGCGATATTCGAAGCTGTGGGCTATCCCCCGACTGTCGCGTCGAATCTTGCAGGCGTGTGTACGACGGTGACGCCCGCGGCCGAATTGGTCGGAATCGACCGGCCGACAGCCTCTCGATTGCGATCCACTCATCTGCCGCAGGGCGCGCCGACATCACCGGCACTGGCCAATCTTGCAGCACGGCAATTGGATATCCGGTTGACCGGTCTCGCGCGATCCATGGGGCTGCGATATACCCGTTATGCCGACGACCTGGCATTCTCCGGTAGCCCAGACGTGGACACCCTGCAGTGGGTGGTCGGTCAGGTCGCACATGACGAGGGTTTCGCCCTGCACCCGGACAAGACGCGGGTGCGGCGGGCACACCAGCGACAACAACTGACCGGCCTGGTGGTCAACGACTGGCCCGCAGTACCCAGAGCCGAATACGACGCCCTGCGCGCGCTGCTCCACAACTGCATCACGACGGGTGCTGATGTCCAAAACCTGAACGGGAGTACAGATTTCCGCGCCCACGTGTACGGGCGCATCGCGCGCATCGGTGAAACGAGCAGTACGCGTCGAGAGAGATTGCTCGCGATGGCAGCGCGGGTGGATTGGTGATGAGTTGTGGCGCGTCGGGCCGCCATTGGAACCCTCGTACCCACTCAGCGACTGCGGGATCGACAACACCCTCGGGTTGTACGAGATCGGGAAACTGGACGAAACCGCTGCTGTCGAGCACGGCGTAAGACTCGACGCGGTCGGAATCTCCCGGTTCTTCAACTGCTCGCCCGTATCGAGGGCCCTGACGCCGGGGCCGGAATCCTGACCGATTTTCCCTGGCTGCCGTCGGGATTCTGCCGCTTCGATATATCGGGTGCTGTCCCATTGTTCTTGGGTGCAGATCGGTACGACGTCCAATCAGGTCCCGACGCGTTCGCCGTACTTGCCGATCTGGCGCCGGCAGCGCCGTGCGCCCAGCGTGCTACTTCGCTCGCCACGTTCTCGTTGTCCCCCAGTCCGGTATCGAACACTTGGGAACCTCTCGAAGTCCACGTCGAGCTCGACGGGTGCCGCCGCATTCTCGCAGACGGGTACCAGTCTCTCCCTGCACCAACGGAATTCGTGGATGCCCTTGCCGTTGCCGCAGTTTGACTCGTCAGGAGCTACGTCTTAGGATCCGTCCATAACTTCCCCCGCGAAGAACATCTAGATATCGGGCGGCCTTCAGCGCGGCGCGGGCGCGGTGAGGCCGAAGTCCATGCTGCCGTCTGGATTGACCTCGTAGATCTCGACGCCCTCACTCACATTGGCCTCATCGGTGCCCTTCGCGACCGCCATCTTGGCGCTGGCATTGCGCATCATGTCCACGACCAGCTCGACCGCCTCTGCAGGTGAAAAATACTTTCGCACAGCGTCAGTCACGGCTTCGCTTATGTATCCCGGCTGCCAGATCATCGCGTCGGTCAGTGCCAACGCGGCCTTGTGACGGCCGGATAGGTTGCTGTCCTCGTAGCTGTCGACTTCGGAGTACATGGACTCGTCGCCTCCGGCGGCGAGTGCCGACCTGATCCGAATCGACTTGCAGATCCGGCAATTGTGCTGGCGGGCCTCGCGCAGCCTGACAAGTTCAGTGGTCACCGGATCCAGACCCTGCACCCGAGCCACGCTAGCCAGGAACTCGTCGACTAGTGGCATGAGATCGTCCGTTGATTCGTTCCACTGGGCCGGCACGCCCCAGCCGTCGGCGGCCGGCGCGAACAATTGCTCGAGCGCGCGGCGAACCCGCGGCGCCCAATCGGCGACATACATGGCCGTCACCAATGCACCGGTCCGATCGCCGAGCGCATCCATCAGCGCGGTGCGCGTCGCATCGTCGATTGCCGATACGTCGATGCTGAACTGTTCTGCGAACTCGAGCGCGATCTGCGCGCCGGCATCGAGGCTCGTGGCGGCCGGTATCTCGGCGTAGGGGTGAGGCAGCGGCGGCAGCGAGACTGCGCCGGCGCAGACCGTGCGCACCAAGGCAGCCAGCGGCGCGGCTGCGACCGGCGGGTTCAGCGCGATCAGGTCTGCCAGCCGTGCCGCCACCTCAGGCGCATGACGCTGCAGAGCATCTACTGCGGTCATGCTGGTCCAGTCGCTGTTCGATGCTGCGCTCACAGCAGCCACATCCTTCATCAGTAGATTCCCGGACAAATAACGTAGATCAAGTTCTGCACCATGTGTTAGCTTGGCCATTAATCAAGCGCTTGCTCAATACGGGAGATGTCAACTCCTTCAGGGTAGAAAGTTGTGTCCTGACGGTGTACCGGGACCGAACGGCATGCGCAACACAATGATTTCACTTCTGCGCGATCAAAATTCTATTGAAACGGAGTATGAATTGAGCACCGACGAATTTGCGGGCAAGGTTGCACTGATTACTGGCGGCGCACGTGGGCAGGGCCGTTCGCACGCCCTGGCATTCGCTGAGCAAGGGGCTGACATTGCGATCTGCGATCGCTGCGCGGATTCTGAGTCCGTCGGCTATCCGCTCGGCACGGAGGCCGAATTGGCAGAGACCAAGCGGATGGTCGAGGAGCTGGGCCGAAAGTGTTTCTCGGGCAGGGTTGATACCTCCGATCGCAATGCGATGAATACTTTTGTGTCGCAGGCAGAGAAGGAACTCGGCGGCATTGATATCGCGGTCGCAAATGCCGGGGTCTCCAGCGCGGCTTCGATCACCGATCATCCCCAGGCACTCTGGGACGAGGTCATCGGCACCAACCTGACCGGCGTGTTCAATACCCTCGCGGCGGTTGCCCCGGGCATGGCCGAGCGCGGCTACGGCCGCATCGTCACCATCTCGTCGATGCTCGGCCGCAGCTCGGCGCCCAACCAGGTCGCGTATGGCGCCTCCAAGTGGGGAGTGATCGGGATGTCGAAGTCCGCCGCGCAGGATCTCGCGCATAGCGGTGTGACTGTGAACGTCATCACGCCAGGAAACATCGACACGCCCATGGTCAAGAACGAGCGTCTATACAGCCTGGTACGCCCCGATCTGGAGTCGCCCACCTGGGATGATGTGGGTCCCTTACTCGGTCAGCTGCATGTCCAGCCGATCGCGGTCATGGACTCCAGCGAGGTCAGCCGGGTCGTGCTCTTCCTAGCAGCTGAGGCGAGCGCCCACTTGACGGGGATCGTTGTCCCGGTCGACGCGGGCTGGAGTACCCGGACGGGCTCGTAGACAGCACGGGGCCTGACTTGCGGGGGGGGGGTATGAGCCGGGACCCCTCGAGATACTGCCGGCACATGGGAGACGACCTGACTCATGGCAAGATCGAAAGTGACTATGCCGCAGCTCCTTTCCATGCCGGCGCCCGGTGGAGGGCCGGCGCCAGGAGGTGGCCGAGAATATCGTCCGCCGAGCGGCCGCCAACGCCCGAATATCTGCCGCCAACGCCATCTCCGGCCATGCACCGACGACCCACGAAGGACAGATATGAATTGCGCCGCGACTGACATTGCCAATCTGTTGTACAGGTATGCGGAGAACATGGACTCCGGCCGCTTCGAGGAGGCCAGCGCGATGTTCGAAAATGCGCGGGTGCGAACCGGCAAAAAGGTCCTCGATCATGTCGCACTGCTCAACTCGTGGCGAAGTGTGGTGAAGATTCACCCCGGCGGCACGCCGCGAACCAAGCATGTGATCACCAACCCCATAATCGACGTTGATGAGGCGGCAGGCACCGCGACCTGCCGCTCCTACTACTCGGTCCTGCAGGAAACCCTTACGGTGCCGCTCCAAGTTATCGCCGCAGGGAGATATCACGACGAGTTTGCTCGCGTGGACGGAGTCTGGCGTTTCACCTTCCGCGACTACTCGCTCCTCGACCTGGTGGGGGATCTGAGTGATCACCTCACAGAGAACTTCAGTCGCTCATGAGTTGATCATGTTCACCTGACCGTATTCGCATGGTTGTTCTGGTAGTCCGGCGATCGACATCGGTCCGCTGTCAGGTCGCGACGCGGCTCGACAGACAAGCGCGTTGTCTCGATCATCACGCAGGTTCATCGATCGGGCGGGGACACCCGATTCCGGTCAGTGGGACAAAGTGTGCGCTGAGTCACCGATAGGTGAGCATCATTGGTCCGTTCAGCCCTCCCCGGGTCGAGCCACGCTGGTTGTTATGGGTCATCGCCAGTGAGCGCAACTGACCACTCCTGGAAGAGAATTCATGACCGTCCACGGTGTGCTAGGCCCGATCGATGTCTCTGAGCTCGGCCAAACACTGATCCACGAGCACGTTGCGACGGCCGACTGGTCGATGCGCATGGCATTCGGTGACCAGTACTACCAGCACGACGTCGTGCTCGAGAAAGCTGTAGAGCAGTTCAACCGCGCGAAGGCCTGTGGGATCCGGACGGTGGTGGATGGCACCCCGGTAAACATGGGCCGCGACATCGCACTGATCCGTGAAGTCGCAGAACGGACTGGGCTTAATTTCATCGTTTCCAGCGGCTTCTACTACCAGGATGAGGTGTATCTGAACTGGCGCACCGAGGACGAGATCTATGCGCTGATCAGCGGGGAGTGCCGTGACGGCATCGGCAAGACCGGCGTCCGGCCAGGGATCATGAAAACTGCCTGCGCCGACGCCGGCATCACACCGATCCTGGACAAGGTCTTCCGCGCCATCGGCCGGGTAGCAGTCGAACAGCGGCTGCCGATTTTCTCCCATCACCATGCGCACCTCGGTAATGGCGATGAGATCATGGACCTATTCGAAAGCGTCGGCGTAGCGCCGCACCAAGTAGTGCTCGGGCACAGTGGAGACACCGACAATATCGACTACTTGGAGCGAATGCTCGAACGTGGCTGCTACCTGGGCATGGACCGCTTCGGATACTGCGACGTCGGACTCGGCTTGAAAGATCGGGTGCGGATAATCGCGGAGTTGTGCGCCCGAGGTTACGGAGACCGGCTACTGCTCTCCCACGACCTTGCGGCCTATTTCGCAGTGTTCGGCTCCTGGGACGATTTCAAGGCGGACCGGCTACCCGTCGGAGCCGATTTCACCTTCATACACACCGAAGTGATACCAGCGCTCGAGGCTGCCGGCGTAGACCCAGTACAAGTTGCTGCGATGATCGAGCGCAACCCCATCGATTTCCTCGACGCTCGAGGGGAGACGGTTCATCGATGAGATTGCGCAGAATCGACACGGCCACATTAGCCGTAGCGTAGGCAGTTATCACGACGGCGCGGAATCGTTTGGTCTAGTTACGTACCTTTCGGCACGCTTGGCCGACAGACCGGCGCTTCTTGAGCGCTTCTGTACGGAAACCTAAAGACCGCAGGAGGTGTGCGCGTAGACATACTCGACAACGTCTGCTCCGTAGTACGAAACAGGCCGCCCTTCTTGATCGACGAGACGGAAGGCTTTTTCTCGGGTTGCCGATCCGCCTACAATACGAACAACGTCAGCGCCTGGGACTCGAACGTCGATATTTCCCCAGTTTCTGAGGGCGAAAAGTATTACTTCCGTTACGAACTGAGGTTCCGTCCAATCAGCGCAGCCGAACAGTTCGCGTTTACGTGGGAGTCATTCGACTGGAGGATCGACGCGCAGGGGCATGGATCATTCTTCTGATCGCGCGCGTTCGTTCCTCGATCGCGCTCTAGCGTTACCCGCCTCGGCCGTGCGCCGAGGCGGGTAACGCCAAGCGACGACACGACCTTGACCACCGTCCATCACTCAGACAGTGAAGGTGCAAAGTACGTGACTGAACCGCCCGTGAACGAGAACTCCGAGTTGATACAGCTTGGTGTGCTCGAGGTGCCAGTGAGGGCGCTGCGCGCGCCCCCTGTCGACCTTCTCCAGTTGCTGAGCCAACTTCCCATCACGAGCCCTCTGAAAGACTGGGAGTTCGATCGCCTGCCGAAAGCTGGCTGGCGGATGGTCGATACAAAAGGTCCGCTACACGCGATCACCGAAGTGCGGACTTTCGCAGCACCGTCGGATAACGCCACTGCCTGGTGGCTTCTGACCCTGACTAATGTAGGCGGCGAATGGAGTGCGGGTGCGTCCGACCGTCCAATAGCGGAGGAAATTCCACGGTCGGTTCGGAGTCGAAACCTTGTTTTGCGGTGGCCGGCAACAGAAGTTCACCTAACTGGCGCTGACCAAGAGCTCTACGTCATGCTGACGAACGCAACGGACGCAACCTACGTTGGCCACAGAACGGATTCCGACTACGTCAGAGGCCATCTAGACAGGTCCGACGGCTCACCCGTGCCCGGCCAAAGATGGGCAGCGTACTCATTACGTCCGCTCCCGACCATCGCACCGGGGGACTATCTCGAACTGCCGGTAACATTCAACACCGACCTGGCTCGGCTGAAGCCAGGGACCTATAGAGCGACAGCAACGATCATGTGTTTCGGATTAGCGACATCAACGACGTTGCACCTCGACTTGTAGTCACTCCCCAGTTTGTTTGAGGCGAGTGCGATGTCGGTTAGACGCGCCTGCTCGACTTGAAGTGCAGCATCACGTGTGCGCAGCAATCGTGGGCAATTGGTCGCCAGTGAATACGTCGCGTTACCGGTAGCGTCGATCCTCACGTCCGCGTTCTTGGCGCAGACCTGCTCACCGTCCACGTCGAGCTCGGTACCTCACGCGCGAACCCCGCCGTCGTCGACTTCACCCTGCGCAGTTTTCAAGACGCACAAATGGTTCCGAGGAGCCCACGGTGATCGCCTCGGGATACGGTTGCTCACGTGGAGCTGACACGACGCGAGCGCTCGAAGCTCGGCGCACTCGGGGTTGCTGTTGTAGTGGGGATCGTCTTCATCACTGTGCGGGTAGCCCTCGACGAGACCGCATCTGCGGGTGGGCCTCCTGAGCGCTCGGCGATCGATACTTCCCTTGCCGAGCGGCCCGAGCAAGCGATACACCTGGATCCGCACGTGTTGTCCGACAACGGTAGCGACGTGCTGCTCGCCATGCCCTACAAACTCGACATGTACTACGGCTACGGCGGGGTTCTGGGCGGAAACGACGTGGTGGTCGCCGCTACCGGATATCCGCTGCCGACAGCGGATCTCGGCTCCGGCACAGGCGTCGGGCCGGTAACTCTCGTCGGTGTGGATACGGCGGATGGGTCGCCACTGTGGAAGACGATCGTGGGCAGGGTGTCCGCCTGTAGCGACACGGTCGAGTCGGTGGTCATCGCGTGTTGGTCCGACCGTCGAATTGTGTTCGTCGATACCTCGGACGGAACGCTCCTGTCCGACATCGGAACCGAATTCGATGTGATGAATGTTCGCTTCGTGGACGACAACGTCTACGTGGTGGGAAATTCCGACCGGAGTCCGATACTGACGCGTGGAACGGCGACGGACATCTCAGCTGACTATCTCCGTACCTTTCCAGCGTCCGACGACCTTGCTTACGTAGCCCCACTCCCGGAGTTCGGCATCGCAATGACCACGTATCGAGGAAGCGGAGGCGCGCAGTACACCTCGACCGTGCACGACCTCGATACCGACGCAGAACGCTTCGTGTACGAGGGTGACTCATTGCAAGCGCTGAGCAAAGACCTGTTCGTCTCCACCGTCGGCATCCAATCCGGTTCGGCAGGCACACAGAATCTCCTCGATGGACATGGCGAGCTGATCCGCGCGATCCCGATCCCCTCGGCGGTGGTCGGCGGATACCCGAGCCTGCCGTCCACACCAGTTCCAGCGTTCGCTGGTGACGGTGCGTACGACGCGGTGACCGGCGCGGAACTGTGGCGAAACCCCCTCATGGTCGAGGGGACGTTCGCGAAGGAGTCCGCCGTCGTCGCGGTGGTGGGACGCACAGTGGTCGTGGCCGACCCAGAAGGTCGCACCATCGTCGGCCTCGACGTCGACACCGGCGAACAGCGTTGGCTCACCCCCTGGCAGGACGCCTACTGGGTGAGAGGGGGCCTCACCGATGGCGAGTACTTCGTGTTCGGGGACTACACCGGAACCCATGCGCTCCGAGTCCGGGACGGTGCAATCATGTGGTCGCTCCCGCTACCGGACGGCGCCGACCCTCGAGTGGTGCAGGTGGGACCCGGGGGTGGCCACGTCCTCGTATCCTCGGCCACACAATTCACAATCTGGACGTGACCCTTATCCTCGAGCGGACTGATGCCATGGGGCGGGGGTGAAGCTGTCGGGATCGGCCATTTCCCAGTCCGCTGCCCATGAGGCCGGCGGGTCGTTAAGCAGCACCGCTGGTGCGAGCCATTCGTAGATCTCCGCGTACGACTGCTGGCTGATCGGTCCAATTCGCTTGCGCAACATGTACGGCGTGAGACCGGAGGGCTCACTGACGCCCATCGATGCCATGATCTTCGACGCTTGGGCGACGGTGGCCTGCTGGTATCGGAGAACTCGAGTGCTTTTGTCGTCGACGTCGAGCGCCCGTGCGCGCTTGGGGTCCTGAGTTGCAACTCCCACCGGGCATTTGTTGGTGTGACACCGCTGCGACTGAATGCAGCCGACAGCCATCATCATCGCGCGGGCAGAGTTGGTGTAATCGGCGCCTTGGATGAGCCGCTTGACGATGTCTGCTCCGGTGGCGACCTTCCCGCTTGCCCCGACCCGAATCTGCTGACGCAGGCCGCAACCCACCAGTGCATTGTGCAGTGTCATCAACCCGTCGGTCAGCGGAAGACCGACATGATCCTCGTACTCCAGCGGGGCCGCGGCGGTACCTCCCTCGGCCCCGTCGACAATGATGAAATCCGGGGCGATGCCCTCCTCGAGCATCGCTTTGCAGAGTGCCAGAACATCTACTCGCGAGCCCACGCAGAGCTTGAACCCGACAGGCTTACCATCGGCGAGATCACGCATGCGCCCGATGAACCGGATCAGACCACGAGGGGTGGAGAATTCCTTGTGCGCCGCTGGACTGACGCATTTCTCCCCTTGCGGGACACCCCGATACTCGGCAATCTCGGCGCTGACCTTCGCCGCAGGCAGCACTCCACCGATCCCCGGCTTCGCACCTTGACTCAGCTTGAGCGACAAGCATTTCACCCGATCGTCAGCGGCCTTGCGGGAGAACTGATCGGGATCGAAGCGGCCGTCCTCGGTACGGCAACCGAAGTAGCCCGAACCGATCTCCCAGACGACAGCGGCGCCTCCGAGATGGTATGGCGTGAGGCCACCCTCGCCGGTGTCATGAGCGAACCCACCGCGTTCTGCACCGGCGTTGAGCGCCTTCAGCGCATTGGCAGACAGCGCACCGAAACTCATCGCCGATACGTTCAACAACGCCATGTCGTAGGGGTGTCTGCAGTCCGGACCGCCGATGCGTACGCGCGGTGGAGTGTCCGGAACCTCGACGGGAGCTGTGGAGTGGACGAGGTGCTCGTATCCGGCAGCGTCGATATCGCGCTCGGTTCCGAAAGAGAGCTCGGCGGCAGTTCCCTTGGCGCGCTCGTAGATCAGTGACCTCTTGTCACGATCGAAAGGACGCCCGTCGAAGTTGCGCTCGATGAAGTATTGCTGCAGTTCTGGGCGGACCATCTCGAGCAGGTACCGCAGGTGGCCGAGGATCGGGTAGTTACGCAGCACCGAGTGGCGTTTCTGGACCAGATCGTAGATGCCGATCGCAACAATCACGGTGAAGACGACCGCTGCAGTGATCCACCAGAGTGAGCCGAACACCGCCACAACCACCGACCCGATGGCAAGCAGGATCGGTACGCCGACCAACAGAATTCGCATCATCGGGCAGAGCTCCGCACTCGGGCCGTATCTACCTTCGTGGCGGTCACCGGTTCGGCCCATCGTCGCCGGCGCGGCCCTACTGCCTGTATCTACACGCGAGGTTACTCCCCGACCCAAGCGATTTATCCCGATCGATACGCCTCGGGCAGCGGGTACCGAACTGGGGGACCCACGACTGCGGGGACATCGGAATCAGGATGCCTGACGCAGTTCCATCTCCGCGACGCACTGGCACCCGCCGCTGACCTCGGAGCAGTCCAGAACCAGGTAGTGACGCACGTACTCGAGATCGATGCAGCCAGGCTCGGTGCATTCCGCGAGGCCCGAGGAGTGGATCACCAGCGTGCCGTGGCAATGGTCGACAGCCGCAGTGCAGTCTCTGCAGAACATGGTCGGTGCTCCTTTCGTCGGTGTTCTCTATTGGTATCACCGGCCTACGACACGGCCGGGAGAAGTGGGGTGTGTTCCGAGGGCTGCCCGTAAACGCGTGGACCGGCGAACCTGTCGCGCACTAGCATCGGCCTATGGCAACTCCACATTCCAAGGTGTACTTCGGCGACCGCATCATCGACGCGCAGGACGCGACCCTCGGAGTAGCCACCTCGGCAGTTCTGTACGGATTGAGCGTTTACACCGTCTTCCCGGTCCAGGTCGACGGCGAAACGCGGACGGCTTTTCGACTACGCGATCACTTCCAGCGACTCCTCGAGTCGTGCAAGATCATCGGTATCGATCGGTTCGCGGACGAGTGGGATTTCGACCGTTTCCTTGCTGTGACGCGTGAGCTGATCGCCGTGAACGCGCCGGACCGCGAGGTCTATGTACGCGCAACGGTCCACGTCGACGAGCAGATACCGGGAACACGGGTGCGCGGTCTGCACACCACGGTGTCGATCTTTCTGTACGACGCGGTCCCGATCGTCCCGCAGGACGGTATGCGTCTGAAAACGAGTGTTTGGCGTCGTATACCGGACAACGCGATTCCCTCGCGCGCAAAAGTCAACGGAGCCTATGTAAATTCGGTTCTGGCCAAACAGGATGCGATCGACAGCGGCTTCGACGATTGCATATTCCTCGACATCAACGGCCACGTGTGTGAGCTCAGCGCCGCGAATATCTTCCTCGTTCGCGGGGGCACGCTGATCACACCGGACGTGACCTCGGACATTCTCGACGGGATCAACCGTCGTACGATTCTGACTCTCGCTCGCGAGGAGGGGATTCCGGTGCAGGAGAGGGTGGTCGATCTTACCGAGCTCTATATCGCAGACGAAGTATTCGTCTGCGGTACGTCGGCTGGGGTTGCACCCGTCTTTCACATCGACGGCCGGACGGTGGGAGCGTCGATGGACATCGGGCCGCTCTCGGCGATGTTGCGCAAACGCCATCACGACGCGCTCGTCGGCGATGCTGTTCATGGCTGGGTCACCGTTCTCTGACGGTTACTCCTCCGCTCGGAGATCGCGCCTCACCCGTTACAGATGATGCGGTAGGCCCCGGACATCCATAGCGTCGAAGTGAACGGCTATCACTTCTACTCTTACGGAATCGACTATGGGAACAGTTCTCGGCGACCTACTGCCACTGGTGATCGGTATAGCAGTCTCCCCGGTCCCCATCATCGCAGCGATCCTGATGCTGCTGGGTAAACGCGCGGGCATCGCCAGCATCAGCTTTGCGATCGGGTGGATCGCCGGAATCGTTCTGGCAACGACGATCTTCGTTTTGCTGGGGGGCGCGGCGACCGGATCCGAGGACGGGCCGTCCACCACATCGTCGTGGATCAAGCTCGTCATCGGTGTGTTGTTACTCGGGGTCGGTATCCGTCAGTGGCGCGCTCGTGGCGGGGAACACGTGACACCGAAGTGGATGTCGGCCATCGACGATATGACCGCAGTCAAAGCATTCGGAGTCGGCTTCGCGCTGGCCGCGATCAATCCGAAGAACTTGCTGATGTGTATCGCCGCAGGCGTCACTATCGGAGGTGCCACCCTCGATTCCGGACAGACCGTGGTGGCTGTTGCCGTGTTCTCGGTTCTGTCGGCCTCGACGGTTGCGGTTCCGGTGATCGCCTATCAGATTGCGGCACAACGACTCGAGGCACCGCTTGCCTCCCTCAAAGAGTGGTTGCAAGCGAACAATACGGCCGTCATGAGCGTGCTGATTCTAGTGATCTCGGCGGTACTGATCGGCAAGGGGATGGGCGGGTTGTTCTGAAGTCCCACATAGGGTGCGTCGTCAGCGTTGTGTCCGAGTACCCGAATCGAGGAGCACTGCGGCGGCTGCCTTTGCGGCGAGAGCAGATTCGGGCGACTCCGAGATGGCTGCGGTCGTCTGCGCACCCTCGACGAGTAGTGCGATCTGTAGACCGAGGGTTTTCGGGCCGCAGGCTTCGACGACCAAATCGGTGACGTATTCGACGAATTCACGCTTGTGACGGTGCGCCGCATCGGCTACCGCGGGCATAACGGTCCCCAGCTCGCCGAACGAGTTGATGAACGCGCAGCCTCGAAAGTTGTCCTCACGAAACCAGGCGTCGAGGAAGTCGAAGATGGAAAGCACTTTGCCGCGTGCAGATTCGTGCTTGGCTGCCTCAGCGGCGATTCCCGCGTTCCACATGTGTGTTCGGCCCGCGAGCACCTGAGCGACGATCTCGGCTTTCGACGGAAACAACGCGTACATGCGTTTCAGGGAGATTCCGGCCGCGGCTCGCAGTTCATCCATGCCGACGGCATTGACGCCGCGTGCATAGAACAATTCGTCGGCTGCGTGCAGGACGGCGGTCCGTCCACTGTCCGGTTCCATCGTGACCATCTCCTAGCGCTGAGAACCAACGTTCTCTACAGTAGTCGACGACGGGGGAACGTACGTTCTCCCGCGGACCGATCCTTCGCGGAAGGCCTGCACCACGGCCTTCATCAATGCCGGGACCGAGAATAGCGCACCGACCGACGTCTACTACGAAGAAAACCTCGGTAGCAGGATCAGCGAGGCGCCGTCCGCGGGAACTGGAACACCGGCGTCGCGAGCACCGTCAGCGAAGCGCTTCTCGACTTTGTGAAGTAGTCGCCGGAATTATTCTGCGCCGTCGAAGGTCCGAGAAGATGTCGGTGAACATCTTCTCGGTCTCGACGTGCCGGGAGAACCCGAAGCGGCGGGCCTTGGAACCGTCGGCGAAGAAGTCGTAATCCCAGCCGAACACGAAGTCGCCGAACTGCCATGACGAGACGTCTCGGTACGGTGTCGGTAGCAAATCATGACTCTCGATCATCTTCTTCCATAGACCCTCCTTGTCTGCCATCGTGTCGGTGAGTGACATCCGAAGCGGTGGCGCGACGGGAAGATCGAAGAACTCTGCAACTTTCGGCCACATGTTCTCCCATCGGAACAGATCGCCGTTGTTGATGTTGAATGCCTCATCTGCGCACTCGGGAGTTGTTGCAGCCCAGATGGTTGCCTCGGCCAGTAGATCGGCATCGGTCATCTCGATCAGGCTCGTATAAGCACCCGGTGCTCCGGGAAAGCGAAGCGGAACTCCGAGTTCCTTGGACATCGACGCGTAGATCGCAATGACCGTTGCGAGGTTCATCGGGCTGCCCAGCCCGAAGCCGCACACCACCGACGGCCGGATCGCAGTCCAAGACCACGATTTCCCCCGTCGGCGATCCTCGAGAAGTCGTTGTTGGTCGACGTTGAATTCGGGTGGCATGTGGTTTGGATCATTCTCTCGTGCAGGTGTTTTGAACGGACCGAGATGCGCTCCATACACCTTGTATCCCTGCATGAGACTGATGTGCTCGAGGTTCGGCGCGATGGATTCGATGACGTCGATGACGTTCGCGAGCATGGCTACATTCGGCTCGACGAGTCCTGCCCAGGTGGGGCGATCCTGGTACGCAGCGTAGAAGATGTGCGTCGTCGCACTCAGGGGGCCTAGTTGGTTGCGAGCATCCTCCGAATCGAGCAGGTCGACGGCAATGTGACGCAGGTCTGGTTCGTCCTGGCCACCCCGTCGTGACAACCCGATCACCTCCCACTCTCCCGTTCGTCGGAGATGCTCGACAAGGTGCCCGCCGATTACTCCACTCGCGCCGACAACTACCGCGACCCTCTTGCCATTCCTCATGAATTTCTCCTATCGCTATATCGCAATTTTACGATGAGCTGAGTCAACCATAGATATCGGGAAATTGCGATATTTCGGTACAATGGGCGAGTGCCCGCCATCCTGACCGAAGACGAACTCGCCTTGGTGTTCAAAGCGCTCTCGAATCCCACGAGGGTCGCAATACTCCGATGGCTCAAGGACCCGACAGATTTTCCGCCACAACTCGAGCATGCCGAGGAGGTAGGAGTGTGCCTGAAGCACATTCAGGCCAGAGCCAGCGTATCGCAGTCCACAGCGTCGCAGTACATGGCGACATTGCAGGCCGCGGGTCTCGTGACGAGCACCCGCGTCGGGCAATGGACGCACTACAAGCGCAGTGAAGAGCAGATACGTAACCTGGCCGAGTCCGTGCGAGCAGAACTGTAGAAGGGTTCGATGGCCGATTCCAAGGTTCCGAAGGCAACTGTGGTGACGTCCGAGTCCGTGCGCCTCGGTGTGCTCCTCGCCGCGGTCGGCGGGTTTCTGGACGCCTACACGTTCGTCACTCGTGACGGTGTGTTCGCCAACGCGCAGACTGCGAACGTCATCCTGTCCGGGATCGACATGGCGTCGGGGCAGTGGCGGTCCGCGCTCGGCTATCTTCCTCCGTTGGTGGCGTTCGTGCTCGGGGTGTTCACCGCCGAGTTCATTTCCGGGCCGGTAGTCGCACGCATTGTTCGCCGTCCGGTCCGGGCCGTCCTCATCATCGAGATTCTGGTGATCGCGATCATCGGGTTCTTGCCGAATTCGGTTCCAAACGCGTTTGTCACAGTGCCTATTTCATTCGTTGCAGCTGTGCAGGTCACAACGTTTCGGGTCCTTGTCGACTCGGCGTACAACACCACGATGACGACCGGAAATCTTCGCAGCCTATCGCAGGCGACATTTCAGCGAATAGCCAACGGCGACAGGGTAGCCGGGACCAGAGCGATCAACTTCGGCTCGGTGATCCTGGGCTTCGTCGCAGGCGCCGTCTTCGGTGCTGGGATGTCGGAAGTACTGGAGAACAGAGCAGTCTGGGTGGCGGCAGGGATGTTGGTGGTGGCGTTGCTGCTCTTCGCGATCGACGAACGCGTCGAGCATCGACGCTGAGCAGTTCACTCTCCTTGTAGGGATTCGAACCCCCTGCAGGCGGTTCGAATCCCAAATCGGGGAGTACACAGCCGCGACGCTAGACGACGACCACGCCGTCGGAGTCGCTGTACACAATTTCACCCGGATTGAATGTGATGCCACCGATTTCGACCGGTACGTTTTTCTCCCCGGATCCGGTTTGCGTGCTCTTGCGCGGGTTGGTGCCCAGCGCTTTGACGCCGATATCGAGGGTGCGGAGGATCGCCGAATCGCGGATCGCCCCGTTGACGATTATCCCTGCCCACCCGTTGGTGACACCCCGACCGGCGATGATGTCACCGACAAGAGCGGTGTGAATGCCGGCATCGCCGTCGACCACCAGAACACCGCCGTTGCCGGGTTCGCCGAGGGTCTGCTTGACGAGCAGATTATCCTGGAAACACTTGATGGTGGTGATGGGGCCGGCGAACTCCGAATGCTTGCCGAAGTGGATGAATTGCGTGTCGCAGCTACGGATTTCGGGCCCGATCTCGTCGGCCAGGTCTGCAGTTGCCTTGAATTCGACGGAAGTCATGGCAAGTAGCCTAGTCCAGTCGGCCGTGACGCCTTTCGTAGTCCTCCCGTGTGTGATCGATTTTACGTTGAGTATTTGCGTTGAGAAGCTGTGGATCCAGATCGTGCACCAACAACCGGTGGCGCCGGTAGACGTTCATCAACGCGATCGCGAAATAGACCAGCGGAATGAACAGCAAAGCCATCATCGCCAGGCCGATCCACAACGGGCCGGGCAAAAGCAGAAACAGACACAGCAGCGGGATGATCGGCAGCGAGAACCGGATCAGATAGCGGGCCTGAGCGCCATTTCCGACGAGGTCCTCGCGAACCCAATCGTGCATCGGCGGCGGAAGCACTCGGCCCAGCTGGTAACCCAGGTACTGCCAGAGATTCGGCTTCACAATTCTCGACCTTACGCCAGCACTTGTTCGGCAACCGCGGCCCCGATGGTCAATGCCACCAGGTCCTCGGCAACGGCCGCAGCCAGCGGCGGAATCCGCGTCGACACCCACCCCCGATACGCGTGACCTGCATACGAACCGGCGACAGCAGACAACCCGCCGATGATCGCAGCCGGAATCGTGTCCTCGTCGCGACGTCGTGCGATCGCGAATGCCGCCCCGCTACCGGCAACGATCCGCCCCCCGAGAGCGGGTGGGCTCAGTCTCGACGGCGTCGACGGCAACTTGTCCATCACGATCTCACCGGCAATCGAGAATACGGACGCGCCGACGGCCAGGCGTCTGTATTCGGTCCCGCCGAACAAGGTCAGCAGACCGGCGCTGATTCCTACCGAGCTGCGGAAACCACTCGCCTTGCCGATGGCGGCGGACAGCATCGCCGAGCGAACCGTCAGTGTCATCACTGGAGTATCCGCCCATGTGTGCCACCGAGACCAGTGAATGTCGGTGGATTCATGTTGGTTTTAGCGTCTTCGGTGCCCCGAATGTGCGCGCTGGGCGCAATGCCAACGCCTCGGACGCACATTCTGGGGGTGAATCTTCTATTTTCCGTCGGCGTTGGCGACTATCACGTCACGCAGATACTGGGCCAGCCCCGGTGCGATGTCGTCGTAATGCTTGGTGAATCTTTCGTCCGCCAAGTACATTTCGGCTAGATTGACCTGCATTTCGTATCCGCAGTCGTAGTAGCGTGCGATACTCGCGCGATGCCGCTCTGCCAGCACATCGGCGTCCGCCGATCCCGGTGCGGTACCGGCTGCGAGGGCCGCCGCAAGATCGAGCTCCATCGCGTCGGTCTCGTCCTTGATCAGTTTCCAATCGTCCTTGGTGAACTGCGCGGTACGTGACTGGGACTGCTTCCACTGCTCTGTTTCTCCCCAGCGTTCCTCGGCTTCGACGGCGTATCCGTCACCGAGCCAGTCGTCGCCGAAGACCTCGCGCTGTTCCTGCGGTGTCAATTGAATTCCCACTTTCTTCGCCTCCATCATTTTGTCCACGGCCGCAGCCATCTGGTGCAAGCGTTCGATCCGCTGGTCCAACAATGTGCGTTGACGTCGTAGATGTGCCATCGCGTCGACCGTCGGATCGTCCAGAAGGGCAGAGATGTCGTCGAGCACGAACCCGAGTTCGCGGTAGGTCAACACCTGATGCAACCGTTCGACGTCGACCGCCGAGTAGCTGCGATAGCCCTTGGGAGTGCGTCCGGACGGCACCACTAGTCCGATCTCGTCGTAGTGATGCAGTGTTCGGACGCTGATCCCGACGAGGCGGGCGACCTCACCCACCTTCATTGTTTCTGAATCGCTCACAAAGGACACTGTGCAGCCTCCCGTGACGTGAGGGTCAAGTCCTCAGCGAATCACTCTTTCGCATCCACCGGTCGCAACGCCCGCGAACCGCTGCGCGATCCAGTCGAATGCGCCTGGCCGTCCGCCACCCTCGGCTGCCGAGTGATCGCCGGGGATCTCCTCGAGATGCACCGACGCGCCTGCCGCACACCATTGGTCCTGGACGGCTTCCGCGCCCTCCTTGGGGATCAAATCGTCCTGCAAGCCCTGGTAGATGTACACAGGCGCCTCGGGCGCGATCTGGCCCATGCGATTCTCCTCGATCACTGTCCGGGTGATCGGATGGTTGAACACGTCGGGAACGTTGGACAGGTTCTGCTGATCGAACAGCAGCAAGCCGCTGTAGGACAGCACATCGACGCACTGGTCTTTCTGCACCAGTGCCAATCGCTTGCCGTTGTCGTTGGCCAGCGTGCGCATCTCCGGGTACTCCCTGGAAAGCCCGATGGTCGCCGCGGTGAACAGGCCGGACCCGATTCCGCCATTGAGCGAACGCTGCAGAATCTTGTAGTCGGTCGGCGGCCCACCGAATGCGATTCCGACGATATTGAGCTCAGGCGCGTATTTCGGCGCCAACTGAGCGGCCCACCCCGACGCTATTGCTCCACCCGAGTAGCCGGTGATGGCAACCGGAGCATCGGACTCGACGCCCACGCTGTGCGATGCGCGGAGACCGTCGAGCACTGTGTGGCCGGCGACGAGTCCGGCGGAGTAAGCCTGCCGCGGGCCCTGGTAGTCGGTGACCACGACGGCGTAGTTGCGCGCGAGCAGCTCTTGTATTCGATCGAGCTCCTTGTTCGTACCTCGCGGGAGTGTGTAGGAGGGCGCGCACGCGTTGCCGAGTGAATCGGTCGCCTCGTTGTATGCAACGACCGGACGCGGGCCGTCGCCGGTCCACGGGCCGTCCGGGATGATGACCGTCGTTGCAGCGGCGATCGGATTGTTCTTCGAGTCGATGGATCGGAACAGCACCTGCGTTGATATCGTACCCGGTTGCACTGCAACGCTTCTGGTTCTCAGGATCGCCCCGGGCTCAATGGTTTCGTAACCGGCGGGCGGGGTGAACCATAGATCTTCGAGCGGCGTGGGCAAGTATGCGGACGGATCGGCGGGGGGAGCGATGATGTCGCCGACGGGATCTGCTGTCGCCATCGGTGTGAAAGCGAGCATCAGTGCTGCTGCGCCTGCCAGAACGAAAGTCCTACGCATGAAGTCCCCACCCTGATCGTCTTCGAGCGCCCCGACGCCTAGGAAAGACCGTTCCCCATGGTGCCATACATCGCGGCGCAACCCCGAGGGTGAGCAAAGTTTCCACTTGCACGCAGTGTGGGCGGGGTCCCATCCCCAACAAGAAAGCAACTGGAACACCACGCCCACTGCCCTAGGTGCTACGAGCCATCGACCAGGTACGTTAGGTGTAACTCCAAGAACTACTCACCAGTAGGGGTATCGATATGCCAGCTCCGTCCACTGCGACCTTCTCCAGGCTCGCTGAACTGATCGCAATTCCGAATGCCGCCGACCGCCCGACGAAGTCGATCACCGAGGTGTTCACCGGCAAGGAACTGGCGACCATCCCGGTAGGTACCGCCGCCGACGCCACCGACGCCATCGCGCGGGCTCGCATCGCGCAGAAGGCGTGGGCGAAACGCCCGGTGTCCGAGCGAGCGGAAATCTTCCACAGGTACCGTGACCTGGTGTTGGCGCATCGTGACGAGCTGATGGATATGGCTCAGGCCGAGACCGGCAAATCCCGCGCCGCCGCTCAAGAAGAAGTGCTGGACATCGCGATGACGTCACGGCACTACGCCCGTGTGGCAGCCAAGCTCCTGGCGCCCAAGCGCGTCACCGGCATGCTCCCTGTGTTGACGAAGACCACCGTCCACTACCAGCCCAAGGGCATCGTCGGCGTCATCTCGCCGTGGAACTACCCGATGACTCTTGCGGTATCCGATGCCATCGCAGCCCTGCTGGCAGGCAACGGAGTCGTACTCAAGCCCGACTCCCAGACGCCCTACTGCGCCCTCGCCGTCGTCGAACTGCTCTACAAGGCAGGCCTGCCGCGTGACCTGCTCGCCGTTGTTCCCGGGCCCGGCTCGGTCGTCGGTACTGCCCTCGTCGAGAACACCGAGTACCTCATGTTCACCGGATCCTCTGCGACGGGCAAATTGCTTGCCGAGCAGGCGGGGCGTCGGCTCATCGGTTTCTCCGCCGAACTCGGCGGCAAGAACGCCATGATCGTCGCCCAGGGCGCCAACCTTCGGACCGTATCCGACGCGGCAGTGCGCGCCTGCTTCTCCAACTCGGGCCAGCTGTGTATCGCGATCGAGCGGATCTACGTCGAGAAGTCGATCGCCGCCGAGTTCACCGCCACATTCGGTGAGCGCGTCCGCAACATGTCACTCGGCGCCGACTACGAGTTCGGTATCGAAATGGGGAGCCTCGTCTCCGAGGACCAGATCAAGACCGTCTCGGCGCACGTCGACGATGCCAAAGCGAAGGGCGCCACAGTGATTGCCGGCGGCAAGGCGCGGCCCGACGTCGGCCCGCTGTTCTACGAGCCGACCGTACTCACCGGCGTCACCGACGAAATGGAGTGCGCCGCGAACGAAACTTTCGGCCCACTCGTGTCCATCTACCCAGTCGCCGACGTCGAGGAAGCCATCGCCAAGGCCAACGACACCGATTACGGTTTGAACGGCAGTGTCTGGGCCAAGACCAAAGCGCAGGGTGAAGCGATCGCCGTGCGTCTGCACTCGGGAACTGTCAATGTCGACGAAGGTTACGCCCCCGCTTGGGGAACAACCGGCGCGCCGATGGGCGGCATGGGAGTCTCCGGCATGGGACGCCGTCACGGACCGGACGGGCTGCTCAAGTACACCGAGTCTCAGACGGTCGCGACGACGCGGCTGCTCAACCTCGGTGGGCCGCGCGGGATTTCCCCGAAGCTCTGGGCGAAGATCATGCCTGCGTTCGTGAAGGCTCTGCAGTACATCCCGGGTCGGTAGTACTTTGTGCTGACCTCACACCCTTTTTGTGAACCGCGCGCCCCCGCTCGGACGCGAATGTGGCACGCAGGTCGGTAAAAAGGGTGCGAGGTTCGGGCGTGACTCCTGATGCCGTACGAGTAAGGGCCCCACGCTGGATGGTGTGGGGCCCTTACTCTTTCGTGAACTAGTTGACGCGGTAGCCGTTCGGTGCCGAACTCACGTAATTCTGGTGAGGGTCGGGGATGTGACTGTCACCGAGTACCCGTGCAATCTGGTCCTCGCTGAGACCGAGGCGACGGAGTCGCTCGCACACCGCATCGAAATCGAGCATTTTGGCGTCGAGTTCCTGTTGCAGCGTAACGACCTGAGCGCGAATGGTCTCTGCCTCGTCGAGAGCCTCCAAGGTGCCCTTGGGCTCGGGGAGCAGCAGGTTCAGTAGACGATCGCGGGCATCGACGCTCAGACCTGCGAACGGTACCGATCCTGCCGGCGCCTCGTGGCGGCCAGTGACGTCGTGCTCGTCGACCTCTGGTGCCAAGTATTCGCGAGCCGTACCGAACGACGGGATCTCGGCGGTCTGCTCACCGGGTTCAGGAGCCTGTGCGATGTCGATCGTCTGACGTAGCGGACGATTCGGGATCAGCAGCACTGCGATCAACGTGATGAGTGCAACGAATGCGGCGATGAGGAAGATGCGTCCTGTCGCGTCACCGTAGGCGGTACGAATGACCAATGCGACCGGTGGTGGCAGGACGTCGAGATCCAACGACGATCCGCCGCCCGAGGTGTCGACCCCCAGTTCGGCCAGACCGGACGCGGACTTCTCGGCGACGCGGGTCGCCAGGAGCGATCCGAGAACGGAGACGCCGATTGCGCCACCGAAGGTTCGGAAGAACGCCACGGTCGACGAGGCAGCCCCGATATTCTGCACGCTGACCGTGTTCTGGACGGCGAGAACGAGGTTCTGCATCAGCATGCCGGTACCGAGGCCGACGATGGTGGTGAAGATACCGACTGTCCACAAACTGGTTTGATGGTCGATGGTGCCGAGGAGAAAGAATCCGATGACCAGCAGTACCGAACCGGCGATGATGAAGGGCTTCCACTTCCCGAACTTGGTGATCAACTGCCCGGATCCGACCGAGGCGACGAGCATGCCGAACACCATTGGGATAGAGAGCAATCCGGCATCGGTAGGGGAGTAGCCGCGTGCGGTCTGGAAGTACTGTCCGAGGAACGTGGTAGCTCCGAAGAGGCCGACGCCGACTGCGATGGACGCGATGATTGCCAGCCCGGTGGTGCGCTCGGTAACGATCTTGAGCGGGATGATCGGTGACGAGTGTCGTGATTCGACAAAAACTGTCAGCACGAGGAGTAGTAGGCCACCACCGACGAGCATTGCGGTCTCACGCGAGAACCAAGCGTAGTAGTCGGCCTTGCCTGCGAACGAAACCCATACCAGGAGAACGGATACACCTGCTGTGAGGAGGAGTGCGCCGAGCCAGTCGATGGAGACGTTCTGCTTGCGGACGGTCTGGATGTGCAGGGTCCTCTGCACCAAGACGAGGGCAACGACAGCCAAAGGTACGCAGACGAAGAAGCACCAGCGCCAGCCGAGGGGGCTGTCGACGATGATGCCGCCCAGGATCGGGCCGCCGGACATGGCCACTGCCATGACAGCACCCGTGTAGCCGGAATACCGGCCACGGTCACGTGGGGAGACGATGGTTCCGATGATGGCGATGACGAGTGCCGTCAACCCGCCCATGCCGATGCCCTGAACTACGCGGGCAGCCAACAAGACCGGGACGTTGTGTGAGAAACCGGCCATGATCGAGCCGAGGACGAAGATGATGATCGCCGACTGGACGAGCACCTTCTTGTTGAAGAGGTCGGCGAGCTTGCCCCAGATGGGGGTCGACGCGGCGTTGGCAAGTAGTGCGGTAGTGATGACCCACGCGTACGCAGTCTGCGAACCTTCGAGGTCACCGATAATAGTGGGCAGTGCAGTCGCGACGATGGTCGTACTCAGCAGTGCGGTGAACAACGCGGCAAGTAGACCGGTGAGGGCTTCGAGGATCTGCCGGTGGGTCATCGCGTCCGGATCGGCCGCGGCCTTGGTTGGCGGAGCGTCGGTACCTGTGGTCATAGGGTCATCTCGCAATCAATTTCAAGTGCGCTGCGTCATGCTGGACGAGCGCGTCTTCGGTAAAGGTGTTGTTGAGCCGGCGGATCGAATGGAGTGCGTCGAGTGCTTGACCCTCACTCCAATCGCACAGCAACTCCCGTAGTCGCCGGGCGCGGCCGTCCCAGATCGCCGTCAACTTCTGCCGGCCTTCTGCCGAAACACACACACGTGAGGCGCGTTTGTCGTCGGGGTCGGGCTTTCTGTCGATAAGTCCTAGCTCGACGAGATCTGCGATCTGTCGGCTGAGCGCCGACTGGCTGACACACAGTCTGTTGGCGAGGTCGGTCTGGCGGCACTCACCTTCTGTCGCGAGAATGGTGAGTACTCCAGTCAAGGCTTGCGGCAGAGGCGAGCTTTCATCTCCGGTGGTCACGGCCCGTCGCAGAGTGCGAGCGAATAGGAAAACCTCTTCGACGAGCGCTTCTGCTGTGGTGGTGGCTACTGCCATAAGTGCTCCAACGGTTCAATGTCAATTACTTGCTGTACGCAACCATATAGATAAGTACTTGAGGTAAACAACTGTTTTACCAATATTGTTCGTCACAGTTGCGTGAAAGTGTCCGGTTGCGCACCGGACCGAGACGGCCCACCGCTATCGGACCGTTCGTCCTTGTCTCTGTCACAATGAGGTACGTTGCTGCGGACGAGGGGGTCGGCCCACACATTTCGGGCTGTAGTAACGGAACCCTCTCGTACGAAAGGCCCTCCCGAGTATGCGCTCGTTCACCCGATGGTGGTCTCAACCCGCCGACCACACTTGGACAGTGGAATCCCGGCGCTCCAATCCGCTTCTGCGGCACGCCCGCATCGCGCTGGGAACCTGGTGCTGGCTTTATACCGTGTTGTGCGTTCTGGCGACTTTCACTCCAGCAGGAGTGCCCGACGGGTTGGGGCGGGGCCTGGCCTACTGCCTCGCGGCCATCGGGATAGTGCTCGGCGCATTGTGGGTGCGCGGACCCTGGCCAACCCAAACCTACTCACGTGTGTTCGTAGCCGTCATCGAAGTGGGAATTGCCGCAGCGCTGCTGATGCTCGCCGACCCGTTCGTTGCGTTGCCGTGCGCGGCGGGACTTGCCGTGAACGGTGGCTATATCGCCGTCTTCCACAGTCCCAAGATGATCGTCGCCCACCAGGTTGGGTCTGCAGTAGTAGTAGGTGTCCTGTTTGCGCGGGCACTGGCCGAACCCGGTGGGGACGCCGTCGTAGCGTGCGCATATCTCGTTTTGTTGATCTTGTTGTTGTTCTCTGCGCCCACGTTCTCCTATGTCCTGTTGCTGGTGCTGCGCCGGGAAGCGTCGAAAGCGCTCTTCGATCCATTGACCGGACTCCGCAACAGGCGAGGGCTCGCCGCTGCGATCACGGAGATCGGCGATCGGGTGGGGGTGGTGACGGTGATGGTCATCGATCTCGACGACTTCAAAGCCGTCAACGATCGACATGGCCATGCTCACGGTGACGCCGTACTGCGCACCGTCGCGAATGCGATTTACGCGGCGTTCGGTCCTCCGGCTGTCACTGCCCGAACCGGTGGTGAGGAATTCGCCGTGGTCACTCACATCGACCCGGCCGACGTGATCGCGCAGGCCGACGAGTTGCAGGCACGCTTGGCGCCAGAATTGCATCCGGGAGTTACCGTGAGTATCGGAGTGGCGCACACCGACGCGTCTGATCTCGTCGCCACGTTCGACACGGTCTACACCCGCGCGGACACCGCGATGTATGCAGCCAAACACGCAGGTGGCGACACCCTCTACTACCCCCACGACTGTGAGTACGCGTCGGAAGACAGAAGGTGGCCGGCGTCGACGACGCCCCCGTCGACCAAACTGCGGAGCCTCGAAGAGTGATGGTGCGAACTCGAGGCATGATCAGTGCGTGGGCGGACTTCAAAACAACGATCTCGAGCAGTTCCTGAGGGAACGCCTCGCATCTGCCCACGCGGCATTGGAGAACATCGACGAGGCCCGCTTCATGGCCGACCCCGCCGCCGCCATCGACCATGTAAGCACCGAGTTCGCCCTCGAACCCCTGGGCGTACCCCGTCGCAGTGAGCTCTCCGAAGCCCGACCGGGTGATGCCCTCGTCCAGACAGCTGACGGCGAATCCCACCACCGACCCCGGGTGGTCGTCGACATCGCTGTCACCGGCCCGCATTTTCTGTGGAACTACCGCCCCACAGACTCACCGCCCTTTCATGCGAGTGTTCACGGCGTCCTCTCGCACCATCTGTTCCGTGCTGGGCCGCTGTTCGTCCTGACGATCTCGGGCGATCATCTCCGCGGTGACGACGTCGACGCCGCCATCACCGCGACCCTTACCCAATTGACGACATTGGCCGATCGCATCAACATTGCAACCCGCCGCTGGCACATCGAATTACGCGCCCACCTCGACGCCTCTGCTCGACAACGACAGGCCGGCCGCGACTCACGTCGAGAGTTTCTCGAACACCTTCGTCGCCAACACTTGTAGTCAGTGCCGGACGATCATGACCGGCACTTCGGCGGTATGCACGATCGCGCGGCTGGTCGAACCCAACAGCATGCCCATGTATCCACCCCTCCCGCGGCTACCGACCACGATCAACGACGCTTGGTCGGCGTGCTCGAGCAGAGAGTTCACCGGACGGTCCTTCGACACCACCGCACGTACCTTCACATCCGGATACCGATCGGCGTAGCCGGCGAGCTGCTCGGAGAGCACCGCACGCTCCGCCTCTTCGATCGACACCCAATCGTCCTCGAACCACGACGCCAACAGCACGTCCGAAAAGGCATGCACTGCAACCAAGTCCACCGAGCGCAGTGACGCTTCCTCGAACGCGGCCGCCACTGCCGGGACACTGTTGTCAGTGCCATCGACTCCGACCACTACCGGGCCTGTGCTGGCGTTCGACTGTGGCTTGCCGCCGTGGATGACCACTACCGGACACCCCGCATGCCCGATCAGCGCCGAGCTCACCGAGCCGGCCAACCCAGCGGTCAGCTCTCCGAGCCCACGTGTGCCCGTGACGATCGTTGCGGCCTGCTTCGAACACGCCAGCAACTCCGCCGCCGGCATTCCGGTGACTGCCTTCGTGTCGATCACCAGCGCGTCGTCACCGAGTTCTGCGCGCACCCGCGTGAGAGCCTCGTGCAATACGTTTGTCGTCAACTGGCGCTGGTCGTCGTAAAACTCCTGCGGCAATGGCACCAGAACACTGAGAACACCGGGCGAGACAGGCGTGACCGACACGAGAAGTAGCGGCAAGCCACGGCGCTTCGCGGCGTTCGATGCCCACACCGCCGCGTCCAGCGAGGCAGGCGACCCGTCGACTCCAGCAACCACAGGCAACACAGTGCTCATAAGGTTTTCGCTCCTTCATAGCTTCACTCGGCGCCGAGTCCCAGCCCCCGACTGGACCAGGTGTCACCGACACCGCTGTTCCTCGACCCCGATATATGGGCTTTCGGACACTTCGAGCCTAGCCCGTCAGTTGCACTCCAGCTCCGCGATCAAGCAGCTATGTGAGCAACGGAACCGGCGAGATTGCCGGTGCTGTAAAACTTTTCGTGTAATCCCGAAGCCATGGTCATGCTGTCGTGGCGAGAGCCGCCGCGAGACCGAACACGACGGCAATGACGCACACGTGCACAGCCGCGCGGACGATCGACTCTTCTGCCTTCGTTCGATGCGCTGCGGCAGAAACGAGCCAGGTCAACCGAATTCGGCGTGCGAGCACTACGAGAAGAATCAGGACGACGGTCTTCGCCAACACGATGCGTCCGTAGCCGGTGTCCAACAGGGCGCCGAACCCGCCGATCCTCACCGCTGCATTCACCGTCCCACTCACCGCCAATATCCATACCGACCACCAGGCGAGCCGCGAGTAGACCGGAAGCGTCGTCGCCCATGCACCCTTCGCCCGAAGAGTCGACGCCATTGCCGCCAGAACCCCGAGCCATACCGCGGCAGCAACCGTGTGCACCGCGGCGAACAATCCGCCGAACAACTGCTGTGACATATGACCGGTGATCGGCCGCGCGACGAGCGCGATCACGGTGAACACCACGATGGGTATCGGGGATACATCACTCCCGCGTCGATAGGCGAGCAGCGCGTAACCGGACACGATCGCGGTGCACAACACCGTCACGACTCCAAGACGACCGACGGTGATATCGGTGAGATAAGTACCGAACTGGGCCATCGGAAGCCCAGTGATGCCGCCGCCGAAAGACTCGGCGGCGGCATCGACCAACAATGCGACTTCCGCGACGGTCCACAGACCCCCGACGGCAGCGACCTGCCGCCATACCGTGGGCCTGCTGCGCACCGGGAACAGTTCGGTGCGCAGCAGCGCGAGACCCAACGCAGTGGCTCCGAGGCAATCGGCGAGCACCCGGACCACTGCCGACGGATCGGGGCCCTCGGGATGGGCGAGCAACCAGGCCGCACCCACCCCGAGGATCCCCGACACCGCCGCTGCGAGCATCCACCTCCGGCGGAACTCGCGCACTACGCTCAGCTGTCTTCCTTCGGCTTCCGCTCGTCCTTCGGCTTCCGCTCGTCCTTCGGCTTCCGCTCGTCCTTCGGCTTCCGCTCGTCCTTCGGCTTACGCTCGTCCTTCGGCTTACGCTCGTCCTTCGGCTTACGCTCGTCCTTCGGCTTACGCAGTGCGTAGGCGAGAGCACCGCCGAACACCAGCCCACCGACAATCAAGAACGGCCACAGCGGAACTCCGTCGGACTCCGAAGATGCATCGGCACCCGCATCGGCGTCTGCGGCCGCACCAGGTGTGCCCGATCCCTCCTGGGTGAGGGTGAACGTACGCGTCCCACTGATGGGATGACCATCGGCCGAGGTCACCCGGTATGCCACCGTGTACTGGCCTACCGGACCAAGCTCGCCGACGTCGACGACGATGCTTTGTGCCTCGATCCGCGGATCGCCCTTGGACCACAAGTTGCCATCGGGCCCAACCACATTGAGCGTCGCGAACTGGGACTGCGGCGTCTCGTTGAAGGTGACGGACACCTGAGCAGGTCCTGCTGCGATGTCGGCACCTTCCTCAGGGCTCGATCCGGTGACGATCGAATGCGCCGACGCGATCGGTGCGCCGAGAATCAGTGCCGACACCGCGAGCAAGGCAACGACGAGCTTCCTCATGACCGGCGTCCCCGCACTGCTGCACCGATTCCGAGCGCCGCGCCGAGCGCACCGAGAACGAGTGCGACACCTGCCAGCCAACGGGCCGTGTTGTCCGACCCCGACTCGGTGCTTGCTTCCGCGGTGTCCGAGCTGGTCTCCGCCGCGCTTGCCTGCCCGTGCCCGTCGCCGGAGGCATCAGCGGCCGCGAGAGTCACCGACGGCGCCGGGTACTCCGGCTCACTGCCGTCGGCAGCAGGCTCCTCGTTCCAGGCAACGGCCTTGCCGTCGGTGTAGGTCTGCGTCGCCGGGAAACTGACCGTCTCCTGCTCCGGCAGTGGGCCCGCAGAGAGCAGGAACTGCTGGAACTGTCCCGGACCGACCTCGGAGCCGGGACTTGCCGTCCAGGTCACGGCAGTGGCGAGACCTTCAGGGTTCTTGTCGACCGTCGACGTCCATCCCGGAATGGGCTGTGTGCGTGCCGAGTTCAGACCCGGCAGCTCCACCTTCACCGACGTCGTTGCAGCAGTGTCGGATTCGGTCGGAACACGGAACGTCAGAACTGTGTAACCGCCCTGCTCGGCGCCCGGCGCAACAACCGAAACGTGCGCGGAAGCCGCGCCTGTCCCGACTACCAGTGCCAACGAAGCGGCGCCCGCAATGATCGAGGCACGACGAATGAAGCTGTTCATGGAGGATTCCTTCTCGAAAGGGTGTGTGGGCCTATCTCTTCGACTCGCTTACCGCAGCGAATCGGGTGGCCCACGCCTCGAGATCGACGTCGTGAATCGGTGTTGCGGAGACAGCTCGAACCCGACCGCCCCGACGTACCCGCCGGCTGACGCGTCGGGAAGGGGGAGTGGCGGGTCGAGAACCGCGCGCACGATCGAGGTGATCGGCCCGTACAACCTCTCGGCAGTGCAGACGAGAACTGCCGCAACGGTCGAGGCCGCAAGGTGGAAGGCAATCATCGACGCACTTGGGAGCACCGAGTGGTTGTGCGTCATCTCCTGCGGGCTTCCGGCCGCGAGCGCCAAGTGAGCGGCGAATTGCCCGATCATCAGCCCACCGAGAAGACGGACCATTCCCGGCGCGGGCATCGTCGCGAGCGCACCCACACCCACACCGACGACCAACAGGAACATCAATGCCGACCCGCTCGGATAACCGCCGCCCGCGCTGCCGTGGGCCGCGACGGCGAGTGTGACCGTCAGGGCACCGACAGCTCCGCCGCGAAGTGAGGCTGCCGGTGTGGTCATCGGGATCGGTGAATTCGGGTGCTAGCGGACGCCGAGGCGGGCGAGCAGGTCTGCTTCGATGCCGTCGAGTTCGGCCGAGATCGCATTGTGGGCAGCTTTGCGACGCGGGACCGGCATCTGCTCGGACGTGCGCACAGCGGTTCCGAGGTCGGTGAGTCGCTGGGAGATAGCGTCGGCGAACTTGGTCGTCTCGGCATCACCGGAGCCTGAGGTGACCTTCTCCAGCGATTTCTCGGCACCGGCGATACGGGCGCTGAGCTTGGCACCGTAACCGGTGTACTGGCCGAGCTCGGCAGGATTGATGCCGAGCTGAGAGGCTTTGCGTTCGTCGAGCTTGCCGCGTACGAGGGCTGCACCTCGGTAGACGATGGGCGTCAGTACCGGAATCAGCACCCGCGCAATACCGATGTACTTGCGGACCTGAGCCGCCGAGAACTTGCCCTGCATCGCAGCTTTCTGCTGCGCCTTCAAGGCCGCAACCTGAGCCTTCTCGACGTTCTTCGAGGACTTGGCCTCCACCGCGTTCAGCTTGCCCTGTGCCTTCGCGATCGACTTCAGCTGCTTGCGTTCGTTCTTGGCGCCGAACTTCGCTTCCAACGTCGCTTTGTGCTTGAGCGCCTTGGCTTCGGCCTTACGAGTGGCACGACCCTTGCGCTTACGGAACAAACCCATCGACAAGGCCCCTTACGTCAACTTCGGCGGTTCGGCGCGGCGCGCGCACAATTGCTTGACACAGCCTATCGGTACGGATGGCTCCGAGAACATCTGCGCCCCGCACTTCGCGCAGCTTCGTCGTCGCTCGGTGTCATTGCTGTCGGTACGGGGACATAGGCTCGGGTCGTGACGAGCCAACGCGCAGTGGAACGAGGGGCATCGGTGCTCATCGATGCCGGGTCGCTGACGCGATGCAGACACCGGTTGTATCTGGACACGGCCTACTCGGCGTTGCTGCGGCAGGAACCGGAGAATCCAGCGGTTCGTCAACGCCGTGAAGCAGCCCGCGCGCAGCGCGACGCCATCAGATCCAATTTGTCGGAGGCTTTGGACGGGTGGACCGAGATCGAGGCGCCCGATGCCCGCACCGCATCGGAACTGACGATGGCCGCGTGCCGACGCCGCGTCCCATGGATCTGGAATGCCGTCCTACCGATCGAACGGACGACCGGACGACGCGGGCGTAGCGAGATTTTGATGCTCGATCCCGTCGACGGCGGATACATCCCGATCATCGTGGTCAATCACAAGGTCACCGACCCCGGTCGCGGGGCGCGCACGTCACCGTTGATCGAATGGGCGCCCGTGGTGGACGAGACTAGGAAGGTCCGTAGCCAACTCCGCGATCAACTGCGTCTCGCGCACCTCTACCGCATGCTCGACTTCGAGGGCATCGCCAGCCCGAACGCCGAAGGTGGTGCAATCGGCTACCGCGCAGAATGCATCCTCGTTCATGACCTGACCACCGTGTTCGACGTATACGACGCCCGATTCCTCGACCGGCTCTCCGTCGCTCGGGGGGAGAGCTTCACTGTGCCCTCGCAAGTCAGTGAGTGTCGATCGTGCCCGTGGTGGACGGACTGCCGTCCGCAACTGGTCGCCAATCGCGATGTCAGCCTGGTGGCATCGGGCATGCGGGCCGATGCCCTGCGTGAGCAGGGTGTGTCCACAATCGACGAACTGGCCGACTTCTCCGGCCCCGAGCCCGACAACTGGCCGTTCGGCAGTTTCACCGATGCCGTAGCAGCCGCGACTGCCTGGCGAGCCGGAGTGCCCCTGTTGCGTCGCACGGACACGGTGTCGGTTCACCGCGCCGACGTCGAGGTCGACGTGGACATGGAGAGCTACCAGGAACACGGCGCCTACATGTGGGGCACGTTGCTGACGGAGAAGGGCGGGCCGCCGGCGGAGTACCGCGGCTTCGTCACGTGGGATCCCCTTCCGACCGTGGACGAGGGGCGTTCCTTCGCCGAATTCTGGGCCTGGCTCATGGGTAAACGGGCCGACGCTGCTGCGCGCGGCAAGACATTCGCGGCGTACTGCTATTCGCGGGCGGCCGAGGACAAGTGGCTACTGGATTCGGCACGACGCTTCGGCGACATCAGTGGAGTACCGTCCGAGGCGGAGATTCGCGAGTTCATCGACAGCGAGCAGTGGGTCGATATCTATCAGGCCGTCAGTGATCAGTTCATCTGCCCGAATGGCAAGGGCCTGAAGAAGATTGCACCCGTGGCAGGCTTCGAATGGCGTGACGCCGAGGCCGGCGGTGAGGCATCGATGGGGTGGTACCGCGAGGCGGTCGGCTACGACGCCGAACCCGATGCGACACAGCGCGAACGCCTGTTGGTCTACAACGAGGACGACGTCCGGGCAACGAAGGTGCTCCGCGAATGGATGAGCGATCGAGCCGAGATCGAGATCCCGACACTCGAATCGTTGCGCGCGGCAGTCTGACCGCGGGCTCGGACGCTTGAATGGCGCCCTGATCGTATGAGTGGACCATTCAAGCGATGGGTGAAAGTTCCGCCCACCGCTTGAATGTCACCCTGTAGCTATCTAATCGTATGAGTGGACCATTGAAGCGATCGAATTAGCGCGGAGCCATACGAATCGCGCCGTCCATGCGGATGGTCTCGCCGTTGAGGTAATCGTGCTCGGCGATCATCTGCACCAACTGTGCGTATTCGGACGGCTGAGCGAGGCGCGACGGGAACGGAACGCTCGCCTCGAGGCCCTTGCGGTACTCCTCGGTGACGCCCGCGAGCATCGGAGTGTCGACGATGCCCGGTGCAATCGTGTTGACACGAATACCGAACTGAGCCAGGTCGCGTGCGGCAGTGATCGTCATCGCGTGTACGCCACCCTTGGAAGCGGTGTACGCGATCTGTCCGATCTGGCCTTCGAACGCTGCCACCGATGCGGTGTTGACGATCACACCGCGCTGACCCGAATCGTCGACCGTGGACAGCGACTGGATCCGATTGGCAGCCAGACGCATGACATTGAACGTGCCGAGCAGGTTGATGGTGATGACCGTGCGGAAGAGCTCCAGGTCGTGCGGGCCCTTCTTGGACAAAATGCGTCCTGCCCAGCCGACGCCGGCGCAGTTCACCACGATGCGGAGCGGTACGCCCGCTTCGGCGATCTTGTCCAGAGCCGCCTCGACCTCGGCCTCGCTCGTGACGTCGGCAGGGATCAACGTCACCCCCGCCGGGACGCTGTCACCCGCACGCTCGATGGACTGTGCCAGATCGAGGCCGAATACCGTGGCGCCCGCATCGGCGAGACGCTTGGCCGTCGCAGCCCCGAGGCCCGACGCGCCTCCTGTGACCAGCGCTGCTGTTCCCGAAATCTCCACTGACGAATCCCTTCGCTGTTGGCGGCCCGATGTGGCCCGTGCCTCGTGAGCACCATAACCGTCGAGCGTTCGTGACGCGGAGATAGGAGGTACCCGAGTCAGCGAAGCGCACCCTCGTCAGGTGTCGTCGACGAACCATCAGGCGCGTACTCGACTCGATACGTCTGTTCGCCATCGACGAGAATGGTCGCCAAGACCTCACGGCCGGCAGGAAGCAATCGCACTGTCGCAGTGCCACTCTCGATTCGGTCGATGTGCTCCACCGCCGACGTCATCATGACCGTACGAATATCCGACGCGAGGAAGGCGTCGGATCGATCGTCGAGGAGCACCACCGTGACACCACGGATCCGCGCCGCTCGAACAGACTCCTGGAGCCGAGAGTCGAGGAGCCCGCGAGCACGAAGAGAATCTCGCAGATCGGCTTCGAGCACTATGCACGCAAGTTCTTCATCGGGCCCGAGGTCGGGACCGGCCGCCGTCCGCTCGAGCAGGGGCCGAGCAAGCTCGTCCAGACGTTCCAGTTGCGCGTCGCGCTCCTCGAGGACCGCCGACGCAGCGGCCTCGGTCGCGATCCTCATCGTGGATTGGCGGCGTAGTTCGAAAATTGACCGTGCAAGCGGACGAATGGTGAATGCGAAGAACGTCGACATCAGCAACGGTGCCGCGTTGATCAGGCTGAAGGACAACCCGTACGCCGCGCCCTGGCCACGGACCACGGCCCACAGTACCGAGGACCCGATGAGCGAGACGAGACCGATCCAGGCCAGCAATGTCCTGCCCCGAACGCACATGAACGTGTAAATCGCCACTGATGCGCCGAGCGGCCACGTCTGCAGCGGATTGGTCGCCGGGACGGGTATCACCGCGAAGACCAGCCACAGCGCGACCGGGCCGGAAAGCATCAATGGGTACGAATAGCGCAGTGGGAGTGGATCTCCCGGTGCAGTAAGCAAGACCAGTGAACTGGTCACATTGATGAGGACAGCCAACGCCAGCGGAATGAAATTCGCCCCAGGTGGCGCCGTCGTCACGGCGCTGATCAGGCACGCTGCAGAGAACAGGAGGGCAATGAAATATGCAGTGCGCGACCGCATCCCGAGCAGGTCGCGAACGTCCTGACGTTCCGCGTCATGAGAAGGCCATCGGAGAAACTTCACGCGAGCGCTTCCCACTGAAGATGCACCGTCGTCCCAGCACCGACCGCACTGAAGACCACGGCAGACCCCCCGTCGAGCTGCCGCATCCGACCGTGAATGCTCACCGCGACACCCAGCCGATGCGGTGGGATGGAATCGGGATCGAACCCGGCGCCGTCATCGGACACCGACACTGCAAGCCGACCCGACTCGGCAGTCACCGACACCATCCGGGAGGCCCCCTCGCCTGCATGCTTGACGCTGTTGCGGACTGCCTCGGCCAGCGCTGCCCCAGTGGCGCGAACAGCCTCCGCCGGATACGTCGTGCCCGGGTCGGACGTCCCACCGACCTCGATCGACACGGACTCGTCGGCGTCCGTAGCTGCCGCGCGCAGATGCGCGATCGCATTCACCCTGTCGAACCGACTGTCGACGGAGTAGCTACGCAATGCATCCATCTGGTCGAGCGTCGCCCTGGCCTGCCTCGCCACGGACTCGGTACGGCCCTGGCGAGCCACCGACAGCAGCGAAGACATCACCCCGTCGTGAATGAGCGCGTCGAACCGCTCCCGTTCGACGTCACGGGCCGCCGCAGCAGCGGCGCTCGCAGCATTGGCCTGAGTTGCAGCGATGGTGTCATCGAGAATCCTTGCCGTGCGCAACGCACCGAGCAAAGCGGCAACGAAAATGGTGCAGAACATGACGGCGAAAGCAATGTCCGCGAACAAAGTCGGTTCGACGAACGGTTGCCGGACACGTGCATTGGACCACTGAATGACGAACACCACGGTAACCAGATACGCAGCCACCACACCCGGACGCCACACAAGCGCAGCAGCGAGAGTTGCAAGACCAGGAAACGTCGACAGATAGTGCCCGGCCACATCGAACGAGATCCCGTCCCACGCCACAACCCATGTACAGACAGCGACCAGGTACGAAATCGCAGCCACACTAGCCGCGACCCGAGTCCAGCGGATATCGGTCAAAAACGTTGCCAGACCCAGTAAGACACCGGAACCGAACACCGTGACACCGGCGAACGGAGGCCACCACCATGCCGTCAGATTCGCCGTCCGCACCAACTCGGAGAACAGCAGCGCAAAATATATGACATATCCCGTACCGACGAACCGTCCGAACATGCGCAGCAACCGATCCAGCGACCGATGCTCCACTCCTGCTGAGCCTGGTCGTTCCGCAGGCTCCACTCCTGCTGAGCCTGGTCGTTCCGCAGGCTCCACTCCTGCTGAGCCTGGTCGTTCCGCAGGCTCCACTCCTGCTGAGCCTGGTCGTTCCGCAGGCTCCACTCCTGTGTTTTCCATACACCCTCCATTCGGGAGTGTATGGGCATTCACCTCTCGTTCACACCAGTAACCTGTTCCGATATCAGCGACACCCGTGCTCGACGGCGACGCATCAGAATCACCGCAGTAATGACCGTTGTAGAAATTCCGATCACAGCGACCGCACCGATCGATGCGGCAGCGGTACCGGGGAACAGCCCGTCGAGCAGCAGCGACACCCCGAAGACGAAGAACAGCACCGATGCGCCGATTCTAATGGCGTTCTCGGGCAGGTGTTTTCCGAGTACTGCGCCGAGGACGATTGCGAGCGCATCGGCGGCAACCATGCCTACGGTCGACCCGATCCAGACGCCGATCCAATTGTTCTCCGTGGCGAGGGTGACCGTCGCGAGCATGGTCTTGTCGCCTAATTCGGCGAGGAGAAATGCCGACGCAATGGCCAGGAATGCGGAACGCGTGACGCGACCGGCTTTCTGGCCTTCGTTGTCGGACAACGAGTCACCGCGCAACGTCCAGAGTCCGAAGATCACGAATGCGATGCCACCGATCACCGCGATGAGATTCGTCGGGATGGACAGGCCGAGGAAGTGGCCGACGGCAACGGAGAGCAGATGGACGACGGTAGTGGCGACGGTGATTCCACCGATGACTACGTACCAGCGGTAGCGCAGTGCGAACGTCATGGCCATGAGCTGAGACTTGTCGCCGAGCTCGGCGATGAATATCACCACAAAACTGAGAAGCAGGGCGGACGGCATGTAGCAGGACTCCTCGGTCGGTTGCATGACCGAAGGTCTCGCCCACCGCCGGGTTGTCCGAGGCGGTTCACTGTGCCGGGCCACACCGCCGGGGCGTGAAACCAGTATGTCGACACAGCGATTGGGGGCTACTCCCCTTCGCTGGGACAAGGTTAGGAGAGTGAGCGTCAAATGTCCATTGCTGCACTAAGTTTGGACGCCCGAAGACTTCTGTGTGGGTGTAGTCAGGAGGCGAGAAGCATTGCCAAAACTGCAGTGTCGGGATCGCTGATCGGGTCGAGACCGATCCTGCTCACCAATGAGGTGACAGTCCCGTCGGACTCTGCTTCGGCCCAGGCCGCGCGATGCTCGAGGCCGAGGTGTGGGAGGCCGGGAAGAAGCACACAACCCGACGCGGCTCCAGCGCATTCGGGAAGCGTCGGAGTGGTTTCCGACGGCGGGTGCAGCATGAAAAGCGCCGACGGTTGGTGCAGCGCAAACCTGCCGGGTGTGACGGCCATCTCGCCGATGACCGGTCCCTCGGCAACGACGAGACCTATGCTTCCCGGCTCCGGGTCGTCTGGAAGCTCCTCGCGGACGCCGAAGACCGTGGACGTTCCGAGCAGACCGGGCATGGAGGCGACACGAACCGCGAGTACGAGAAATTGAGCCCATTCCTTCGTGGTGTCCGGCCACCGGCCCGAGACGACGAACCCGCGGAGCTCTCCGCCGGCATGAAAGGGAGACACACCGATGAGCACTCGATCGTCCATCACGTAGCTCCCTAAGGTCGTTCCAGCCGCTCTGCTCGGCAGAGCGGGCCCAGGTACACCACGTTGGGTAGGAGAAGCATGGATCACCAACGCACTGGCACACAAGACGGTGCGAGTGCTAATGATCTCGGGACTGCCGGAAAACACGACTGGGCCATTCTCACCGCGATATCGGTGAGAATGGCCCAGTCATGCGGAAACTTGGTCGGGCGAAAATTACGGGAAAATAAGCCCCGGAGTCTTCGACGTCGCTGCCTCGAAGCGTGCCTGGACGTCGGCCCAGTTCACGACGTTCCAGAAGGCCTTGACGTAGTCGGCCTTGACGTTCTTGTACTGCAAGTAGAAGGCGTGCTCCCACATGTCGACCTGCAGCAGGGGGATGATGCCCAGCGGGACGTTGGCCTGCTGGTCGTACAGCTGGAAGGTGAGCAGGTTCTTCCCGAGGGAGTCGTACCCCAGGACGGCCCAGCCGGAGCCCTGCAAGCCGTTGGCTGCCGCGGTGAACTGTGCGCGGAACTTGTCGAACGAGCCGAACTTGTCGTCCAGTGCTGCGGCCAGTTCGCCCTCGGGCTTGTCGCCACCGTTAGGGGACAGGTTCTTCCACCAGATGGAGTGGTTGACGTGGCCACCGAGGTGGAACGCGAGGTTCTTCTCGAACAAGAAGATGGAGCCGTGGTCTTCGGCTTCACGAGCCGCGGCCAACTTCTCGATCGCGGTGTTGGCGCCTGCGACGTACGCGGCGTGGTGCTTGGAGTGGTGCAATTCGTTGATCTCGCCCGAGATATGGGGCTCGAGGGCGGAGTAATCGAAATCAAGGTCGGGCAGTGTGTACTCGGACACGTGTTTCCCTTCTCTAACGACGCCGCGCCTTCCGTGGTTCAGGCGCGCTCGTCCTACTTCGGATCATTCGTAGGCTTCAACCCAATCTCATTAGTACCCCTAGCGCAACCGTTGTAATCGCGGACCCCTTTTCGGAATAAATTCCGGTGTGTGCGCCAACAGTTCCAGGTCACGGCGAGGTCACGGGTTTGCTCCACGATTCGTCCAGCAGATGAACGGGAACCTAAGATTGCCCGCGTGGTCTCCTTGCGCAGGTCGAGCAAGCATGCCGACACCCTCACCACCGCCGAACAGGTACGCGCACCGCGCGTCGAACTCACCGGCGCGAACCTGATTCGGTTCCTGGCCGTTCTGGCGGTGTTGTACTCCCACGTCTCGTTCTACCTGATCGACGACCGCGGCGAGGGCTGGTGGGTCATCGACGTCGTCACCCGCGTGGCAATCGATGAGGCCGGGCTCAACCAGCACCTGTCCTTCGTCGGCGTCGCCGCTTTCATGATGTTGACAGGTCTGCTGGTCACCCGATCGGCGATGCGCCAATCCCGTCGGGACTTCATGGTCAGTCGGCTCGCGCGCCTGGTACCGGCGTTGTGGTTGGCCGTCGCGGCAGCGATCGTTCTGGTCCGGCTCGGAATCAACGGAATGTTCAGTGGTCAGGACGGCATCACCGACGGTGAAGCCGTCCTCAGCTTCGTTCTCGGTGGTTTCTTTCTGAAACCCGAGGTCGCGGTGCTGGGGGTCACCTGGACGCTGACTGTTCAGCTGCTGTTCTACCTCTATTGCGTCCTGGCCAGAGATGTCCTGCGGGCGCGGCCGGTCGTCGTTCCGATTGCCGGAGCCGTGCTGTGCGCGGTGGTACTGATCTACAACCTCTACATCCCACAGCCATGGTCGGTACCGATGTTGTCCAAGATTGCGGCCACTCTGCCGACGCTGTTCCTCGGGCAGATCATCTATCTGGGTTGGGCGAAGATCATCGGGTGGCGATGGGTCGTCGTGGCCGTTATCGCACAGGCCGAGGTGGTGCGATTGGCGACCGATATTCACGCGTACTGGGCAGGGGATCAATACCTCTGGACCATCGTCGTGGTGACAGGCACGGTCCTTCTACTCGGGCGCTACGACGGCCGAATCGCACGTTGGGAACTCGTGCGGTGGACGAGCACGCGCAGTTACGCCATATATCTGGTGCACACTCTGATCCTGTATCGCGTGTACGAGAACGTCGTCCCGCTCACCGGACCCACCGGCGCGGTCATCGTCTTTCTGGGCGTGACAGCCGTCGTTTCGGAAGGGGTCTACCGGTGGGTCGAGGTTCCTGCGGCGCGATGGCTGAACATGCGCTTCCGCAGCGGCATCAACAGTGGGGCTCCGGTCAAAGCTGTGGGATGACCTCCGATGCCACCAGCTCCAGGTGGTCGATATCGCTCAGATCCAGCATCTGGAGATATACCCGTCCGGCGCCGAGCTCGCGGTACCGACCGATCTTGTCGACGAGTTCGGCAGGGCTGCCCGCCAGGCCGTTCTCCCGCAGCTCCGGTACCTCGCGCCCGATGACCCCCGCACGTCGTGTGATCTCGACTTCGGTCCGTCCGCAGCACAGGACGAGAGCGCTGGAATAGATCAAAGAACTCGGGTCCCGACCCGCAGCCGACGCAGCATCGCGTACCCGACCGAACTGCGCGTCGGTGTCCGCGAGGGAAGCAAACGGAATGTTGAACTCGTCGGCATACTTCGCGGCAAGTGCCGGGGTCCGCTTCTTGCCACCCCCGCCGATGAGAATGGGCGGCCGGGGGGACTGCACCGGCTTCGGTAGCGCAGGCGAATCGACTATCGGGTAGTACTTTCCGTCGTGCGAGAACGTCTCTCCCGACGGCGTTTCCCACAGCCCGGTGATGACGGCCAGAGACTCCTCGAGCTTGTCGAAACGCTCACCGAGTGAGGGAAACGGAATGCCGTACGCCTTGTGCTCCTCCTCGAACCACCCCGCACCCAAACCGAAGTCGACGCGCCCGCCGCTCATGGCATCTACCTGGGCGACGCTGATCGCCAACGGACCTGGGTAGCGAAATGTCGCCGACGTCACCAGCGTTCCGAGCCTGATCGTCGACGTTTCTCGGGCAATTCCCGCCAACGTGATCCATGCATCCGTCGGTCCGGGGAGGCCGTCGGAGTTCATCGCCATGTAGTGGTCCGAGCGGAAGAAGGCGCCGAATCCTGCGCTCTCCGAAGCTTGCGCCACACGGAGAAGGTCGTCGTACGACGCACCTTGCTGTGGCTCGGTGAAGACGCGGAGTTCAACTGTCGGTGTGGCCATGCCCCAATGCTAGAAGCCGCGGGCGTCTAATGAGTGTTACCGACCGAAGGTTGGTGTCTGTGTATAAAAACCGGCACCGGGCCGCTGTTCTGTGGATGAGCCTGTGGAAACTGTGGATAACCTGCGCTGCGGGCCCGAAGAATCCACGGGGGTGGCAGTGTTCGCGGGACCCGTGACAAGATCGGAGAGTGTCAGCCTCGGATCTGTCCTCTGTGCCCGCCGCCGAACTTCCAGTGGAAACGACCGGTTCGGTCGTGCTACTCGATGTCCGCGAAGACGATGAATGGCAACACGGTCACGCACCGGGAGCGCTTCACATTCCCATGAACCAAGTCCCGTCACGGCTCGGTGAGATCGATCAGAATGCCGACCTGTACGTCGTCTGCAAGGTAGGTGGACGCTCCATGCAGGTGGTCCAATACCTTGCGCGCATCGGCTACGAGGCGGTCAACCTCGATGGTGGAATGGACGCGTGGCACGCCGCGGGACGCCCAGTCGTACGCGACGACGGCGCCGAGGCGAGAATCCTCTAGTGCCTGCATTTCAGGTCTGCGCACGATGTGCCACTCGATGGCCTGTCGGGACGCTACCTGCGGTGTGGTGTCCTCGATGCCACGGAGTCCTGCTCTCTCCGGTGTCGACGCAGGCCCCCGCTCAGGGTGTTCGAAATTTTCGCTGGGTAGCGCGCCGGCCGAGAAGCAAATCTCCTCGTGTACATAGGCCCGTCGCGTCTCCGGCCTCCGCTACCCCCCGGTACGAGCAGATTCCCCGGTGGGGGCTGATCGACAATCCGGTGCCGAAGAAGTCGGACGTTCCCTCGCGGCGTGAGCGATTGGCGGAATCGGCGGCCGGATTGCTGACGCTGACGATGGCCCTGTTGGCACTGGCATGCGTCGCCGAATTGTTTCGATACGGAATCCTGCTCTACAACCGAACACGGTTGGTGAACCCCAGAGTCCTCGTGGCCTCGGACGCACTGGTGGTGTTCGCCGAAGTTGCCTCGATAATCATCGGAGTCTCGGCCGCGGTCGCCGTTGTGTCCTGGCTGGTGGTGCGCCGTCGAGAACATTTCGCCCGCGCGGGAAGCCGCGACCCCCGAAGAGCGACGACGATGTATCTGGGATCGCTCGTCCCCATTCTGTCCCTGGCGATGCCGGGCGTCTACCTGACCGAACTGGTCGAGGTTCGAGGCGGAATCGAACGGACGAAACTTCTGACGCTCGTTCGCATCTGGTGGGCAGTCTGGGTCCTCGATTGGGTTCTCGTACTCACCGTTACGCTGTGGCGGTTCCGCGACACCCTGCAAGCCGAGGCCGACGGAGTGTTGCTGTCCGCGGTGGGGGCAGTCGTCGCCGCAGCCGTAGCGTTCTCGACCCTGCTTCTCATCCGCGGTATAGACAGCCAGGGGCTCCGCGGGGCCGACCGCGCAGCCCCGACCCGATGGGTCATCTCCGTTGGCCGCACGGAACCTGCGCCCAGCCCCTCCGGATCCGAATCTGCGGTAAGTGATGAAAAAGTGACGACCGGGTGAGTCAAAGCCGTCGAGACCCGTTCGTCGTCGCGCATCGCGGTGCGTCGGCGGAGAAGAAGGAGCACACGCTCGCCGCCTACGACCTCGCCCTGCGTGAAGGCGCCGACGGCCTCGAGTGCGACGTCAGGCTCACTCGTGACGGCCACATCGTCTGCGTCCACGATCGCCGCGTCGACCGGACATCCACCGGATCGGGCCGGGTCAGCGAACTACACCTCGAGGCGCTCAAAGCATTCGACTATGGCGACGGCGCGGAGTCGGCGGAGCTGTTGACTCTCAGCGACCTGATCGAACTGGTCCTCGACTGGACGAGCAAGCCGACCAAACTGTTCATCGAGACGAAGCATCCAGTGCGGTACGGCAGCCTCATCGAGAACAAGGTCCTCGCCGAGTTGCATCGCTACGGATTGGCCCAACCAGCGTCCGCGGACTTCTCGCGTGCGGTCATCATGTCGTTCGCTCCTACCGCGGTATGGCGAGTACGCCGATTCGCGCCAATGTTGCCCACAGTCCTGCTGGGTGAGTCCTCGTTCTATCTCGGCGGCGGCGCAGCGACGACTGTCGGCGCGACGGCTATCGGGCCGTCGATCAGGAGCTTGCGCGAGCGCCCGTGGATCGTCGATCGAGCTGCAGCATCCGGCCGCGCGACGTACTGCTGGACCGTCGAGGAGAAGGAAGACGTTCAACTGTGCCGCGATCTGGGTGTCAGCTGGATCGCGACGAACAATCCTGGCCGTACGAGGGCGTGGCTCGACGCCTACTAGGAGCGGAGCCTGCGGAGTGACCCCTGGGGCAGGAGCGGAGCCTGCGGAGTGACCAGGTGAGAACAGGAGCGGAGCCTGCGGAGTGACCCGATGGCTCAGGAGCGGAGCCTGCGGAGTGACCTCGAGAGTGGTTCGGCGTGTAGGTTTCGGGCGTGGGTAAGAGCAAAAGAAACAGTGGCCCGAAACAGGGCAGTAATCGTGCAGCGCTGATAGCTGCACGCGAAGCCGAGCGCGCAAGTCTGGAGGCGGCGCCGGTTCGGCCGTTCCAGGGTGTGGCCGCGGAGTGCGATCTCGTCGCGATGCGTGAGTTCGTTCCGTCTGCGACGGCGGTGGCGCCGGTGGATGCGTCCGGTCGGACGATCACCATTGCGACCGTGCTCCCCGGTGCGGTTGCTGCGTTGGTCCGGGAATCGGATTCGGCGGTGAATGGTTTCGTCGGACTGCAGGTACAGGCACATTCGCCCAATATTGCGGCCGATTTGGCGAGCGCTCTGGAGTGGGCACGGCAGGCCGCACCGGGTGAGTCGTTGGATGCGTCGATACCGGACGGCAACACGCCTGCACTCTCCGAGGTTCTCGACCCGTCGGCGCAGCTGGACATCACCGTGTATCAGGATTTCAATTGGTGGCTGCCGGAGGGCCTCGAGCCTGCGCCCGATGTGGCTGCGACGGTGGAACGCGCCAATCAGGCGATCATGCCTTCTGCGCGTCTGGAGGGCGACGGTCTCGTCGCTGCGTGGTGGGTCGATGCGGGAGCCAAGGCGCATCTGCGGTGGGTTCGTCCGGAGAGCGAGGACGATCTGATGCTAGCGCTCGCCCGCCTGCATGCGGCAGGGGATCTCACGTTGGGTGAAGGCTCGCGGTACGCCGGTTCGTTCCGTGCGCACGGCCTGTTGGTTCCGGTGTTCGATCTCGATCCTGAAATGCATCCGACCGAGTGGTCTTTGCCGGCCGTGACATTCGGTGAGAAGTTGAACGAGGCTCTCACGGTGGACGGCCCTCTGACGTCCGAGCAGCTGCGCTCGCGCGATGGGCTTCGTGGCCGTCAGGTAACTCTGCGCTGACTTCGCGCTCGAACCATTGCGCTGAAACTGAATGTGGAAGCTATGCCGTTGGGCATAGCTTCCACATTCAGTCGAGCGCGTCGAAGGTTTCTATAGCGAGCCGCCTGCAGATCGCGGCGCGCTGGTGTCCGGTCCTGTTGGACTGCTCATCTCGCGGGCGACGAATTCTTCCAGATCGAACAGGTTATGGCCTGCGCGGTCAGCGATGTTGAGCAGCGTCTTCATGCTCGCAACCTCTTCGACCTGCTCCTTGAGGAACCACTGCATGAACTGCTCGCCCACGTAGTCGCCCTCTTCGCGGGCCGTACTCGCGAGCTGGATGATCTGCTCGGTGACGGTCTCCTCCTGTGCGAGGGCCAGCGCGATGGGCTCGCGTGCATCGGTGAAGACGGACTTCGACGGATCCACGCCGGTGAGCTCGACGGTGATGTCGCGGTCGAGGAAGTACTGGACGATCATCATCGCGTGGTTACGCTCTTCTACGGCCTGTGCGTAAAAGTGTTTGGCCAACTGCGGGAGATCAGCATTGTCGAAATACACTGCCGTGGCAATGTATTGGTGCGAGGCGTTGAATTCGTTGCGGATCTGGTCACGCAGAAGTGCGTGGAATTTCGAATGTGTGGTGTCTTTGATGTCAGCGCTCATGTCGTAGAGAATAGGCTGGTCAGAGGGCATTGTCATGCAAGCTCAGCCTTATTGAGGCCACGGTTGCCTACATTAGATTTACCTAACTCTTTACTTTCGACTGCATGATTTTCGAGGTTTTTCGGGGATTTGTCGGCGTGCGTACGCCGTCGATCCAGGTGGTCAGGGACCGCTTGTCAGCAAGTCCTGCGGGATCTGACGGTCCTGTGCCAGTGCGTCGAAGAATTGGGATGCGCGATCGTTGTCCCACAGTAGGACGTTGCCGACGTCGGAGTCTTCGAACCCGGCGACGGGAACTGTCGTAGTGACGAGATCGCCGCGCATGGCCCATGCCAACGACGCCAGATTCCAGAAATGGTCGCCCTCGTCCACGCTGAGCGAGGAGGCGGTGTCCTTCATCAACGGCCAGATGCGCAGTGGATTGAGATAGGTAGCTGGACTGGTGGCCTTCGCGAGCAGCGCCGACATGAACTGACGCTGATTGTTCATTCGATCGATGTCGGCGAGTGCGGTTGCGCGTGAACGCACGAAGCCGAGAGCGTCGGATCCGGCCAACTCCTGGCAGCCTGCAGACAGGCTGATGCCGGCCAGAGGATCGTCGATGGCGGACTGGAGACAGACGTCGACACCGCCGAGTGCGTCGACGATCCCAGCAAAACCACCGAACCCGATCTCCGCGTAGTGGTCGATGCGTACCCCGGTGGCACCCTCGACGGTCTGAACCAGCAGCGGAGGGCCCCCCAAAGCGAACGATGCGTTGAGCTTGTCCTGTCCATTGCCCGGTACCGAGACGTAGGAGTCACGGGGCAAGCTGACCATCGTGGTGGCGCCGCTGCCTTCGGAAATATGAATCAGAATGATCGTGTCGGTCCGACTCGGCCCTACTTCACCGCCCGTCGCCAATGCAGCTTCCTGCTCGGGCGTCATGCCGGCGCGGCTGTCGGACCCGACGAGCAGCCAATTGGTTCCTGGGGTATCGGCGACGCGGCCGTCGTAATTGCTCAGGGCGTCCACGCGGGTCAGTGAGCTGTCGACGAAGTGGACGAGTCCGCCGAGCAGCAGTGCCAACACGAGAAAGACAAGGCCGAACCGTCGACCCCGGTGACGCTTCTTGCGCACACGTGGAGGTTTTGCCGGCTCCGGACGCCGGGGTGAGCGTTGTGGGGGAGGCGGGGTCCTTCGTCGTGGTGGTTCCGCGCCGTAGCCCTGTTCGGTATAGGGCTGTGGAGTCTGGCGAGGTGCCCAGCCTGGATCGCGCGGAGAATGCTGCGTCGGATTCGGTGGGCGTGACGCCGTGCCGGGCTCGGGCGCCTGGGACCAGGCCTGCTGTTGTTTCCGACCGTCCCGGCGGATGACTTGCGTGCCCTCGGGTGGAGGCGGTGGCGGCTGCCGCTTCTGGGGCGGCGGCTGCCGGTTCTGGGGTGGTGGCCGATAACCAGGGGGAGGCGGCCGGTGGCCGGGAGGGGGGCCTTGTCGAGGGGCCCCTCTGTTTCGCTGGTCGTCGTTCACGGATCGACTCTACCTACGGCAGCCACGTGAGGTGGCCACGCAAGGCGGTGTAACCGACGAACGCGACGATGTCGATGAGTGCATGCGCGATGAGCAGCGGCCATAGTCGGCTGGTCTTCTGCCAGTACCTTCCGAAGACGAGGCCCATGGCCAGGTTGCCGATGCCGCCCCCGAGGCCCTGGTAGAGGTGATAGGACCCGCGTAGTAGCGCCGATGCGAGCAATGACGAATTCTCGCTGAATCCGAGGCGTCGCAGCCGGGAGATCAGATACGCGACCACGATGATTTCTTCGGCGGCCGAGTTGGCGAATGCGTAAGCGACGAGAGCGGGGATTCGCCACCAATGATCGTCTATGGTGCTCGGCACGACAGTGAGATTGAGCCCGAGGGCGTTGGCGACGAGGTAGAGCAGCAGTCCGGGGATGCCGATCAGCGCGGCCAGACCGAGGCCGGGTAAGGCATCGCTTTTCCACCGTGGCTTCGCAAGTCCGATGAGCCGAGGCCCCAGGCCCGCACGCCACAGCAGATACATCCCGAGAGCGCCCCAGGCACAGAGCCGGAGGATACGTAGAAGCTGGTAGAGCAGATCGATGATCCCGAGGCTCGAACTCGAGGTGTTCAGCGCGACGGTTTGTTCCGACAGGCTGCCCGCGACCATTGCGTCCTCGACGAGCGAGAGGATGCTGCTCAGTCCGCTGAGCCCGAACGTGACCAGTAGAACGATCGCAATCTCGATCTTGATTGCTCGTCGCTCGGTCGGGTCCGGTGGTGGGCCGGTGTCAGGCGTGGGTGGCGACAGCCAGCCTTTGAGGGCGATCACATAACGAGTGTGCCCTGCCGACCGGTGTTCTCAGCTACGAGCTCGCAGCCCGTTCAGAAATGGGCATCCGGCGAGTACTCGGAGAGCACGGCTCAACGCCATGCTGTCGTCGACGGGCTGGCCGAAAGGCAACCGAACGTCGTTGTCGCCGTGGTCGCTCTCGATGCGCAGGCTGATCCCGTACCGATCGATCCCGAGCGGCCGGATTCGGCCCCGACGGAGCGATGGCGGCAGTCTTCTGGCCAGCTGATCGATGAGCTCGGGATGGTCGATGTCGAGGTGCTGCAGCCAGCTCGTCTCCATCTCCCAGAAGGGGTCGGGCTCGGCGGCGAGGAGGTGTTCGACGTCGACGGGTTCGGCACCGGTGTTGTCGGCGACCACCGAAGACGACAGGATCAGGCGGAGAAGGATCGTTCCGTGGCCGATGTCGAGCAAGGCCGGGTGCGGGTGTTCGGCGGCTACGGCGCCGGCCATCGGCCGCATGAGCGAGGCGGGCACGGGTCGAAGCTCCCCGCGTAGCCACACCAGTGACCGGACCGATTCGCGGAGCTCCAGCGGTGCATGATCGGTCAGCTCGAGGACTGCGGGCACTCCGGCGCCGGAAGGTCGGCAGGCGAGTGTGGCTACTTCCGAATCCTCCGTTACCGCAACTATCACTTCGCCGTTCGAGCGCAAGTGATGAAGCAGGGTGACTACAGGTTCGCTTCCCTCGATCGCCAGCCTTGCACCTTCCGCACGCGCGCAGGCGCTGCGGACTCGTTCAGCGGTAGACGGTCCGGTGGTGGTTGCGCCGATCATGACTTCCTCCGATGCGATGCCTAGTAGGTGAGGCAAACCTAAGTTAGTTGACGCTTGCCTTGATCGCAAGTGTTCGGCGCGAATTTCCCCGGTCTACCGTGTAACGGTGTCCATTCCACTCACCCTGGGTGCGCCCCACCGGCCCGATCCGCAGGCGCTCGTCGCCGGGCTGCTGCAGCAGCGATGCCGCACCGCCGCTGAAGCCTCGGGCTGTCCCGACGCCGTCACCACCGGACCCCCGGTCATCGACGCCTCGGTCCTGGCTTCGGTGCGAACCGAGCAGAACTTCGGTCGGATCGTCGTCGAACTCGACATCGATCCGGACGATCTTCGGAAGAACCGACATGCGTCGTACGAGGTGGTCAGGTACCACGTGAACGTGCGCGAGGACACGCTCGCGGAAGCCACGTCGCTGCGGCTGCCGTCGCCGCTGGTGGTGTTTCCTGATGTGACCGAGGGCGACGTCATGGAGACGGTGACAGCAATCGTCGACGCGCATCGCACTCCTGGGTTCGGAGCGTGGGAATCTCCGCGTCGGATCGCGGATGTCCTGGCGGTGGTCGCGCACGCCGAAGTCGGATTCTCCGCTCGCGCACAATCGGGCGAAGAGGTGCTCGCGATCCTCGCGGCCACCGTCGCCGCACTTCGGGGCGACGACATACTGCGAGCTCTGGCCGAACCCGACGTCGGTGCTCTGATCGCGCTACGACCGGAGGCGGCCGAAGCAGTGCGAACGGTGTTGCTCGGCATCGAAGTGGACGACGCGGTCGGCGCGCACGCAGTCCTTCTCGCCGCCGGCCTTCTTGCAGACTGATTGGTCTGACGCGTTTCAGCGGACCCAGTAGCCTCGGACCGTGCCTGCAATCGCGTACTTCGGTCCATCGGGAACATTCACCGAGATGGCCCTCGGTCAATTCACATCACTCGGCGTTCTCGACGAACTCGGACTCACCGGAGAGGTCCAACGAGTTCCGATGACGAGCCCGCCATCGACGTTGCAGGCGGTTCGCGACGGCGGTGTGGTGGCAGCCGTCGTGCCGATCGAGAGCTCGGTCGAGGGGTCGGTTCCGCCGACTCTGGACGCCCTCGCCGTCGGAACGAGATTGCAGATTCTCGCCGAGACCGAGATCGAGGTAGCCTTCTCGATCCTCGGTGCACCCGGCATGACGCTGGCCGAGGTTCGAACAATCCGCGCGTATCCCATTGCTGCAAACCAGATTCGGCAATGGCTCGACGCGAACCTCCCTGGCGTGGAGGTGCACTTCGCCTCGTCCAACGCCGGCGCCGCCGAGGACGTCGCTGCAGGACTCGCGGATGCCGCAGTGTCGACGGTCCTCGCGGGTGAGCGCCTCGGACTTCCGGCATTGGCCCACGGTGTCGCCGATGTCGGCAATGCGCGCACTCGGTTCGTCCTCGTCGGAGCCCCACGTCCTGCGCTCGCCCCCACCGGAGCGGACCGCACCGCGGTGGTGTTGATGCCGGACAATCAGCCTGGTGCTCTGCTCGGTGCACTGTCCGAGTTCGGGATCCGCGACATCGACCTCACAAGAATCGAATCACGGCCCACCCGAACCGAATTCGGGACCTACCGGTTCTACGTCGATTGCGTCGGTCACATCGACGATCCTGCCGTGTCCGAAGCTCTCGGAGCGCTGCATCGCAAGATGGAACTTCGATACCTCGGATCTTGGCCTGTCGCGACGGGAACAGGAAGGACGCCCCCGTCGTTGGATAGAGAGATCGAGTGGTTGGCGGGATTGCGCGCCGGAAAAGGGGACAGATGACGGGCAAGCTGATCCTCGTCCGACATGGCCAGACCTTCGGCAACGTAGCCAAGAGGTTGGACACGCGGCCGCCCGGGGCCGCCCTCACTGATGTCGGTCATGAGCAGGCGAGGAAATACGGGCAGTCCATAGCCGGGAGGCCGCCCGCGGTGCTCGTGTCCTCTGTTGCGCTTCGCGCACGGCAAACCGCCGAACATATAGCGCTTGCCACGTCTTCGATGATGCTCGAGCGTGATGGCCTGCAGGAAGCGTCCGCAGGCGATTGGGAAGATCGCACCGACAAGGAAGCGCACGACGGGTTCACCGCCGTCTACGGCGCATGGCACCGCGGCGATCTCGACGCACAGGTGCCGGGCGGCGAGACCGGCCGCAGCGTTCTCGACCGCTACGTGCCGGTCCTCGAGCAACTACGCGAGCAGTACCTGTTCGAGGATGATCCACGCGATGTGGTGGTGGTCGGTCACGGTGCCGCCATCAGGCTGGTCGGTGGCGTATTGGGCGGCGTGGACGGCGCATTCGCCGCGGACAACCACCTCGACAACACCGGGACCGTCGAGCTCGTACCACTTGCCAGCGGCGGCTGGGCATGTGTCCGCTGGGGGACCTTCGTTCTGCCATTTCAAGGCAAAGGCAGCCACACGCTCGACGATCCGATCAGCTGACCGCGCCGATCAGCCGGCCGCGCCTGTGATGAGCTCCTCGATCGCAGATCGCACGCGTCCATCCGAACCAGGCGACAACGACGTCCACTGTCGACCGTCTGCCGCCATGGACGATGTTGCCACGATCCGGCCACGCCGAGTGTCGAAGAATGCGACCGGATTCTTCCCGACGGTCCGGGTTCCGGAACCGACTGTGACCGAGGTGATCTCGGCGTGGGCCGAGCATGTGCTCATGGCTGCGGCGACGTCGGCAGCTGCCGAGTCCTCGATTCCGATGTGGGAGAGTCTCGCCGAGGTGGCGACGCGATCGGTCGGTGCGCCGTCGAGCGCCTCCGCCAGAAGATCTGTCTCCGCGGCGATTCCGTGAAACTCGAACGGCCTTCTCACTCCGAGTGCATTGAGCAGTTCCTGCGCCGGATCCCCGACCGAAGCACGTAGGCGGAGCCACCCACCCGAAGCCACAGCGAGAACCGAACCGCTCTCGTTGGACGCCAAAGCGATCCGGGTCATCGAAGAATCGCTGGTGAAGGGTCTGTTGATCAGTCGCGCAGCGATGAACCACCGCGGCCGATCCAGAACACGCAACCACATCTCGAGGTCGGGATGAACGCGCCCGTCGGGCAACAATCCGTCGTGATCGAGGCAGTCGAACCCACGCCGAAGTGCGGCCGCTCGCTCAGCAGCCCCATCGAACCGCGGGAATACGTCCAGCACTACCGGTAGCTCGACGATTCCGAGGGCCTCGACGAGGTAGTCCATCCGATCGGCATCGAGCTCGGCGGAGGGAACGGTGTGGCCGAGAGGTCGAGTCCCCAAGTCGATCAACGATCGTTCCATGTCGGTTCCGCGCCGATGACCGACGGTGCAACCGTGCGGCCGTCACCGAAGTGCTCGAATTGCTTCAGATAACCAGGCGTCCGGTGCTCTTCGTCTTCGTCACCCTGGGCCCCGGCCGTCGATGCCGGCCCACCGGCACCACGGGCCGTGGCTGCAGCATCGTTCGCGCCCGCCCCGAACACACCCGAGCCATTGGCGCCTGCCAGAACGCGCTCACTGCCTGCCACCGAGGACGCGCCCCCCGGTCCGTTGGGAGCCCCGAAAGCGGTGCTACCGAGACCGCCCGACACCCGGCCGAAACCGACCCCGCCGGTGCCCGCTGATCCGGTGGAACCGATGGACCCGAAGGACATTGCTCGCGTTGCCGCCGAACCCAGTGCTCCAGCATCGGCTCTGCCTGCAGCCGCGAGCGGTGATCCCGCCGAGCCCTGCGAAGGGTTCTGTGAGTTCATGAACGTCGACACCGCGGATCCGCCGACGTTTGTGGCCGCGGAAGCAACGGTGGTGACACTCGAGCCGGCGATCGAGCCTGCAGAGCTGGCCACCTGACCCGCGGCAGCCGCCAACGCAGGATTCTGAACTGCTGCTGTGGCTGCTGCGATGACCGCCTGCGCGGGTGAGGTGTGGGCGCTGAACCCGAAGGCTGTCGTTTCCTCGTACGAGGTGCCCCTGGCGATACTGCCGTCGGGCCCGGAGGAACCACCAGAAGTGTCATTGACGATCTCGGGCGGCCGATCGAACGAGACCGTCATGGCCAGCGGCGTCGTCGCAGCTTCGTAGGCGTCCATGACGAGCGCAGCCCGAACGTCGAGCGTGCGGTCCGTCATCTCGAGCGCTTCGGCGCTGCCGTTCAATGCGCCACCAGAGCTGTACGCGGCAACCTTGGCGGATTTCACAGCAGCTATCTCGACCGGATTCGGCATCGCAGCGACCGCAGTCGTATAGGCCGCAGCCTCGGCGAGAGCGTGTCCGCTGATCTCGGTGGCACGCGTGGCAGTACCTTGCGTCCACGCCAAAAATCCGCCGAAGCGAGCCTGGGCGGCATTGGCCGCCTCGCCTTCCCAGCCGGCCGCGAGAACAGCCATGACCCGACCCACTGTGATCGATGCGTCGGTATAGGCAGCCGCAACCGACCCCCACGCGCCCGCGGCACCGATCAGTGGGGCCGGACCGGTTCCCAGCAGCAACGCCGCTGAATTGACTGTCGCGGTGCGTGGTAGCCACACGACCCCCGTTACTCCCAGTGTCACAACATCTCCCCCGTCATTTACCCAGCCCCGTCAGTGCTCGTGGATAGTCAGCTCTTCAGATTGTCAGTGCCCGACCGTGTTCGAAGTCGACATCTCGGTACGCGGACGCCTGTGCTCGCAGTGCGGAAGCGGCCTCGATCAGTTCGCTGATCGCGTCGGTGGCGGCCGGAGTGAACGAACCCGCAGCGCGAAGGAAGTAGCGATTGGCGAGCAGTGAGACTTCCTCGCTGCCGGCAGGTGTGATCTCGATGGGCACCGACACGGCCGTCAGACTCGTCTGGAGCCGAGCTGCCAGGGCATCCAACTCGGCAGCGGCGGTCTCGAGGGCAACCGGGTCGACGCGCACATTTCCTGGCATAACCCCACTCCTTCGTCACGCAGCGAAAATTTCGCTCTCGTAGAACTTTGACGACGGCACTGCGCAATCGGTTCCACTCCGCGCAAAAAAGCTCAGGTGATTTTTTCTGCCGCAGACCGAAGGGTCCATCGCCCACCTCGGAAGTTCAGATTCGTCACCGTCGCGGGTGGGATGTCCACACGCCAGAACGAGGCCGACGGCGCGTCGAGTGCTCTGACGACGACGGCGCGGACGACAGCAGGATGCGTGACCGCCAGCAGTCGACGCCGCTCGGTCGCCACCCTGTTCATCCATTGCCCGACGCGGTCGAACAGTGCGTCGATCGATTCACCACCCGGTGGGACGGTGGAGGTGTCGGTGAGCCACCCCACCAGCTCTGACTCGTCGAGGTCATCCATCGTTCGGCCGGTCCACTCGCCGATATCGAGGTCGGCGAGGTCGGCGACGATGGCTCCCTGTAGGCCGAGTATCGCCGCAGTCTGTCGAGTTCGCCGCTCCGGGGCGATCATGATCATCTCGGCATCCGAGTCGAACGTGAGTCCCTCCAGCCGCTTCAGTCCGCCCGAATCGACCGGTTCGTCCGAATGGAACCTGGCGCGACGCATCGCCTCGGTCGTGCCATGGCTGACCAGCGAGAGCCGCGTCACTGTCGACGGCATCGAGCGCTCCTCTCCAATCATGGGCTCATCGCACCCTGGTTCCGATTGACACCGGGCTGAGATCGGTGCCAGAGTTCGCGGGTAAGCGCGATGTGTGCAGGCAATTCCGGTGTGAATCCGGAGCGGTTGCGCCACTGTGATCGGACCTCAGCGGTTCCGAGAGCCAGAAAACTGACACATCGCTTCGGTTCGAAGGGGACGCACAATCCCAGGAGGCATTCCATCATGGCCATCGTTCACAATCCCAGCAGCGCCACGGAGTCGGCTGCCCTCGCAGTCGTCGTCGCGGCGGTGGTGCTCCTCGCATTCGTCGTGCTCTACCTGGTCGGTTTCGACCAGGGCGCCATTTCACGTAGTGGAATGTACATGCACGAACTGATGCACGACGGACGCCACCTGCTGGGTCTCCCGTGTCACTGACCACGTCGTCCCCGCGTGTGACCACCTTGCAGGGGACCTATCTCCAGTTGCTCGTCCGCGGACTCCTGGCGGGTCTCATCGCGGGTCTGCTCGCGGGTACCGTCGCGTTCGTCATCGGTGAGCCGCACGTGGATTCGGCCATCGCCATCGAGGAGGCGGCAGGTGTAGCCGGGCACGTCGAAGCCACCCCGGGCGCACATTCGCACGACGAGGAAGATGCGCTCGTCAGCCGGGACGGCCAGCGTGCGGGGCTGTTCCTGGCAACCGGTCTTGCAGGACTCGCGCTCGGTGCGATCTTCGCGACGGTGTTGCACTACGCACGACGGTTCACCTCACTGTCCGGGTCGACGCTCGCTATCGCTGCAGGCGCGCTCGGTTGGCTGGCAATCGAAGCTGTGCCGTTCTTCAAATATCCGGCCAATCCACCTGCCGTGGGCGACCCCGACACAATCAACCAGCGCACCTGGCTGTGGCTCGCTTCGGTCGTTCTCGGGTTGTTGGCGGTAGCAATCGGACTGTATGTCGCCAAAACAGTGGCGTCGCACAGTTCGCTTGCTGTTCGGATCGCGGCTCCGCTGGCGGCGTTCCTCGTCGTGGTAGGCCTGGGATACGTACTGCTGCCCACGATCAACGAAGTCGGCGTGGATTTCCCGGCAACGCTGCTGTGGGAGTTCCGACTGTCCTCACTGGCGACGCAGGCAACGCTGTGGATCGCGCTCGGCCTGGCGTTCGCGTTCCTCACCGATCGGGCCGTCAGCAAGGCTCGGGAGTCGGTCGCGGCGTAGGCGTCGTGTTCAGCTCACCCCGGCCCGCTTCAGCGCCCAGTTGGTTATGGCCCACCCCGGCCCGCTTGAATGGTCCATTCATACGATCAGATGTCTTGAAATCGACCATTCAAGCGGCGGGCAACTACCCGAAACCCAGTTCGTGCAAGCGCTCGTCGTCGATGCCGAAATGATGCCCCACCTCGTGGGCGACGGTGATCGCGATCTCGCGTCGGGCAGTTTCGGCGTCGTCGACCATGTCGAGAATCGGACGACGGTAAATGGTGATCACGTCCGGTAGGTGTCCGCTGTACTCGTAGCGGTCGGTGAGCGCGACCCCCTCGTACAGGCCGAGGATGTCCTCGGTGGGGTGCTCTTCCTCGACGAGAATGACGACGTTGTCCATGCGGTCGGTGATGTCCGGCGGAAGCGTGTCCAGGGCGTCGCCGACGGCGTTTTCGAAGTCGGCGCGGCTCATATCGGTAGGGATGTCATCCTCCCGACGTGATCGGGGCCGCACCGGGCAGCGGCGTGGGGAGTGCCCGACCGTCCGGTGCCGACGGCGGCGGTGCCGGCGGTTGACCGTTGATGAGGATGTCGCCCTGTGCGGATCCGACGAGCGTCGCGAAGCCACCCGTGTCGAGCTCACTGCCTATCGAGCAGCTGACCTGACGGCTACCGGCCAGCCAACTGGTGACGTCGATGTTGTCCCAGAACAGCGTCAGCGTCTTGTCCCGCAGCGCGGTTGGGGAGCCGAGGTATGCATTCACGGCGTCGGTGCAGACCGTCGTGAGGTAGGCGTCCTGGTCGGCCTCGTTGGGGATTCCGGTCGGAAACTGTTGGCTCAGGTCTGCGACCGAGACCACCTCGAAGGCATGGGGCGCGCTGCAGTCGACCGGATCGGCGGGCACGTTCTGCAGGATGCCGATGCAGGTGCCGGGCTCCCACACGTTCGACTGATCCAGGTCGAGTACCGAGCCGGTCATCTCCTGCGGAATTCCCGTGTTGGTGGACTTCTGGATTCCACACCGCAACGTCCGTTCGCCCGATGCCCATCCTGCTTCGCTGGGGAACATCAGCCCGACACTGAACTTGCCGCTCGGATCGAACTTGGCGCCCAGGTAGTCGTCGACGGCATCGACGCAATGTTCGTCGCGTAGCTGCCCGAAGCGTTGTGCACCCGGATACATCGAGTTCGGAGCGAACTCGAGCCCGGGATAGGCACTCAGATCGACGTCGGCTGCTACTTCGAATCGATGCGGATCGGCGCAGGAAACTTCGGCGAGGTCCTGTCGGTCGGTCGCGGGGTCATCGGTCGGCGTCCACTGCAGGCACGTGCCTGGATCGGCCGAGCCGAACGTCTTGGCCGTGACGGCACCTGACGTCGCAGGACTGCTGGCCGAGTGGGTGGCGATCTTCTCCGGTTGCGAGAAGCCGCCGGACACGGAGAGCGTGATCGCAGCAGCCGCGACAGCCCCCACAGCGACAAAGACGAGTCCTCGACGCGCAACGTGCGCCGAGACTGTGCGCGGGTTGCGTGTCGTTGTGGGTTTCCCCGGCCGGGCCGGATCGCTGATGGACATCAACTCCATCATGCCCGAGTACCTTCGGTTCCTATGACAGACCCCGAGGAGACCAGTGCTGACATCGCCGAGCTTGCGGGCCGACTGTTCACGATGGCCCGCGACGGTGATGCCGAGTCCTTGAAGGCATATTTGGACGCCGGTGTACCGGTCGACCTCAACAACGAGGCGGGGGACACCCTGGTCATGTTGGCGGCCTATCACGGTCACGCGCGCACTGTTCGCATGCTGGTAGGCAAGGGTGCCGATGTGAATCGGCCGAACGAGAAGGGCCAGACTCCCCTCGCAGGCGCGGTCTTCAAGGGGGAGGACGAGGTGGTGCGAGAGCTGGTCGAGGGCGGAGCGGATCCGCATGGTGGTCATCCGTCGGCGATCGACGCGGCGCGCATGTTCGGACGCGAGGACTACCTGGACTTGCTCGGCAAGTAAGGTTTTCCTCGTGATCGACCTGAAGTTTCTTCGTGAGAATCCCGATGTCGTCCGTGCCTCACAGCGCACCCGTGGAGAAGATCCCGCGCTAGTCGACGTGCTACTCGGCGCCGATGCATCCCGACGGGCCGCAGTGCTTGCCGGCGATCAGCTCCGCGCCGAGCAGAAGGCCCTCGGCAAACGCGTCGGGAAGGCGTCAGCGGAGGAGCGTCCTGCGTTACTGGCAGGGTCGTCCGAGCTCGCGGCGAAGGTCAAGGCTGCGGAGGCGCGTCAGAACGAGGCAGATGCCGCGGTGGACAGCGCGCAACGTGCCTTGTCGAACGTCGTCGAAGAGGGAGCTCCCGCCGGCGGCGAAGACGACTTCGTGTTGATGGAAACCGTCGGTGAAATCCCGACATTCGACTTCGAGCCGAAGGACCACCTCGAGCTCGGTGAGTCACTGAAGCTGATCGACATGGAACGCGGCGCGAAGGTGTCGGGTTCGCGGTTCTACTTCATGACCGGGTACGGTGCGCTGCTGCAGCAGGGGATGTTGCAGCTGGCGGCGCAGAAGGCCGTCAAGAACGGGTTCACCATGATGATCCCGCCGGTGGTGGTGCGGCCGGAGATCATGGCGGGAACCGGATTCCTGGGGGCGCACGCCGATGAGATCTACCGACTCGAAGCCGACGATCTGTATCTCGTCGGCACGTCGGAAGTTGCGCTGGCCGGGTACCACGCAGGCGAGATCCTCGACCTGTCCGACGGCCCGAAGCGCTATGCCGGCTGGTCGACGTGCTTTCGTCGCGAAGCGGGTTCGTATGGCAAGGACACTCGCGGGATCATCCGCGTCCACCAGTTCGACAAGATCGAGATGTTTTCCTACATCAAGCCAGAGGACGCAGCGGCCGAGCATCGCAAGCTTCTCGAATTCGAGCGCGAAATGCTTGCGGCAGTGGAACTTCCGTACCGAATCATCGACGTCGCCGGTGGCGATCTCGGGTCCTCGGCGGCGCGCAAGTTCGACTGCGAGGCTTGGGTGCCGACGCAGAATGCCTACCGCGAGCTGACCTCGACCTCAAACTGCACGACCTTCCAGGCTCGACGCCTGGGTGTTCGGTACCGCGACGACAACGGCAAGCCGCAGATTGCTGCGACGCTGAACGGAACATTGGCCACGACGCGGTGGATCGTCGCGATCCTCGAGAATCACCAGCAGGCAGACGGGACCGTTCGGGTGCCGGAAGCTTTGGTGCCGTTCGTCGGAACGGATGTTCTGCGCTAGAGACGTGTCAGATGGTCGGCTTCACGTCGTCGGCCCAGGCGATCCGCTTCGGATTGCCGTGGCACTCGACGATCGCGGCGTGATCGCTGTCGAAGTAGTCCCACGCCCAGGACAGGAAAGCGTCGACTTTGCTGTGCGCGCCGCTCAGTAGTGCGGCATGGACGCCGAGCCACGCCGCGAAAGCGAGCGGTCCCTCGACTTGATGTCGGTGCGCGCCGACCTCTGCGACGGCGGCCCCGCGACCGATCATCGCCATGATGCCCTTGTCCTTGTACTGGAAGACCTTCCGACGTTTTCCAGCGATGGTGAGCTCGATGTTGTGGGCCGCCCAGGTTCCTGCTTGCTGAGCGACCGAACCCAACTGGGGCAACGTCTTTCCATCTACGTCGGTAATGTTTGCCACGTCGCCGACGGCGTAGACATTGTCGAATTTCGGGACCGTGAGATCGGCCAGCACGTCCAGTCGCCCGCCGGGACCGGGTTTCGCGTCGCCGGTCGCGGCCACCGGCGACGCCGATTCGCCACCGGCCCAGATGACTGTCCGCGAGTCGATACGGGTGGAGTCACTGAGCACGACGCCGCCGGCATCGACTGCGGTGACGCCGACCCCGAGGCGAACTTTCGCGCCGTGTTCGACCAGCTTGTCGTGTGCGTAGACATGCGAGCGTTCACTGAACGGCGCCAGCAACGCCGGCCCGTGGTTGATGAGCCAGGCCTCCCCGCGACCGCCTGGATGATTCATCTTGCGCAGGGCCATGAACAGTTCGGCGAATGCGCCCGCGGTCTCGACGCCGGTCGGGCCGCCTCCGACAATGACGACGTCGAGTGGATCGTGTTCACCACGCAACACCTCGCTGACGTGGTGACGAAGCTTCTCGGCGTCGGCAACGGAGTACAGCGGGAACGAAAATTCCTCTGCGCCGGGCGTTCCGAAGAAGTTGGCGCGTGCTCCAGCCGCGACGACGAGATAGTCGCCCGAGATCTTTTCGCCTGCGGCGGTGAGTGACAGTGAGGCAAAATCCAGGGTGCTGATCTCTGCCTGAACCACTCGGACGTTCTCGAAGCCTTCGAAGATCGCTGCGAGCGGTCGTGCGACGTCGGCGGCAGGCAACTGCGCCGTCGCAACCTGATAGAGCAACGGTTGGAACTGGTGGTAATCGTTGCGGTCGACGATGGTGACGGAAACACCTTTGTGCGCCAGTTCGTGTGCGCAGGCAATCCCGCCCAGACCGGCACCAGCGACCACCACGTGTGTCATGGGTTCCACAGTAGTTGCGTCGTGCGCTTGAATGGTGCTTTCAAATTATCTGATCGTATGAATGGACCATTGAAGCGGTCAGAAAAACTGTCCCACAACGAAACCGGCGAGCAGAACGGTCGTACCGCCGATTTCGCCACCGATCAGCGCCCACATGAATGCGTGCGTCCCGCGGACCGGATGTTCGAACTGATTGTCGGTGTCCTTCAAAAATCCGTGCACCATGTAGCTTCCGATGGCCGCGACGAAGAAGAAGACGGCGACGAGGCCGGCCGTGAGGTTCACCGCCGTCGGGAACGAGCTGAATTCGGTGAGTGCGGCGAGGACGAGCGTCGCGAACGAGTACATCAGTGCCGCACGGTGCGCGATGTCGACGTACGGGTGTGCCAGAGCCGTCGGCGATGTCGCCATCTGCCGGAATTTCCAGACCCCCAGCGCCAACGCCCAGAGCAGAATCAGTCCCGAAAGCAGCAGCAGAACCTTGGTGTCGATGCCCAGAGTTGTCACAGATTTCCTCCCCGTCGCGCAGATATGCGTGCATCCGACCGCATGAACGGCGCCCTGAAACTATCTGATCGTATGAATGGACCATTCAAGCGGGCGGGCGAGGGCACGGGCGGGCGGCAATACCCTCACACGACGTCACCGATGCAGTACCCGTTGGACCCGACCGTCAGGGTGAAGATCCGGTTCTGTTCGACTCCGGAAACGTCGGTGACGTCGGCATAGACCGTGGTGTACTCGCCGTCGTTGGCGGCAACATAGACGCTGTCCGGTTTGTACGACGCCGATCCGGTCAGCCGGCCGGGATTGTTTGCCAATGGCGCAGTGGTCGCCGCGCCCGTGCGCTGCGGGTCCCAAATGGCCCGGGTGTCGCATACGAGCGGGTAGTCGCCTTCTAGGTCGGCGGGGTTCACCGGGGTGCCCGTGAAGCGGCCGAGATACCGCTCGACGGTGTATTCGGCTTCGGTGTCCGTGTAAGCGCCGGACGAGCCCCCCGGAAATACCGCCGGACACGCATACCCGGAGGCGATCTCGCTGCGTTTGACGCTGAGTGTGATGGCTGGGCTACTCCAGGTGACCGCGTATTGCCCGTCGACGCCGGGGACTGCGGCGGCGTCGAGGATCGATGCGACGTCGCTGTAGCGGGCTGGGACCTCTGACGGCGGGACAGTCCAGCACTTCGCCGTTACCGCAGGGACGCCGCCTGCATCGAGGTCGGTGAGGAATGCCCGTAAGGCTCCGGCGGCCTCGGGGTTCGTGGAAACTTCGCCGACGGCCGGGCCCACCGGTGAAGGTGTGGTCGAGGGTGGTGTGGTGGCGGGCGGCGTTGTCGTAGCCGTTGCCGAGCGTGTCTCGGTGGGAATGCCCTGTTGGCCGTCACCCCCACATGCGGTGAGCGTGAGAACTGCCCCGAACAGTCCCACACTTGCGAAAACGATGCCTCTACGCGAACTCATCTACAGCTGACCTTCCGACTGCGTCTTCTCCCCTGGGTCTTCCAGCGACTACGCTAGCCGACTGTGGAACCCGTCTATCGATCTGTCATCGGCATTGCTCGTGTGGTCTTCGCGCTGGAGGGCCTGAAATTCAAGGTTGTGGGTGAGGAGAACATCCCTGCCACCGGTGGCGCGGTCATAGCCGTCAACCACACCGGATACCTGGACTTCACCTACGCCGGAATACCGCCGCGCAGGGTGAAGCGGTACATCCGCTTCATGGCCAAGAAGGAAGTGTTCGACAACAAGATTTCGGGTCCGATCATGCGATCGCTGAAGCACATTCCGGTGGATCGTGGAGCAGGTGCGGATTCCTATAAGGCCGCCGTGGCGGATCTGCGCAATGGCGAGCTGGTCGGGGTGTACCCGGAGGCCACCATCAGTCGCAGCTTCGAAATCAAGGAATTCAAGTCCGGAGCAGCGAGAATGGCGATCGAGGCCGGCGTGCCGATCATTCCGACGGTCATCTGGGGTGCGCAGCGAGTCTGGACCAAAGGCTTCCCGAAGCGATTGGGACGCACCAACACTCCCATCTCGATTGCGGTCGGCAAGCCGATCGAGCCGGTCGGTCCACCGAGTGAGCTCACCGAGAAGCTCCATTCGGTGATGCAGGAGATGCTGCTGGCTTTGCAGGAAGACTACGACCACGAGCCGGGCGAGTATTGGGTTCCGGCTCGTCTCGGAGGTAGTGCGCCCACGTTGGAGCAGGCAGACAAGCTCGATGCCGAGGATCTTGCAGCGAGAAATGCTGCGCGGGAAGCGAAGAAGTCCAAGTAGAGCCTGAGCACGCTACCTGCGGCATGTGCGCTGACCCGCGCACATGCCGTCAGGCGCTGTCTTTCGGCTCTAGCGGTCGTGGAACCCTGGGGTCGAATCGACGCGTAGGCGGGTCAGATTCCGGTAGCTGATCAGCCACCGACCGTCCTCCAGACGGTATTCCTCGTGGTAGTGGCCGTATCCATGAAGGTGCTCGGTCGTGCCGGTGGCCGTGTTGATCCACCACAGTTTGTCCTCCATCGCCCAGATACCCGTGGCGGTGGTCGGCGAAGTCAGCGTGATCTCCGGGGTGTGGCCGTGGTGCACGCTGGTGACCGTGACCGCGCCGTCGAGCGTGCTCCGAATAGCCGCGGCCAACGCCTGCGAACCGGTCACCTGTTGGCCGATTTTGGAGGCGTCGGTCTGCGGGGCAGCGTCGGGACTTGCCCATGAATCGCTGACTACGTCGTCGGTATGGAAGCCCGCGTAGCGGTCCCATTCCTTGTTGTCCATGCATCGCAGGCGGGCGGCGAAGAGCTGCTTGATCTTCTCGATCGCCAGCAGTTTGTCGAGTGCGTCGCTCGCGTTGATCGTCATATCGGTCCACGGTGCCAGGCTCTGGGGTGTGGTCGAGTCGAATTTCCGCTGGATGGGATACGTGCGACCGGAGTGGCCGCAGTGCGCTGATTTCAGGACATCGACGCTTGCCACACCAACGCAGCGGCGAGTGCGCCGATGCCGTTGAGTGACCAGTGCAACGCGATCGGGGCGATCAGACTGCCGCTGCGGCGTCGCAGCCAGGTGAAGACGAAGCCTGCGGCGGCTGTCGCGATGACCGCGGCCACGATGCCTGCGATCTGACCGAACACCCCGCCGCCGAGGAAATTGCTCAGCCCCGCATTGCCCGCGGTCAGTCCGAGTGACGACGCGATATGCCAGAGGCCGAAGAGCAGTGATCCGGCGGCGAAGATGCCACGGGCACCATAGATGCGTCCGAGCGTGCCGTGCAGTACGCCGCGGAAGGCCAACTCCTCGGGGATGACCGTTTGCAACGGGATGACGATCATCGACGCGACGAGCGCGGCCGAGATGGTGGCGTACCGATCCGCCATGAAGAACGGCCTGGTCATCGGCAGCAGAGCTCCGATCGCAACGACGGTGACGACGAGTCCGACGGCACCGAGAGCGTAGATCGAACCAGTCTTCCATTGCTTCGGTGACAGGCCCAGTTCGGCCCAGCCGAGTCCGCGGCGTCGGGTCAGTGCGACGAGGACGACGGCCGCGATGGGTACCGTTGCGATGCTGGCCCACACCGTGGTGAAGTGCGCGATCAGGTTGGTACCGACGAGCACCAGAACGACGACCGCAACATCAAGGTACGCGTGGAATCCGCGTCGGCGAGATGCCTTCGCGTCGGCCTGGGTCATGAGCATCCCACTAAGTGTACGGAAAACCTGTTTGGTGCCGAAGCGACTACGGCCTGCAGTGTGATCGAATCCTCACCTCGGCTGGGTGGCCCGGCGCAAGCCCCGCAACGCCGGCACGACCCTCGCGCACCGCCCCACAGTCGTCGGCAGCGGAGTGCTTGTAGGTCCGGCAGGCCTCGCGTCGATATTGTCACTGAGTCGGGCACGGTGACGAAGATGCGGTTCTACGCCGAACCGACTGTCGTGCCACAGGGACGAAATGCGCGTTCGTGGTGTAGAAACCGGACTTACTCGAGGAAGTAGTGGAAGGCAACCGCGCCGCGGTCAATCGACTATCAGCGGCCACACGCCTACGCTGCCAGCCTTCGCAATCGCGTGGGTGAGCACGTTGTCCCAGTGCCGTACCGATTCACATTCCGACCTCCAAGCCAAAATTCGATTCGTATACATGTGCAATTCATGCTCACTGGTGAAGCCGATTGCGCCGAATGCCTGATGGGCGTTGCGAGCGACCAGCGTCGCCGCGTGTCCCGCGCATGACTTTGCGGCCGCTATGGCGAAAGCAGCCTGGTCGCTGTCGAAGCCATGCTCTACCGCGGCGACCACAGCAGCATCGGCAGCAGCACGCGCCAACAGGCCCTCGGTAGCGATATCGGCGGCCATGAACTGTACGGCCTGGAATTTGGCGAGAGTGCGTCCGAATTGCGTGCGCGCAGTGGTGTGGGCGACCACCAGATCGAGGACACGTTCCATGGCACCGACCATGAGCAGCGCGTTTGCTAGAGCGCCGCGGAGCAGAAGCGTCAGTCCGAGATCTGTCTCCACACTGGCAGATGTACCCATGAGATTGTCGAGGTTTACTCGCACATCGCCGCGAGGCTCTCCCGCGATGTTGCGATCCAGGTCGATCTCGAATGCGCCGCGGTCAACGTCCTCAACCAACCAACCTGCCTCCACCTGCCAGGCCACAACGATACGGTCGACCTCGTTCGCCCAAGGCACATTGCGAGCGGTTCCGCTCGAGTCCAGAACACAGGCTGTACGGATCAGGTCGTCCGCTGCCCCGATGCCCGCTAGGCCGAGCAGCCAGTGTGCCAACAGGTCATTTTCAACGACTGGAAGGCTGACTGCGTGGCGCCCTGCGGTCGAGAGCAACAGTGCCGCTTCGGCCCAAGTAGCGTCGCTGCCGCCTTGCTCCGTGGACGCGGTTAGTCGAGTGAGGCCCAACTCGTCAAGCGTTGACCAGAAGACACGGTCAATCTCGATCGGCCCTGTGACAACGGGGCTAGTCGCCCGATAGCTGGACATAACCCCGTCGAGCATGTCGGCGAGGTCCTGGTTGTCGGTATCAGTCATCAGCGCATTCCCAATCCCCGCGCGACAACGCCGCGCAGAACTTCTGAGGTGCCGCCACGCAGTGTGAATCCCGGACGCTGCATGAGGCTCGAACGTAAAAGCTCGGTGAAGTCCACCTGCGTGTCACCCGTGATCTCCTCGACGAGCTCGGCGACGTCGCCTTCGACTTCAGTGCCGAGGATCTTCACCACAGCCGCGGCGGTGTCTGCGCTTTCGCCGCGCGAGAGTGCCCCCGCGATGGCAGTCGACATTTGGTGGAGACCAAACATTCGGCCCGTGAGCCGTCCGATGCCGGGGTCTGCCGGGAGTCGGTCTTTTGCGACCTCGTCTACCGCCGCGGCCAGCAGCGCGAAGGTCGACATGAATCTTTCGGGGCCGCTGCGCTCGAAGCCGAGTTCGGAGGTCACTTGCTGCCAACCGTCGCCAATAGTGCCCATGACCAGCTCATCCGGTACGAAAACAGAATCAAGAATCACTTCGTTGAAATGATGGTCTCCGGACATTGTGTAGACCGGCCGTATTTCTACGCCGGGGCTGTCGAGCAGGACGATGAACTGGCTTAGGCCCGCGTGACGGTCTGAGGGATCGAGTGCGGAAGACCTGGCCAATAGGAAGAATGCGTGGGCTTTGTGGGCGCCGGATGTCCATAGTTTGGTCCCAGAGATAGTCCACCCACCTTCGGCTCGTGTGGCACGGGTCTTCACGCTGGCGAGATCAGAGCCTGATTCTGGCTCCGACATCCCGATGGCCCAGAAGATCTCTCCGCGCGCGATGCCTGGCAGGAAACGCTGCCGCTGGTCCTGCGAGCCGTATTTGAGCAAGGAAGGCGCCGCTTGTCGGTCGGCGATCCAATGAGCGGCGACTGGAGCGCCGACGGCGAGAAGTTCCTCCGTGACGACAAATCTCTCGAGGAACGTCCGGCCATGGCCGCCGTACTCCGTGGGGATAGTCATACCCAGCCATCCACGCTGAGCCAACTCGCGACTGAACGTTTCGTTCCACTGAGTAAGCCAGGTGTCGACGTTGGGTTTGAAGACTCCATCGTCGACCTGCTTTCGCACGAACGCTCGCACCTCTAGGCGGAGATCGTCCAAAGCCGCAGAACCCGGGTCAGGTTGCGGGATAAGACTTTTTGGCATGTGTCACTCCACACTCTTGCGTATGTCGGATATGTCGGGAGTTGGCATCGCCTCGACGATCACCAGCGCCAGATCGGTGTAGCGCTGAACGAGTTCGTCGACTGTGGTGCCGCCGTCAGGCCGGTACCAGTGGGCGATCGCATTGCACATCGCAGCGATGGCCCTTCTCGCATCCGTGGGGTTCTCAGTGTGAAAACTCCCGTCGCGAACCCCGTCGTCGATGATCTTTTGAAGGGTATGGAGCGGCTCGTGCTGGCGCGCTTCGTAGCTCTCCAAGTTGGCAGGTTCCAGGCTGCGTACCTCTGTTTGCACGAGTTGGCTCTGCTCCTGGTGCAGGGTACGAAATTTGACGAACGCGGTCACCATGGCACGAAGCTTGCTCTGCGCGGAAGAGTCACTGCAATCAAGCTCCGTACGACACATCATGAGGAATGTCTCGAGTCCGTCGTCGAGGATCGCTACCAACAACTCTTGCTTGCTGGCGTAGTGGTAGTAAAGGGCCGATAGGCTCATTTCCGCGCGCTTGGCGATCGAGCGAATCGACGCGCCACCGTAGCCGAACTCTACGAACTCACTCCGCGCGATATCAATGAATTCTCGCTGCTTTGTGGTCGGTGCCATGAATGCTCCTGTCATCCTCAGTCCATCCGGCAATCACTGACGGTGTGCGAAATAGGCTGGCATGTCCTGGTGGGTTGCGCCCCAGCGGGGTGCTCTACCCTCACGGAAAGCCAGTGCGCCTTCATACGCATCGGCTGACGAGCGCACGGGTGCGTAGATCTCCCACATTCGCTCAAATTCTTCCTCACTGCTCCAGTCTCGAGATTTGATCAAAATTTCTTTGGTCGACCGCACCGCCATCGGTCCATTTTTCGCAATCTTCTGGCCGAGTTCGATGGCGACGGTCCGGGACTCGCCGGCGGCGGTCAGTCGATTGACCAAGCCCGCCTGCTTCGCGACCGCGGCGCTGATGGGCTCGCCGGTCAGCGCCATCTCCATGGCTAATTGATAGGGCACTCGGCGAGGCAGCCTCATCAGGCCACCCGCACCGGCGAGAAGCGCACGTTTAACTTCGGGCAACCCGAACATGGCGGTCTCATCGGCAACGACGAGATCGCAGGCCAACACGATTTCCATACCGCCACCGAGCGCGAAGCCGTTGACCGCAGCAATGAGCGGCTTGTCGGGAGGGCTTTCGATGAACCCAGCAAACCCGCGGCCGGGGACAACAGGTGCCGGCTCGCCGGCAACGAAGGCCTTCAGGTCCGTTCCCGCGCAAAATACGCTGCCGGTGCCGGTCAGGACACAGGCACGAAGGTCATCTCGCTTGTCTAGTTCCTGCATGGCGGCACCGATTGCCTTGGCGGTCTTCATGTCGATGGCGTTGCGAGAGTTGGGGCGGTCGATCGTGATGATCTGGACACCATCTATTACGTCGACGAGCACTTGATCAGCCATTACCGGGCCGCCATGCGGATCGCACCGTCAATGCGGATGGTTTCGCCATTGAGCATGGCATTGTCCACGATGTGCAGGGCCAACTGGGCGAACTCGCTTGCGCGGCCCATCCTCGATGGATGGGGGACCTGAGCCGCCAGCCCATCTCGAATCTCCTGCGAATGTCGCGCGAGGATCGGGGTATCAAAGATTCCGGGGGCGATACTGTTGACACGGACCTGCTTGCGGGCGAGGTCGCGGGCGGCGACGATTGTCATACCGACAACGCCCGCTTTGGAGGCGGCGTATGGAATTTGTCCGATCTGCCCCTCCCAGGCTGCAACAGAAGCGGTCATGATGATGACGCCTCGCTCGCCCTCTTCCGACTCGTTGAACACCATGCGGGCGGCGGCGAGGCGCAAAACGTTGAAGCTGCCGATCAGGTTTGTTCGTACCACGGCCTCGTAATCCTCTAGGGACCCTGGATTGCCGTCACGATCGACCACGCGCACAGTTGCCCCGCGCCCCGCACAATGGACAGTCGCGCGTATCGGCCCCTTTGATTCGGCCACGTCCAGTGCTGCGTCGACGCCGACGGGATCGGTGACGTCGGAGGGGGAGAAGCTCACTAGTTCGCCAAACTCCGCAGCGACCTGCGCGCCCGCAGATGTTGGTAGATCAATGATGACAGTGGGCACCCCGCGCTTGACGAATTCTGCCACTGTGGCCAGTCCCAAGCCGGATGCGCCCCCGGTGACCACTGCCGATCCCTGTGAAATGTCCATGTTCGTTCGGTCTCCAGTTGTTGAAAGTGATTTACTGCGTGAGTGATTCGATGATCGTGGCGTTCGCCATGCCGCCGGCCTCGCACATGGTTTGCAGGCCGTATCGGCCACCGGTACGACGCAATTGATGGATCATTGTGGTCATCAAACGGGCACCTGACGCCCCGAGTGGGTGTCCGAGGGCCACAGCGCCGCCGAGCGGATTGATCAGGTCGTCAGAAATCTCGAACTCGGCCTGCCACGCCAGTGGCACAGACGCGAACGCCTCATTGACCTCGAAGGTGGAAATCTCTGACAGGTCCAGGCCACTGCGGCCGAGCACCTTTGCGGTGGCCGGGATGGGCCCTGTAAGCATCAGGACCGGGTCGTCGCCCACCACAGCGGAGGCCACCACGGCTGCGAGCGGTGTCAGTCCGAGTGCCGCAGCTGCCTCTTCCGACATGATGAGGAGCGCCGATGCGCCGTCGGTGATCTGTGACGAGTTACCAGCCGTGACGCTCCAGCCAACGTCTGGGAACTGTTCCTGCACCGATTCCGTGGCGAACACCGTCTTCAGCCCAGCCAACTTCTCCACAGTGGTGCTTTCGCGAATCGTCTCGTCGACGCTGACGAGGCCCTCCGGAGTCGCAATGGGGACGATCTCCTCGGCGAACCACCCCTCGGTACGAGCCTGTGCGGCGCGGGAATGCGAGCGGGCGGAGAACTCGTCGAGTTGCGTGCGGGTCAACCCCCACTTGTGCGCGATCAGATCGGCCGCCACGCCCTGCGAGGGAAGTTCGGGGAACCGCTCGCGGACGCGCGGGCCATGCGGATCCTGGCCAATTCGGTTGGATCCCATCGGCAACCGGCTCATTGACTCGACTCCGCCAGCGATGACGATGTCGTAGGCGCCCGCCATAACCCCCTGCACGGCGAAGTCGACTGCCTGCTGACCTGAGCCGCATTTACGCTCAATCGTCACTCCCGGAACATGCAGCGGGAAGCCGGCAGCTAGCACCGCCTGGCGGGCCGGGGTGCCGGACTGCTCCCCGGCCTGGTTGACGGCACCGACAATGACGTCATCAATTCGAGCGGGATCGAGACCGTTGCGGGCAACCAGTCCCGAGAGTACCTGGGCGAGTAGGTCAACCGGGTGCACGCCCGCAAGCGCGCCGCCGGGTTTCCCCTTACCCATCGGAGAACGGACGGCGTCGACAATCACAGCGCGCTTCATGATGAGACCTCCATAATCTTTCCTTTGACGAGTTTCCCAGTGTCAGTCCGCGGCAGGACATCTACGAAAGTTACCGACGTCGGGCACTTGTACCGAGCAATACGACTACGGCAGTACTCGATCAACTCGCCTGACACGGCATCAGTTGGCTCGATACCGTCGATCAGTTGCACAACGGCCTTCACGGCCTCTCCCATGTCCGCGTTGGGAACGCCGATGACAGCGACATCGAAGACTTTCGGATGCACACTGAGACAGTTCTCGATCTCTTGCGGATAGATATTGACTCCGCCCGAGATGATGGTGAACTTGGCTCGGTCCGTGAGGAACAGGTACTGGTCCTCGTCGAGATATCCAACATCGCCCACCGTCGCCCAGGTGGGGTTCAGCGGATTCCGCGACTCAGCAGTTTTCACTGGATCGTTGTGGTATTCGAAGGCGTAGTCGTCGCGTTCAAAGTAAACGAGCCCCACCTCGTTGGCTGGTAACTCCTCACCAGACTCGTTACAAATGTGCGCGATTCCGGTTGATGTGGGCCCACTCTGGCCGACGCTACCTGGCTTGCGGCGCCACTCCTCTGGGGAGATATTGACCCCGCCGATGGACTCGGTCGATGAGTAGTACTCATAGACGATCTCGCCCCACCAATCGATCATGGCCTGCTTGACCTCGACGGGGCATGGGGCTGCAGCGTGGATGGCCAGGCGCATCGCTGAAAGGTCGAAGCGCTCCCTCACCGCGTCCGGCAACCGCAGCATTCGGATGAAATGCGTCGGCACCCATTGACTGTGGGTCACGCGATATTTCTCCATGGCCGCCAGGCACTTCTCGGCATCAAACCTGTCCATCAAGACAACGGTGCCGCCCAACTCCTGTGCGCCAGTGCCATAACGCAGCGGCCCTGCGTGGTAGATGGGTGCCGGAGACATGTAAACCGACTCTGGACCGAATGCGAAGCGATCGCGCATGATCGCCGTAACATAAGTTCCGCGTGGGTCGTCGACCTGCACGTTCGCCACGATTGGCTTAATGCCCTTGGGGCGGCCGGTGGTGCCGGAGGAGTAGAGCATGTCTGCTCCGCGCGGCTGATCGGTGAACGGCACGGTACTCATCGACGCCATCTGCTCGGCGTAGGCGAGGTGGCCGGGTACGGTGCCACCGAAAGCCAGTCGCGCCTGCACTGCGGGGGTTCGGTCGACGATGCTCTCGGCCAGTTCAGCCAGGGGTGCGGAAACGATCAGGACCGCGGCCTGCGAGTCGTTGACGATGTACGCGACCTCTTCGGCGGCGAGATGACTATTGACCAACGTCACGTAGAGACCGGATCGGATAGCGCCCCAATACAATTCGAACACTGTCGCATCGTTCACGGACAAGATCGCAATGTGGTCGCCTCGCCGCAACCCCTGCTCGAAAAGCCAATGCGCGAACTGGACGGACCGACGCTCGAGTTGCGCGTAGGTGACGACGCGTCCCGTGCTTGCCTCGATGACCGCGGCCTTGTCCGGCTCGGTGTAGGCGTATGCGCCTGGATACATTACAGTTCCCGTCTACTCATTGGTGGGCGCGATTTCATAGTCCTGCGCTCTTCGCGATAATCGTTTTCATGACTTCGCTGGTCCCGCCATAGATGCGGGTAACGCGAGAATCGGCGTAGAGACGCGCGATGGGGTACTCAGTGATGTATCCGTAACCGCCGTGCAACTGCAAACATTTGTCGATGACTCGGCCGGCAACCTCGGTCGCATGCAATTTCGCCTTCGCTGCGTCCGCGGCGGTGAGTGCGCCGCGATCGAGAAGCTCCAAACACTGATCGACGTACACTCGCGCGACTTCAGTTTCCGTAATGCACTCAGCAAGAACAAATTTAGTGTTCTGAAACGAGGCAACGGGCTTACCGAACACCTTCCGGTCCCGCACATACTCGGTTGCATGCATGATCGCGGATTCGGCGTGCGCCACACTATTGAGCGCGATACTCAGCCGCTCCTGCGGGAGGTTGTGGGCGAGGTATCCGAACGCCTCGCCCGTCTCGCCAAGCAGGTTTTCGACGGGCACCAGGACGTCGCTGTAGGAGAGTTCCGCGGTGTCCTGCTGGTGCAGGCCGATCTTGTCAAGCTTGCGCCCGACGCTGAAGCCAGCTGAATTCGTCGGCACGCACAGAATTGAAATCCCGGCCCGACGGTCCTGCGGATCGTAAGCGGAGGTGCGGCACACCGTTAGGACCATGTCTGCGGTGACGCCGCCGGTGATGAAGGTCTTCGCACCATTCACGCGGTAGTGCGCTCCATCTTCGGTCAACGTCGCGCTCGTGGCAATGTTCGCGAGGTCCGACCCGGTTCCCGGTTCTGTCATCGCGATCGCGGTCATGAGTTCACCAGAAGCCATTCCGGGGATCCACCGCCGCTGCTGCTCTTGCGTCCCGTACCGCAGGATATAGGGCAGGACCAGGCAAGAGTGCACCGTGTACGAACCGAAAGAGGCGCCTGCGCGGGCGATCTCCTCGAACAGGATCGCTGCATACTTGAAACTTGCGTCGCCGCCGCCGCCATGCCCCTCCGGGGCAGCGATACCCAGAATCCCCAACTCGCCAAGTCGGAGGAAGAACTCACGCGGCGGGCGACCCAACTCATCCCAGGCCTCGCGATTCGGTACCACCTCTCGGGTGATGAATTCCCTTGCCATAGAACGAAATTCATCATGTTCCGGGTTGAATATCGTGCGATCCATTGATTACTCCTGAAGGTCTCGTCTGGTAACTCTCGGCTCACTGGCGCATAACCAGCGCGGCCTATTGGCCAATGAAGTCGCCGGGGCGCTTCTCCATGAACGCTGAAATGGCTTCGGCGTGATCCTCTGTGTGGTGGGCGAGCGGTTGCATGGCCGCTGAGAGTTCGAGGAGTCCGTCCAGACCCTGGCGCTGCGACTCGCGCAGCAGCGTCTTGGTCATGCGCAAGGTGTGCGGCGGGTTGACTGCCACACGTGCGGCCAGCTCCTGGGCACATGCCAACAGGTCTGCGGGCTCTACCACCCGTGAGACCATTCCCCAATCCAACGCGGTCTGCGCATCGACGCGGTCTCCCGTGAATGTCATCTCCGCGGCACGCGCCAAGCCGATCGCACGCGGCAACAACCACGCGCCCCCATCGCCGGGAATGATGCCGAGTTTGACGAAGCTCTCAGCGAAGAACGCCCGTGTCGATGCCACGCGCATGTCGCACATCATCGCCAGGTCGCAACCCGCGCCGATCGCAGCCCCGTTGACCGCCGCGATGATGGGCACCTCGCAGTTGTACATCGCTTTGGGGATGCGCTGGATTCCCCGGCGGTAGCCTTCGCGTTGCTGCTGCGGCGTTCCGCCGAACAAGCCCTCGCGGGCGGCCATGTCCTTGACATTGCCGCCGGCGGAGAATGCGGTACCCGCGCCGGTCAAGATGACGACCCGGGTGTTGTAGTCCTCGTTCGCCGCCTCTACGAGTGCGACGAGGCGGTCGATCACCGCAGCACCCGAGATGGGGTTACGGGAGTCGGGAAGGTTGAGCGTCCACGTGGTGACGTGGCCATCGGTGCCCGAGAGTATGACGTCGTGGATGGAATCAGTGGTCATGGAATGGGCTCCTTCGTTGGGCCGGTTCGAGCGAGGGGACTATGAGGCGGCCGAGTTCCCGGGCAACCAGAGGGCGATATCGGGGAAGAAGATCAAGAGCACAAGGATCCCGCCGCTCACGGCGACGAACCAAGCTACGCCCTTGAACACGTCCGACAGGCTGATGGGAACGCCTAGGTTTACTTCCTCACGCTGAGCAAGGCGGTGCACGATATAGGTCAGCATGCCGATCGGCGGAGTGACCAGGGCCAATTCGACAAGGATTACCATGAACACGCCGAACCAGATCATGTCGATGTCGAGCACCGTGAGCACCGGAATCAAGATGGGCACGGTCAGCAAAATCATGGCCAGCCCGTCCATGAACATGCCGAGGAGCAGGAAGACAATAATCAGGAGTAGTAAGAAGACGACGCGGGAAACGCCCATGTCGACAATAGCGCTGGTCAGCTTGTTCGCGATACCGCTCAGCGCGACGACTCGGGTGAGCACGTGCACGCCAATCAACAAGAGGAAGATCGCTGCCACGCCGGCAGCCGTGTCACGCAATGACGAGAGAAGTGTGCGGAAAAAGAACTTTGCACTCTTGTCGGGACCGAATATTGCGCCTAGAACAATGGCTGCGATCGCACCAACAGCGCCCGCTTCAGTTGCAGTGAAGATTCCGGTGAACATGCCGCCGATGATCAGAACCAGAATCAATGTGACTGGGACCATGTCCCACAGGGCGCGGATGCGCTCGGGCCAGCTGTACCGCTGTGTGGACCGTGGTGCCAAACTGGGATCCAACGTGCAACGAAGAACGATGAGCACGCCGTACGCCAGGGCTGTGATCAGCCCGGGAACCAACGCAGCGAGCAACTGCGGACCCACAGCGGTTTCAGCGACACCCGCATAGATCACCAAGACCACACTGGGCGGGATGAGCATGCCCAACGTCCCCGCCATTGTCACGACGCCGGTAGCCAGCGAGGGCTTGTATCCGGCCCGAATCATTTCCGGAATGGTTGTGCGGCCCAGCGCATAGGAGATTGCGATGGAACTACCACTCGACGCGGCCAACCCTGCGCCAGTGAAGTTGGTTGCGACGGCCAGCCCCCCGGGCATCCGTCCCAACCATATTTGCGCAGCGGAGAACAGTTTTCCCGTCAGATTGAAATTGCCCATCACAATGCCCATCAGAATGAAAAGCGGAATGACGGAAAGGCTCCAGCTTGCCGACGTGCTGAAGGGAATATCCTCGAAGGTCACAGCGACCGCGTTGGTGCCGGCGAGCTTCCACAACCCGAGTGCGCCCGCGGCGAGGATTGCGATACCGACGTGAACTCCGGCTATCAACAGGAGAACAGACAGCACGATCGTGAGGATACCGACGGTGCTGTCGGATATTTCGGGCATGATCAGCACTGCCAGGGCAAGAAGACCGGCCGCAGCAATGCAGCACCAGTACCCGTAGTCCCACAGTCGAGTTGCCCCCTCCTCGGACGGCGCTGCAATCTCAGGGGGTGTCGCCCCGCTGTGGTTCGCGACCATCGAATTGGTGTCAGACATTTGAACTCCTGGGGCGTCCGTCCTTGCACAGAACGATGAGTGTGGTCAGCAATTGCAGGGTGAATAGGCCGAACCCGATCGCCAGTACGATCTTTACCGGCCAAATTGGGATCATCAGTGAGCCGAGCGAAACCTGCTGGATACTGATAGAGAACTGCGCCGCGAGTATCGAATAATAGGTAAGCGCGCCGATGAAGAATAGTGCAATCGAAGCAACGAGAATATTAGATAGCCACAGTGAGGTTGGTGACAGTTTCTGGGTAAAAATCGGGGCCCTGATGTGGTCTCCAGTTAGTTCCGCATACCCCATTGCGAGCATCACGATGATGACCATGGACCAGTTTTGAGTGATCTCGAGAGTTCCCGGTAGCGGATTGTTGAAAATATTTCGTGCGCCTACTTCGATAACCACATGAATAGCCATGAACAACGTAACGATACCGCCGATCATTGCGCAGGCGTACAACGTTGATTTAAGCGCACTTTGCCAACCGAAAGACGGGCGTATCAGAGACGACTTAATGGTCACGTTATCCTCACAGTCTTGATGATTACCTTCGTATTCAGCAGTGCGGTGGCGGGGAATCGAGTTGCCGCTCACGGGCGCATCGGATCGAATACATTTTTCAGTACTGCCTCGCGGTAGGGTTCGAGGTCGAGGTCCACGGTCTTGGGATTATCAGGCAGCGCAGTGCTCTCGTCATAGCCGAGCCCGATCAGTCGCTCTTTCCACTCGGCCATCAGAGACGTGTAACGGTCGATATCCGCCTGGGGTTCTGCTAAGCCATCGGGCGCTTCTGAGGGGAGACTTTCGACCGTACGACGTTGATATGCCTTTACTGCTTCCGACATATCCGGGTCGGTGTCGAAGAACTGCACCCCATGTTCTGGGCCCTCGACCTGGAGACGTTGATTGAGGATCACTCCTTCCGCACGAAGGTATCCGTCGAACCAGGTGTAAGCCGAGTCCCATATTGCCTGCTGGGCATCCAAGGGGAGGCTGTTCCACAAGTCGTCGTTGATGACAACATATTGGGTGTATCCCGACAGTGGTGTTTTTATGTGGTAGGTCGCCACCTCCCACAACGACAAAGCAATCATGATTTTGGCGCTGGCCACCGTGCAGTCGATGACTCCCCGTTGAATACCCTCGTAAATCTCGCCGGTCGGCAGGCTAACGGGAACCATTCCCAATGCCTCCAGTTCGCCATCGATGAATCCACCGGCGCTGCGCACCCGCTTGCCTCGGGCTTCGTCCAAGTTGCGCACTGGTTCTTTGCACGCCAAGTCGTAGTTGCTGATCGGGCTCCAGTTGAAAAGCTGTTTCATACCTTGCTCTTCGAACTGCGAATTGATGAGTGGGTCTGTCATCGCGAACTGTGCGTTCGCGGCAAAACCCTGAAGAATGCCCAACGGGTATTCCGACTCGACCATGCTGGCCAGTTCAGTTACCCAATCTGTCATAGGAAATTCGGATGGGTAATAACTAGGTGTGAACATCCCCATATCGGCAATTCCGCCGCGGACGCCTTGCGCCATCTCGGCGCCATCGAGCAGGCTACCGCCCCAGTACTCGTCGAATGTAATTTTCCCATCGGTGCGCTCGGCTACTTCCTTCGCGAAGCTCCGAAAAGGACCAGCGGACGACACCCCCGTGTAGTCCGCGTACCTGAGAGTGACTGGATCCATCTCACTGAGGCTGTCGCCGGTGATGTTGTGCCCTCCACTGCTGCAACCAGCGAGCAGCAGGGCAAATGAGACAACCACAGCCGCGAACGTCCTGAATCTCGGGGCGAGGCCGGTCTTTGGTCGCACAGGTAACGCCTCTCGATCGTTGGATGCCCGCGTAAGGGAATCGCTGGGGTGCGCTCGGACTTTGCCGTGGCAGCAGTGGGGTGTTGGGTGTTACCGAACTAACTTTTTCGAACGTTCGTTAAACGTATCTCACCACTGGCTGGCTGTCCAGAGAAAATCAGTCACTGCGCTTTCGGCTTTGGCTGATCGAAAGCTCCAGTCCAGTGCTTCCCCAGCCTTCCCTCGGGTCCGTGCCCGTGCGATGGGACTGATGCGCTCAGGCAGCTGAAGCAGGCCGCGCTTGGATTTCGATCAGTGTCGTATCAATGTCGTTCGAACGGGTCTCGGCTGTCCCGGACGGACCAACTAGCACGGCACTCTCGGCTGTCTCCACCAACGACGTCTGCGTGCCTGCGAACATGCGCCCCCGGGTGATGCCTGCCCACTCCGGGGGGAGGTGACCACCCACCCTTGGTGAGCGCACCAGCCGCCGTCCGCGGCTACTAGGGCACAATGGCGGCGATGCCTGATACCTCTCGGACCCAGCCCCGCCTCGTCGCCAGCGACGTCGACGGCACCCTTCTCGACGCCCACGAGCGGGTCAGTGAGCGCACTCGACGAGCGGTTCTGACCATGGTCGGGGAGGGGACCCCCTTCATCCTCTCGACCGGGCGACCGCCGCGATGGATCTCGCCCGTCGTCGAGCAACTCGGCTACGCACCGATGTGTGTCTGCGCCAACGGCGCGGTGATCTACGACAGTGGCACCGACCGGATTCTCGACACCCAGACGCTGTCGGCCGAGACGCTGCAGTGGCTTGCCGACGTCGCGTACTCGGTGTTGCCCGGTTGCGGGCTCGCGGCCGAGCGGACCGGTAAATCGGCACACGACGCTGCGACGCCGCAGTTCGTCAGTTCACCCGGTTACGAGCACGCGTGGCTCAATCCCGACAACACGGAAACTTCCGACACCGAGGTGTTGGAAGTGCCGGCCGTGAAACTGCTCATCAGATTGTCCAGTGCGTCGAGCGGGGACATGGTTGCCGCTCTCGAACCGCTGATCGACGGCCGGGCAGATATCACGTTCTCCACCGACAACGGGCTGATCGAACTGTCGGCTCCCGGTGTCACCAAGGCATCCGGTGTCGCCATGATCGCCGAGCGACTGTCGGTGGCGGCGAAAGACATTGCTGCGTTCGGCGATATGCCCAACGACATCCCGATGCTGAAGATGGCAGGCCGAGGCGTAGCCATGGCAAACGCGCACCCCGCCGTCCTCGCTGCAGCCGACGAAGTGACGGTCAGCAACGTGGACGACGGGGTGGCGGTAGTCCTCGAACGCTGGTGGTGACAAACCCCGCTACGGCGTCGGCCGCAGCGGGGCCCGAAACCTACGGCGCCGGTGCTACCTCGGGTGCGACAGGAGCCGGTTCGATCGGAGCCGACACGGCACCTTCGTCCATCTTCTGCTGGTAGGTGTCGTTGTAGGTCTTGATGACCGTAGTGACGATTCCGGTTGCTTCGTTGAAGATCAGTGAACCGTTCTCGAAATCGGTACGCAGACCCTCGGGGACGCGGTATTCATCCGTACTCGGAAGTCCGAGATCACCGTTCTCCCCACCCAGGGCGAGGAACTGCTCGAAGATTTTGCCGATCACCGCGACTGCTTGACCGGCGATGGTCGTGAAAATCGATCCGTTGGCGAACCCGGCGGACTGTCCACCCTTGACCTGTACGAGGCCGCTGACCGGGGTTCCGAGAATTCCAGTTTCGCCGCCCGAGGCCAACCACTTCTGTGCGATCGGATTCTGATCGGCAAGGCGGAGCAGTTCGTCGACGAGAGCCGGAACTCCGGCACCGAGCGCGCCGCTGACATCCGTCCCCGCGGAGTTAGGGGTCTGCGCCTCCGGTGCTGCTGCCTCGAGGACCGGTTCCGCTGGATCGGCCTCTACAGGAGCAGAACTCACCTCGGCACCGCCCAGCGACGCTTCGGCGATATCGCGAATCTCGTCCAGCTTTGCGTAGGCGCCGTCACCGGGGCATGCGGTGTTCCCGACGTCACGGTGCGCAAAGATGACCGGCAGGTCGACGTCTTGGCCTTGGCCGACGAAGGTGAACTCGGTGCCCTCGGACGTCATCGTCGTGCTGCCCTTGGGGTCGAGCCCGGCGAGTCCGAGACGCCAACCGAGGAACGACCCGACCGAATCGATGGTCGCCTGTGGTGGCGCTTCGGTGGAGAAGTCGCCCATCATGGCGATGCCCATGGTGTTTTCGTTGAACCCGCCGGCGTGTGCACCCTGTACCGGCTTGTCCAAACCGCCTGCGCGGCCTTCGAATATCTGGCCGTACTTGTCGACCAAGACGTTGTAACCGACGTCGCACCAGCCGAGTGTCTGGGCGTGGTAGGCGTAGATGGCCCGCACGATCTCGACCGACTCGGACTTCGAATACTCGTTGCTGCCTGCGGTGTGATGCACTGTCGCGCCGCCGAGGAAGTCGTCGTAGTCCGGGGTGGCGCAACGAATGGATTCGTCTGCGCCCCACTGTGATCGCGAGATCACCTTCGGGCCCGTACTTCCCGCGACAGGTGTCGCGAGATCACTGAGTGTGGCGTCCGCGGGGGACGTACCGGGCTGAATCAGGACGGCACTGATGCCGTCGATGGCCGACGCAAGCGGAGTGTCCTGCTGACGCAACGGCTTCGAGACGGACGCGGGTGTGTAACCGAGTGGCTGCTCGGGGGCGGGCGCCATCTCCGGAGCGGGCGCTGGAGCCGGTGCCGGGGCTGGGGCGGGCGCCTGCGGTCGCGGAGTCATCAGCAGCTGAACTGCCTTGGTTGCTCCCACGAAAATCGGCTCGGTGCCCTGCTTCTCGGGTGCGGCGGCCGCGTCGTCGACGCCTGTGTCGACGGGTTCGGTTGCGAGCCAGGGGCCCCAGGATCCGTCGTCGAGCTGGCGACGAATCTGCGCCGACGCGTTGTCGAGACCCGTCGACGTCAGGGCGACCATGCTGAACGGGGTGTCCTGCTTCAGTTCCTTGACGACAGCGCCGAGTGGCGCGCCGGGATCGTCACCGGCAGGAGGAGTTACCGGAGCCGACACGTCGCTCGGTGCCAGCGGAGCCGGCGCCTGTGCCGACGGTATCGAGGAGTCGGGGACCGTCAGGCCGGGGATCTCCGGTATCTGGAACGGCGGAATGGCGATGTTGTCCGGGAGCGGCAGGTACTTCAGATCGGACAGGCGGAGGTCGGGCAGCGGAAGGCCAGTCAGTTCCCTGAGGGGGATGACGATGTCCGGTGCTGCCGCCAGAGCCGTTTCGACGATCTTGGTAGGCACTGTCACCGGGGTGGTCTCGTTGGCCGATCGAACATCGGTGGACGCAGAATCGCCGGAGATGCTGTACGCCGCGAAAGGGCTCGCGACGGCCAGCAGGGCGACAGCGCCGAGAACGATCGACGGCTTCGTTCGACGGTGCAAGGCGGTACTCCTGGTTGTAGGCGAACTGTTCATGAGGTGGTGCGTTCCGATGTGGCGGTACTGGCTACAGCCACATGGGTCACATCCACCCCATTCGACACAAGGCTAAACCTTAGCTTGAGAGTTAGCCACCGCGAGGATTGCCAGTACGTGCGGCGCGTCGAAACTCACCGCCTACGCTTTTGTCTTGTGACAGTCCATTTCATCGGTGCCGGTCCCGGTGCGCCCGACCTGCTGACACTGCGCGCAGTCGGGCTACTCAACGCCAGTCCAGTGTGTGTTTACGCTGGTACATACATCGACGACGCGATTCTCGCGCACTGCCCACCGGGCGCTCGACTCGTCGACACCGCTCGCCTCGACCTGGACACGATCACGAAAGAACTCGTCGACGCGCACCGACGTGGTGACGACGTCGCAAGGCTGTGCTCGGGTGATCCATCGCTGTACTCCGCGCTCGCGGAGCAGTCGGCCCGCCTGGACGCCGCTGGAGTGCCCTGGGATGTCACTCCCGGAGTTCCCGCGTACGCGGCGGCCGCTGCCACGCTACGGATCGAGCTGACGGTCCCCGAGGTGACACAGTCCGTGGTGCTGACTCGGACGCAGGCGCGCTCGACGGCGATGCCGGATACCGAGGCGCTGTCGCGGTTCGCCGAAACGCGGTCGACGCTGGTGCTGCATTTGGCCATCACCCGGATTCGGGCGTTGGTCGAGGAGATCGTCGGTGAGTACGGCGCCGGCTGCCCGGCCGCTGTCGTCTTTCATGCAAGCAAGCCCGATCAGCTCGTCCTGAACGGAACCCTCGCCGACATCGCCGACCAGGTCGAGGCCGCAGGGCTCCGCCAGGCTGCGGTCATTCTCGTCGGACCTGCGGTGGGCCGCACCCCCGGCGTGGAATCGCACCTATACGACGCTTGCCGAGATCGAGCATGAAGATCCATCTCGTCGGAATCGGCGGCGGGCATCCGGACCAGATCACCGTCCAGGCTGTCGGGAAGCTTCGCGAGGTCGATGTGTTCCTCGTCGCGGACAAGGGCGCATCGGTCGGTGATCTAGGTGACGCGCGCGCGGAGATTCTGCGACGTCATGTGCCGGGGGAGTACCGCGTGATCGCGGTCCCCGACCCGGAGCGGGACCGGAAGCCCAGCGACTACGGGACCGCAGTACTGGACTGGCACGACGCCCGTGCCCGCGCCTACGAGGAGGTGCTGCTCGGTCTGGACCCGTCGGCGACCGTGGGATTCCTCGTGTGGGGTGACCCTGCGCTCTACGACAGCACCATCAGAGTGATCGAGCGGGTCCGTGACTTCGGAACCCTCGATATCGACTACGACGTCACGCCGGGCATCAGCAGCGTGTCGATGCTCGCCGCCGCCCACCGCCTGGTGCTCAACCGAATCGGTGGTCCGATCACCATCACCACCGGCCGGGCCCTCGAGAGCGATGTGGCCGCCGGAGCGGACAACATCGTGGTCATGCTCGACGGACACCTGGCCTGCCGAGCGTTGGTCGGGGAGAACCGTTGGGGCATTCACTGGGGCGCCAATCTGGGAACAGTGGACGAAAAGTTGGTGTCCGGCAGGTTGGACGACTGCATCGACGAGATCGACCGGGTACGCGCCGAGGTCAAGAAGCAGCACGGCTGGGTGATGGATACGTACCTTCTGAGGTCAGGAGCGGAGCCTGCGGAGTGACTCCAAGGAGGCAGGAGCGGAGCCTGCGGAGTGACTTTGGTAGTCAGGAGCGGAGGGTGTGCGGGGTGTCGGATACCCTGATTGCCCGTGACTGCCGTAAACCCTGTGCCTGTTGATTCCGACGCCTCCGTGACCGGCCGATACGACCTGATTGTCGTCGGATCCGGGTTCTTCGGACTGACTGTGGCGGAGCGCTCGGCGTCTCAGCTGGGCAAGCGTGTCCTTGTTCTGGACCGCCGCCATCACCTTGGGGGTAATGCGTACTCGGAGGCCGAGCCCGAGACGGGTATCGAGATCCATAAGTACGGTGCTCACCTGTTTCACACTTCGAACAAGCGGGTGTGGGATTACGTGAATCAGTTCACGGATTTCACGAGCTACCAGCATCGTGTGTTCGCGCTGCACAAGGGGCAGTCGTATCAGTTCCCGATGGGTCTCGGTCTGATCTCGCAGTTCTTCGGTAAGTATTACTCTCCTGCCGAGGCGCGTGCGCTCATCGAGGAGCAGTCCAGTGAGTTCGATTCGAAGGTTGCGCAGAACTTCGAGGAGAAGGCGATTTCGCTGATCGGGCGCCCGCTGTACGAGGCGTTCATCCGCGATTACACCGCCAAGCAGTGGCAGACGGACCCGAAGAATCTGCCGGCGGGAAACATCACGCGGCTGCCGGTGCGGTACACGTTCGACAATCGTTACTTCAACGACACCTACGAGGGTCTGCCGGTCGACGGTTACACCGCGTGGTTGGAGAACATGACGGCAAGCGACCTGATCGAGGTCCGGCTGAACACCGATTGGTTCGACGTGCGTGAGACGTTGATCGCCGAGAGCCCGGATGCCCCGATTGTCTACACCGGCCCGCTGGACCGCTACTTCGACTACTCCGAAGGCGAATTGGGCTGGCGCACAATTGATTTCGAGACAGAAGTGCTGGCGACCGGTGATTTCCAGGGCACGCCGGTGATGAACTACAACGACGGCGACGTCCCGTTCATCCGGATCCACGAGTTCCGCCACTTCCATCCCGAGCGGGCGTACCCGACCGACAAGACCGTCATCATGCGAGAGTTCTCGCGATTCGCCGAGAGTGGCGACGAACCGTACTACCCGATCAACACTCCTGCGGATCGCGAGAAACTGGAGGCGTACCGCGACCGCGCGAAGAAGGAAGCCGCCGAGAACGGGGTTCTCTTCGGCGGGCGGCTCGGCACCTATCAGTACCTCGACATGCACATGGCCATCGCCAGTGCGCTGAACTTGTACGACAACACGCTCGCACCACATTTCGAGTCGGGCGCTGCCCTGGCAGGAGACAAATGACGGCCAAGCATCTGCTCGAGGACGGCGCCCTCGACTTCGCCCCCTACTTCGGTAAGTCGCTTCTGCAGCGGGTGCTGTTGCCTCGTCCAGGTGAGCCGCTCGACGTGCGCACCCTGTACCTCGAGGAGGCGACAACCAATGCCCGACGGGCACATTCGCTGTCGCGCACCTCGTTGACGGTCGGCGCCGAATCCGAGGTGTCGTTCTGCACCTACTTCAATGCATTCCCGGCGAGCTACTGGCGTCGCTACAGCATCCTGAAGTCCGTCGTGCTGCGCGTGGAGGTCTCCGGGCATTGCCGGATCGATGTCTACCGCTCTAAAGCGGACAGTTCACGTATCCACGTCGAGGGCCGTGAAGCCGTCGACGGTGATGCGGCACAAGAGTTCGTGATCGATCTTGGTCCGTTCGAGGATGGCGGTTGGATCTGGTTCGACATCACCTCCGACTCCGAGGTCGTCCTGGAGAGTGCCGGATGGTTCGCGCCGATCGAGGCACCGGGTGAGGCGACGGTCGCCGTCGGGATCCCGACGTTCAACCGACCCACCGATGCGGTGAAAGCGCTTGTGGCGCTGGGCTCGGATCCACTGGTGCTCGATGCGATCAAGGCCGTCATCATGCCCGATCAGGGTACGAGAAAAGCCAGGGACGAGCCCGGATTCGACGAGGCCGAAGCAGGACTGGGTGGCCGTCTTGCCATCCATGACCAGGCCAACCTCGGTGGTTCCGGTGGGTACAGCCGCATCATGTACGAGGCGCTGAACAACACCGACTGCCAACACATTCTGTTCATGGACGACGACATCGAGATCGAGCCGGACTCGATTCTTCGTGCGCTCGCCATGTCGCGATTTGCGAAGGTTCCCACACTCGTCGGCGGCCAGATGCTCAACCTTCAGGCCCGTAGCCACCTGCATGTGATGGGCGAGGTGGTCGATCGCAGCAACTTCATGTGGACCGGTGCGCAGAACGTCGAGTACGACCACGACTTCAGCGAATACCCACTGCGCTCGAGCAAGCTACTGCACCGACGCATCGACGTCGACTACAACGGCTGGTGGATGTGCATGATCCCGCGCGTCGTCGCGGAAGAACTCGGTCAGCCGTTGCCACTGTTCATCAAGTGGGACGACGCCGAATACGGTTTGCGCGCAAGGGAAGCCGGATACCCGACGGTCACTCTCCCCGGTGCGGCAATCTGGCACATGGCATGGAGTGACAAGGACGATGCCATCGACTGGCAGGCGTACTTCCACCTGCGTAACCGACTCGTCGTCGCCGCGCTGCACATGCCCGGCAACGGTCGCGGCCTGGTGCTCGACACGGTCAAAGCAACCGTCAAGCACCTGCTGTGCCTCGAGTACTCCACTGTCGCCATCCAGAACAAGGCGATCCGTGATTTCCTCGAAGGGCCCGAGCACATCCTCGAGATCCTTCCGACGTCGCTCGGTGAGGTGCACGCACTGCGCAAGACGTACCCCGACGCCGTCGTCGTCGGCTCTTCGACCGAACTGCCCCTCGCCTCGGGCGAGGAAGTTGGAGCCGTCGGATTGCCGAAAAATCCGCTGTCGAAGATTTCTCGCCTGGCCAAGGGGCTCGTGCACAACTTGAAGCCTGCGCACGACCGCCACCACGAGCGCCCACAGCTCAACGTGCCGACGCTCGATGCGCGGTGGTTCCTGCTCTCGCAGGTCGATGGCGTCACCGTCACCACCGCCGACGGCCGCGGCGTCGTCTACCGTCAGCGTGACCGCGAGAAGGCGGCGGCACTGTTCAAAGAAGCAATGACACTCCGAACCGAGCTCTCGCGCCGGTTCCCCGAACTCAAGGGTCGCTACCGCGACGCCGTCCCTCACCTCACCAGTAAGGAAACCTGGGAACGTGTCTTTCGTTACGAGGGTTAAGGGCGTGAACGGCTCGCCTGCCGAGGTTCGCATCCTGTCGAAGATTCAGTCGACGGTCGGCGCGCAACCGGGGGCTGTTGCAGTGGCCCGGGGTATGTCGCACTTCGGTGAGCACGCTCTGGGTTGGGTCGCCATCGCGGGCATCGGCGCTGTGCTCGATGCTCCGCGTAGGCGGCAGTGGGCGGGCGTCGCCGTAGGCGCAGTGGGTTCGCACGCCGCGTCGATCGTGATCAAGAGAGTTGTGCGGCGTCCGCGCCCCAACGATCCGTCGGTGCGCATCAATGTCTCCACACCCAGCAAGTTGAGCTTTCCGTCCTCGCACGCGACCTCGTCTACGGCAGCCGCCGTGTTGCTCGGCCGGTTGACCGGACTACCGTTGACAGCGGTTCTGGTGCCCGCCGTCTTAGTACCACCGATGCTGCTCTCGCGGCTCGTTCTCGGTGTCCATTACCCGACAGATGTACTTGCAGGATCTGCGCTCGGCGCGATATCGGCAGCCGCCATCCTGAAGTTCGAAGGAGACAAATGAGCGAGGAAGCCTCCGTCGTCGGAGCACCACCGAAGAACCTTGCCGATGGCGTGATCAAAGCGCTTCGACCCCGGCAGTGGGTCAAGAACGTCCTGGTACTCGCTGCGCCGCTGGCTGCAGGATCCGTCACCGAAGGTGATGTGCTTCTTCCCGTCGCGCTGGCCTTCATCGTGTTCTGTTTCGCGGCATCGGGCATCTACCTGGTCAACGACGCCCTCGATGTCGAGGCCGACCGCGCGCATCCGACCAAGCGGTTCCGTCCGATCGCCGCAGGTGTGCTGCCGGTCAACATCGCGTACGCGATGGCCGTGGTGTCCCTGAGCCTTGCCGTCGGACTGTCTTTCTTCGCGAACTGGAAGCTCGCCCTGGTCATCGGGGTGTACATCGTCGTCCAGTTGGCGTACTGCTTCGGACTCAAGCATCAGGCCGTGCTGGACATCTGCATCGTGTCCTCGGGATTCCTGCTCCGCGCCATCGCGGGTGGTGTTGCTGCGTCCATTCAGCTCTCGCAGTGGTTCCTGCTGATCATGGCGTTCGGGTCGCTGTTCATGGCTGCCGGTAAGCGATACGCGGAGTTGCAATTCGCTGAGCGCACGGGCGCGAAGATCCGTAAGTCGCTGGAGAACTACACGACCACCTATCTGCGATTCGTGTGGACGCTCTCGGCTACCGCCGTCGTGCTCTGCTACGGCCTGTGGGCTTTCGAACAGGATGCCGCCACCACCACCAACTGGTTCGCCATCTCGATGATTCCGTTCACTATCGCTATCCTGCGTTACGCAGTGGATGTCGATGGAGGCGAGGCAGGTGAACCCGAGGAGATCGCGTTGGGCGATCGGGTATTGCAGGTACTCGCGCTTGCGTGGATCGGAGTAGTGGTTGTCGCCGTCTACCTCGCGTGAGGTGCTGCCCGCCCCTACACGCACGTCGAGGACGATCTTCGGCATCGGTGTTGCCGTGTCCGCACTGCTGTTCCTTGTCGGTGCCTGGGAACGGCGGTGGATCGCCGACGATGGTCTGATCGTTCTCCGTACGGTCCGCAATCTTCTGGCCGGCAACGGCCCGGTCTTCAATGCCGGCGAGCGTGTGGAGACCAATACCAGCACCATCTGGACCTACCTGGTCTATGCGGTCAGCTGGCTCAGCGAGATACGTCTCGAGTACGTGGTTCTGACCATTGCTTTGGTCTTGTCGACCGCTGCGATCGTGCTGGCGATGTTCGGTACCTATGCGCTTCGGACGCGGTCGGCCGGCGTGGTGGCCTACCTTCCCGCTGGGGTGCTCGTCTACATCGCGGTTCCTCCTGCCCGAGACTTCGCCACTTCGGGTCTCGAGACATGTCTGGTCATTTTCTGGATTGCAGCGCTGTGGTTGCTGATGGTCCGCTGGAGCACCAGAACCATCAGTGGCCCCGCGTGGCTGTTCCTTGCTTTCTGGGCCGGCCTCGGTCCGCTGGTGCGCCCGGAACTCCTCATTCTGTCGGGGCTCGCGCTCATCATGCTGTTTCTTGCGCGTCAATCCTGGAAGAGTCGTCTCGCAGTCTTCGTCGTCGCAGGCATCGTGCCGGTCGGATATCAGATCTGGCGGATGGGTTACTACGGGTTGCCCTACCCGAACACCGCGGTGTCCAAGGATGCGGGCGGCGCGAAATGGGCGCAGGGTTTCGATTATCTGTGGAATTTGCTCGGACCGTACATGCTGTGGTTGCCGCTGCTGCTGATGCTCGTCGTAGGCGTGGTGACGGCTGCCATGTCAGGCCTCGGAGGCCTGCGAATTCCGAGATCGCGCCGAGATGCGCAAAGCCTTTTACGCAGCCGGACCGCGGTCGTCGCATTCGTCCTGATCGGTGGACTTCTCTCGGCTGTTTATGCAGTTCGAGTCGGTGGCGATTTCATGCACGGTCGCACACTCCTGCCGGCATTGTTCACTCTCCTTCTCCCTATTTCGGTGGTGCCCGTGACAATTCCGAACAAGAATTCCGATATACGACAGGTCCTGATAGCGGCTGGTGGCGGCGTTCTGTGGCTGGTGACGATCGTGTGGGCATTCTTTGCCGCCAACACGACTGGAATGCCGGAAGGGTCCATTGTCGGTCGCAGTGGAATCGTGGACGAGCGTGCCTTCTACTCCCTCAACACCGGGCATGCGCACCCGATTCTCGCCACGGACTACCTTGACTACCCGCGCATGCGACCGATGGTCGAAACTATCGCGAACACCCCGGACGGCGGGCTCCTGTTGCCCTCGGCACAGTTCACGTACTGGGATGTCGTGCCGCCGCCCCTGCCGATCCCACCTGGTGGCGCTGGTCACACGGTCTACTTCTTGAACCTGGGCATGACGAGCATGAACGTCGGCCTCGATGTGCGGGTAATCGATCAAATGGGCCTTGCCTACCCGCTGGCTTCTCATACCGAGCGGCTGGAGAACGGCCGCATCGGGCACGACAAGAACTTGTACCCGGACTGGGTCGTCGCCGATCTGGGTCTCGTCGACAAACATCCGTTCCTGCCCTGGTACATGGACGAGGACTGGGTCGCCCAGGCGCGTGTAGCTCTGTCGTGCGATGACACCCGTGAACTCATCGATTCGTATCGTGCCCCGCTGACCGAAGAGTTGTTCGTCAGGAACATCAAACGTTCGCTGTTCTATGCCGGCTACCGATTCGATCGAGTTCCAGAGTACGAAATACAGAGATGTGGTTTAGAGCCCCCTATCCTGCAGGGGGACAATTAAGCGGCCGTCGGTTGCTTCGATATCCATTCGAGGCCAAGATGGGATATCTCATTTTAGTAACGGGTATCGCGCTTCGGCCGATGTATGCGAAAGATGTGTGTGAATGCTGGTCCCGCAAGGGCCAAATTTCATACCGCTGAAACGGGCGAATAACCCACTGATACGGCTCACCACACCGCTGAGAGGTAAGACTGCATGCTGGGAAGAACCAAGAAGAGCGGCGCGGGACGGGTGCGTCGGGTGCTCACAGCACTGATGCTCGCCGTGATCCTGCCCGCCGGTCTGGCCGTGGCCGGGACAGGCGCAACCGCCAACGCGGCGTTCGATCCGCGAGCGTTCGACTTCGTCACCGACTCCAGCATGGGCCCGATCAAGAGCCGCATCTGGCGCGCTGCTGACGGCAACACCAATCGTGTGGTCTACCTGCTCGACGGTCTGCGCGCCACCAACGACATTTCCGGCTGGGAGCACGAGACCGACGTCGGCGCGTACTTGGCGTCATGGAACATCAACGTCGTCCAGCCTGTCGGCGGTCAGTCGAGCTTCTACAGCGACTGGTACGCACCGTCCAACTTCAACGGACAGCAGACCACGTACAAGTGGGAGACGTTCCTGACGCAGAATCTGCGCAACAACCTCTCCAGCCGCCTCGGCTTCAATCCGAATCGCAATGGCGTCGTCGGCATCTCGATGGGCGGCAGCGCTGCGCTGACGCTCGCCGCCTACCACCCTGACCAGTTCAGCTACGCGGGCTCGCTGTCCGGCTACCTGAACATCTCGGCGCCCGGAATGCGCGAAGCGATGCGTCTCGCGCTCCTCGATTCGGGTCGCTTCAACATCGACGCGATGTGGGGACCGCCGTGGGATCCGGCGTGGTTGCGTAATGATCCGTTCGTGTTCGCACCGCGACTTCGCGACAACGGCACCCGCGTGTGGGTCTTCGCAGGAAGCGGTCTGCCAGGCGGGCTCGATCAGCCACGCTCTCCGATCGACTACTTCAACACCGGCAACGCCATGGGACTCGAAGCAATCGCGCTGGCCAACAGCCGCGCGTTCCAGATCCGCATGGCGAGCCTCGGCGCGAACAACGTGACGTACGCATTCCCGGCAGTGGGAACCCATCAGTGGGGCTACTGGCAGGAACAGGCTCACATCATGGCACCCGATCTGAGTGCGAATATCGGGTAAGGTACCCCGCGAAGTCCCCGTTTTCCGGCCTTTTGTGAGAGTTCACGACGTTTAAGGGCTGGTCAGCGGGGCTTTCACAGGCTAGTCTCAGTTTCGATATCAGCCCCAGGCGGATCTGCGGCATCAAAGCCGCAGTTTTGCTCTGGGGCTGCTGGTTGGAATACCCTCCAGTCTTAGTTCACCACCGAAGACCCCTTTGCTTACGGCCCGACAGGGCCGAAGATGCCCTGTTGGCACGCCGGGCGCCGCAACATCGCGGAGACCTGCAGTAGACGAGAGAGAGCACGATTTCATGCGATTTGCTGGCCTCAGCAGTAAAGCTAGGTGGGGTAAGCGCCTCATCGGCGTCGGCGCGGCGGCCCTGGTCCTCCCACTCGCCGTCGGCGTCGTGGGTGGCGCAACCGCTCTCGCAGCACCGAGCGCAGTGGTTCACAAAGCCCCGGCCGGCGGACGCGAAGACCTGTTCGTCCCGTCCGAGATGGGTCCGATCAAGGTCCAGGTCCAGTGGGCAGCGCGCGGCGGCGATGCCGCTCTCTACCTGCTCGACGGACTCCGCGCCCGCGACGACCGCAACGCATGGTCCTTCGAAACCAATGCACAGGACCAGTTCGCAGGCGACAACGTTTCGCTCGTCATGCCCGTCGGTGGGCAGGCCAGCTTCTACAGCGACTGGTATGCCGCGTCCAACCTCAACGGCCAGGAAGTCACCTACAAGTGGGAGACCTTCCTGACGGAGGATCTTCCGGCCTACCTGGAGAATTACGGCGTTTCGCGTAGCAACAACGCTGTCGTCGGAATCTCGATGGGCGGCTCGGCCGCACTGACGCTCGCTGCTTACCACCGCGACCAGTTCAAGTTCGCCGGTTCGTTCTCCGGATACCTGAACATCTCGGCTCCCGGTATGCGTGAAGCCATCCGCGTGGCGATGCTCTCGCAGTCTTGGTTCAACGTCGACTCCATGTGGGGACCGCCCTGGAGCCCGGCGTGGCTTCGCAACGACCCGTTCGTCTTCGCTCCGAAGCTGAAGGGCTTGTCGCTGTACGTGTCCGCTGCCAGCGGCCTACCCGGCGAGTTCGACAAGCCGCGTGCTCCGATCGACTTCTACAACACGGCAAACGGCATGGCTCTCGAAGCCCTGGCGCTCGCCAACAGCCGCGCATTCCAGGTTCGTCTGGCTACGCTCGGTATCCCTGCGACGTTCGACTTCCCGTCGAGCGGCATCCATGCGTGGCCGTACTGGTCCGCCGAGCTGTTCAAAGCCCGTGGTCAGATCCTCGAGGCTCTGAACGCCTGATTTCGAACACGAGATCGAGTTCTGAATTCGCGTAAATGCCGTCCTGCACAAGGTGCAGGGCGGCATTTACGCGTCTGTGGGCGTGAGCCTCGAGATGGAACCGATTAACAATTGCACCACCAGTCACAGCGAGCCTCGTGTGCTTCGGCGTAGTTCGCGTGTAGAAAGACATCGTCAGCAAGAACGAAGGAGAGTCATCATCATGCGCAGTGGGCTTGCTCGGTTCGGAGTAGCAGCGGCATTGGCCGTCGCCCTGGCATCGCCGTTCGGCGCTGCCGGCATCGCGCAAGCGACTCCGGTACCCGCGTCGCTGCCTGCGCAGACGCAGGCACCCTCCGGAGCTACCGTCACCGACGTCGATTGGCTGTCGGACCGTCGCGTAGCGCTCTGGGTCACGTCTCCGTCGATGGGCACTCCGATTCAGGTCCAGCTCCTGCTTGCGCGCGACTGGAACATCAATCCGCAAGCGGTCTTCCCGTCGGTGTACATGCTCGATGGTCTCCGGGCGACGGACACCGAGAACGGTTGGACGCTGGAGACGGACATCGAGTCCTACTTTGCCGACAAGAACGTCAACGTCGTACTGCCGGTCGGCGGACAGTCGAGCTTCTATTCCGATTGGATCGACCAGGATCAGGGGAAGAACTATCAGTGGGAGACATTCCTGACCAAGGAACTCCCGCCGATCCTCGAAAACGACTGGCGAACCAACCAGACTCGCGGTGTCGTCGGCCTGTCGATGGGTGGCACGGCCGCGATGTTCCTCGCCGCACGCAACGAGGGCTTCTTCACGTTCGCAGCGTCGCTGTCCGGCATTCTGACGACGACGTCTCTCGGCATGCCACAGGCGATTCAGTACGCGATGACCGACGCCGGCGGGTACAACTCCAAAGCGATGTGGGGCGCGCCTACCAATGAGCTCTGGGCTCAGCACGACCCCTACCTGTTGGCCGATCAGCTCGAAGGCGTCAGTCTCTATGTATCGAGCGGAAACGGCGCTGCCGGACCGTACGATCCGCCGTCGGGCATCCCGGGCGTCAGCTCCAACTACGCCGGTATGGGGCTGGAAATTCTTTCGCGCCTGACCTCTCAGACATTTGCGACCAAGCTGAACAAGCTCGGCATCCCCGCCCAGGTCAACTACCGGCCGTCGGGAACACATACGTGGGAGTACTGGCAGTTCGAGCTGCATCAGCTCTGGCCGCAGCTCGCCGGCGCACTCGACGTCGATGTGGACAAGCCCGCGTGCAACGCCGCCGGAGCGATCGGTAACGCGTCGGGCGCAAATTCCTGGCTGGGCGACTGCCTGACACCGGAGTACAACGTCGCAGGCGGTCGGGCCCAGGACTTCAGGTTCGGACGCGTCTTCTTCTCGCCCGACACCGGTGCTCAGGTAGTCGCAGGTGCGATCGGCGGCAATTACCAGGGCTCCGGCGGTCCTTCGGGCCCACTGGGCTTCCCGAAGACCGGCGAGTTCGCAACTCCTGACGGACGCGGACGCGGAAACGCATTCCAGAACGGAATGGTCTACTTCACGCCGCAGACCGGTGCCCACGCTGTGCGTGGTGCGATCCTCGACGAGTGGGCACGCCAGGGCTACGAGGGTGGCCCCTTGGGTTACCCGGTGCTCGACGAGGTGGCGACACCGTCGAAGCCTGGCGCGGTGCAGGGCTTCGAGATCGGCGCGATGTACTTCAGTCCCGAACTCGGTACCCACTCGGTGCAGGGAATGATCCTCGGCAAGTACGGCCAACTCGGTTGGGAGAACGGCCCACTCGGCTTCCCGAAGACCAGTGAGCTCGGTCCGATCAGGGATGGCGGCCGGTTCAACGAGTTCGAGGGTGGCAACGTCTACTGGAGTCCGCTGACCGGGGCGTGGGCAATTCGCAACGGTGAGATCTTCGATGCATGGAAGAGCGTCGGCTACGAGGGTGGCCGATTGGGATATATCACCAGTGATCAGTTCGATATCGACGGTGGCGGCGTGCAACAGAACTTCCAGTTCGGCATCATCACTGTGAAGGATGGCAAGGTCACAATCGCGCCATGATCGCTGCGTGAAAGGTTCGGGGTCCCGCTTCAGGTTTCTCTCAGCGGAACTCTGTACCCTCACGCGTTGAACGATGTCGCTCGTGAATCATGCGCTTGTGAGGACTGGATTGAACATGCGAACGTCTCTGGCCCGAACCCTGTCGATGGGTGTTCTCGCCGTAGCTGCAGGCGGAATGTTGGTCGCCTGCGGAAGCGACGATTCCACCGCCACCGGAGTACCGACCACCACCGCCACGACGACGACGGCGACGGCGGAATCGTCGTCCACCTCGGCAACGACCTCGGCGAGCGAGTCGACGACGTCGGCCGCCGTGACGAGTCCCGGTGAGGCGGCGACGGCACCACCGGAGCAGCCACAGCCTGTCCCGGAGGATTTTCCGGGTGCAACCCAGGCGCCGGTCGACGATCGAGGCCAAGCCTTTCTCGACGAGTTGAAAAAGGCTGGGGTCACCCCGGCAGGCAACGGTGAGATCGCGATCTCGACGGCCTCCTACATTTGCTCGGCACAGTCGCAGGGTGTCGCACCGGACGAGATCTCGACGTTCGTGACAGCCAACGTGGGGGTCGAGGCCAGTGCTTCGGGTACGCAGATCACAGCTGAGCAGGCAGGCGAGACCGCGCAGCTCTACATCACGGCCGCGCAGAACACGATTTGTAAGGCCTGACGGACTCGATGGCGAACGGGACGAAGAAAAAGAGGCGTCTGCTACCGAAGCTCCTTGCGGTAGCAGTCGTTCTCGGTCTGATCATCGTGGCCGCGTGGTATCTGCTTGCCGGAAGGCTGCCGAACACTGTGCCTTCTCCGATTCCAGAGCCCGGTCCGGGCGAACAGACGTCACAACCGGCGGATTGTGCCGATGTCTCCGTCATTGCCATTCCCGGTACCTGGGAATCGTCGGCGACCGATGACCCGTACAACCCGTCGGCCAATCCGTTGTCGTTGATGCTGAACGTGACTCGGCCTCTGCAGGAGCAGTTCGAGCCGGGGCGGGCGAGCGTGTACACGGTCCCGTACGTCGCGCAGTTCTCCAATCCGATCGCGTTCCCGCCCGACGGTCAGCAGTCTTACAACAACTCCCGCACAGAGGGTGCTGCGGTAGCGAAGGCCGAAATGTCCCGCGTCAGCGAGAATTGCCCGCTGACAAGTTACATCCTGACCGGCTTCTCTCAGGGTGCTGTGATCGCAGGCGACATTGCGGCCGAGATCGGTGCAGGCAACGGCCCGGTCTCAGCGGACAAGGTTCTGGGCGTGACGTTGATCGCGGACGGGCGCCGTGACGGCACCTCCGGTCAGGACATCGGACCGCCGGTCGACGGCGTCGGCGCCGAGGTTGCGCTGGGCGGTCTCGACTTTCCCGGCGTCACGATGACCGGGGCCCGCGCAGGTGGATTCGGTTCACTCGATTCGGTGGTCAATCAGATATGTGCGCCAGGCGATCTCATCTGTACTGCCCCGTCGGAAGGTTTGTCGCTTCGGAACATTCCGCAGAGCCTCGGAATTCTCGTGGGTGCTGCAGGTAATCCGGTGCATGCGTCGTACAACACCTTCGTCGTCGACGACAGCGGCACGACGTCGACGCAGTGGATTGCGCAGTGGGCGGCCGGTCTGATCGAGCAAGCGCCGTCGATTCCACACTCCTGAGCAGAGGGGTGGGGCCCAGTGGAGGAGTCACAAGGTCCTCACCGCCCTCTGAGGAATAGGCACAAAGCTGGTCCTCGTGTACCCCGGCAGGTGTATTCCCGGGTAGTGAGCAGATAGAGTGGCCGCTTGGACTAGGCGCAATCGGCGCTGGAATCTACGCGTACCCGCATCGAGGAGACCTATACATGTGTTCCGCCCAGGCCCCGGATCTACCCGCTGACGGGCAGATCAGGGCGCTTCGTCCGTTCCGCTTCGCAGCTGGCGGTGAGGGCAACGCCGAGGAGGGTGGGGCGCGCAAGTTCATCAAGCTGGCGCAGCTGGCAGAGGAGCTCGGCTACGACAGCTTCATGATCCCGGATCACCTCGGCAATCAGGTCGGCCCGATTGCAGCGCTCGGAGCGCTCGCGGTGGCGACGGAGAAGATCCGTCTGGGTACCGCAGTTCTCGCGAACGGGTTCCGGCATCCGGCGATTCTGGCCAAGGACGCCGCGACCATCGACGTTCTTTCGGGTGGTCGCCTCGAGCTCGGGCTGGGCGCAGGTTGGATGCGGGACGAGTACGACAAGGCAGGTATCACCTACGACCGGCCGGGCGTTCGGATCGAGAAGCTCGAGGAAAGCCTCCAGATTCTCGATACTTTGCTTCGCGGCAAAGAATGCAATTTCGAGGGCAAGCACTTCAAGATCACCGGATTGAAGGGCAGCCCACGGCCACGTCAGGGACCGAGACCGCCGATCTGTGTCGGCGGCGGTGGCCCTCGGATGTTGGCCCTGGCCGCAAAGTATGCCGACATCATCTCGGTCGTACCGAGTTCGACGAAAGACGGCAAGCTTCGTCTGTCCGGTATGACATTGGAGAAGACGCTCGAGCGCGTCGAGCTCATCCGTGAGGCAGCCGGTGAGCGCTTCGAGGAGATCGAACTGAACTGGGCCATCACGACCATCGTGGTCACGGACGATCGTGAGCAGATGGCGGAGATGGCATTGGCTGCTCTCGACAACGGCTATCCGCCGAACGTCGACGTGGATGTGAAGTTGAGTATCGAGGATATTTTGACCTCGCCGTATCTCGCGTTCGGAACCTACGAGGAAATTGCCGATCAGATCCGTAACGTTCGCGCGAAGACAACGATGTCCTATGTCGGGGTTTTCCCCACACAGATGGAAGCGTTCGCGCCGGTCATCGAGTTGTTGAAGGGTGAGTGACCGGACGTTCGGCCGTCGAAGGGCGGGGCCGGCGGGTTTGGCCTTCCTGACAATTACCAGCTAGTAATATTTCACGCTGTACTGCGTTTGCGTGAGTCGAGAAGAAAAATCGGGGCGCGGGCCGTTGCCCGTTCGTGCAGCAGCAGCGGATTCCGCGGAGGAGAAGCGAACACATGAGCCACACATTCGATGAATACATCGATGAGAACGGCCACATCGTCATCGGCGAGGGTAAGACTCTCGTCCGCCACGTCGAGGTGAACGTTGCACAGAATGCCGACACACTGGCATATCGATTCATGGACTACTCGACCGAACGCGACGGTGAAGCTCACGAGCTCACCTGGGCGCAGTTCGGACGCCGCCTACGCGCCGTGGCCGCTCGTCTGCAGCAGGTCACCTCACCTGGTGATCGTGTCGCAATTCTGGCGCCGCAGGGGCTCGACTACGTCATCGCCTTCTTCGCAGCCATCTACGCGGGGACCATCGCGGTTCCGCTCTTCGACCCGGACGAGCCGGGTCACTCCGACCGGCTGCATGCCGTGCTCGGCGACTGTGAGCCGTCGGCCATTCTCACAGCAACCCAGTCCGCAGCAGGGGTTCGAGCATTTTTCCGAGGACTGCCCGCCGCGCAGCGTCCGCGCATCATCGCCGTCGATGCCATTCCAGACAGCGTCGGCGAGACCTGGGTGGAACCGGACGCCAAGCTCGACGACATCGCGTATCTGCAGTACACCTCGGGTTCGACCCGTACCCCGGCCGGCGTCGAGATCACCCACCGCGCGGTCGGCGTCAACGCCCTCCAAATGGTGGACAGCATGGAGATCACCGTGGATTCACGCGGTGTCACCTGGCTGCCGATGTTCCACGACATGGGATTGCTGACGGTCATCCTGCCCGCCCTCGGCGGCCGGTACATCACCATCATGAGCCCGCGTGCGTTCGTGCAGCGCCCATGGCGCTGGATCAAGGAACTTGCCGCGGTCTCCGACGGCGCGGGCACGTTTGCGGCCGCTCCCAACTTCGCGTTCGAGCATGCCGCGCAGCGTGGGTTGCCGAAGAACGGCGAGACACTCGATCTTTCCAATGTCATCGGGCTCATCAACGGCAGTGAGCCGGTCACCACGTCGTCGATGAAGAAGTTCAACGACGCTTTCGGTCCGTACGGCCTCCCGAAGACGGCAATAAAGCCCTCCTACGGCATGGCGGAGGCGACGCTGTTCGTCTCTACCATCAATCACCGCGACGAGGCCAAGATCGTGTACGTCGACCGGGTCGAGCTCAACGCGGGCAACTTCGTCGTCGTGGAACAAGATGCGGTCGGCGCAATTCCACAGGTCTCCACTGGTGAGGTTGCTCGAAGCCAGTGGGCTGCCATCGTGAACTCCGATACCGCGAGCGAGGTCACCGACGATCACGTCGGTGAGATCTGGCTGCACGGAGAGAACATCGGTCTTGGTTATTGGGGCCGTGAGCAAGAGACCATCGAGACTTTCCACAACAAGCTCGTCAGTCGTATCCCTCAGGGATCGCATGCCGAGGGTGCAGCCGACGACGCCAAATGGATGCGCACCGGCGACTACGGCGTCTACCACGGCGGCGAGCTCTACATCACCGGTCGCGTCAAGGACCTCGTGATCGTCGACGGAAGAAATCACTACCCACAGGACATCGAATTCTCCGCGCAGGAGTCCAGTAAGGCCTTGCGTCCAGGATTCGTGGCGGCATTCTCGGTTCCACTGAACCAGCTGCCCGAGGTCGTGTTCGAATTCAGCGGCTCAGCCCTGACCAAGGACCCCGACGACAGTTCGGAGCAGCTCGTAATCGTTGCCGAGCGCGCGCCCGGTTCCGGCAAGGCCGACCCAGCACCGATCGCAGACGAGGTTCGCACCGCGATTTCCACCCGCCACGGTGTGACGGTTCGCGACGTACTCCTTGTGCCTGCCGGTTCCATTCCGCGTACCTCGAGCGGCAAGATTGCTCGACGCGCATGCAAAGCCGCTTACATCGAGGGCACCTTGCGCGGCGGTCACCAGCAGAACGCTTTCCCCGACGTGGAACAACCGGACTGAGTGTCATCCGGAAGTTCTTCAGAGACCACCTTTTCCAATGGACAGGTAGCTTGGTGAGTTGATGGCAAACCATGAGATCGATGCCGTACGAGTGACAGACAGCTCTGGGGCGGATATGACCGTGTCGCAGCTGCGTGAGTGGCTGCGCAACTGGGTCGCCGACGCCACCGGGCAGCCGGTTGCGCAGATTTCCGACGATCGGCCGATGGAAGAGTTCGGTCTCGCCTCTCGCGACGCCGTCGCACTCAGCGGTGATATCGAGGAACTCATGGGTGTCACGTTGACCGCTACGGTCGCGTATCAACATCCGACGATCGCGTCGCTCGCCACCCGCATCATCGAAGGCGAACCCGATGTTCCCGACGAGGCCGCCGACGACGCGTACTACCTCCAGGGCAACGCGGCTGGTTCTTCGCACGACATCGCCATCGTCGGCGTCTCGACGCGCTTCCCAGGCGCAGGGCACACGCCCGAAGAGATGTGGACGATGCTCAGTGAGGGCCGCGACGGCATCACCGACCTGCCCGAGGGGCGGTGGCAGGAGTTCACCTCCGATCCGGTCATCAAGGCAGCTGTCGACGCGACCGTCACGAAGGGCGGCTACCTCGATGACGTCAAGACGTTCGACGCGGAGTTCTTCGCGATGTCGCCCAACGAGGTCGTCAATGTCGATCCTCAGCAGCGGCTGGCACTGGAGCTCACCTGGGAAGCCCTCGAGCATGCACGCATCCCGGCCAGTTCTGTCAAGGGCTCGCAGGTCGGTGTCTTCATCGGGAGCTCGTCCAACGACTACCAGTTGCTTGCTGTCAGCGACCCGGCGGTTCACCCGTACGCACTGACCGGTACTTCGACGGCCATCGTCGCTAACCGAGTGTCGTACTTCTACGACTTCCGTGGACCGTCCATCGCGGTGGACACCGCATGCTCGTCCGCACTCGTGGCGGTGCACCAGGCCGTTCGAAGTTTGCGCGACGGCGAATCCGATCTCGCCGTAGCCGGTGGCGTCAACATGTTGCTGGCACCGCCGATCACCGTTGGCTTCGGCCAGACGGGAGTACTGGCGCCGGACGGCAAGATCAAGGCCTTCTCCTCCGACGCCAACGGCATGATCCGATCCGAGGGTGGCGGCCTCGTCGTGCTCAAGCGGGTCGAAGACGCCGAGCGCGACGGAGACGACATTCTCGCGGTCATCGCCGGTTCGGCGATCAATTCTGACGGTCGCTCCAATGGTCTTCTCGCACCGAGTCCCGACGCTCAGGCGGACGCTCTTCGCTTCGCCTACCGTGATGCCGGCATCAACCCGTCCGGGGTCGACTACATCGAGGCCCACGGCACCGGCACCATTCTCGGCGATCCCATCGAGGCGGACGCGCTCGGACGCGTCGTCGGGCGGGGCCGTAGCGAGGACAAGCCCGCGCTGCTCGGTTCGGCGAAGACGAACTTCGGTCACCTCGAATCCGCTGCGGGTGCAGCAGGTTTGATCAAGGTCGTCCTAGCACTACAGCACAACCGGTTGCCTGCCTCGCTGAACTACGCGGGTCCCAACCCGTACATCGACTTCGACAAGGCGCATCTGAAGGTCGTTTCCGAGGGAGCCGAGTGGCCTCGATACACCGGCAAGGCCGTCGCCGGGATCTCCGGTTTCGGTTTCGGCGGCACCAACGCGCATGTCGTGGTCACCGAATACGTCAAGGCTGTTCCGGAGGCTCTCGGCGCGGAAGTTGCACCAGCGGAAGCTGATACACGCATACCGGTATCTGATGTCGAGACCACGGACCCGGTTGCCGAAGCCGAACAGATTCTCGTGGAGTCCGTTCCGCAGACTGTCGTGCTGGCAGTCTCGGCCGCACTGCCCTCCAGGCGTAAGCGCGCCGCTTCGGAGCTGGCAGACTGGCTCGAAACCGAAGCCGGAAGCATCACTCCTCTTGCCGATGTCGGACGGGCACTGGCCAAGCGGAACCACGGGCGTTCTCGTGCAGTCGTTCTCGCTTCGACGCACGCAGAAGCCATCACCGGATTGCGTGCCATCGCCTCTGGAAAGCCAGGGCAGGGCGTGTTCTCCGCGGACTCGCCTGCGTCCAACGGAGCCGTCTGGGTGTTCTCCGGCTTCGGCTCACAACATCGCAAGATGGCACATGCGCTGTACCGCAACAATGCAACGTTCGCCGCTGCGGTGGACGAGGTCGACGAACTGCTGCTCGACGAGGCCGGTTACTCCATCAAGGAGATCATTCTCGACGATTCGCAGAACTACGAGTTCGAGAACTCGCAGGTCGCCATCTTCGTCATTCAGATTGCTCTGGCGGCAACACTGCGTGCCCATGGCGCCGAACCTTCAGCCGTCATCGGACATTCGATGGGTGAGGTCGCTGCGGCATACGTCGTGGGTGGGCTGAACCTCGAAGACGCGGTTCGCATCATCTACGCGCGCTCACGACTTCTCGCGGAAGGCCAGGAAGGTCTCGGTGCGGCGTCCCAGGGCGCAATGGCACTCGTGGAGTACACGCCGGACGAGGTCACTGCGCTCACCGATCAGTTCCCCGACGTCGAGCCATGTGTCTATGCGGCTCCGACACATACGACTGTCGGCGGACCACGCGGACAGGTCGAGGCACTCGTCGAGATGGCCGAGGCCGCTGGCAAGATGGCCCGCATACTCGACGTGAAGGGTGCAGGCCACACCGCTGCAGTCGACCCACTCCTCGGTGAGCTGGCGGCGGAGTTGGCAGGCATCGAGCCTGGAAAACTTCGTGCCGGTGTCTATTCTTCGGTCGACAAGCAGGCGCACTACCGCGCCGGCCACGAACCGATACACGGTGTGGAGTACTGGACCAAGGGCATGCGAAACCCGGTCTACTTCACGCAGGCAGTCAATATCGCCGTCGGCGACGGTCACACCACGTTCGTCGAGTTGGCTCCCAACCCCGTCGCACTGATGTCGATTGCGGGTACGGCATGGGCTGCAGGAGTTGCCGATTCGACGTTGATCCCGACACTCAAGCGTAAGGAAGACGAGTCCGAGACGTTCCTCGCGGCACTCGCTCAACTGTACGTACATGGTCACGTCCTCGATCTGACGACGCTGTTCGCCGATGGCGACTACGCAGCCATTCCGCGTACCTCCTACCTGCGCAAAGAGTTCTGGCTCGACTCGCGAATCAACTCGAGCGGTAACTCCCACGTCCCCGGTTCCCGGGTTGCGCTGCCGGACGGTCGGCACGTGTGGGAGGTGCAGGCATCGGCTCTCGGAAGTTTCGACGAGCTGGTGAAGGCAGCAGCGTCGCAAGTTCTTTCGAGCGTCGAACTCGGACACTCGGTGTCACACGCAGCGGTCCCCAAGACCGGAACCGTCGTCACGACGGTGACCTCCCACCTCGGTGGCGCCTCCGTTCAGGTGCACGCCCATCAGGGATCTGCGTTCACTCTGCTGCACGAGGCCGTGGTCACCTCTGGCGATCCGCTACCGGAACCCGTTGTCGCTGTGGCGCAGTCGTCGACCTCGCCGATGGAAGAGCTGCCGGAGGTCGTCGAGACGTTCGGTGATCGCTGGGACGCGAACGGTAGTCAGAAGCTCGAAGACCGGTTGGCGATCATCGTTGCCGAGTCGATGGGATACGCCCCAGAGGACCTCCCACCCGAGGTGCCGCTGATCGAACTCGGTCTCGACTCACTGAGCGCTGTGCGTATCAAGAACCGCGTCGAATACGAATTCGACATACCCACCGTGCAATTGCAGGCAGTACGAGATGCCAACCTGCTCGAGGTCGAGAAGTACCTGCGCTACGCGCTGGAGAATCGTGAAGAGGTTGCGGCCCTCGCCGAGCAACAGGCCGCGGAGAAAGAGGCCGAGACTCGTGACTCGGTCCCCCCGCCCGCGCCCGCCGAAGCCGCTCCCGACACGACGCCTGCTGTAGCGCAGACCGATTCGATGTCGGACCTGGGCGGCAAAGAAGGGTTCGCCGAGGCTGCAGGCTCCGACGTTCCGCCGCGCGACAACGCCGAGCGGATGACGTTCGCGACGTGGGCCGTCGTGACGAAGGAGTCCGCCAAGGGCATCTTCAACACGTTGCCGATCCTCGACGACGAGGTGGCCGAAAAGTTGGCGGCCCGATTGACCGAGCGGGCCGGTGGCGAAGTCACCTTCGACGACGTCCTCGACTCGGAGACCATCGAGCAGCTGGCCGAGAAGGTACGTCCGCACCTCGAAGGCGGCGAAATCGACGGAGTGGTACGCAATTTGCGCGCCCGCCCCGAAGGTTCCACGGCCACCCCGGTGTTCGCATTCCACTCGGCGGGCAGCTCCACGGTCGCCTACGAGCCGCTGCTTCGGAAGCTTCCCGCCGGAACCCCGATGTACGGACTCGAACGCGTCGAAGGCCCGATCTCCGTGCGCGCCGCAGAATATGTGCCGCTGATCCGTGCAATCCAGCCGGAAGGTCCCTACGTATTCGTCGGATGGTCGCTCGGCGGCATCCTTGCATACGAAGTTTCCAGGCAAATGGAGGAACAGGGCATCGAGGTGGCCTACATCGGGCTGCTCGATACGGTGATGCCAGGAACCGAAATCCCGGACACTCGCGACGAGGTGCGCAAGCGGTGGGAGCGGTACGCGGCCTTCGCCAAGAAGACCTACGACGTCGACTACCCGATTCCGTACGACAAGCTCGTCGAAGCCGACGACGAAGGCCAGATCCGCATCATCACCGATCTCGTCAAGCTCAGCGGTGCGAAGATCCCCGGCGGCATCATCGAGCATCAGCGCACGTCCTGGCTGGACAACCGTGCCATCCAGACAGCGGAACTGAAGCCGTATGGCGGACCGGTGACGCTGTACATGGCCGACAAGTACCACGACGATGCCATCGCCTTGGAGCCCGCCTATGCCACCCGTGAAGCCCACGGTGGGTGGGGACCTGTTGTGAAGAACCTCGAGATCGTCGAGATCGGAGGCGATCACCTTGCGATCGTCGACGAGCCGTACATTGGCAGAATTGCGGCACACATGACGAAGAAGCTCGAAGAAATCGAGTCAGGAGCTAAGCCTTGAGTGGTACCACCGCCGAAAAGTTGGCCGATCTGCGCGCCAACCTCGAACTCGCCAGAGAGCCGGCGGGTGAGATAGGTATCGCCAAGCGGGCGAAGAAGGGCATCCCGAGCGCTCGACAACGCGTGGACTCGCTACTGGACCCGGGCAGCTTCATCGAGATCGGTGCACTGGTCAAGGCTCCGAACGATCCCACCGCGCTGTACAGCGACGGAGTGGTCACCGGGCACGGCACCATCGACGGGCGACCGGTTGCCGTGTTCTCGCACGATCAGACCGTCTTCGGCGGCACCGTCGGCGAGATGTTCGGCCGCAAGGTCGCGGGCATCATGGACTTCGCGATCAAGGTCGGTTGCCCGGTCATCGGAATCAACGACTCCGGCGGCGCGCGCGTGCAGGACGCCGTCACCTCGCTCGCGTGGTACGCCGAACTCGGCCGTCGGCACGAGCCGTTGTCCGGTATGTGCCCGCAGGTATCGGTCATCCTCGGCAAGTGTGCAGGCGGCGCCGTCTACGCACCCATCAACACCGATGTCGTCGTCGCCACCGAAGAGGCGTACATGTTCGTCACCGGGCCGGACGTCATCAAGTCCGTCACCGGAGAGGACGTCAGCCTCGACGAACTCGGAAGTGCACGCAAGCAGGCCGAATACGGCAACGTCCACCACGTTGCCGTGGACGAAGAAGCCGCATTCGCGTGGGTACGGAACTACCTGAGCTACATGCCGTCGAGCTGCCAGGAAGACCCGCCGGTAGTCAATCCGGGCATCGAGCCCGAGATCACCGAGTCTGACCTGCTACTCGACAAGGTCATGCCCGACGCCGACAACGCCGGTTACGACATGCACGACATCATCCTTCGCATGTTCGACGACGGCGAATTCCACGAGATGTCCACGGGCATCGCACAGAACGTCATCACCGGACTCACCCGCGTCGACGGTAAATCGGTCGGTGTAGTCGCCAATCAGCCGATGTTCCTGTCCGGAGCACTCGACGCCGACGGCTCGGACAAAGCAGCACGCTTCATCCGGATCTGCGACGCCTACAACATCCCGCTCGTCTTCATCGTCGACACTCCAGGCTTCCTGCCCGGCGTCGACCAGGAGAAGGTCGGCGTCATCAAGCGCGGCGGACGATTCCTGTTCTCCTACATCGAAGCATCGGTTCCCAAGATCACCGTCGTGGTTCGCAAAGCCTACGGCGGCGGCTACGCAGTCATGGGCTGCAAGCAACTGGGTGCCGACATCAACTTCGCTTGGCCCACCGGTCGTATCGCCGTCATGGGTGCAGAAGGCGCCGTCAACATCATCGGCCGCAAGCAACTCGCCGCGGCAGGAGACAACGCCGCGGCAGTGAGAGCGCAGCTCATCAACTTCTACAACGAGCACGTAGCAACGCCATGGGTCGCAGCCGAACGCGGTTACATCGATGCCGTCATCGAACCGTCCCAGACGCGCCTCGAACTCCGCAAAGCACTCAAGCTGCTCGAGAACAAAGAGGTGTTCAAGAATCCGCGGAAGCATCACCTGCTTCCTATCTGATCCTTTCGCTTGAATGGTCCATTCATACGATCAGTTAGCTTGTGTGCGCCATTCATGCAGTGCGCGACGGCTGTTCGGCCGGTTCGAGGCGCGCCTCACCATCCGCTTGAATGATCCATTCATACGATCAGTTAGCTTGTGTGCGCCATTCATGCTTGGGCGATGTGCACAGGTGGCCGCGGGCGGGCAAGTGCACGGGCGTAGCCGGCTCGAAGGTCGTCCAGTACCCCTGATGGGTCGTCTCTGATCTGCTTCGGCAGGTGCGCAACGATGATGATTCCGATACGTTCCATGTCCGCTCGACGTTTCAGGGTCTTGGCGTGGTCGGCTGGGCTCAGGTGATGGGCGAACGAGTCTATCTGCCAACCGAATCCGACAGTATCTATCCAGCCGTCGGGTCGTCCGAGAAATCTGCCGTCGGTGTCGAGGATGTCGCGGTTGTGGACCATTTTCGGAAGCCCCGAGGTGATGTAGAGCTTCTGTGCTTGAACCTCGGCAACGGAATGCGCATCGTCGGCAAGTTCGCTCGCGGCTGCCCAACCGACGGCGCCGTGACGTCGGGGGCCATCCCTGAGTTCGCGGACTATCTCGTCGAGATCGGCCGCACCGCGTTGAACAGCTTCCGCGAACAGGCGAGTGCAGGCCCCGGTATGCCGCAATGCCCGTGCGGCGTCGACGAGCGCGCGTGGCAGTGGGGCGACGGCCAAGCGGCCACGATGTAATGGTTCCGGTAGGCGGTGCGTCCGCTCGACACGTACGAACGACGACGACGCTCGACGCATGGTCGCCGGAACGAGGATGTGGACGTCGCCCCCGACACGGTCGAAGCCGTGCTGCATTACGGCGGTGCCACCGGTGAGCATGCTCTGTTCGCCGCCATAGAGCAAAGCGGCAGATTGTTGTTGTAGAAGCGTGGGACTGCCATTGTGCAACAAGATGATTCCCGGCAGTATTCGACGCCACTTGCCGCCGTCAGCAGTTCGCAGGGTAATAGATCCGTCCGACACTCCGCATTGTCGAAGTGCCCGACGGGTGATGACGCCGTTGAGGGATGCCCCATCCAGGATGTATCGGTTCGTTGCCCAGCTACCGCGTTTCATAAAAGGCAGTTTGCAGAGTTCGGCGACGGTCGAACGCCCTGCGACCAGGGCAGGCCGGACGCGTGTTGACGCAGGCTTTGACTGTGGACAACTCGGCGTAATTGCCGAGACAAGGCTCCTGAATGTCAGTGCCGTGCGCTATGTGGGCCGGCGATACCGCCCTGATGACCGGCCCACCACCCGTCGCGCACTGTTTGAATGGCGCCCCGAAGCTATCTGATCGTATGAGTGGACCATTGAAGCGGGTGGTGAGGCCCGCCCCAACGGTCCAACAGCCGTCGCGCACTGCTTGAATGGCGCCCAGAAGCTATCTGATCGTATGAGTGGACCATTGAAGCGGGTGGTGAAAGCCCACCCACCCCAACGGCCCACCCCCAACGGTGAAGCTACTTGTCGAACACCCGCAGATTCCCGGGAGTCCAGAGGCCCGACCTGGTGACCTCGGAGGTGTCGATGGTCGGTGGAACTGCTTGTGGGTAGTACTGGTCATAGCGCTCGAGGGAGCCCCAATCACGGGCCCAGTCGCGGTCCAGGTAGGTGGGAACGGTGATGGGCTTGGCGAGGAGTTCTGCCCAGCCGAGGGGGCCGCCGTTGTCCCCGGACTGCCAGGTGTCGGTAGAGCTGACTGCCAGTGGACGGTCGGGGAGGATGCGGTAGTTCGGTACTTCGGCAACGCCGTATTGGTGGTCGAAGGGGCGCTGGCACGGGAATTGGAGTCCTACGGCCCAGTCGAGAAGGACGGGTTGTTCGCTGCCGATGAGGCTGTTGAGCGTTTCGAGCTGTGGTACTCGCGGCGGAGTGAACGCGAACCATTGGTCGCCGGTGAGGTTGGGGTCGTTGGCAACGATGCGTACGGCATCGGCGCTTTCGGGTAGGTCCGCGATGGGGATGCGGAGGTTGCGCCACGACGGTGCGGGTCCGATGTCGCGGGGCAGGTAGGTGCCCTGGACGTCGATCGTTCCGTCGGGTTGGCGAGTGCCGTACTCCACGAGGAGGGACTGCCCGTAGGTCAGTGCGCCGGTGTCGTCGACCGACAGGATGCGTCCGGCGGCCGAGATGACGATCAGCGGTGCAGTGTCGGATCTTTCGGGGAGTGCGTACCAGCTGGAGGTCGCCGACGCGGGTTCCTGGATTCCGGGTTGGTAGGAGCCGAGGACCGGGGTGGTGGCGGGGTCGAGTCCGAAGGGGAGTGCGGCGGTGGATCCGTTGACGCCACGGTCGCCGATTCCGCCTCCGGTTCCGGAGCTCTGGCCTTCTTCGAAGGCCGGTCCGACGCTCTGCTGATCGGTATTGCCTTGTCCTGGTTTGACTTCCACGGCGTCGGCGCTGAGGTCGGTGGGAATGCCGTTTGCAGTGAAGTTGGAGGGGTCTTCGCCACCGAGGGGGCCGGTTTCGGGGTCGAAGCCGGCGGGGATCGGATCGAGGACTCCGGCGTTGGGATCCGATTCGACGAGAACGTCGGTGGCCAAACCGCAGCTTTTGCCGGTCAAGGATTCGATGTTGGACCGGGCCAGTGAGTATGCGGGGTACTGCGAGACGGCTCCCTTGACGAGCGAGAGGATCTCGAAGAGGACCATGAGTCCGGCGACGACGGTGAGCGGTGCTGCAGCGAATTTCTTGATGCGTCTGCCGCGTTCGCTGGTGGCTCGTGGTTGCGGTGGCGCGTATCCCTCCCTGAGGTACTGCCAGGCAGCGAGCGCCAGGGCGAGTGCGAACAGGGCGAGGAACAGTGTTCCGGATTCGTTGCCGGCGAGGGACACGGTCTTGTCGAACCACGGGACGCCGTAGCTCGAGACGTACCAGTAGCCGTTGATGCCCGAAAATGCCAGTGCGAGAACGAACATCAGACCGGCAAGGAAGATCGTGCGGTTTCTGCGCGATCGGAGTGCACTGGCCGAGATGGCGACGGCCGTCAGTGCCGCGAGGCTACCGGCGATACCGGCGTACGAACCGAAGTGGTGCGTCCACTTGGTCGGGTTGAACATCATGAAGAAGATGGTTCCGAATACGACGCCGATGAGACGCCATGCGGGTCCGTTGGCAATGCCGGGGACGCGTCGACGTCGCAGCAGGATGAACAGTGTCGAGAACAGGCACAGCAGCATCACCAGGAATGCGAATCGGCGTGCGACGGAACCGTCCACGGTCTGGACGAACAGGTAGTAGTAGCGCAGGAAGTCCTGGTACCACGCCTCGCTCGGGCCGATGGCCGTACGGACTCGGGTGGATTCGATGACGGTGGCGAAGGTCTGGTCGGCGAAGACGACGACGAGAACGAGGAATCCTGCCGCTGCAAGTGGCGCTACGAGTGCCAACGTACCGACTTGGCGATGACGTCGAATGACGATTCGAGCCATGGGCCGTGCGCCTGCCAACAATGCTGCGACACACATCAATCCGGTAGGTGCGGCAGCGAGTGTGAATGCGCCGATCAAGAAAGCGGCGGCCGCGGGTAGCAATCTTCCGGTTGCGATGGAGCGTTCGATCGAGCACCAGGTGAGCAGCGCACCGACGGCAACGATCGGCTCCGGGCGCAGTCCGTTGTTGTACGGCAACCAGAACGCAAGGAATACCAGGCCACCGGTCCACAGTGCGACGTTCGATTTGCGTACTGCGCGACCCAGGCGCGGAACGACCTCGCGGCTGATGACCATCCAGCACAGGATTCCGGCGATCAATGCGGGTAGGCGGATCCAGGGGCTGGCCGTGGACACCTTGGCGAACAGTGCGAGGACGTCGTAGTACCAGCCGAACGGTGCTTCGGGGACGCCGAACCACCGGAAGTAGTTGGCCATGTAGCCGGACTTCTCGGCCGCGCGGGCCATGGTCAGCAGGTAGCCGTCGTCGGAGGTATTTGCTCCGACGAAGTGCCAGCCGATCAAGACGCCGACGACCGTGACGTCGATGCCGGTGAACTTCCACCAGTTCGACGGGAAGAACCGGCGGTGACCGCGGCCGTCGATGCCGTCGAGTCGGCCGAGCGCGCCCACAGCGAGGATGGTGCAGACGACCGCCAGGATCATCGCGAGCAGTTTGAGAATCGTCGGGCTCGAGGAGAACCGCGAGTCGACGTCGATCGTCGCCGACATTCCTGCAGGCGCGGCGCCGGAGAGGTCGGTGAAGAGTCCGACGACCTGGGGACGTAAGTCGCCGTCGAGACGTCCGGAGCGCGGATTGCCCTGCTTGTCGGACAAGCCGGTGAACTCGGCCGTGGTCGAGTCGATGTCCGAGGTGATCTCGATGGAGCCACACGCGGCGCCCTGGACGTCCGCACGCGGTGCTGTGGCGACGACTACGTTGCGGTCCAATACATCCACGGAGGCTTCGCTGACGCGCACGAAGAGGCTGTTGAGCGCTGCCCCTTCACCCTGAGGTGGTGCGGTTGCCAGTAGAAGGCCGCCCGACGGCGGTAGCTGTGCGACGGCGCTGCACGGGATGCTCGCAGTGAAGGCGAGGGGAGCCTGCGACACGAGCGGTGCATCGATGTCCTGCAGCGAACCGGCCTCGGGCCAGTTGATCGTCGACGTGGTCTGCGCGACCGGAAGAAACGGGGTCAGGATCGCGAGAAACGCGCCGAGCAGACCGGTGATGATGGCAACCAGGCGCGTGGTGCGCACCTGGGATCGAAGATCGACTGCAGAACCCTTCCTCGGTGAGGCGGAGGGCACGGCGGAAGAATCTGTCACGGCGTCGGGCACGGTTGACGATGGTATGCGAGCGCGATCGGTTCACCACATTCGCATCGTGAAAGAACCGGGAAGATACCCGTTTCATTCGACCCTGATCGGGCCCTCCGACTCCCATCCGCTGCGTGTCACGGTCTCGACCGTCAGCTCTGCGGGCCTTGCGGACGGATCGAGTGGGCTGAACCGTTCGAGTGATCCCCAGTCGCGGTCGAGGTCGTCGCGCAGATAGGTCGGGACCACTTCGGCGGAGAGTACGAGTTGTTGCCAGCCGAGGGGGCCTCCACCGAACGCGTCCATGACCGGACTGTGCGCGGCCGCGCCACTCCGATCCGGCAATATCCGGTACTCGGGCAGTTCCGCGACGCCGTCTTTGTGGTCGAACGGGCGTTGGCACGGGAATCCAAGCGCGACGGTCCAGTCGAGCATCACCGGCGTATCGGACCCGATGACGTCGACGAGCGGGACTGTGCGCGGTATGCGCGGGGGTGTCACGGCAAGCCATTGGTCGGACGAGATGTCGGAGTCGGTTGCGACCAGTCGGACCCGATCGGCATTCTCGGGAATCTCGGACAAGGGCACGCGGAGATTGCGCCAGGACGGCTGCGGTCCGACGTCTATCGGAGTTACTCGTCCGAGAACCTGATCGACGGCGGCATACTCCACTTCGAGCGGCTGGCCGGATGCGACGATGCCGTCGGAGTCGACGGATCTGATTCGGCCGGCCGCGCTGATGGAAAGGAAATCCCCGTCGGGCACTGTGGGGAGTGAGAACCACTCGGTGGTGAGGGTCGAGGGCTCCGATGTGTCCGCGCCGTAGCTGCCGAGGACGGGTGTGCGCGAGGGGTCCAGACCGAAGGGCAGTGCGACGGAGCTTCCGTTGATGCCCGTGCCCTCGGTGGTGCCGCCTTCGGTGCCTGAGGACCCGGAGGAACTCGACGTCTGCTGATCGGTTGTCGTGTCGTCGCTGAATCCGCGTGTGCTCTCTTGCGATACGTCTTCTTCGTCGGCGGTGAGGTCGGTCGGGACACCGTCGGGTGCGAAGCCTGCGGTGCCCTCACCTGCGAGGGAATCTGCGAGGGTGGAACCGATCGGCGTCAGCATCGCCTCATTGGGGTCCTGTTCCACCAGTACGTCGTTGGCCAGGCTGCAGGAGTTTCCGGTCAGTGCGTTCAGGTTCGAGCGCGCCACCGAGTAGGCCGGATACTGTGCGACCGCACCTTTGACGAAGGACGCGAGTTCGAACAGCACGACGAAGGCGGACATGACCGTCAGAGCCGAGACTCCGAAGCGCGCGGACCTGGCAGTGGCACGGTAGGGCGCGCGTAAATGCTGCCATCCGGCGTAGAGCAGCGCGAGAATTGTCAGTCCGAGGAAAATGGTCGAGAAGCCTTTTCCGAGGATCATCGGAGGCTTGTCGAACCACGGGATGCCGTAACTCGAGACGTACCACCAGCCGTTGGAGCCGGTGAACGCGAGAGCGGTGAGAAACAGTACGGCTGCGGTGAACAGAGTTCGGTTTCGTGGGTTGTCGTGTGTGGCCGATGCGACGGCGATCGCAGCAACGGCGGCGAGTGACGCGGCCAGACCGGCGTACACACCGAAATGGTGGGTCCATTTGGTCGGGGTGAACATCATGAGAGCCAGTGCGCCGATCACGATGCCCACGATCCGACGCGAGGGCCCCAGTGCCACACCGGGAATGCGGCCGTTTCGACGCAGCATCACGACGATCGTGGTGATAACGCACAAGATCATGACGAACACAGCGAATCTTCGCGCGAGTGAACCGTCCGGTGTGATCTCCATGAGCGAGTCCCAGCGGGTGCGCTCTTCGAACCACGGGACGTTCGGGCCCACAGCGGCACGTGCCCGCGTTGCTTCGAGGACCGTCGAGAGGGTTTGGTCGGCGAAGACCGCGGCGACGATTACTACACCCGACGCGAGAATCGGTAGCAGGACCGGGAACCAGCCGACGTGACGAGCACGCGAGATGAGAACGCGGACGAGCGGTCTACCTCCTGCCAGCAGTGCCGCGACGCAGATGAGTCCAGTGGGCCCGGCGGCGAGCGAGAACGCCGCGATGAGCACGGCGACGGCTGCGGGAAGCAACCGGCCCGTCGCGATGGCACGTTCGACCGAGCACCAGGTCAACAGGGCGCCGAGGGCAATGACGGGCTCGGGGCGAAGACCGTTGTCGTATGGGAGCCAGAACGCCAGAAAGACGAGCCCGGCGGTCCAGATCGCAACCTTGTCCGACCGCACTGCGCGACCGAGGCGCGGAATCACCTCGCGGCTGATGACGGCCCAACACAGCAGACCGGCGATCAGCGCAGGCAGTCGCATCCATGGGCTGGCCGTGGACACCTTGGCGAACGCGGCGAGCATGTCATAGTACGGCATGCCGAACGGAGCCTCTGGGACACCGAACCAGCGGTAGTAGTTGGCCATGTAGCCGGCGTGTTCGGACACTCGTGCCATCGTGAGCAGGTAGCCGTCGTCCGAGGTATTGGCGCCGATGAAATGCCAGAGAAGCAGAACGCCGGCGACCACTCCGTCGACGACCGTGATGCGTAGCCAATGCGAGGGGAAGAATCGGCGTCCGCGCCGTCCGTCCCGCAGGTCCAGCCGGTGCAGTGCGATCAGCGAGATGATCGTGAAGATGACTGCGGCGGCCATCGCGAGTTTCTTGAGAAGCGTTGGGGTGGAAGAGAATCGCGAGTCGATCTGGATATCGACACGCAAGTCGGCAGGCGCAGCCCCCTGCAATTCGGTGAAGATGCCGACGGTCTGCGGGCGCGCGTCGCCGTCGATCGAGCCTGTTGCATCGGTGCCCGGTGCCGACGCGGTCGATCCGGTATTCGTCGAGCTGATGTCGACCGACGAGCAGGACGCCAGCTGTGCGTTGGTGAGAGTGAGCAGGACGCGCTCGCGCAGCACGGCCTGCATGCCGCTTTCGGTGCGGGTGACGACCAGTCCGACGCCTTGTGCGTCGGGGGCGCTGGGCGCGGTGGTGGAGAGAACGAGTGTGCCAGGCGGTGCGTTCTCGATCACGGCACATGGAATGGACGCGTCCAAAGACAGCGGTGTGTAGGAAATCAACGGCGCTTCGACGGACGTCAGCGTCCCGTTCTGCGGCCAGCTGATCGACGCCGAATCCTGAGTGACCGGCAACAGCGGTGTCAGGACCGCAGCGAGCACGGCGATCACGCCGGAGACGACGGCAACGACTCCGGCGGAGATGCGTGGCGACGATTTCCGAGAAGTCGGGTTCGGTGCGGTGGCTGCGGCGGTGGACACGGTTGCCCATGCTATTGCACGGTCACGTCGTCGCTCGTTTCGTGCAGGTCAGTGTGTCAGGGTGTGAGCGCACGCACGTCCCAGACCCACACCCCACCGTGGAACTGGGCTTGGGTGCCCAGGAGAGTATCGACCGTCGCACGCAATGCCCTGTTGTTCTTGCCCGGTGGAAGCACGACTACGTCGGCGTTCCAATAGTCCAGATCTTCGATGGCCTGCTTCTTCTGCTCGGCGGTGATGTCCGGAACCGTGCCGGAGTTCTGAACCGAGCCCAGCAGAAGTGCTGTCCTTCGGTCGACGGCACCGTATTTCGCCTTCTTGTCTTCGTGATCGCTCGGCCCGACGAAGTAACCGGCTGCCAGCGGGAAACCCATCCCGGCGTCGATCTGCCACAGCAGCGGACGGGCGTCCTCGGGTCGAGGTAGCGGGACGGTGACGATCGAACCGCCGTCGAGGTAGTCCCGCCATTCGCCGTCGGCGAAGAACGCCGGCGTCGGGGTTCTCTCCACCGCCTGCAACGGCATCGGGAACAACGGAAGGAGAGCGAGCGCCAACGCGATCGACCACAGGCCCGGCAAGGGGCGAATGCCGCGTCCGAATGCCTTGTCGGTGGCCAACACCAGGATCAGCGCGAGTGCGGGCACCGCGCCGAGGACGAATCTAGTTTCCAACACGGATTCGACGAGTGGGGCCTCCGCGAACCACTTCCACGGAAGTTCGATTCCGGTGTCGTTCTTGCCGATGTACAGCACGGTCCCGAGTGAGAGGACACCCATGACGACCGCGGTAGCGGCAGCTGCTCGCACTCGGGCGTCGCGCCACATCCACAACGTCGCAGCGAGGCACAGCACGAGCAGTGGCCAACCGAGATAGGCGTTCTCCTCGGTGGCATTGATGCGCACGTCCTGGCCTGGTGTCACCTTTCCGCCGATGGACTGCGTCGGGAACTGGAAGAGGGCTTTGGCGTCGTTACCCATGTTGCCGTGCTCGATGAACGAGTAACTCTGCGGACCGAGGAACTGCCACCACAGTGGAACAGCAACGACTGCGACGGCGATCACGGCTGCGATCGGCAGGCTCTTGGCCGCGTTGGCGACCGCGGACACGATTCTTCGAGGGTTGCCGAGGTAGAAGACGGCGGCGAAGATTCCGAACGAGATCGCGAAGATCAGCAATGGTTCTTCGCCGAGCAAGATCTGCAGCGCAACGACGAGTCCGAGGGCGATCGTCCGCTTTGCCGTCGGTCCGTCGTGTGCGATGTGGATGACCATCGAGGCGATCACCGGCAGCAGGAACAGGACCACGAAGTTCGGATGACCGTTGGCGTGCGAGACCATGGCGGGGGCGAATCCGCAGAGTGCACCGCCCAAGGCGGATGCGCCGCGCGATGCGCCCAACCTGCGGGCAAACAGCCGATACCAGGCATAGGCCGTACCGGCTAGACCGACGGTGAGCCCGATCGCCCAGGTCACCGTGGGGCCGAACATCAGCGTGATCGGCGCCAATGGGATCGACAGTCCGAACATCGCGGTGTTCGCCATCATGTTGACGCCCGCGGGGTAGTTCTGCAGATCACTCCACAGCGGGTTGTCGAGATGGGCGACCGAGTGCGCCGCGACGGAGAGGAACCACTCCCACATGGCCTGGTCCTGGCCACTGTTGTAGAGGTATCCATTGCTGAGGTTGCGCCATTGCCCCTGCATGACGAACAGCGCGAGGACCGTGAACAAGGAGGCAGTAGCCACGTCGGCGCGGTCCACGCGCGAGATCAGCACAGTGTGTACACGTGTCGAGATCGACCCGAGTTTCGACGCTGGGGCAGTCTGCGGCTGCTCGAGCACAGTCCGATCGGTGTTTGTCATCGCGATGCACGTTACGTGAACGTTATGTGATTCTTCTAGGCAATGCGGGTGACCAGGGCGAACGGGCCGATGTCGGTGACGGTGAACCGCTGATCCTCGAACAACGATTCGTCGAAAGTGACGGTGTAGCGGCGGACGTTCGGATCGTTCGGGTACACGTCCTCGGCCAACCGAAGGGTGTAACCCTCGGCCCCACGCCGGAACAGGAACGCATCCGGCGCCGCCCATGCACTGCCGTCCATGGCCGCGATCAGTTCGTCAGGAGACTCGAGCTTCGCCCAGTCTGCGATAGCTGCAGCGCGCTCGTCGAACTGGGCGAGCGGATTCGCATAATGCGAGGTCAGGCCTTGGAACCCGAAGTACGGGTAGTAGCTCAGGAACGACGTGTCGGCAGTCAACACGATCGTCTCGTCCCGAGGTCTGCCGATCTGCTCGCCGATGGCAGCGTCGACTTCGCTGTAGTACGACACCGCGCTCGGCGGACGCTTGTCGGCGCGCACGCCGTCACCGTCGGTATCGGAGTAGGCGACGGTGATCTCGGTTTGGAGGATCTGCGGAATGCTCTGTGCGAACGCCATTGCCCCGACGGCCGCGATCACGACGGCCGCAATCTTGAACCGTGACGGTTCGTTGATCGCCTGGTAGATCGCTTTGGAGCCTTCGAGGAAGCCGAAAACGCCTGCTGCGCCGAGCAATACGATCAGGACGGCTTCGAGTCGGAACGACAGTAGCGTCGTGCCCGCGACGGTGGCAGCCATCGACAGAAGCGTCCATAGGTAGACCGCGACGACGCCGATGCCCAACGCCTGGGCGCGACGCGAAGACGCCGCCCGCACCGCGAGCCACAACGTTCCCACAAGGCACAGTGCACCGACCAACGAGAACTCCAACATCGGAAACGGCAGTGTCGCACCGGCCTCCGGAAGGTAGTGCAGAGCGGTTCCCGACGTCGACGGCGTCCCGGTCAGAGCGTCGGCCAGATAGGGGAGCCACACGGTCAGCGCCACGAGACCGGAGATAGCTGCGATGACGACAAGTCGGACGGCAACAGGAATCGCCGCGCGCCAGCTCTTCTGGGCCCTGATACCCGAGATCGCCGATACGACGGCCATCAACGTGACCGCGAACGCAGCCAGGCCCAGGTAAAGGGTGTAGAAAGTGGCGGCCAGGCCGAGGAACAGGCCGGTGCCCACGACCGCTCCCCATCCCCAGGAGCCCGTGCCCCCTGATCGCTGGGGTTCGCCCGCGCCCCCTGATCGCTTCAATGGTCCATTCATACGATCAGATGGCTTGAAGGCGCCATTCAAGCGTCCGCTGACACCGGCAGCAACCGGTCTGTTCAGCGCACCCCAGGCCAACAGGAGTGCAGGCGCGATCAGCAGGGCGATGACGGCGCTGTAGGCCTCGGGAGATGCATAGGCGACGACCAGTGCAGTTGTCACTGCGCTGACGGCGACGGCCCAGTCGACCCTCACGAGTGCTTTCCACAGCGTGAAGGCCAGCACTGCGGTGACGGCGAGGAATCCGATTGCGAACGGCTTGAACACTTCCCAGCCATCCATGCCGAGCAGGTTTCCGACGCGCCCGCCCAGCCAAAACCATCCCGCGGGATAAAAGGGCGGGACGTCTGCGTACGTCATATCGCGGAGTGCGGCCGAATCGGTGAGCCGCGTCAGATATTCTGTACGGAACTCCTGGTCGACCGAGACGCCGAACAAGTACAGCTTGGTTGCGGCCAGCGGCATTCCGAGGGTGATCGTCACGAATCCGGACAGCCCGACCCACGTCAGTGACTTCGCCAACCATTCGAGCTTTCCTCGACGGTAGAGCGCGATGGCCACTGCGAACGCGATGGCGCAGGCGACTTGGCCGAGCGTCGTCACGGCGCGGGTGACGTTGGACGAGTTGAATGCCGGCCACTCGACGAGTGAGAAGGCATACAACCCGACCGTCGCAACAATTGCCGCGACGAGAGCGGCCAGTACGCCTTCGAAGGCCGTGCCGAGCGCTCGTCTCATCTAGATAGGGAGCTTGCGGAAGATCGGCCGCGGGACGTGCCGCAGAACCATCATCACCAGACGCCACGGCGCCGGCGTCCAGATGAGCTCTTTGCCCTTCTGCGAAGCGTTCACCGCGAGCTTCGCGATGACCTCCTTGTCGACGGTCATCGGCGCTTCCTTGACGTGCGCGCTGAACTTGGTGCGCACCATTCCCGGCCGAACGACCGTGACGCGAGGACCGAACTCGCGCAACGCTTCTCCGAGCCCGAGGTAGAAGCCGTCGAGTCCGGCCTTGGTGGAGCCGTAGACGAAGTTGGAGCGACGAACCCGCTCACCCGCCACCGAGGACATGACGATGATGCGGCCGTAGGCCTGTGCTTTCATCTTCTCGCCCAGCAGCACACCGACCGAAACCGATGCCGTGTAGTTGATGTTCGCGGCGAGCACTGCCTTGCGCTGGTCCTGCCACAGTTCTTCGGCGTCGAAATCTACCGCGAATGCGACGATTGCGACGTCGACGTCGCCCTTGGACCAGGCTTCGTTTATCACCTTGGGGTGCGACGCTGTGTCGAGCGCATCGAAATCGATGACGTCGACGGACTTGGCGCCCTTGGCGGTCAGCTGTGCTATGGCGCCGTCACGGAGAGGGTCGTTCGGCAGTGCGGCGAGAATGACGCGTGCCGGTGACTTCGACAGGTACTCCTCGGCGATCGCCAGGCCGATCTCGCTTGTTCCGCCGAGTACGAGAATGGTCTGTGGGTTGCCCACAGCGTCGATCGTCACAACAATTCCAACCTTCTGGCCATATCGGAGGCGAAAACGCCTGTGGGGTCGACGGATCGGCGAACCTTGATCCACTCGTCGATCCGGGGGTACATCGCATGGAAGGTCTCGGCGCTGGTGCGTGAGTCCTTCGCCGTGTAGAGGCGTCCGCCGAATTCGAGGACGCGCTTGTCGAGTTCTCGAACGAACTCGCCCAAGCCTGCCTTGATCGGAAAATCGACGCAGATGTTCCAGCCTGGGATCGGGAAGCTCAGTGGCGCTTTGTTTCCCGGACCGAACAGCTTGAAGACGTTGAGGAAGGAGTAGTGCCCCGACTTCTGAATGTCGACGATGATCTTCTTGAACTCGTCGACAGCCTCCGGCGGCACCACGAACTGGTACTGCAGGAACCCGTTCGAACCGTATGCACGATTCCACTCACCGAACATGTCGAGCGGGTGGTAGAACGCCGTGAGGTTCTGAACCTTGTTCCGGTAATTACCTGCTTTGAGGTACCACGCCTGACCGACCGCGCCGAGCGTGAACTTGTTGGCCAGCCCGTTGGGGAACACATCGGGGAACGTCAGCAGCGGCTTCGCGTTGAATCGAAGCGGATCCTTCTGCAGTTTCTCGGGCAGCTGATCGAGCCTCGCCAAGGACCCACGCGACACGGCGGCACGGCCGAGCTTCGGCGGGGCGGCGATGGCGTCGAACCAGGCGCTCGAGTAGTCGTAGTTGTTCTCGCTGCCATCACTGTGCAGGGCGATGGTTTCGTCGAGGTTCCGGGTGACGTCACCGTCGGCGATGAAATAGGCCGTCTCGGTCGGCGTCATCTCGATGGTCGCCCGCAGGATGATCCCGGTGAGGCCGTTGCCACCGACAGTGGCCCAGAACAGCTTGGCACTTTTTCCTGTCGGGGTGAGGTGCCGGATCTGTCCATCAGCGGTGAGGAGCTCCATCGAGCGCACATGGTTGCCGAAGCTACCGGCACTGTGATGGTTCTTACCGTGGATATCCGTGCCGATCGCGCCACCGATGGTGACCTGACGCGTCCCCGGCAACACCGGAACCCACAGGCCGAAGGGCAGTGCTGCGCGCATCAGCTGGTCGAGACTGACGCCGCCGTCCACGTCGACGATACGAGTTCCAGCGTCGATGCTGTGGATGCCGGTGAGCGCCGTCATGTCGATGACGAGGCCGCCCGAGTTCTGCGCATTGTCGCCGTACGAGCGGCCAAGGCCACGCGCAATGACGCCGCGGCGCAGGTGAGAGGGCTTGCTGTCGTTTTGCTCTGCGACTTGTTTGACTGCGCTCGCGATGAGCTCCAGGTCGGAAGTCGAGAGCACCTCACCGGTGGACGGCGAGGTGCGGCCCCATCCGGAAAGCGTGCGGGTCTGCGTGGGTAGCGGCGCAGTGTTCCCGGCCTGTGGTTCCAGGGGGAAGAGTGCGTCGTCGGCTGTCGTGGACATCGGTCTAGAGGGTACTCGGTCATCTCGGTCGCTTCGCAGGCTGCGCTCTCGTCGATGAGACAGCTAGTGTGGGTGATCGTGCCGCAACCCGACGACTGGTCAGCCGAAGACGAGGAACTCCAGCACCACGTTCCCCTCCCCGTCGAGCTGCCGCTGACCGAGAACATCGCCGACGACGCCCTGGATCTCAAGACCCAGGTGATCCGCTTCTTGGCGACGGGAGTGCTGTCGGCGATCTTCGACTTCTCCATCACCATCGCCTTGCAGTACGGCCTCGACTTCCAACTGTCGATCGCCAAAGCCGTCGGATTCATCGTGGGTACGACGGTGGCGTACCTGATAAATCGGCGTTGGACGTTCCGCGCGGCACCTTCGCGCGCTCGATTCATTGCTGTGGTCGCGCTCTACGCTGCGACCTTCGGGGTGCAGAACGCTTTGTACACCGTCTTCGGACATGTTTGGCCTGAGACGATCCTGTACAGCGCCGCAGCGTTCGTCATCGCCCAAGGGACCGCGACGGTCATCAACTTCATCGTCCAGCGCACCGTGATCTTCAAGATCCGCTGATCGTCTGCGCTCAGGCTGTGTAGGTCGGCAAGTATCCGGCGTCGATGGCCTGCGCGAGTGAGGGTGCAGCTTTGTCTTTGTCGGAGAGTTGGTACTCGAGTGGGGAGCCGTCGCGGGCGAGGGTGGGCCAGTCGATCGCCAGATCGATATCGAGCGGATTCATGTCGCGATCCAGACTCGGGGCGTACTCGATCGAGCACAGGTACATTACCGTCGAGCCGTCTTCGAGCGACAAGATCGCATGCCCGAGGCCTTCCGGGAGATACACCGCACGACGGTCGACGTCGTCGATCAGCACACTGTCCCATGTCCCGAATGTCGGCGACCCGACCCGCAGATCGACGATCACATCCAGAAACGCGCCCTTGGTGCAGGTGACGTATTTCGCCTGGCCGGGTGGGGTGTCGGTGAAGTGGATACCGCGCAGCACCCCGGCTGCAGAGACCGAGCAGTTCGCCTGCGCCAACTCCAACGGCCGCCCGACGGCCTGTTCGAAGTCCGAGGATTTGAACCATTCGAAGAACACACCGCGATCGTCACCGAACTGACGTGGGGTGAATTCGAACGCACCGGGGATTTTCAATTCACGAAAACTCATCTACACAAATCCTCTACTTGCCGCGATCGACGAGGTCGAGCAGATACTGCCCGTACCCGGATTTGACCAGCTTTGTTGCCCGTTCCCGCAGTTGATCGTCGGTGATGAATCCCCGACGCCACGACACTTCCTCCGGTGAACCAATTTTCAGGCCCTGCCGTTGCTCGATGGTGCGCACATAATTGGAAGCATCGAGTAGCGAATCGAAGGTGCCGGTATCGAGCCATGCCGTCCCGCGGGGCAACACTTCCACGGCAAGACGCCCAGCGTCGAGGTAGTGCCGGTTGACGTCGGTGATCTCGTATTCGCCCCGCGCCGATGGCTCCAGATCGCGGGCGATGGCGAGTACGTCGTTGTCGTAGAAGTACAGGCCGGGGACGGAAAAGTTCGACTTCGGGACTTTCGGCTTCTCTTCCAACGAGATCGCCTTGCCGGCGGCGTCGAACTCGATGACGCCGTATGCGCTGGGATCCTTCACCTCGTAGGCGAAGACTGCTCCGCCGTCGATGTCACCGAATCTGCCCAGTTGCGATCCCAGTCCGGGGCCGTAGAAGATGTTGTCGCCGAGCACCAAAGCGGCACTGTCGGAGCCGATATGGTCCGCTCCGAGGACGAATGCCTGAGCGAGCCCGTTCGGCTCGTGCTGAACCTTGTATGTCAGGTTGATGCCGAACTGGGAGCCGTCACCGAGCAGACGTTGGAACTGCTGCGAATCCTGTTCGGTGGTGATGATCAGAATATCGCGGATATTGGCCAAGATCAGCGTCGAGAGTGGGTAATAGATCATCGGCTTGTCGTACACCGGCACCAACTGCTTGCTGATGCCCATCGTGATCGGATGAAGACGCGACCCGGTACCGCCCGCCAGAATAATTCCCCGCATATTCGGAAGTCTCGCAGATCAGAAAGGTCTGCGCGCGTCCGCGGTCATTGCCATTCGATGCGAAACGGCTGTTCCTCGGTCTGTAGTGGCCAATTTCCCGGCCAATCGACGCTGAGGTCTGCGCGGAGTTCGCGCACCTCGGCGGGTATGGGTTTTGCGTCGAATTCGAGGCGGTCCCAAGTGGTGTCTTTCGCTGAAACTCGCCGAGAAAACTCACGCAACTCCGGCGACGCATGTGTCGATTCGGCGAGGCGCGCAAGAAACTTTGCAGTGACGGCGTGACGCGTGGTCGATGCCCCGATGGTGACACTCACTGCGTGCCGACGTGCCGCATCGAGCCGATTCAGCGAGTCGAGTACGCGATCTCGAGCAGCACTCATTGCTGGGTCGTCGGTCATGCGTCCTGCCAGGGTGCTGAGCCTTCTCCGACGGAGAACCTCTCGTCGGGAGTGAAGATCAGTGGGGTGCTGTCGGCAGTCTTTTCGGTGTCGATTGCGGTTTTCCTTTGTCCAGAAAGTCGGTCAGCGGGGTCAGATGCTGTTCGATGGTCCGGCCGATCCGGCCGGTGGGATCGGCGATCGCATCCAGGAACCACCCGAAATCGTCGACCACTTCCTCGATGTTGCGGACAAGTTTCATGGTCAGATCCATAGCTTGCCAGCATATTTCGACTATCCGTTCGATCTGCCAGGCTTCTTCCTAAGACGGGGATCTTCTTGGCCTGATAGTTCGTGATGAACGGTGCCAACCGTTGTAAAATCTGTCCGGGGATGGTGCCGCTGAGGCCTGCATGTTCGCCGATATAGCGATGGCTCGCCAAGGTGCCGTGACCGATACGGTCCGCCAGACTTCCGAGGCCGGCGACCTCAGCGGTATCAACCTCGAATCCTTCTGTCATGTCAGCTCTTTCGAAGTGTGGAAATCAGGTCGTCGATCTCGGAATAGCTCAGTGCATTGTCAACGTCGCGTTCCGCTCGGACTATGAAGACAACGACCTCGGCGGTCGCGTATCCGGGAGTGGCGACCACGTCGAATGTTGCTTCTCCCGAGGCGCAATGTTCCTCGGCTTCGGGGATATCTTTCACCGTGGCCCGGTATCGAACAGCGGGTTGGTTGTCGATCACGAATTTCTCGGGGCCGCTGATCGACACGTTCGGCTTCTGCGAATCATCAGCACCCGAAAAGATCATTTCTGCCTTCGCGACCTCGGCCAAAGCGGTCGCCTTCAGATCCAGAGTGCGCCGGCCAGTTATGCCGGTCATCGCGCGTTCCGAGTGCTCGCCGTCCGAACAGTCTGTCCTGTCGTAGAAGCCGAGGGCGCCGTACCTTGCAGATGTCCCGTCATCGCCGGTCCACCCCGCAACGCCCGTCTGCCAGACGTCCCAGCCGGTAGGAACCTCGTAGGTCAACCCGAGCTTGGTTGCAAGGGGCTGAGGCTGCCCGTCGGGCACGACGATCTTCGGGGGCGGCCGTTCTATCGACGGAAAACCCGGTGGGAGGGGAGACGCGGTGGCCTTCGCAGCAGTCCCCGGTGGCGGCGTCGCGGCTGTCACACCCTCGCATCGCTCCGGCACTTCAGGCGAGATCTTCGGCAGTCCCCACAGCAGTGCGTTGAAGACGACCAGGCTTACTGCCAGTCCTAGAAGTTTTTTGCGTAGCCCCATGGCACTCCCCCCCGAAGTCGCCGGCACGCTAACACGACGCAACGACAAGGTCGGCTCGAAAGCGGTAGGGCCGGTATGGTCACCCTTATGAAACTGCTCGTTACCGGTGGCGCCGGGTTCATCGGTGCCAATTTCGTGCATCAGACCGTTGCCGAGCGACCCGATGCGCAGGTGACGGTGCTCGATGCGCTCACCTATGCGGGTAACCGCTCGTCACTGGACTCGGTGGCAGACAAGATCGACTTCGTCGAAGGTGACGTCGCTGATGCAGAACTGGTGAACCGGCTTGTCGCGGAGACCGATCTCGTGGTTCATTTCGCCGCTGAGTCGCACAATGACAACAGCTTGAGCAACCCGTGGCCGTTCGTCCACACCAACGTCATCGGTACGACGACGCTGCTGCAGGCCGTCCGCGAGCACGACGTCCGCTACCACCACATTTCTACCGACGAGGTCTACGGGGACCTCGAGCTCGACGACCCGGCGCGTTTCACCGAGTCGACTCCGTACAACCCGTCGAGCCCGTATTCCTCGACGAAGGCGTCGAGTGACCTTCTGGTGCGGGCGTGGGTGCGGTCGTTCGGGGTTCGCGCCACGATCTCGAACTGCTCCAACAATTACGGCCCGTACCAGCACGTAGAGAAGTTCATTCCTCGGCAGATCACCAACATTCTGTCCGGTGCCAGGCCGAAGCTGTACGGCGCCGGGCACAACGTGCGGGACTGGATCCACGTCGACGATCACAACCACGCGGTGTGGACGATCATCGAGAAGGGCGCGATGGGCGAAACGTATCTGATCGGCGCCGACGGGGAGAAGAACAACCGTGAGGTCCTCGAGACGATCCTCGAGGAAACCGGACAGGCCGCCGACGCATTCGATTTCGTCACCGATCGACCGGGCCACGATCTGCGCTACGCGATCGACTGGACCAAGCTTGAAACCGAATTGGGTTGGACACCGGAGTACGTGGACTTCCGCAGCGGCCTGAAGGCGACGGTCGACTGGTACCGCGAGAACGAGCAGTGGTGGCGTCCGCAGAAGGATGCAACCGAATCCGGTTATGCCGAGAAGGAATCGGTAATAGCACGCTGAGAACTGACAGTGGTGTCCTGCGGGGTCGGAGTGTGCTGCAGCATGCGTCGACCCGCAGGATGGCGCTTCATTTACTCTGGATAATTGTTCTCACCGGTGCTATCACTCTCGGCATCGAGCGGTTCGGGTTCAATCCGACTGATCAGGGCTTCGTTGTAGCTCAAAGCTGGCGGGTCCTTCACGGAGAGATTCCGCATCTCGACATCATTTCGGCACGGCCATTGGGGTCTGCGTATCTGCATGTTCTGGATTTACTGCTACCAGGCCCGTTGTTTCTGATATCGATTGCAGTTGCAACACTTCAGATGATCATCCTGACCGTAGTCCTCGCGTCGTGGACGTCAGATTATCCACTCAGGCAATGGGGCCTGTTGCGGACATCGATGGTTGTCGCAGCGGTGTTTCTCAACATCCATTTGTTCCCGATCAATGCGTGGCACACCATCGATGGCATCTTTCTCGTCGTATGTGGTTGGTGGGCATTGGATATCGGACTACGTACAGATCGAACACTCCTCTATAGGTTCGGTCTCTTCGCGCTCGGATTCGCCTCGATAACCAAACAAAGTTTCGTTCCTGCAGTCGCAGTCGGTCTCGTTGTCCTGCTTGTGCATCCCGCTTCGAAGAAGCGTCCGCGTTTTCGGCGTCTCGGAATCGACATCGTGGTGCTCCTGGCGGCGCCGCTGGCCTATCTGTTGGTTGTCACTGCGGCCGGCGGTTTCGGTGACATGCTTTCGCAACTGACCGGTGGTGTCGCCGCCACGGGCAGACGCATCTTCGATCCAGGTTTTTCGTCATCGTTTGTAATCGCGATCGCGGTGTTCGTCTCGGCCATTGTTTTCATTATTGTTCTTCCGCAACGTGTTCCGGCCCGATGGTCCAGGTGGCTCAGTGTATTGCCAGCGTCGGTGGCTGTAGCAACGGTGCTACTCGTCGTCTTCCACGGAAGGCTGGAACGTGCGGGAGTGTGGGGCATCGCCCTCTTCTGGATGCTTGCCGCGTGTGTTCTCGTCGACGCGCTCTCCCATCGAACCATTCCGTGGCGACCGCTGGGATTGCTCCTGTTGGCCTGGATGGCGAGCCTGTCCTGGGGTTACGACTCACCGACGCTCCTGGCGGGGAGCATGGTCTTGTTGACGCTCGACCTGGTGAAACGAAACCTGCTTCTGCCGACCGTATCGGAACAGAATTTGTGGATTCGACGGGGCGGCGCTCTTGCTGCTGCGGTGACGGTCACTGTCGTCGTTGCCGGGTTCGTGACTGTGGAGCAGGCGCAGAATCCGTATCGTGACCGCCCACGCGATGAACTGGTGGCGGATCTGGGTACGGCGATTCCAGAAATGCGCGGGATCGAATCCAACGCCAGTACGTTCGCCTATATTCAGCAGATACGTCAGTGCATCGAGGCCTATCCGGCGGAAGATGTCGCCATTCTTCCCGACAATGCGTTCGTTTACCCTGCGCTGCATTTGCACAATCCATTTCCGCTCGATTGGATGCTGCCGATCGAGTTGATCGGAGATTCGCGCGAGAGGATACGGGCGGAGGCGGATCGGATGCAGGAGAACGGTCAGTACCTGGTCTTGTTCGCAACCGTCGGACCCGAGCAGTTGGCGAGTGCATCCGAGGTTCCTGCGGTGGTCGCACCTACAGCTCCGATCGTGGACCCATCCGGTGTCCTGTCGGACATTCGCTCTCGATTGAAAGGTCGCGCAGTATCGTGTGGCAGCTTCGTCGGTGTCTGGGCGCCCAAAGCCGAGTCCCCAGCTAGACCTTGACTGGCAGCTACGCCTTGATCGGCTGCGCTACCCGAGAATGCTCGTGGACGAACATGTTTCGTAGTGCGCGAGAGCCGGCCAGTGCCGCTACTATTCCCGCGAGGACTTCGCAGAGTGTGAACACCAGACGTGAGGCGAGTGCCAGACCCAGGGCGACGCCGGCATCCATGAACGGCGACAGCGCGGCAACGATCACCGCTTCGCGAACGCCGATTCCCGATGGCACGACGATGACCAACACACCTGCGCACATTCCGAGGGCGAGAGCCCCGATGCACTCGATGAGTCCACCGACTTGAAAACCGGCAGTGCTCGACGCGAGGATCCACAAGTGGACTCCGTACAGAATCCAGCTTGCCCCGCACCATCCCAAAGCCAGGCCGATCTTGCGCATGGTCAGCGGCTTGTGGAGCGGCGGGCGCCGCAGGAGCTTCAACGCCAGGTTGACGAGATGCGTCAGGACCGGGGGATACGCGCAGACGAGTGCTATCGGAACCAGCACGATGACGGCGACCGCTGCCACGGTGCTGACCTGAAACAGCGCCGGCAGTCCAAGTAACCCGACGACGAGAGCAGAGGTCGTGCTGAGCCCGACTGTGACGAGAACGGCGGTGAAGCCTGCTGCGCGAGATACACCAGCGCGTCGAACAAGCTCGGTCTGGAGAACGAAGGCCCATACGCTGCCGGGAAGGTACTTTCCGAGTTGGCCGACCAGATAACAGCGGGCGGCGTCGAAAGCGGGGATCGGCTGCTCCAGTGCGCCGAGCGCATGCTGCCAAGCACGAACGGCCGCACCCATTCCGAGAAACACGAACAGTGCCGACGCGATGAGTGACCACCAGCTCAGCTGGTCGATGGTGTCCTTCACCTCGGACCACTGTGATTTCACTGCGAAGACGATGGCGACGAGAATCGCCAGAGTGACCGCGACGCGGGCGACGTTCGCGAGGACGGTACGTTTCGTACGTTTCGGAGCGTCGTCAGCAGGCGTGGATTCCGGTTCTTCGATAGAACTCACCGGGTTTCACCCTTTCAACGACAATGTAACGAATCCCGACGATACCAATAGCCCAGCCGTTCTCTGGACGAACCCGCGGGTGGTCAGGTCAGAAGTGGTTTGGTGACCAGCCCGTTCCACCAGGCGAATGCCTGTGCCGCTGTTTCGCTCAGCTCGTCGAACGCCGGCAGGGAGCCTTCGGAATAGGCGGCGGCAATGGCGTCGATATCGGCAGAGTCATAGCCTTTGCGCGACATGCCGACGGTATTCGCGCTGTGCAGAACTGCAGGATTTCCCACGACGGTGGCGAATGGCGGAACATCCTTGGTTGCGATGCCGCCCATGCCGACCATGGCGCCGGATCCCATCACGCGCCGCTGATGGATCGTGCTGTTCATACCCATGTTGCATCCGGCGCCCAAGGTCACATGTCCGCCGAAGGTCACGGCCGGCGCAGCGATCGTGCCATCGCCCAACTGGCAGTCATGGCCGACCGATATTCGATTCATGATGAACGAATCGGAGCCGATCGTGGTCGGGCGTTCGCTACCTTTGTGCACGGCGGTGAGTTCGCGAATGACGGTGCGCGGTCCGATAGTGACGCCGAAACCATCGCTGGCCTCGGTGTACGACGCGAAGTGAGGATGCCCGTAGATTTCGGGTGGTGCTCCGAGGACGGTCTGCGCGCCGATCCAGCAGTCGTCTCCCACCTCCAGGGGGCCCGTGAGCACGGCGTACGGACCGATCGTGACTCGGTCACCGATTCGTACTCCGTCGCCGATGATTGCCGTCTCATGGATTTGGCAATTGCTGCCTACCGAACTTGCTGACACTCGAGACTGCCCTCCTGGTCGAACCACTGTTTCGTCGACAATCATTCAGCAGGGACAGTACCCGCGGGGCCAGGGCGGCAAGAACCGCGTGGTGGGTTCGATAGTGTCCTTGTGTGATTGTCCACATCGGCGGCTATCGAGTCGTGAACGAAGTCTTCCGAGGAGACGCCTAGTGATTTCTGTTTCCAGCATCTCTTTCGGGGAGGATGTCGAGCGCGAAGTGCTGGACACCTTGCGATCGGGAATTGTCGCCCAGGGACCGAAGGTGAAGCGTCTGGAGGTCGGCTTCGCCCAGTTGGTCGGCGCACGCCACGCCGTGGCCGTCAACAACGGCACAACGGCGCTGACCGCTGCGCTGCAGGTGCGCGATCTCGAGCCGGGTGATGAAGTGCTCACCACACCCTTCACTTTCGTCGCGACGCTCAATGCCATTCTCGAATCGGGGGCTACCGCCAGGTTCGCGGACATCTCCGAATCGGACTTCAATCTCGATCCGGCGACCGCCGAGAGCAAGATCAACGACCGGACGAAGGTCTTGATGCCCGTTCACCTCTATGGTCAACCGGCCGATATGAGTGCGTTGATGCCGCTCGCGCAGTCGCACGGTCTCGCAGTCGTCGAGGATGCCGCGCAGGCGCACGGGGCGACGTTGGATGGAAAGGGCGTCGGGACTTTCGGCACCGGCTGCTTCTCGTTCTATGCGACGAAGAATCTCACGACCGCCGAGGGCGGAATGATCACGACCGACGACGATGCGGTGGCCGATCGGCTCAGAGTGCTCCGTAATCAAGGCATGCGGTCGCGCTACGTGTACGAGATGGTCGGTCACAACTATCGTATGACGGATCTGCAGGCCAGTCTTGCTCTGCCGCAGCTGGATACGTATTTGGAGCAGGTTGCTCAGCGCCGAAGAAATGCCGAGCTGTTGCGAGACGGATTGAACGATGTTGTCGGCTTGACCCTTCCAAGCGAACTGTCGGGAAGAGGGCACGTGTGGCACCAATTCACCGTCATCGTGGCCGAAGACGCGCCGATCAGCCGAGACGATCTCGCTGAGCGTCTAATGCAACGCGAAATCGGAAGCGGCATTTACTATCCCAAGACGGTGTACGACTACGACTGCTATCGCGAGCATCCTCGCGTGATCATCGAGGACACGCCCGTAGCGACGTCGGTTGCCGCGCGGTGCCTGAGCATCCCGGTTCACGCTCGGCTATCCGGCACCGACATCGACAAGATCGTTTCCGCCGTGCGCGAAGCAATGGGAGTCTGACATGAGCACTTCTCTACCGAGGATCGCCCTGGTCGGTTCAGGCCAGATGGGCTCGCTGCACGCCCGAGTCATCTCTCAGTCGGCATCGTGTGAGCTTGCGCTCCTCATCGAGCCGCGAGAAGAGCAGGGCCGGGCCGTCGCCGAGCGTTTTTCCACGACGTGGGCAGCAGATTTCGACGACCTGAAAGGAATCGACGCTGTCGTCGTGGCGGCGGCTACGCAGGCGCACTACGACATAGCCGGGCGGATATTGGATCTCGGCAAACCGGTGTTGGTCGAGAAACCGCTTGCGACGACGTACGAGCAGAGCGCAGACCTGGTCGAACGAGCCGCTGCTGCGGGCGTTCCGCTGATGTGTGGATTGCTCGAACGATTCAATCCTGCGGTGCGCACAGCACGAGAGTTCGCCGGGGAAGTGTGGCAGGTGAACGGGGTACGTCATTCACCTTTCGTTTCTCGCATCGCGACGGGTGTGGCCACCGACCTGCTTATTCACGACGTCGACCTGGCCATCGGTTTCATCGGTTCCGAACCGACTCGAGTGAAGGGGGAATTCGGGTACTTCCATCCGGCCTCCCGTGACAATCAGGCGGAGGACTGCGCCGACGCCGTTCTGCGTTTCGAGTCGGGTTCAGTGGCGACGATCTCGGCAAGCAGGGTGAGCCAGCGAAAGATCCGTCAGCTTTCCCTTCTGGAGACCGATCGATTGATCGAGATCGACTTGTTGCGTCGAGACATCACGATCTATCGACACATCGCCGACGACATGCCGGCGGACCGGGACGGCTACCAACAACAGACAGTGATCGAAATTCCCACCATTCGATACAGCGAGGAGCCGCTGTCCGCCCAGCTCAATCACTATCTGTCACTGGTTGCTGGAACGGGTGACATCGCTGGCGAACGAGACACGATCCTTCCCGCGCATCGCGCCGTTCACGAGGCGACGGTGTCGGCTTCTTCCTGAGTTCGTTTGCTTACGGACACCTTCCGTCGACGGTAGGCAATGTCGACAACGGTCAGTAGGAGTGCGGCGACCGCAGCGAGCGCGTACGCAGCGATCGACAGGCGTTGCCGCGGAGGGGCGAACGAGATAGCCAGTTCATGATCACCAGGTGGCACGGTCACTTCCAAGAGGCCGTGCCACCCTGCGTTCGCCGGGATGTCGACGCCATCGATTGTCGCGGTGTATCCGGGCCAAGCCAGGCGGGCGAACGAAATGTCGCCCCCGGTGCCCGACGTCCGGACACTCTCGCTCTGCGCACTCGAATCTCCCTCGGCGACAAGCACGCCGGGGGACGTGTAGGACACCGTGCCGGGAAGGCGACTGATCTCGTTGCGCTGCATCACCGTACGGACGCCGTCGCGCTCGGTGATACGCCAGCCCGGTGGAGCAGGCGCTGCGGCCACTTCGGGACGCAATGCATCTTGAACGACAAGGGTATCGACCCGTAGGTAGTCCACGAGCGGGATGTCGATGTCGCCGTTGACCGGCTGCCACAGGGCGTCGTACAGCTCGGGGCACACTGCGCCGCGGTAGTCCATGCACAGTGCGTTCTGAAAGTCGGTGAATCCGATCCCGGTATAGGAGTTGACACTCGAATCTACGGTTGACGCAAGTATCTCGTTGCCGAAAAGGATGCGACCGTCGGTGATCTCGCTCGGATTCGTGTCCTCGAGTTCGGCGAGTTGCAACACGGTGCCCTGGTATCGGTCGGTCTGTTCGGAAAGCCGCGCGGTACTGGACGGATCCTGACGCGAATCGGCGATTACGTCGACACTGAGTGTGAAGACCTGAAAAGACATCACCACAACGGTGCCTAGTGTCAATGCCGTGACCAGTCCGCCAGTGCTCCACCGACGCCACGACAAGTACGACGCGATCGCCAGCAAAAGCACGATTACCGTTGCGACGGTGTGCCGTCCGGTGAGAGCTGGGGACGACGCGAAGGCCAGATAGAAGCCGATTGCAATCGTCACTGCCGAGAGGGTCAGTCGCCGACGTACATGGTCTCGGGCGAGGCCGAGCGACATGGACAGCGACAACGCAACGATCAGCCCCAGATAGAGATACTCGACCAATCGAATGGGCCATCGGAACATCCCGACGTTGGAGGGCCCGAACGTGAACAGCAGGAACACGACCGTGATCGCAGCGAGGCTGACCAGTCGACGGCCGTAGGTCGCTCGGAATCGGGGCGAGGCGAACAGTGCCCTGATCCGGCCCCATCGAATGAACGGCATCAGAGGTAGAACGAACCACCCCAAGTACAACGAGGGAAGAACTTCGATCGGCCCGCCGAACGTCATGATGACGGGAAAGTATGTAGGACTGCTCAGCCCGGCCAGCCCGCCGAACTGAGGTTGAAGGAACGCGTCGTTGCTGATGCCAGTGCTGCCCGCCCGCGTCGTCACCTCGACGCTGAGGAAGAGCGGCAGGTAGGTGACCAACGCCGCACTCCCCGCGCACGCACCTGTCGCTACGACGACGAGCAACCGCCGGAATCGACGATCGAGGAGAAGCTCCAGCCCGATTCCGGCGAGGACGATCACGGCACCGAGGGCCGCATAGGGGTTGCCCATGCTGACGGTCAGAGCGCCGATGACGAATGTGAAGAAGGGGTTGGTGCGTCCGCGGGAAAGCCGCAGCGCCGACCACCAGAAAAGGGTTACCCAGGCCACCGCCATCATGCCGGAGGGCCATCCACCTGCCTCGTAGAACAGCGTGAATCCGCCGAACGGAAGAGTCAGTCCGGCCAGAAGCGCTGGACCGCGACGTGCGCCGTACTCCCGGCACAACAAGAACGTCGCGACCGCGAACAGGGCCAGGAACTCGACCATGACCACGTAGGCGGCGACCGACAGATTCTCGAAGTAGGACGTCAGGACGTAGTTGACGAGATTGACGGGGTTGTACAACCCGTATGCGGCCTCACCCGCATAGTTTCCGCCTACCCACGCGTCGGGGTTCATGGCGAGCCAGTGCCCGGAGCGCAGTTCGGTGCCGATACGGTGCCACGACGGCACGAAAGACTCGAGCATGTCGCCGGCGTAGTAGAAGCGATCGTTGATCAACCGAGGAACAGTCGCGATCAATGCGACCGCGACGGCGATGAATGCCGCGATCGACCACTCGGGGAGACGTCGTACACGCCGTCGGGATGGATCGGGCGCGATAACAGGAGTGGCCACGGAGCCAGAGCCTACGAGATGGCCGGACGCTCCCGCGATACGATGCCTGTGAGAACGCTGGAAAGGCGAGTGAACTAGATGACGGGCAGTACCGAGGCAGTCGGTTTATCCGTTGTCATACCTGCACACAATTCCAGCGCGGTGATCGAGAACACCGCGCGACGACTGATGAACCGTCTCTCGGGCGGCAACGCCGAGATCATCGTCGTCGAGAATGGGTCCACCGACAACACCTTCGCCTTGTGCACGAGCATGGCAAAGCGATGGGACGGCACCGATGTGGCGTTCACCGTATTGCAAAGCGAAAAGGGCCTGGGTAACGCTCTTCGAGTGGGAGTTCAGGCGAGTCGCGGAGCCCATGTCTTGCTGACGGCGGATGACCTACCGTTTGGATTCGACGACTTGGACGGCGCGGACGCACTCGCCTCACGGAACGGCGGTCATTTCCCGGCGTTCGTGGTCGGCTCGAAAGCCCATAGCGAATCTTCGGTCGAACGGGGAGCTTTACGCGGTGTCCTCACCTGGGGATTCGCATCGCTACGGCGGATTGTGCTGGGCATGCGCACGGGTGATCCGCAGGGCACCGTACTCGTCGACGGGGATTTGATCAGAGGCCTTGCCTCGGACATCGTGGAGCCTGGCTTTCTGTTCACGACGGAATTGGTCTATCTGGTCGAAAAGCTCGACATTCGCCCGCAGGAGGTTCCGGTCCGACTCAGCGAGGACCATGACAGCCACGGGACACGCGTCTCCAGAGCAGACGTAGTGTCCATGGGGCTCGGCCTGTTCCGAATCCGCAAGCGTCATCAACATGGCGCGAAACCGACATGGGGGAGCGTTTCGCGCTCTGTATGAACTGGGATTGCTTGGTTGGGTTGTTACTCTGCGAACCAAGTCGCCTCGCGCCGAAGTGATTGTTCGACATCCAAGTTGTGGGAAGTAGTGGGAGCATTATGGAAAAGCCTGCGTCGGTTGCGCCTGTGGATGGGAGCACTGTCGCGGTGCGTAAGGCCCTCACCGAGCACGAGAGTCCCTCGAGACTGGTGGTGCAGCGAGGATTGTTCACCGGCCCCACCCCGCTGGTGAAGGATGATCTCTATGCCACGATCGTCAAAGGGCGCGCGCATCGTGAAAGATTTGTGGTCCACCTGGAGAAGGGTGCGACGGTCGACACCGACACCTACTTCGGTCGGTTCGCTGCTAGTTATTTCCAGCGTTGGACCACGGTCACCGAAGTGCAGCTCCAGTTCCGACACGAGAACGACAGCAATGCCACGGTGCTTCTCCGCGCGTCCGACTCGGCGGGGAACGCTCGGACTCTGAGCACTCGCGTCCTCGAAGGCTCTGGGACGACATCGCTCGCTGCCACACTCGACACCTTCGTAGACGGCGGCACGCTGTGGGCCGAGTTCACGGCCGTCGACGGGCAACTGGCCATCCGTGATCTCGAATGGACCGTGCCTGCTCCGCCGGTGATTCGGCCTGCTGCGATTGCCATCTGTACGTTCAACCGCGCTGACGACTGTGCAGCCACGGTTGCTGCGATCGCCGGTGACGACGGGATGGTCGCTGGAATCGACGCGGTGTATGTCGTGGACCAGGGCACCGATCATGTATCGGATCGCGAACTGTTCACCGACGTTGCCTCCCGTCTCGGAGACAAACTGGTCTACATCCGGCAACCGAACTTGGGCGGCGCCGGCGGATTCACCCGCGGCATGTTCGAGGTCTCAGCCATCAACGAGCACGCAAATCTGATCTTGATGGACGATGACATTCTCTGTGAACCCGAAACGGTCCTGCGGATGAACGCGTTCGCCAACGTCACCGTCGAGCCGACTCTGGTCGGCGCGCAGATGCTGTACCTGATGAACCCCGAGCACTTGCACGTCAGCGCCGAAGAAGCGGACCTGTCGAAGCTGAGGGCCGGTCGATGGGCGGCAGGCTCGAAGCACGACGCCAATCTTCTGAAGAAGAAGCGTCAGCAGAGCAAGCGGGTCGACGCCGGTTACAACGCGTGGTGGTCGTGCTTGATCCCCGCCGAGGTCATCGCGCAAATCGGGCTTCCGCTTCCGCTCTTCTTCCAATGGGACGACATCGAATACGGAATTCGGGCACGTGCGAACGGATTTGTTACCGTCACGCTCCCGAATGCCGGTGTCTGGCACGCAGACTTTCACTGGAAAGACCGCGATGACTGGGCGAAATACTTCAGTGTCCGCAACTCTCTGATCGTTGCTGCGTTGCATAGTGATTTCGATGCGAGATCGTTGAGCCGGCAGATGGCGCGTGATATCGCTCAGTACCTGGTCTCGATGCAATACGGTCTGGCGTTCACGATGATTCGTGGAATCGAGGATTTTCTCGAGGGACCCAAGATTCTCGAGGACGGTGGAATGGCCGTCCTGAAGTCCATCCGAGCCGAGCGTGGGCAATTCCCCGAAACCGTCAAGCACCCGGCATCCGACATGCCCGGCATTCGATCGTCGGATCTGGTGACACGTCATGCCGGGTTCGAACCGAAGAAGAATCGTATCGATCTCGTGCTCGGCAAGCGGGCAGCGTTTCAATGGCTTGGTCGCACTATTCCAGGAATTGCGAGTATCCCTGCAGCCGAAGCCCATTGGTGGCACGTATCACTGTTCGATCATGCGGTGGTCACCGACGCATCGCAGTCTGGTGTCCGGATCCGTAAGCGCGACAAGGAAAAAGCATCCGAGCTGTCGGCTCGCGCAGCGAAGTTGCTCGCGCGATTCCGCCAGGAGGCAGCGGAAACACAGTCGGAGTACCGGCGAGCCGCTCCGCAACTGACGAGTCGCGAGAACTGGGCACGGCTCTACAGCTGAACCCGGGCGTAGGATTTCACTCATGAGTGGGGCCGACCTCGAAGAACTTCGTCATCTTCGTCGTGCCCGCGATCTGATGGATCGCGAGTACGCGAGTCCTCTCGACGTCCCGACGCTGGCTCGCGCGGCGTACATGTCGACGGCTCATTTCAGTCGCCGGTTCCGCGATGCCTACGGTGAGACGCCCTATGCCCATTTGATGACACGGCGTATCGAGCGTGCCAAGGCGCTTCTGCGTCGCGGAGACACGAGTGTGACCGAGGCGTGCTTCGCCGTCGGCTGTACCAGCCTCGGTTCTTTCAGTGCTCGCTTCACCGAGGTCGTGGGTGAGACACCGAGCGCATATCGGTCACGCGATCACGACGACAGTCGGGTGGTGCCCAGTTGCTCTGCCATGGTGCTGGGACGCCCGCGTCGGACTCGGGCACAACCGAGCAGGATCGAAGAAGCACAGGTCGTCCCGGAGTTCTAGATTTGCAGACATGACAGTCTCATTGAGCCACGTACATGTCCTCGTCGACGATCCCGACGCCGCGCTGCTGTTCTATCGCGACACCCTCGGGTTGGAGGTGAAGAACGAGGTTGCCAACGACGGGTTCCGTTGGATCACCTTGACCCCTGCCGAGCAGCCCGAAATCGAGATAGTCCTGTCGCAGCCTCATGCCGGTCGATCGGTGGAACTCGGCGACGAGTTGGCGGCTCTACTGGCGAAGGGCGAGCTTCCCGGCGTGTTGTTCCGTACCGACAACCTCGATGCGACGTTCGAAAAGGTGCGGGCAGCGGGTAACGCCGAAATCCTGCAGGAACCCGCGAGTCAGCCGTGGGGCGTCCGTGACGCCGCCGTCCGTGACCCGGCAGGAAACCTCGTACGCATTTCGCAGGCCTGACCCGGCCTCCAATCGCCTACAGTGACGGCGCTCGCCTGATCCGCACGACCACCTGCTCGTTGTCCGCGGTGTAGCCGAGGTAATCGAATTCGGTACCCGTGCGTGCGACGAACTCGGTCCACGCGCGGTATTCGTGATTACGCCAGCCCGGGAAGTTGAAGTACTCGTCGAAGGCGATGACGGTCCCGACGACGAGTCGGTCGGCGACCAGGTCGAGCACCGTGATCGTCGACGAGTACAGGTCCGCGTCGAGGTGTAGGAACGCCAGGTTGTCGTCATGGTGCTTCAAGAACTCGGGCAGCGATTCCTCGAACAGGCCGGGCACGATTTCGGCACCGGGGACCTGGGGCAGGTTCTCCTGCTCGAACAGGCCTTTCGGGAATCCGCTGCGCCAGGTTTCGGGCAACCCTGAGAAGACATCGAAGCCGGCGACGATCGTCACGTCCTTCTTCGACGCCGACTCCTCGGCGATGATTTCCAGGGTGGTGCCGCTGGCTACCCCGAATTCGAGTGCCATGCCGGGGACGGACACTTCACCGAGCGCGAAGCGGAGCGTTGCGTGCGGACGGAGGAAGGTCGGCGCTTTGGGCATGACCTCCTCGGCGAACTCGGCGCTCTGCGCCGCTGCCTCGACGTCGGACGCGTACGGGATGTCGCGACGCATACGCATTTCCAGGCCGCGAATGAACGCGTGGAGATCGTCGATCTCTCGGCGTTGACGGTCGAGGATCTCGAGAAGCTTGGCTTGCTGATCGCCCGTCTGCTCGGCCAATTGGGCCGTCTGCTTGTCGAGAACTTCGCCGATTGCCCGCTGTATTTTCTCGCGTGCCGAATGCCGAAGTCGATCCGTCAGCTTCCGAGGTTCCGTCATGCGCACACGGTAGCCGAGGACGGCCCTATGTCACATGACCAGGGCCACCGACTTACCGCCGGAAATGCTCCCGCCGGCCGAGCCGCCTGAGCCGCAGCCACTCGGCGAGCCCCTTCGGGTTGTGAGTCGTCACAAGGAAATACCAACCGAACCGAATCCATTCCTGCGGCAGCAGCTTTCGCATTCCGGGCTGCGACATCAGATATCCGCGATTTCGGTACGTGAAGTACCGCTTCGTCGCATCGTCCGGATACTGCGTATGCATACGTCCGCCGAGGATCGGCTTGAATTCTGCGGCACCGTTGGGGTGCACATACGCCGTCGTCAAGCAGGTACCGAACTTCAAGCCCGACCGCTGCAGCCGTCGATGCACTTCGACCTCGTCGCCGCGGACAAACAGTCGCAGATCCGGTACACCCACCGCATCGATGGTCGACGCCTTGAACAGTGCGCCGTTGAACAGCGAAGCGATCCCTTCGAGTAGATCGTCTTCGGGATTCTGCGGGTCGATCAATTCCGAACGAAGGCGTCGCCACGAGGTTCCGCGGCGCAACGGAAACGCCAGCCGATCGGGATCGTCGATGTCGCAGACGACGGGGGAGACCTCGTCGAGGCCGTGCTTCTGTGCACAGGCGTAGAGCGTCGCCAGGACGTCGGGACCCTCGGGCCTGCCGTCGTCGTCGGCGAGGAAGACCCAATCGGCCCCGAGGGACAGCGCGTAGAGAATGCCGAGTGCGAAGCCGCCGGCTCCACCGAGATTGTGATGTGACCCAAGATAGGTGGTCGGGATGTCTGCCGACTCGACGAGTGTGCGGACCGCGTCCTCGTGCGCATTGTCGACGACGACGAGATGATCGAGCGGTCGGCTCTGATGCGCCACGACGTCCAGCGACAGGGCTAGGAGCTCACGACGCTTGTGCGTGACGATCACCCCGACAATTTTCTCAGGCACTGTCGCGCTCGAGTTCCTTCAGAATCGTTGCGACGTGATCGCCTGCATCTTCGCCCTCGTAGGCCCGGACGACGTCCTCGATTCCGCCTTCCTGACGGATCTCCCCGTGATCGATCCACATCGCGCGATCGCACAGCTGGGCCAGGAATTCGTTGGAGTGGCTGGCGAACACCAGAATTCCGGAGCGCTTCACCAGCTCCTGAAGGCGGATACGGGCCTTCTTCATGAACTCGGCATCGACGGCACCGATACCCTCGTCGAGCAGCAGAATCTCTGGGTCGATGCTGGTGACGACGCCCATCGCGACGCGCACCCGCATACCCGTCGAGTATGTCCGTAGTGGCATGTCGAGGTACTCGCCGAGCTCGGTGAAATCAGCGATCTCGTCCATTTTCGCGAGCATCTGCTTGCGTGTCTGGCCGAGGAACAATCCGCGGATGATGATGTTCTCGTAGCCGGAGATCTCGGGGTCCATTCCGACCCCCAGATCGAACACCGGCGCGACGCGGCCGCGGATCGAGGCACTGCCCCGGGTGGGCTCGTAGATGCCGGACAGCAGCCGCAGTAGCGTCGACTTTCCTGCACCGTTGTGTCCGACGAGCCCGATGCGGTCCCCGTCTTTGAGGTTCATCGTGATGTTCTTGAGCGCCTCGACCACGACCACGTCGGAGGAGTTCCGATCGATGGATCCACCGGCCTTGCCGAGGAACGCCTTCTTCAACGAACGCGTCTTGGCGTCGAAGATGGGGAAGTCGACGCAAGCGTCGTGCGTGCTGATGCTGACAGACAAAGTTTCAGACCCCTAAACCCAGTAGGGCACGCGGGCCCGGTACTTCTTGAGCGCGAAGATGGCGAGCAGCCAGCCGACAATCGTGAACGCGATCACGATGTACCAGTGGTACAGCTCCTGAGTTTCGCCGAGCATGGGTGCCCGGATGATGTCGAGATAGTGAAAGAGCGGGTTGAGCTCGACCAATTTGGCGCGTTTGGCAGCGTCGCCGCCCATCGACTCGAGGCCTGCTGTGGTCCACACGATCGGAGTCATGAAGAACAACAGCGTCACCATGCTGCCCAGAATCGGCGCGATGTCGCGGTAGCGGGTGGAGACGATGCCGAACAGAATGGCCACCCACAGCGCGTTCAGCGAGATCAATACGAGAGCCGGAATTGCAGCCAGATCCGACCAATGGAAACCGTTCGGCGGGAAGAACACGGCGATGATGATCACGTAGATCAGCAGGTTGTGGCCCAGCAGCAGCAGTTGACGCCACACCAGCCGATAGATGTGCACACTCAACGCGCTGGGCAGTTGTTTGATCAGCCCCTCGTTCGCGACGAACACATCGGCACCTTCGAGGATCGACGCACTGATCAGACCCCAGATGATGAGGCCGACAGTGACGTGCGGCAGGAAGGTCTTCAGGTCGACGTCGAGAAGTACCGAATACAACAAGCCCATCGCGACGGCTTGGACGCCGGTGGCGATAGTGATCCAGAAGGGTCCGATCACCGAGCGGCGGTAGCGCTGCTTGATGTCCTGCCAACCGAGATGCAGCCACAGTTCGCGTTGGCTGAATCCCGTCGTCAGATCGCCGAAAGCGCGCTTGAACGTCTGTGAGTCCGAAACAGGAACGGGCACGCGTTCTCCTGCTTCGCTCTCGGAATTCTTCGGTGGGGCCGACACGACGGTCGACCCTACCCGTTTACAGGTACTGACCGGTACCGCCTCCGCCACCAGGGCCGCCGACGCCAGGGCTGAGCATTCCCCCGGCCGGTAATGCGCCCTGGCGCATCTGCTCGAGCTGGGCGCGCGCGGCCATCTGTTGCGCGAACAGTGCCGTCTGAATTCCATGGAAGAGACCTTCGAGCCACCCGACGAGCTGGGCCTGTGCGATGCGCAGTTCGGCGTCGGAGGGAATGGCGTCCTCCCCGAAGGGCAGTGCCAGGCGTTCGAGTTCGTCGCGGAGTTCGGGTGCCAATCCCTGCTCGAGCTCACGAATCGACGACTGGTGGATGTCTTTGAGTCGGGTTCGGCTGGCGTCGTCGAGGGGCGCGAGGCGCACTTCCTCGAGCAACTGTTTGATCATGGTGCCGATCCGCATGACCTTGGCGGGTTGCTCGACCATGTCCGATAGAGGTTGGTCGGCGTCGCCCGGATCGGCGGGCCGATGCGGGCTGCTTCCCGCTGCTCGTGCAGCCGCAGCGGTTGCCTCCGCGCGGCTCAGTGCGAGAGGCTCTCCGTTGGGGCCGATCACGACGACATGGTCACCGGCTTCGGGATTCGAGTTCGAGTCCGATTGCGTCATAACGCTATCCTTGCGCGTTGCCAGGGATTGCGCGACGAGCGGGTCCAACTATCCTGTTTGTGGGGCGGGATCGGGGGAAACAACCGTGCGAGTCGACAGGGCGGCGGATGCGAATAAGGGATGTGGAAAACACGCTCACGAAATCGACGCTTAGAGTGTCCGGCATGGGGTACGACGTCGCACGTGTCAGAGGGTCGATTCCCTCACTGGGCGACGGTTGGATTCACCTCGACCCACAAAACGGGATGCAGATCCCCGATCGTGTGTCGACCGCGGTATCGACGGCGTTTCGTGGAAGTGCGCCGAATCACAACTCCGGACACATGTCCTCCCGTCGTAGCGCCGGGCTCCTCGAAGCGGCCAGGCAGGCCATCGCCGACCTCGTCGGCGGTGATCCGGCAGGGGTAGTGCTCGGGCCCGATCGCGGAACGATGCTGGCGTGGCTGGCGGAGTCGCTGTCGACCCGCCTCGGGCTCGGGACCGGCCTGGTTCTCTCCCGGCTCGACGAGGAAGCGAACGTTGCGCCATGGCTGCGCATCGCCAATCGCCACGGCGCACGTGTGAGCTGGGCCGAGGTCGAGATCGACACCTGTGAGCTGCCCAGCTGGCAGTTCGAGGAGCTCATCACCTCCAGTACCCGTCTCGTAGCTGTCACCGCTGCGTCACCGATCGTCGGCTCGGCTCCCAACGTCCGCGTCGCGGCCGATCGTGTCCACGCCGTCGGCGGCCTCATCGTCGTAGATGCTGCAGGTGCGGCGCCGTACGCCCACGTCGATATCGAAGAACTCGGGGCCGACGTGCTCGCCGTCAACGCTTCCGCGTGGGGCGGGCCTCAGGTCGGTGCGCTCGTGTTTCGTGATCCCAGCTTGATCGACCGCATACCGTCGATGTCGCTCGACCCGTTTGCGAAGGGCGCCGAGCGGTTGGAGGTCAGTGGGCATCAATACGCATTGCTCGCCGGTGTCGTCTCCTCCATCGACTATCTCGCCAATCTCGACGAGGGGGCCACCGGGACGCGACGCGAACGCCTTCAGCTGTCCATCGGTTCGCTGCAGGATTACCACGACAAACTGTTCGACTATTTGATTCGGCGACTGGCAACGCTCGATCATGTGATGGTCCTCGGCGACTCGCCGAGTCGCATTCCCACGCTCAGCTTCACAGTCTCGGGAACCTCTGCCGACAAGGTTGCCGAGCATCTCGCTCAGGCCCGGATCGGAACGGTGAGCGGAATCCACAGCGGAAGCCGGTTGCTCGATGCGTTGGGTGTCAACGACGAGGGTGGTGCCGTCACCATCGGGCTCGCTCCGTATACGACGCGATACGAGATCGATCAGTTCGTCGAAGCATTGTCCAAGCTGGCGTAGACGCCAGGACGGCACGAGGTAGGTACCGCCGGGCCATCTACTGCACGATTACTGCACTCGCAGGATCACCTTGCCGATGGTGTCTTCGGCGTCGAGCATTCGATGTCCCTGTGCCGCATCGGTAATCGGGATTTCGGCGTGGATGACAGGACTGATCCGTCCTTCGCTGATCATCGGCCACAGGCGAGCGGTCATGTCCGAGACGATGTTCGCTTTACTCGAGGGACCGGTTTCGGGTCTACCGCGTAACCCAGCGGCGTGGACGGTTCCGCGTTTGCCGAGTAGCGCGCCGAAGTTCAACTCACCCTTGACGCCGCCCTGCATGCCGATCGTGATGAGCGTGCCGTCCATTGCGAGCGCATTCACGTTGGGCTGCAGGTACTTTGCGCCCATGTTGTCGAGTATCAGATCGGCGCCGTGGCCGTCGGTCTCGGACCGCAACACCTCGACGAAGTCCTGGTTCTTGTAGTCGATGGTGATGTCCGCACCGAGCGTCCTACAGAAGTCGAGTTTGTACGTCGAGCCGGCTGTGACTGCGACGGTGACGCCGAACGCCTTTGCCACCTGAATGGCGTGCGTGCCGATGCCGCTGCCGCCGCCGTGGATCAACAGGACCTGTCCGGATCGCATGCCGCCGTACATGACGAGATTCGACCACACAGTCGATGCCACCTCGGGAAGTGCCGCAGCTGCGTGCAGATCGAGTTCACCGGGAATGGGGAACAACTGGGTCGACGGCACGACGACCTGCTCGGCATATCCGCCCCCCGCGAGGAGTGCGCATACTCGGTCGCCGACCTTCCAGTCGTGTACGCCCTCGCCGAGCTCGGAAATCACGCCCGAACATTCGAGCCCCATGATTTCGCTCGCGCCGGGAGGCGGTGGGTAGTTGCCTTGCCGCTGCATGAGATCGGCACGGTTGATCGCGGTGGCAGCGACGTCGACGACGACTTGGCCACGGCCCGCGCGCGGATCTGGGACCTCGGTCCACGCCATGACGTCGGGGGACCCGAACTCGGTCAGTGTGATTGCGTGCATGGCTTCCAGCCTAGGCGCGGCGCTGTAGTCACATTCAACGTCCCAGCGGAGTGTAAATCCCGGCACGTTTTCGGCAAGTATTGTCAGGACAAATCGGACATCGGTGGCAGGGATCTACTAACCGGTAGCAGTCCTTGCCTAATATGGTCGGGTGACGGCCGAAAGATCCTTTGGTCCAGGGGGGGACCCGCAGTGGCTCGATGCTGCGGAAATGAGAGCGTGGCGCGCCTATGTAGACGGCGGCCAACGATTGATGGGGGTACTCAACAAGGATTTGCAGGACGCACATGGCCTGACGATGGCGGAGTACCGGATTTTGGTGATGCTGTCCGAATCACCGGACGGATCGCTACGTATGAGCGATCTCGCCGACGGCGTCCTGTCCTCGCGTAGCCGGTTGACGCACCAGATTCGCCGCATGGAAGGCGACGGGATGGTCTCGCGGAACACCTGCGCCGACGACGGCAGAGGCGTGCTCGCCGTCATCACCGACGAAGGCGCCCGAAGGCTCGCTGAAGCGGCTCCGACACATGTGTCGAGCGTCCGGAAGCATCTGGTCGATCTGCTGACACGGCGGCAGCTGACGGTACTCGGCGACATCTTCGAGGAGGTAGACGCAGCGATGGAGGAGTCGGAGGTACAGGCGCGCTGACCGACCGCGATTCGCCCCGCGGCGCACGGGGCGTTTAGTATCTTCTACGGAAGCGTGGCAGAGCGGCCCAATGCACTCGCCTTGAAAGCGAGAGACGTGTAAAAGCGTCCGGGGGTTCAAATCCCTCCGCTTCCGCCATGGGCAGAGGCCCTGATCTCGCCAGTCGGTGCAGGTCAGGGCCTTTTGTCTGCCAAGATCACGACGGCCGGCGTGCCTTCTGGCCACACTTTGGCCACATTCCGTGAGGAAACAGCGCGATCGAGGGCGGTCGCAACGGCGTCGAGATCATCGTCGAACAGGTCCGCGTACACGTCGAGCGTCATCGCCGCCGACGCGTGCCCCAGCATCCGCTGCAGGGCTTTGACGTTCACACCCGCACTGATGGCCAGGCTTGCCGCGGTGTGCCGAAGGTCGTGCGGAGTGAGCCGAGGTACCCCCGATTTGGCTACGGCCCGCGTGAACCATCCCGTCGAGCTGACCGAGCGTCGGAGGTACTCGCCACCACGGCCGGAGAACACCAGCTCGTCACGGCCTTTGCCCTCGCATGCCTGCGCCAGCTCGTCGACGAGAAAGGCCGGCACCGGTACCGCACGCGACTTGTGCGACTTCGGAGTCCCGACGTGAATCTGCTGCTCGACCTGAACCGCGTTGTCGACGACGTTCAAACGCCTCCGGAGTAGATCGAGATGACGAACACGTAGGCCGATCGCCTCACCCCATCGCACACCGCAGTACGACAGGACGAGCACGAGCACCCGGTGCTGACCAGCTGCCGTCGCGAGCAGCTCGACGTCGTCGTGTGAGAGATACACGTGGGTCTTACGTTGTTTGCGTGGCAGATTCTCGACGCCGCGTGCGGGATTCTTCGCCAGTCGCTTCGCCTTCACAGCTGAGTCGAGCACGCCAGCGAGAACACCGTAGGCGCGGATGATGACCGTCGCGCCCTTGCCAGCTCGACCGAGATCCCCGATCCATCGCTCGACCGAATCGAGCGTGATGTCGGCAATTTGCACTGCTCCCCACCGCGGCTGCACGTGGACACGCCATGCCGTCTCGATGGACTTGAATGCTGACGGCTTGAGATCAGACTCTTTGCGTTGCAGCCAATTTGGACCAAATTCGCCTACGGTGATTCGGCCAAGTTTCGGCGGTACGTACTCGCCGCGCATCATCTCGACTTCGACGGTTGCGGCGAAGTCCTGAGCCAAACGTTTGGACGCAAACCCGCGTTTCTGGGTCGATCGACGCTCAGGTGTGCGATACCGGACGCGCCAACGCTTTCCGGCCGCGGTCACGTAGCTCTCGACGGTGGCCATCTAGTGAATGCGATTCGAGTCGATCTCCGGCACTGGACCTGAGCCGGCCACGAAGATGCTTTGAGAGCTCACACCGGCTTCGAGTTCAACAGATAGACCATCGCTCTGCATTCGGCGTCTGACGAGCAACGGGGATTCGTTGCTCGATCGCTGAAGCATGGAAGTGTGAAGTGGTAAGAATGCAGGCAACGACCGCAGAGCAAAGTCGAATGCCTCTGTCCGGGTGAGCGTTTCCACGTCCAGTGGGCGCATACCTTCGAGGAAGAACCAGTATTCGCGGGCCGAAATTTCGGGGCGAGTTGTGGCAGTCACAACGGTGTCACCGGATTCCGTTCGCGGCATTAACAGTAGGTTCGGTGCCACGCGGAGTGCTCCCGCGATGGCAACCAGATCGTCTACGTCGACCCGTCTCGCACCGCGTTCGATCTCGCTGATGGTGTTATGCGCCAGCGGGCGATCTGTGTTCTGAAGTCGATCTGCGAGATCTCGGAGGGTAAGCCCCTGCCGCTTCCTGACATCCGCCATGTTTGCCCGAACTGTTTCACCGGTCGGACCTAGTGCTACCCGCCTTGTCGCCATGATGCAGATTCTAGGTCAGTGCTTGCAGGTTTCCAATTGATCGGGTAAGACTTAACAGGTATTGAGCATCATCCGACCGATAAACTGCATCATTCGAACGAAGGGAAGATCGTGACCTCTTTTAATCAGTCACCCCTGGCGACGCCCCAAGAGGCCGCCGAGTTCTTGCGCACAACTACCAAGAGTCTCAACCAGGATCGCTACCTGGGCCGCGGTCCAAAGTTCGTCAAGCACGGACCGCGTCGAGTGTTATACCGCTGGGACGATCTCCGCGCCTACGTCGAGGCGAACACGTTCCAGCGCACCGACGATCGTCCAGTGGCGGTCTGATGTCCGTACTGCCGGACACGCTGAGCGCGGCCGAGGTAATCGCTCGGCTGCATCCAGACGGTGGCGAGAACACGGTGCTTGCGCGTGTGGAGCATGGCCCGTTCGAGGCTGAGGTCACCCGTTACCAGGGCAAAGACGGCACCGAAGCATGGCAGGACGCGCCTCGAATCCAACTCGACTGCTCCGATCAGGACGGCGGCGCGGCTTTCAACGATCTAACGGTGCTGCCCGAGCACGTCTCGGACTTCCTGAAAACGGTCGTCGAGATCGTCGCGGATTACCGAGCGCTCACTCAGACCTCGAACGAAAACACCCCCGATGCCCGGCAAGGGGCATCGGGGGCGAAACACCCGAATCCAGCTCTCACGAAGGAAACGAACTGATGACCACGATAGCTCACCTGCCCTTCAACCTCTTCGCAGTCTTCATTCTGTGGGGATACGACCCCGACGACGCTTCTACATTCGCTGGTATTCCTGTCGAGGATCAGCCCAGCTTCATGCTGGCATTCCAGGTCTCGGTTGCAGCGAGGGCAATGCGCCTCGACGGACGCTCTCGTGAGGAGATCGAACAGTTCGTGGTGGACGAACTCGACGCCAGGCCCACCTTGCGGCGCGGCGCCCTCGACGAACTCTGTGGTGTCTGATGGACGGCCAAGTGATGTTCGACGCGGCCGAGCCCCGCGTGAGTTTTATGCCGGCACACGATTGCATCGTCATCCGAATCGGCTACGACGTCACCTTCATGGTCCGGGACGTCGACGAAGCCCACCGCTTCGTCGACCAGCTCCAAGGCGCTATCCGCGAGCAGACAGCACACCAGAGCAGGCAGCTCGCACGCGACGAGACCGAGATCCGTAGCGCTGCCACCGTACGAGAGGCACTGCAATGAACGAGACCCCTAGTCACGCAATGATCGTCAACGGTGACGGGACACCCCGCGGTATCGCTGACATCGACCGAATCCAGTCCGACGCCACGTTGATGATGTACGACATGGCCGCCGCGGCCGGTGACGATGACGCCGTCGACGCTGTCTCGATCGCGTGGATCGCCAAGCTCGACTCCGACTCGATGGGCTATGTCTCGGCGTCGGCACTGTCGCTCATCGCCCGGAACGTACTCGGCCCTGTGCTCGAGGTACTCGACCAGCTCGCGCCTCAGCTCAATTTCAGGGCAAAGCTCATCGAATCCCGCGACCACGCGAGTAAGACACTGGGATGACGGTTACCGAGTTCGTACTCGCCATTCTGCTTGCGGGACAGTCTTTTCTGTGGATTGCGCTCGACTTCCGGCGGTGGTCAATCGGCAGCTGATGGCGTTCACGTAAGGGCCCGGTGCAACGAATCCTTTCCGAACGCAGTCGGGCCGGTGAAGTTTCTCAACCTCACCGGCCCGGCCCACTCACCAGAAAGCGGTCACGCATGACCACACAACCCGATTCTACCGAGCAAGAACCTGTTAACGATCGACTCGACGATCACCTCGAGATGCTCCGAGATCCGGCCGACAAGCTGCTCAGGGCCGCACTCGCCCAAGGTGGCTTCCGCCTCGCCGTGCAGTGCGAACGCTGCGGAACGTGGCTCGTTGCGCCATCCTCGGTGAAGCGCCATCTCGGGCCCGTATGCGCCCGCCACGCCCAGTCCGAGGCAGGTGTCGCATGAAGGCATACGAGCGCGTCGTTGAAACTTTCCGCGATGCCGGATTGATAGTCGACGACAAAGGGCATGGCAGAGCCGCTGCGCAGGCGCCGAATCATTCAACTGCAGATCGGTCGGTGACCATCACGGGCATCGCAGGGCAAGTGTTGATCTACTCGCACTCTGACCCCACCGATCAGGTTCTCGACGCGCTGAATCTCGCACCACGTGATCTGTTCGACGAACCCAAGGGTGCGCGCTACGACTACCCCGACGGCCGCCAGGTGTACCGCAGCCCTGAGAAGAAGTTTCGACAAGCGGGAAACACCAAGGGTACGAGCTTGTTTCGCTCGGATCGGCTCGCCAAGGCAACCGCGGTCTATGTCGTGGAAGGGGAGAAGGACGTGTTCGCCGCCGAGTCGATCGGGCTCGTTGCAACGTGCACACCGATGGGCGCAGGCAAGGCCCACCTGGTCGACCTGACGCCGCTGCACGGCAAGACCGTGGTGATCGTCGCAGACAAGGACGAACCGGGTCGCAAGCACGCCGAGCAGATCGCCGAACTGCTCGACGGCAAAGCGGGTGTGACGATCGCCGAGTCTGCCGTGGGTAAGGACCTCGCTGACCACGTTGCTGCCGGCCTCGATGCTTCGGAGCTCGTCGTCATCCGAGCTGCCGTGAAGAACTGCGTCGCGGTTGCCGAGCCTGCGGAAGAAAAGACCGAGCGTAAGAGTGCTGCAACTCAGCTCGTGGAGCTGGCGATGGCCCGCTACACCCTCGGTGTGACACCGGAGGGTGACCCGTACGCAATCGCGAAGTCCGGCGGCCACGTCGCACGGTCGCTTCGGGGCGGCAAGGCGGGTCTACGTGCTGAACTCTCTCGCGAGTATTTCAGGACGTTCGAGCGCGCGGCGCCGCAACAGGCCCTCGCCGATGCACTGTTGGTTCTCGAAGGCGAAAGCTGCGAAGCCGAGCCAGCGTCGAATCATCTACGGGTCGCAGAGTCGGACGGAGCTATCTACCTCGACGTCGGCGACGTGGCCGAATCGGTGATCCGTATCGACCGCAGTGGACGGTGGGAGTACGGAAACCTCGACGTCCCGGTCCTGTTTCGTCGCACCGTGCTTACTGGACCCTTCCCCGAACCGTCACGTGACGGAGATCTCGAAGCACTGTGGTCCACGCTCAATGTCGCCGAGTCCGACCGAGCACTGTTGCTCGCCGCCATGGTCGCTGCACTCATCGCCCCCGACGTCCCGCATCCGGTCCTCGCCCTGGCAGGGGAACAAGGAACGGCCAAGACAACGACCACGAAAACTGTTGTAGCACTGACTGATCCATCGTCGGTGCCGGTCCGTAAACCGCCTCGCGATATGGACTCGTGGGTCACCGCGGCCGCGGGATCTTGGGTCGTCGGCATCGACAACATCTCCACGATCGGTGACTGGTTCTCCGATTCACTGTGCCGAGCGGCAACGGGGGAGGGTGACGTGAAACGAGCTCTCTACACCGACTCTGGCCTGTCCGTGGTGGCGTTCCGCAGGGTGATCGTCGTCAACGGCATCGACTGGGGCGCGATGCGGGGCGATCTCGCCGAGCGGTCACTGATCGTCACGCTGGAGCGGATACCTCCCGAGCAACGTCGATCGGAGGCGGACCTCGCCGAATCGTGGGCAACGGTGTACCCGAGCATCCTTGGTGGTCTGCTCGATCTCGCCGCCACGGTGTATTCGATCCTGCCGACCGTAGTGCTGGCTGAATCGCCGCGCATGGCCGACTTCGCCCGAATCCTTGCTGCTGTCGATCAGGTCATTGGCACGGCCGGGTTGGCTCGCTACGCCGGGCAGTCCGCGACACTCGCCGCTGACACCATCGCATCCGATCCCTTCCTCGCCGCGGTCACCGAATCGGTGGTCTACGAGTTCGAGGGATCGGCCGCCGAGATTCTGGCGATGGCCACGCCAGTATCTGATCGGTGGCGAGCTCCACGAGGGTGGCCTCGGTCGGCTCGGTCCGTGACATCGACCTTGCGTCGGTCCGCACCGGCACTGCGTTCGATGGGATGGTCGGTGGAGAATCTGGGATCTGCGAACAAGGACAAGACCGTCCGCTGGCGTCTGATGGCTCCTCGTCCAGAGATTGCCCGCAACGAACCCTCGCCATACCCGCCTAACCCGCCGAGCGAACATAAAGGCAGCTCGGAAGGGGTGCACGGTGGCGGGTTAAAAGCAGGGAAAGCCGATTCCGCTAACCCGCCACCGAGGTCCACTAACCCGCCAAACCAGGGCACTAACCCGCCTAACCCGCCAAACCTCGCCGCCGCTAACCCCCTGACCAGGAGGAACGGAGATAGCGGGTATAGCGGGGATCATTTACGGTCAATCTCTGCATGCCGGGACTGTGGCGCCGAACTGAACCGAGAGAACTCCACCGGACGATGCGCTGAATGCAGATTGGCGAGTGCATCATGACCGAGCCGAGAACACGCCAGGGTGCACGCAAGGAAGGCCCAGGGCAGACCTGGGAAGTGCTGCTGACCGAAATCCTGACCAACCGTCCACGGCTCGCTGGCGCCGCGTGCGCAGGCTCTCCAGAGTTGTTCGATCCGGCCGAACCAGACGAGCACCCGGACTCGGTCGGCTACCGCCACCTCGCCGCCCAGAAGACGTGTCTCTACGCCTGCCCTGTCCTCGACGAATGCCGGGCGTGGGCCGAGACCGAAAAGGGCAGAGGACGCGTCCTCGCCGGCCTGATCCCTCGATCCACACGCCTGACACCCAGAGAGGACGTCGCATGAAGGCCCGAATCCCCGACGCCACGCCATCAGTCGACGTCCGACGAACGGACACCAGGCCCGTCGTCATCGTGGTCGCCGGCCTCGAACTGGCAATGACCACAACGGAAGCACTACAACTCGCAGACCGACTCGTCGACGCCGCCGAACGAGCCTCGCTGGTGATCTCATGACCCCACCGCCGATCCAAGTGCTCGCCCCGGGCGTGGTGCTGCTCACCGGTAGCGCCATCCCCGCCGCCCGCGACTTACTCGCCATCGCACGCCGAGCACGCCAACGCAACGGACACCCTGAGTCACGCGCCCTCGAAGCGCTATCCACCGCCCTCGAAATCGCTTCCGCAACAGGACAATCGGACACAGACAACAACCCCGAGACGCATGATGAACCCATCGAATGGTTGAGCACCGAACAAGCCGCCGACAGGATGCACTGCTCGACACGCAACGTTCGACGCCGAGCACCACAGCTCGGTGGGCAACTGATCAACGGGCGCTGGCAACTCGACGCCGCCGCCATCACCGAACACATCGAAGGGACGACAACATAATGGCCGCAACCAAATCCGAGGTAATCGACTTCATCGCCGCATTGTCCGACGACGAACTCGACGAGCTGATCACCGAAGCCCGACCCGACGACAACGCCCAGAAAGAACCAGCTACCGGTGGAATCGCGAAGGGTCGCGCGGCATACGCGGCACGCCGAGGTGGCGGCCTCAAATGACCTCGATCATCGACCAGGCACACGAGGCGATACCCGGATACACCGAAGCCGCCCGCGCCGTCGACACCAGCCGTCGATGGGTCACCGAAGGTACCGTCCACACCAACACAGTCGAGATCGCCCGCACCGTCCACCAACAACTCATGACCGCAGCGCAGGCAGGCAAAGCCATCCCCGAAGCCACCGTCGACGAACTGCTCGACGCCGACCGGACGATCGCCAACGCCACCCGCCGCAACGATCTCCTACGTGAGACCTACGAGGCAGCACGCCAGCAGCTCGCCGAGGTAGTGAAAGCGGGAGTAGGTGACGGGCTCGCCTTCCTCGAAGCCGCCCTCACCGATCTGTACGCCACCGTCAACGACCACCGCCCCGCACTCACCGCCGCCCTCACCGCCGAGGACGCCATCAGATCCGGCAACCCGAAAGCGTTCACCCTCAGCTCCGAACTGACAGACCGCTACCACGACATCAGGGCAGCGCACGCAACCCTCATCAACGCCGAAGGCAGCGGCGCCGGCCTCGCACAACTCGTCCACGCCGGACAAGTAGAACAATGCCTCGAAATCGAACCCTGGTGGCACGCCCTACGCCGCGCCGCCCAGAACAGGCCCGGCGTGCTCGACAACGCCGCAACTGCCGAACACCTGCAGTGGCTCCGATCAGCACCAGCGAGCCCAGAGCACAGCACACGAACCAGCATCTGGCCCAGCGGAATGACCAGAACACAATGGCTGCTCACAGTCGCTGACACTTCCGCGTTCGTTCCATCAGGCAATGCGATCACCGAACGATTCCACGCAGCAGAACGCGCAGTACGAGCACCCGTCGACACACCGACACTGGCCGACGCCATGACCGCCCGCCGCGCACTCGGATCCACCGAACCCGCCCCAGTGGCCTGAACCGAGAGGACACCAACATGGCACCGACCCAGACACAGTCCCGACTCACGCGACTCGAAAACTACCGACTCGCCCTCGAACAGCACCTGGCCACTCTCTCCGACCCCCAGTTCGAAGAGCTACTGGGACGGGTCCGCACCACCGGCACCGCCTGACCCGCCACCCCACAAACTCGAAGCCGGGCACGGTTGGTCCACAACGTGCCCGGCTTCGACCCTACGAACCACAGCACACCAAGCGAACACCGCCGCACAACAACACCCCCGACACCGACGCACCAAGCCCGGCACCAAAACACCAGGTCAAAGGGGGTGCGGTGACGTCCTCCCCCCGGGGGGTGCGTTCCTTCGGAGGGCATAGCAGCTCCCACCCGGTGCATTGCGACGAGAAATCCACCGGAATCGATCGAAAGGACCCACCGCTATGAGAGCACCTCGCACGGCCGCCGGGAAGCGGTTGCTCGCGGAACAGAATGCAGCACTGGCCCGTACGAGCTCGCAGACCGGTGAAGAGTTGGTGTGGTCCGAGGCTGAAACAGTCGCGCTCGAGCGTGCCGGTGAGACCGTAGACCGTGCCGAAACGGTGCGAAAGCTGCTCCAAATTCAGATGAGAGCCGACGAGCCGAACCCGTCGATCGTCGTGAAGCTGTCCGCCGAGATTCGTGCGCTCGATCGTCTCGTCGTCGATCTCGTCGGGAAGCTCAACCCGTACGGCGAAGGACAGGCCAAGTCCGATCGGCACCAGCGGGCCGCGAACGCCAGGTGGAGCCGCGCCGACGATGCCAAGCGCTGGCAGGTGCCGAGCTGATGGCCCGGCGTTCCGCTGTGGGGCGTAGACCCGAGAGTGGGCTCCGTGCCGCGATGATCGAGCGCACCCGCCACCTCGTCGACACTCAGACCGCACGCGTCGAGTGCGAGGACGGATTCTTCATCTCGCCATGGCCGCGACTGCTCGCCGACCTCGAAGCTGGTCGAGCTGTTGAGGTGTGCGGCTTCCAAATCCCAGTGCAGTACAGGCCTCGTGGGTCCGTGAGCGCTCGCGTCCGACTCACTGCCGACGACCGGATCGAACCGGCGAGACCCCCGGCATAATCTTTCCGAGGCTAAGCGGACCAGCAGGCCACTCATTAAGTTGAGCGAGGCGCCCGAACCTTCAGGTAGGGGAAGGCCTAGGCCGCTTTAAGCCCGAGCAGCTTTTTGAAGTGAGACTGAATATCCTCGCGCGCGATGGTCATTCGAGACCGACCATCGTTGGTAGCTTTGGTTTTTGCTCGTGCCCGACTCCATGGAGTTTCGTCTTGATGTGTGAGCTCTCCGAGCTGCATTCCGCTCAACCCACCGTAGTTTCTGATCGCGCCGTCCAAGACTGCACGCGCTATCGGGGCGATGGTTTGGGGGTCACCGCTAGGCCAAGCGTCGACTAGGAACTGACCTCGATGCTGGTCGAAGAGCCGGTAATTGACGGGGCCGTTTTTCCACGCCTCGAAGTCATCGTTAAAGAGCGCCTCGTCTGTGATCGCCAGAGACCACCCTTGTGCCATATAGCACAGCTTCTGCAGCTTCATCGTGGAGATCGGAGACTGAAACTCGTTGATCACGTAGGCTGCAACATCGTCAACGCTCGACACCATCGCTATCACCGTCCTTCGCTCCAGGTTCTACCATGCTACCGCTCGGCGTCGATGTTGATCTGCTGGACCTGCCGTCCTCCTTCGATCCTCTGATCTCGCTAATCCGCGCCATGGTCTGGTCCAACTCCGGTTTCGTGTCATCGGCCGCACGTTTCACCTCTTTCATTCCGAGGACTATCAGTGCTGCGGCCGCGCGCGCAATTGTCACATGACTTTTTGTGAACGCAACCTGGTCTCGGCAGTCGATGCTCAAGAGGCCAAAAGCTTCGGCGTCTAGGCGGAGCGGGACCTGCATGAAGGACTTCCATGTGGATCCTTGCGGGCGATTGATATCACCTGTCGATCCGTCCGCGTTTTCGACGCAGCGGTGTTGGGTCCCTTGAGCGGTCTCGATCGCCCGTCGTCCGTATTTTGTGTTCATCGTGAAGGCTTGTCGAGGCTCGTCGTGGCGACCTCCGGAGGCGACGTATTTCAGAGCAACCGCGTCGTCGATGTCGTTGTCGTTCTCGAAACGGTCGAGTTCGTATACGCAGACGCGTACGCCGGTCAGCGGAAATAGATGACTCGCCGTGCCGACCACCGAGCGAAAGAACTCCTGACGATCACGATCTGACGAGTCGCTGTTAAGTAGATGTGCAACAGCCTTGTGGAGACCACTCAATTCGTCGTTGTACTTAGTAAGATGCATCGCTGACTGATTCGCCGACTTATTTGATAAGTGTTGCTGCCAGCCGACCAGCGTGGCCCCTGTCAATGAAATGATGACGCCCACTGTGAACCAGACGCCGGCACGCCAGCTGGACGACTGGCCTGTGATGCTGCCGTACGCGATACTGACGACGACTGGACCTGCCGCGAGCAAAAGGCCACCGACAGCCGTGCCGAGCCCGGCGCGCCACCAGCCCCGTGAGCTAGTGTCTCGACCCTCGCGTTCGACATTAGGTGACGATTTTTTCACTAGCCGAGCTTAGCCATCGCTACCATCCCCCGAACGGGGCAGTCTTTCCTGGCCACATATTGGCCACACTTGGCCACGATTGGTTGAGATCAAGTAGGACCGAAAAAGTCTTATATTTGCTGGTCGGAACTGTTAAGTGCATATCAACAGGGCAATAGGGAAGGGTTCAAATCCCTCCGCTTCCGCCATGGGCAGAGGTCCTGATCTCACCAGTCGGTGTAGGTCAGGGCCTTTTGTCTGCTCCGCCCACAGTGGCAGCGTTCTCTGCCTACCTTTGCCCACCACGCTGCGTCAAAATCCTGGCAGCGTCCGGACGGTTGCCTAGTGCACGCTGTGCGGTCGCAGCATCATCAGAGCGGCGTTGACTCCAGCGCTGATGGAGGTGTCAGTTTTTCAGAATTCGACTGCCACGAGCTATGCGCCGTCCACCTGCTCGTAGTGTTCGACTACAGGGAACGGGTCATAGTAGTGATGCAGCAGTGTGCGCCACTCTTGGTATTCAGCCGATCCGCGAAATCCTTCAGTGTGATCTTCGAGCGTGTTCCACTCCACCAGTAGTAAGTAGGAGTCGCTTCGTTCGAGACACCGCGACAGACTGAGTCTTCGAAACCCAGTCATGGACGAGATGATCTGCCTGGCGCGACGGAAATTCGCTTCGAATTCAGCGGCTTGCCCAGCTTTGATCTGAAGTAGCGCATGTTCGAGGACCACTGGCGCATGTTAGCCCGTGGAGCGGACTTCAACAGCAGACAGTATGGGCCTTGCGGGAAGTAAGGGCAGAGAGTGCAGCAGCTTCTGAAAATAACAGCAGGCCTGCGAAGCACTGTCGCGGTTTCATCCGCGACGGATGATGTGACGGGCCGCGGTCAGCGGGATGCTCGTCTTCATGAAACGTACTGCGGCGATGAAGCGCACTGTGGCCATGTTTGCACTCTGCGGACTCGTATTGTTCGCAGGGGCGTGCAGCGACAACGACACCGAGAACGCGAACTCTACCGACACATCGGCGAGTAGCACTCGCGAGATTGCGTCCAGTGTCGCGAGCGAGGTGCAGGGTAGTGCCTCGGCCGCGGCCAGCAGTGTCAAAGCCACCGCGTCGGCTGCGGTGGGCAACGTCCAGGACACTGCGTACCTTCAGGCGCTCGAAAGCCAAGGCGTCAGCTTCGGGAGCACCGAAGATCAAGTCGCGGCCGCTCGCACCGCCTGCGACGAGCTGTCCGGTGACACGAGCCTCGACGCCACCAGAGTCAAGATTGCGGAGACGACCGGACTCGACGACGCTCAGTCCCGCACGTTGATCAACATTGCCGTTCCGATCTACTGCACGACGAACGTCGGAAAGCTGACCGTCAACTGACGTCGTCTATTCATCATGCGGAAGTTCACAGATGCCGTCGAGGCCGGCGATCACAGCGCGGTGGAGGCACTCCTCGCCGATAACGTTCGATTCACCAGCCCCGTTGCGTTCAAACCCTATGACGGTAAGGCGATTACGTCGGCGATCCTGCGTGGCGTCGTCCTCCGCGTATTCGAGAATTTTCGTTACACGAAGACAATTGAGAGCGTGGACGGACGCGACCATGCGCTGGTTTTCGAAGCGACGGTCGACGGAAAGAAGATCAACGGATGCGATTTCCTCCACCTCGACGAGAATGGCTTGATCGATGATTTCGTGGTGATGGTCCGCCCACTGTCCGCGGCGAAGGCCTTGTCCGAGGCGATGGGTGCTCAGTTTCCGCAGATCACTGCGGAGGCTGCGCAGTACCGCCTGGCGCATTAAAAGTTCACGATGCGCTGTTCGCGATCGAGAACGTTTCGGCCCATGCTTTCACCGGCACGGCGAGCTCCGCGATCAACGGTCCAGACCTACTGGTCAGCGAACTCTCGTGCTTCGTCAGCGAGGTCGTCTGAAGTGGCGTCCATGCGGGCGATCTCGCGGTCGCGAACTGTCATGATGGCGACGATCGGCACGGCCAATGCGAGAAGCCCGAGGACGAAGACTGGAAAGATGAACGGGAACAACGCTAGTCCGACGGGTGCGGGTGCGGACGTGTCGCGGACAATTTCTACTGCGGCCATTCCGGTGTAGTGCATGCCGACTACGGCGATGCCCATGATCGGACCGGCGATCAATCGCAGCGTGGTGGATCCCATCACCGTCATGAACCACAGTGCGGCTGTGGCGCCAACGACAGCGATCACGAGTGAGAGTGCGATCAATAGCGTGTTGTAGTTGATCTGGCCCTGAAATTGCACGGCCTGCATGCCCGTGTAATGCATGACGGTGATCCCCATGCCGACGAGGGAGCCGGAGGCCAGGAGCCGCGACCAACTGAACTCGTTTCCGAGCATGTACAACGCGGCGAAGACCGCGATGACGGCGATGAGAGCGGAGATGATCGTCCAGGTCAGACTGTAGCGAAGGGGACTGCCGGGTAACGCAAACCCGAGCATTGCGACGAAGTGCATCAACCAGATACCTACACCACCGATGGACAATGCGCCCATGAGAAACCAGCGCATTCGCGCCGCAGGGTGACGTGCCGCCATGCCATGTCGGGCACACTCCAACCCGATGACCGATCCCGAGACTGCAACCGCGAACGCCAACCCGAGCAGCCAGAGCCCCATGGAGAAATGGTTCATTTCATCCGACATGCCAGTTCCTTAGATTCGTTGTTGTCCGGGTGTCAGCAGGGCGCTGTCGCCGCGATACGTTCGAGCGCGTACTCGGTGATCGTGATCAAGGCCTGCTTCGACGATTCTCGGTTACGCGCGTCGACGTCGATCATTGGTACGTGGTCGGACAGCGCGAGAGCCTGACGAAGGTCATTCGTTGCATGCACCGGAGCATCGTCGAAACGGTTGACTGCCACGATGAACGGCAAACCACGGGCTTCGAAGAAGTCGACAGCAGCGAAGCTGTCTTCGAGACGGCGCGTGTCGACAAGGATGACCGCGCCGATCGCGCCCGTGATGAGGTCGTCCCACATGAACCAGAATCGCCGCTGACCGGGTGTACCGAACAGGTAGAGAACCAGGTCGTCGGCGAGCGAGATGCGACCGAAATCCATTGCGACTGTTGTCGTCTCTTTGTTCGGTGTCGAACTGAGGTGATCGATGCCGTCACTGGCGTCGGTCACCATCGCTTCGGTACGCAAGGGGACGATCTCGGAGACCGTCCCGACAAGGGTGGTCTTACCTACGCCGAATCCTCCAGCGATCACAATCTTTGTCGACGTGACGCGAGACGGAGCGTCAGAGTTGCCGAAGTCCACGGAGGGTCCTTTCGATCAATTCGCGGCGCTCGACCGCAGTCGCGTCGCTTCGCAGAGTGGCTTGCACTTTCAATGCCCCGCTGACAACAAGATCGGCCACCAGAACCCGAGCCACCCCGATCGGTACACCGAGGTATGCCCCGATTTCCGCGATCGAGATGCGCTGCCCGCAAAGCGCGACAATCGACGCGCGAATGTCTTCGGGCGCCAGGCCGCTGGCGATGACATCCTCTACCGTTGCGACGATCGCTTCGAGCGGAAGGTCGATGGACGGTTTCGTCCTACCTTCGGTGATGGCGTACGAGCGAACGAGACTCGGTTCGGGATCAGCGTGCTCGGAGTAGTTTTGGGGCATCGGCGTCAGGTATCCCGACCTGATCTGGGAGCGATGTCCATGGTCGTTCCGACTCGATCGACCAGGGTGACCATTTCGAAACCGATCTGACCGATGTCGCATCCCGCCACGGCAAGCGCAGCAAGGTAGGCGCCACTGCCGACGCCCATGAGGAGTAGGTAGCCGTTTTCCATCTCGACCACCGATTGCAGAACTGCGCCGCCGTCGAACAGCCGAGACGCGCCGGCAGAGAGACTGGCGAGTCCGGATGTGACGGCAGCCAACTGGTCCGCACGATCCAGAGGAAGGTGCGAGCTCGCCGCGCTCAGCAATCCATCGGCAGAGACGATGATGGCGTGGCTTACTCCCGGAACGTCGCGTGCAAAACCCGACACCAGCCAGTCGAGTGCGCGAGGAGTTTCTGGGGCTCCGACAGAATTCACTGTTCTCCTTCGTCTTTCTGCACATGTGTTATCGAGTGCAACGCTGTGTTGTTCTCGCTGTTAACGTGTCGGCGTCCCCGGCTGAGGCCGGATTGGTAGTCACTCCACCCGCGTCTGATCGTTTCCGGGTCGACGCGTTGACGGTGGGATCCTGAACGGGCAGAGCTATTGGTGGGCCTGACAGTTCCGGGAACCAACCGCGCACCGCGGTCCCGGATCGGGAGTCCCGAATCGGCCATCTTGCTGGAGGGCATGTCCGTCGACGCGTGAGCTGCAACCCATCCCTCGTCAGCCTCGGTTGTCCAGATGCTTCTGTTCGTGGCACCGGACTTTTCGTCCGTGGGGTCGATCAGCCACTCGGACACCATTCCGGCAAAGATCGGCGATGCAACCGGTGGAACGTCATAGCCGGCCTCGGGATCGTTCGCGCTGAAGACGCTCACGGACGGTGGGGTCGGGTCTCGGGGTGGAGTCCAGTCGCGGGGTGGTGTGGTTTCGCGCGGTGGGGTCGGGTCTCGGGGTGGAGTCCAGTCGCGCGGTGGTGTCGTTTCGCGCGGTGGGGTCGGGTCTCGGGGTGGAGTCCAGTCGCGAGGTGGTGTCGTTTCGCGCGGTGGAGTCGGGATGCGACGTGGTGTCGAGTCGCGAGGCCGGGAAGAGAAGAACGCCGCTGTGACGTTCGGGTTAGGGGCGCCGAACGGGGCTCTGGGCGCAGGTCGAGCGGCGGGGAACTCACCTGTATGCGGTTGGTCGACAACCATTTCCGCCTTGGGTGGCGGCGGAGCCATCGGTTGGGTCGTGAAGGCATTGGCGGTACCGGGTACCCCACTGCTCCCCGGGGTACGGCGTGGAAGTCCGTTCACCATGGGAGGGGCGCTGGAGTTGGTCTGCGAAGCAAACGCAGAGGGCGCACCTGAAACAGCTTGCGGCACAGTGGCAGCAACAGGGTGTGAAGATTGACGATGGGGTAGCCAGTTCCCTGATGCCACCGAAGAATCAGGATTATGGGCGCCTGCTACCGGGTATGAGACGGCGCCTTGACCCGATGTAGGTGTACCCGCCGCAACAGAGTGAACCGGCGATACTGCGCGACCCTGAGAGGCCATTGCAGCCGTCGACGTTCTGATCGCGGTGTCGCGTGACGCCTCGAGAAGTGCAATCGGCAGATGAACCATCGCAGTGATGCCACTGCGATCGGATGTGCCCGCGGACGGGCGCAGACGTACTGAAATACCGTAGCGAAGGCTGATACGGCTGACCACGAACAGCCCCATGTGGCGGGCGGTGTCGGGGCTCATCTCGCCTCCGGCAGAGAGGCGTCTGTTGGCGTCGAGTAAGTCGTCCGGTGACATTCCGATACCCAAATCGGTGATCTCTACGAGCACGGAACCGTCGTTGGTGCGTGCGGCGTCGATCGTCACCGTTGTTTCGGGCGGTGAGTAGCGCAGGGCGTTGTCGAGCAGTTCGGTGACGAGGTGCACGACGTCTGCACTGGCCTGGCCGCTGACGACAGCAGACAGAATCTGTCCGAGCTCGACACGCAGATAGTCCTCGACACCGGAAGCCGAGGCGCGCAGAGCGTCGGCAAGAGCGATCGGTGCGGTTCGTGCGCGTCGTCCCTCATTGCCCGAGAGGATGAGGAGATTGTCGCTGTTGCGTCGCATTCGGGCGGCGATGTGGTCGAGACGGAATAGATTCTCGAGGCGGTTCGGGTCGTCCTCGTCCTTTTCGAGTTGCTCGATGAGTACGAGCTGTTGTTCGACGAGCGACTTGTTGCGACGGGAGAGCGTTTCGAACATGTCGTTGACCTGGCGGCGGAGAGTTGCCTGCTCGCCGGCCAACGTAATCGCCTGCCCGTGCATGTCGTCGACCGCGCGTGCGAGTTGCCCGATCTCCTCGTGTGTCTCTACCGGTACACGAGGTATCTCGAGGTCGACTATTCGCTCGCCGGCGCGGATTCTTTCGATCGCCTCGGGGAGTCCATGGCGTGCTGCTGTGAGCGCGGCAAAACGGAGCCGCTGGATAGGTTCGACCAGCGAGCGACTGATGACGAGGGCGAGGACGAGGGCTGCGAGGACGGTGCCGACGACCAGCGCGGCGTCTCGAAGCGCTGCGGATTGGGCGGCGCCGGTTTCGGAGTTCGCGGTGGGGACGAACCGCGCGATTGCGGCATCGGCGATGGCGTCGTACTGATCGCTACTGGCTTGGAGCCCGAGGCCGATCTCCCTGCTCAAAGGGGATCCCGGGGGTGTGGCCGCGATTGCGCCCAGGCGACTCTGAGTGGATGCGCGTAGAGAGTTCAGCTCGGCCAAAGGGTCCTGAGAGGTGTCCGCCTGGACGGGCGGAAGTACTCCACCGGGCGTAGCTAGTGGCATGAGACCACCAAGACTGCCAAGTTCTGCACCAGCAGTGGAAATCAGGATGGTGCGCGATTGTGGATCGACGTCGCCGTTGCCGAACAGAATGTGCTGATTGGCCAATGTTCGACGGGCGCCCCACAAAGGCGCCAACTCGGCACCACGCTCACGCAGAAGGGGTAGCTCGGATTGGGACAAGAGATCTGAGAACGGGATCCATAGCTCGGTCGACACCTGACTGTAGCGAGCGACCAGCTGGATGGGCCGTTCAGAGCTGGTCGGAACCTCGTCGATGAGTGTCCGGCTGTTCTGCAGTGACTTGTCGACCAGGCCACTGAGCTTTGCGTCTGTGCGGAACACGTTCGCGGCAACAGTGAAATCCTGCAGCGCGATTGTCGCTTGTTCGGTAGCTGTGGCGGTGTCGGCACCGGAAGCAGCCGCAACTGTCACTGCCTTGAGAGCCTGTTCCAGCTGAAGTGCCGCAGGAACAGCGAATGCACGTTCGGCTGACGTATTGAGGTCTGCGGCGTCGGTCAGTTCGCTCTGGATCCGGAGGCCACCGAAAAGAACGGCGACGAACATCGGAACCGCGAAGACCGCGATAACCTTCCAGCCGAGGCGCCATTCGCCGATCGACCACCACGAGGTTGTCTGTGCATCGTGTTTCATGCGGTCCAATGCCTCTTCGCGTCTGCCATTGAAGTCTGTTATCCCCCGGTTGGACATTGATCGACTTCCTCCGACTGAGCGCAGTCGAATGAAATCGATTCGAACCGTAACAGAATGATGTCGATTTATCAGGTTTGCAGTCTTTAAAAACCAGGTTTAAGCGACCCGAGCCCTGTTTAGCGAGTATTTTGGGTTCCTAGTGCTGGAGACTCGATCGCGCTTTCGACGCACCGAATCCGGCCGCATTCGGCACTGCGTCGACGAGCAGGTATCGAATGGTGACTAGCGGGTACTACCTGCGGATGAGCGAAGAAGCGCGACGTAACGACGGTGACAACGACGGTCCGCTCGAAGAGGAACTCGAGGAGAGCTTCGATGCCGTCGTCTCCGAAGGCGCTGAGCGTCTTCATCGAACCGTGCGCACGGTGCTGATCACAGGACTCTTCGGCGGTCTCGAAGTTGCGCTGGGTGTCATGGCCTATCTGGCGGTGCTGTACGAGACCGGCAATCATCTGCTGGCGGGGCTTGCGTTCGGAATCGGCCTGGTGGCGATCTTCCTGGCGCACGGCGAATTGTTCACCGAGGACTTCCTGATGCCGATCGCGGCGTTGGTTTCCCGCAATGGCACACCTGCGCAGTTGGCGAAACTGTGGATCGGGACATTGTTGTCGAACCTGGTAGGCGGGTGGTGTGTGATGTGGTTGATCGCGCAGGCCTTCCCACAATGGCTGTCTGTACTGTCGGAATCCGCGCACCACTTCGTCGACGCCCCGCTGAACCTGCAGTCGATCTGCCTGGCGATCCTCGGCGGCAGCACGATGACCCTGCTGACCCGCATGCAGCAGGGAACCAATTCCGATGTAGCGAAGATCATCGCGGCGATGTCGGCTGCATTCCTGCTCGCCGGATTGCAGCTCTTCCACTCGATCCTGGACTCCCTGCTGATTTTCGGGGCCATCCACGCGGGCGCGGACATCGGTTACCGAGCGTGGATCGACTGGTTCGGATACACGGTGGGCTTCAACATCATCGGTGGCGTCGGGCTGGTCACCGCCCTACGCCTGGTGCGAACCAAGGAACTGGTGAAGTCCGAGCGTGATCGGCATTCCGATTAGCGGTTCAGCCGTTCGATGAGCGGGAACCGGTCGTATTCGCTCGCGCAAGTACGACCGGTGCCGCCGACAGTCTTCTACTCGCAGCCGATGCCGTCGTTGTCGCGGTCCAGATGCGGACCGTATCCATACTCGTCGCGATAGACGGGCGCCGCACCGGCGTCACGTGCCTCGGTGCAGTTTTTGTACTGGAACGTGCTGGGAGCGTGCGCGGGCGGTGCACTCTGAGGAGCCGGCGCTGGTGGTGGCGGGAGGATCGGTGCGAGCGGCGGCGGGCAGAACTGTGCCGAGCCGGTGCCGCACAAGAAGTCGGTGATTGGATCTGCTGCGGCAACGGCCGGAGTCGTCATCATTGCTGCGGCGAGTACGAAGCCACCGAATCCAATTCGGGCGAAGAGGGTCTTGCTTGTCATTCATAGCTCCTGATAGAGGGGGTTGTCAGCGTCGATCTTTTAGCTAAGGAGTTCGAAGAGTCAACGAAGTCATTCGATCGGACTACGTGTTTGAAAATCTAGCCACGTGCGTACTCCGAACGTATGAGCGAAGACAGTGGAGTGAATCAGAACCCAGAGAAGGATCCCGAGGACTGGGTGACCGGTGACGAGCCGATCACCGGTCCGCAGAAAAGTTACTTGAGCACTCTGGCGCAGGAAGCGGGCGAAGAGATACCGGACGATCTGACCAAGGCACAGGCGTCGGAAATGATCGACAAATTGCAAGGTGAGACCGGCCGCGGCTAACTGGGGCGAGCGCAAGTAGTACATCAGGGTCGCGGCAGTTCGAATCCGACTGCTGCGGCCCTGCTCATGCGGCCTACTTGGATATGTCCCAAAGAATCGACAGAACTTTTGTACAACCTCTATCAGGGCTACTCTGGGCGGAACCGCGGGCCGCAGTAGGCGAACCTACTGGTGGGTCACTTTGAATCAAACGTTGTTCGTGTTGCGCCCGAAGGGGTGCGGCGGAGGAGGATTGATCAGTCGAATGCACCGTCGTGTTCTGGCAGCGCTAGGAACCAGCATTGCGCTGTCGATACTGGGGACCGGTGTGGTGTCTGCTCAACCGCTGCCCGGGACCGGAAGCTCCGATGGGCCTGCGGCGCCGTTCGGCGAGTCCGCACAGTCCTCTTCGGCTCGTATCGACCGTATCGAGATGATCACACCCCGTCGTGCTGCTGTGTTCGTGCAGTCGCCGTCGATGAACAAGATCATTCAGGTTCAGGTGTTGCTGCCTGCAAGGGGCGGTCCGCGCCCTACCCTCTACATGCTCGACGGCGTCAGTGCCGGCAAAGAATCCGACTACGCCGAGAGCACCTGGACGCAGAAGACCGACATCGTGGACTTCTTCGCGGACAAGGACGTCAACGTCGTTCTTCCGGTAGGCGGTTCAAGTAGTTATTACACCAACTGGAATGTTCCGGATCCAATTCTCGGCGTCAACATGTGGGAGACGTTCCTGACCTCGGAACTTCCCCCGCTGATCGATGCTCGGTTCTCCGGCAACGGTACCAACGCGATTGCCGGCGTCTCCATGGGTGCTCAAGGCGCAATGGATCTGATCACCCGTCACCCCGATCTCTATACCGGCGTGGCAGGCCTGAGTGGCTGCTATGACAACTCGCAGCCGAACCTGAAAGATGCCGTGCGCGCCACCGTCGCAACAAATGGTGGCAATGCGAGCAACATGTGGGGTGAGAACGACGATCCGAAGTGGGTCGAGCATGACCCGTCGCGCAACGCAGAAGCCTTGCGCGGCAAGGACATCTATGTTTCTGTCGGCACCGGTTTGCCCGGCCCGTACGAACTGGGACCGGGTGGCACGGGCATCGAGTCGGCCGCCATGGGCGGACCGCTCGAAGCTGCCGCGCTCTACTGCACAACATTGTTCGATACGAAACTTCGATCTATTCGCATCCCGGCCAAGTTCGTCTATCGGCCTTACGGCATCCACCAGTGGCCTTATTGGCAAGACGATCTGCGCGAGTCCTGGCCGACGCTCCGCGACGCTCTGAACATCTAGGACTCGCGCGACGGGGTCAGATCGCCGAGAAGTGCGCGAGCACGTGCTCGGCAACGGCTGCGGGTTGCTCGAGCGACACCGAGTGGCCCGCAGCGTCGACGCTGCAGTGGGTCCCGCCGGATGCCTCGGCGATGTTGACGTCCGAGATGGGCGGCGGGTACGCGTGATCTTCCGTGCCGGAGATTGCGAGCACCGGCACCGTGCAGCCGTTCAATTCCTCGACGATTCGCGACCGGTGAATCACCTGGTAGGCAGAGTCGCCGATGCTGGGCTTCAGCTCCGCGATCCGGCCACGCCACTCCTCGACGGCGGGTGTGCCTGCGGACAAGCTGGTGTCTCCGAACATGATGTACAAAACGATGTCGATATTCTCGCGTCCCCCGATGTCGGCCAGTTGCTCCACGAGGGGAGCAAACACCTCCAGCTGGTGCTCCTCCTCCGCCGAAGAGCCCATTGCGACTGCGGACAGCAGCAACTCGGGGCGCCTTGCCGCCAATCGAAGCGCGACGAATCCGCCGAGCGAGTTTCCCAGAAAATGTACTCGACCCAGTTGCAGTTCTTCGATGAACGCAGCAGCGTCCTCGGTAAGGATGTCTACGGTCACCTCGGCGCGCGAATGCGTCGAGCTCTCGCCGTGGTTGCGGTGGTCGTAGGCGAAGACGCGGTGCCCTGCGGAAGCCAAGAACTCGGCCAGCGCGTCGAACATTCGATGATCGAAGAACAGTGAATGACTGAGGACGACGGGGGTGCCGTCCTCCGGTCCCGATACCTCGTAAGACAGCGTCGCGCCGTTGACCTGGATCGTGTTCATGTCGGACTCCTGACAGATTCTTGCCGCCGCGGTGACCCTCCGCTGTGATGGAGGACACGTGTACTCTCTGCACGGTAAGGCGCATGTATGCGACGGGTCTGCCGGTGACGCGCACGGAATCGACGGCCGGGCGCACGGATTCAGGCGCGAAAGGTACAACTTATGACTGCCACAGCGGATTATGTGGTGTCGACCATCGACACCACACTGTTGCCTGCCACGGATCGGCCGGGCTTCTGGCGTGAGCACGTTCGCTTCAACCATGGTGGTCTCGATTTCGCCTTCGACGAAACGATGGGTTTCAGCGGGAAGACCGTCGTGCAGCGGTCCGAAGAATTTCAACTGGTGGAGTTCAGTTCGGATGCGATCGTCTACTCGCGAAGCGCCGCAGCTGCTCGCTCCGACGACGACCGGACCCTGCGAGTCGTGGTCCCTCGGGCTGGCACGTTCCGATTTGCGCACGGTGACGATCGCGCGATCGTGGGCCCGGGCACCGCGGTCGCGATGTCGATGGCAGCTCCATTCTCCATCGAGCACGGTCCGGATGCACGCGCATGGGTGGTGAGCGTCCCTGAATCGGCCTGGCCACGTTCGGTCGTTCCTGTGAAGCCGCGGGTTCTCGACCTTGCCTCGGGTATGGGCGCCGTCGCAGCTGTAATGACCGAGCAGCTATCGGTACAACGAGATACCCTCTCGGCGAACAGTTTTCGTGAGGTATCCGATGCACTCACCAGGATGCTGGTCGGTGTCGCATCCGATGTGTCCCGGTGGCCGGATGTCGCGCAGGCCGCGTCGGCGCTCGTGAAAACGCAGTCGGACGACCCGACTCTTACGCCGAAAACCCTTGCTCGACGGCTCGGTTGGTCGCTGCGACATGTGCAGGCCGTCACGCAGTCGGTGGGCACCAACCCTTCGGAGATGATTCGGACCAGCCGGCTCGTTCGGGCGCGTGCTCGGCTCGACGACCCCGCTCAGTGTCACCGGACGGTCGCCGAGATCGCCCATCAGTCGGGTTTCGGCTCGGTCAGTACCTTCAACGCGGTGTTCCGTGAGGAGTTCGGGATGAGCCCTCGGCAGGCGCGGGTCATCAATGAGCGGCGGTAGCTGCGTATTTCAGGAAGGTGTCGTTCTCGTGTGGGTCGCCGATTGTGATGCGAACCCCGTCGTTTCCGTAGGCGCGCAACAGTATTCCGGCTTCTGCCGCGGCTTCGGTGTAGGGGCCGGAGAGGGTGCCGAGTGGTAGGAACACGAAGTTCGCCTCCGAATGCGCGACATCGTAACCTAGCTCGATCAGTGCCGTTCGAATCCGTTCGCGTTCTGCGACAAGGGTATCGGTACGGGCGAGGAGCTCGTCCTTTGCCTCGAGTGACGCCAGAGCTGCCTGCTGGGCGACGGAGCTCACCGCGAAAGCGATGCGAACTTTGCTCATCGCGGTGATCACCGCCGGATCGCCGATGGCATATCCCACGCGTAGCCCGGCCAACCCGTATGCCTTGGAGAAGGTGCGGAGAACGAGAACGTTGCGACGGTCGCGGGCCAGTTCGACACCGTCGGTGTACTCACCCTCCGGATTTTCGCGGGCGTACTCGAAATAGGCCTCGTCCAGTACCACGAGGACATGCGCGGGCACCGCGTCCAGGAACCGCTCGAGGGCTGATCTGGCCACGACGGTGCCGGAAGGATTGTTCGGGTTGCAGACGAATATCACGCGGGTGCGCTCGGTGATCGCGGCGAGCATGGCGTCGAGATCATGCACGTGCGCCGCGTTCAGCGGGACCTCTACCGGCGTCGCACCGGCGACGCGCGCGATGATCGGGTACGCCTCGAAGGACCGCCACGCATACATCACCTCGTCACCGGGGCCGCACATGATCTGGACGACTTCCTGGCACAGCGACACCGATCCGTTGCCTACTGCGACATTGGCCGGGTCGACCTTCACATGCGCGGCGACGGCGTCCACGAGGGCAGTGGCCCGGATGTCGGGGTAGCGGTTGACGGTGCTGACCGACTCGGCGATCTTCTCGCGGACGCCCGGGAGCGGGCCCTGCGTCGTCTCGTTGCTGGCCAGCTTGATCGCGCCCGGGAAGTTGCGTCCGGGTACGTAAGCGGGGATTGCGTCGAGGTCGGTGCGGATGCGGGCGGTCACGGCTCACATTATGCGCCAGGTGGGGCTGATCATTTCCTGTGCGTCCGCTGGTAATCCAGCGGGGCGCGGCCGGTCGCACTATTTTGGTGTCATGTCGGGAATCTTCACGGATGTGGCAGTGCTTCGAATCGATGTGGAAGACGATGAGCATCCGCCTGTGCAGCACAAGGTGCCCTTGACGGCCATCTCCCCGGAAGGGCACGTCCGAGGCGGGATCGTGGTGCTGCACGAATCCCGCGAACTACCGGAATCGTTACTCGACCTGCTGCGTGCGCTCGCGCTCGAAGGATGGCTGGCCGTCGCCCCGAACCTGTTCCATCGAGGAACTGAGGGCGAAGAGGTCTTCGGCGACAATCTGTTCTCCGACTTCGATGCGACCTTCGACTGGCTCACTTCCCGGGGTGTCTACCCGGACTGCGTCGGCGTCATCGGATTCGACGACGCCGGAACTGCGGCGCTGATCGTCGCAACGAACCGACCGATCGGTGCCGCGGTCAGCGTCGCGGCGGCGGGCATCGTCGAACCACTGAACGCCGACGCCATCGCGTTGATCGACGCCGCGCCCTCGCTCCAGGCGCCCTGGTTGGGCCTGTACGGCGAGAACGACCCCAGGACCCCACCGGAGCACATCGAGGGCCTCCGTGACGCAGCCACACGGTCATCCGTAGCCACCAACGTCGTCAGCTACAGCGGACTGCGCCACCGCGCCGACGAACCGCAGCCGTCACCCGGCAGTACCGAAGACAGCGATCCGGCGGCGGCGGCCCTGATCGAAGCTCAGGCCAGAATTTTCGATTGGTTCGACTCGTTCCTCAGGTGAACGGGATTTGACCTGGCGTTTTGCGTTCTCCTCTCAACCGTGTGTAATCTCGTTCCTCGGCGGTCCGAGAGGGCCGGCAGCCTAGGAGGCGTGCCAGAGCGGCCGAATGGGAGTCACTGCTAATGACTTGACCCTTCACCGGGTCCGGAGGTTCAAATCCTCTCGCCTCCGCCAAGCTGATCCGCAAGGACCAGCCAGTTTGACGCAGGACCGTTGATTCGTAAGGATCAACACAATTGAACATGCGCCCGTAGCTCAACGGATAGAGCACCTGACTACGGATCAGGAGGTTAGGGGTTCGAATCCCTTCGGGCGCACAAGAAATAGCCTTGCACTTGCGGAAACGCAAAGTGTAAGGCTATTTTTCTTTGTCCTAGATCGCCTCCGCGATGCGGAGACGAAGCTGACCAGGTATCCGGTCGATCCGAAGTGGGAGTTCGGTCACGTTTCCGGCAAGGAGAATTGGCGACTGAAAGCTGAAGTGCACATGCGGACGCCGAAGTGGTTCGACGAGTATGTCAACGCGAAAACACGGGAGCTCGCAGTCGAAGATCAATACGGAAACCGGTCTTCGATCCGAGGGACCTAGGGTGTTCGTTTCGATGGGTTCCTACCGAGCTGACGTAAAGGTCTGTCATGATCGGGGGATGCTTGGACTCATTGGATTGTTACTCGTTGTGTGGCTGGTGTTCGTCATTCTCGGGTTCGTTTTCAAAGGCTTGCTCTGGTTGGCCGTCATCGGGATCGTGTTGTTCGCAGCGACCGCTGCGTGGGGTTGGGTGAAGCGAAACACTCGCACCTGACGCTGGGCCGATTCGCTCATCGAAAATGCGGACGAGCTCAGATGGTGCGCTCGGAAGTGCGCGGCGCCGCTGACGCGAGGGCGGCGACGACTTGGAGAAGATTTGCGGCACTGAAGCTTTCGGGCCGACGTACGACGTCTATCGCAGCTCCTTGGATGAGAGCGACAAGTGTGGATCGGAAGGCGTCGGGATCGAGATCGTGTTCCCGAGCGAATCGGTCGGTGACGGGGTGAATCGCGTCGGTATACAACCGGAGGCCCGTGTTGATCTGGTCACGAAAGTCGATGCTTCTTCGGAAGAAGTAGAACTGGAAAAGTAGGTCGACTTCATCACGCTGAGTGTGGAGGCCTTCCAGTTCTGTGGTGATCATCTCGCGGAGGGCGACGTCTGCGAGAAGGTCCTCGCCGAAACCGTCTTCCGGCCCGTCCAGGGTTGTCTCGAGCAATTGCGCGAGCAGAGCGTGAAGCAGTCCGTTTTTGGTTTGGTAGTAGAAGTAGACGAGGCCGCTGGAGAGATCAGCTTCAGCAGCGACAGTCCGGGCGGTGACTGTTTCCAGTCCGCCATCGAGGGCCACCAGTTTTGCGGCGGCGAGTATGTCGCTCCGCCGCTCGGGTTCTGACTTCTTTGCTCCGGCCACTTTCGAGAGCCTAGACCTGTCCAGCGATACGACCAGCAGATATGAAGTTGTCGAGGCTCACATTGCAGTCATTGACCAGTTGGTCAATACTTGCGGTATGGATGTTGCTTCATCGATTTCGACTGCTAGGAGAAGAATTGTGTCTCATTCCCTGAGGAACCAAAGCGTCTTGGTCACCGGCGGCGGCAGTGGTATCGGCCGACTTCTCGCCTTGGGCGCTGCTGAACGCGGAGCCCGGGTCATCGTGTGGGATCTTTCCGACGAAGCCGGCAGGAACGTCAGCCGGGAGATCGTTGCCGCGGGTCACTCCGCCGAGGCCTACACCGTCGATGTATCCGACCGCGATTCCGTCCAGGCCGCCGCGAAGCTAACTGGGCCTGTCGACGTCCTGATCAACAACGCGGGGATCGTCACCGGCAAGAACCTCCTCGACGCCTCCGACGAAGCCATCGAGCGAACGATCCGCGTGAACACGCTTTCCCTCTTCTGGGTCACCCGGGCCTTCCTCGGCAACATGATCGAGAACCGTCGCGGTACCGTCGTCACCGTCTCCAGCGCTGCTGGACTTGTGGGGGTCGCCAAGCAAACCGACTACTCCGCGAGCAAGTTCGCCGCCTTCGGTTTCGCTGAATCACTCCGTGTGGAACTCTCGAAAGCCAACGCAGGTGTCAACTCGTTGGTTGTGTGTCCGTACTTCGTCAGCACCGGGATGTTCAAGGGTGTGCAGACGAAATACCCACTCCTCCTGCCGATCCTCACGCCCGAGTTCGTGGCGGAGAAGACTTTGACAGCGATCGAGAAGGGCCGGCACGAGTTGATCATGCCCCGATTCGTGAACCTGTTGTCACCGGCCCGGGTGCTCCCGGTTCGCTGGTTCGACAAGCTCATGAATCAGCTCGGCGTCAACAACACCATGGATCATTTCGTCGGCCGCGTCGAGGCGAAAAGCAAGAATTGAACGATCTCTGCAATGGGCGAACCAAAGCTGCCATAAGAGTGATGAGTCCCCACCTGTCCGGTCTTCTCGGATATAGGGTGATCTCCTAGCAGTGATAGGCGGAGTGTTCGACCTGAATTCGACTCACCTCACGGCCGTCTCGACGGCGGAGAAAGCCGGTTCGCCGGTCGACTCCGGCCTTTCTTTTCGCCGGAATCGAGGAGCCGTAGATGTCTCACGTCATCGTCAAGGCATCGACAGTGATCACAGTCGACGCGGAGCGTCCGCGCGCAGAAGCGGTTGCGGTGGACACCGAGACCGGTGTGATCATTGCGGTAGGCTCCTTGGCTGACTGCCAAGGTGCCTCTCCGGATGCGACTGTGACCGACCTGGGGTCCAGCGTTCTGCTGCCTGGTTTCATCGACTCGCACAATCACCCAGGACTCTCCGGGCTTGTCACGCAGGCACCGGCCTATTGGATTGCTCCCTACGTCGGCTACCCATCGTTTGCCGACGTCGATGCGCTCTTCCACAAGGCCAACGCAGAAGAGCCTGCCGGTCAGCCACTGTTGTTCAACGGTCTCGATCGAATGCTTCAAGGAGCGCCGGAGCTCGACCGAGTGCAGCTCGACGCCTATTTCCCTGATCGAGCGGTGATCGTCTTCGACAACTCGGGTCACGAGGTGTACTTCAACTCGGGCGTGATCGCCGCGCTGGGCTGGCCGAACGGCACACCCCCAGCGGATCCTGCCGGCGCGTCGTTCGGCCGCCTCGAGGACGGCTCCTCGAACGGACTCGCTTACGAAAGCACGGCGATCGCTCAGGTCCTGATGCCGATGTTGCCGAAGATCGTCAGTCATCCGCTGCACTCGTGCGCTCAGTGGTACGCGCTCATGGCTCGCCACGGAGTGACCGCGACTTCGGATCACTCGTACTCCGATGACAGCAAGCCGATCTTCGAGGCATTGGCCTCGACGTCGGATTGCCCGATTCGGGTCTCGCTTTATCACGTGTCGACCGAGTCGACCTGTGGCGAGCCGTTCAGCTCGCCGGTCCCGGACAGCATGCTCCGCAAACAAGGCATCAAACTGTGGGCGGACGGTGCCCCGTGGGTCGGAACAATTGCGATTTCTTTTCCCTACCTGGATACCCCGACCACCCGTAACGCGCAGATCGCTCCCGGCGCGACCTACGAGACAAAGATGAACTACTCTCGAGCCGCACTGGACGCGGCTCTTGCTTCCCACGCCGACAAAGGATTTCAGTTCGCGTTCCATGTCAACGGCGACGTCGGACTCGATATCGTTCTCGACGCCTACGAGCGCGCGCTGGCGCTCAACAATATGACCGGTACAGATCACCGGTGGCGGGTGGAACACCTCGGTGCCTGCAGGGGAGATCAGTTCGTGCGCGCTGCGAATCTTGGCGTCGTGTTGTCGATGGGGCCTTACCAGCTGATCTACTGGGGAGACTTGCTGGACGGCGAGATCTTCGACAGCTCGATCGGGGCGCAGTGGCAGCGGATCGGAGACGCGTTCCGTGCAGGTGCTGTCGTGGCATTTCACAATGACGGAATGGTCAGCCCGCCCGATGTGCTGCTGAACATTCAGACCGTGATCACGCGGAGGACTCCGTCTGGACAGCTACATGGCCCGGAGCAGGTCATCAGTCTGGATGACGCCATCAAAGCGCAGACGATCAACGCGGCGCACGTCCTGCATCGAGACCACGAGATCGGCTCGATCGAGGTCGGAAAGCTCGCGGACTTCACAGTGCTTTCGCGCGACCCCTACGAAGTGGAGGCCTCCCGGCTGACTACCGACGTGGCGGTCGAGGGGACCTGGGTGGGTGGCAAGCCGATCGACCTCGACGTATTCCTCGAGCAGGTACGCGCAACTGACCCGACCGAGCACCACGCGGCAATCGCCGACGCGGGTGCGCACATTCACCGCTGCTGAAGCTGGGTCACAACGACTTCCGCCGAATATTGGCCGACGTACGATAGTAGTAATTCCGGTGATTGCACGTGTTCTCGAGCCTGCGACTTCGCGCATCAGCGCAGTGACCGCCCGGTCGCGTACCTACTGGAACAGCTAGCTGCCTGAGCGCGTGAACAGGCTGTCGTCCATCCGAGCGTCGACGGCGAGGATCGCTATATCGAGGTCGCACTCGTACGTCGGATTTGCCGGCGCCGGGCCGATGTAGACGCAGATGCCGGTCTGGGCGTCGAGACGCACGGTCACCGGAGCCCCCGTAACCCAATGATCGGTCTCGTAGTCGAAGTGCCCGTTCAGTAGGGGGCAGCATTCGCATCGGGCGTCGTATTCGTCCGTGGTGCGGGCGATCACCTGCCAAGCCGGTCGGCCGTGGTGGTCCACGATCTGCGCGTCGGACAGTTCCGTGACCGTCGTCGTGGACTCATGGTCGTGGGCCGATCGGGTGAGCTCGATCGGGTTGAGCATCGCGATCCACCGATAGTTCTGGTAGAACGGGTCATCCCAGTCCACCAGCCACGAATCTGTCACTGACGGCAGCGCCGATACCAGTCCGTCGACGTCGAAGACCGGAGTCACGTCCGAGGCCCACTTCGTCTCGGTCTGCCGCGATATTCCGTCCGAGTACACTGTCGTCGTTCCTGCGAAAGGATCTGTTGCACAGCAGAGTTCGTCGATCTCGCCGTCGGCGGTCTCCACCCGCAGAGATCCGGGGCGTCGAATCCAGGCGTGCACGGCGGAAGTTTGACGGGGAGGGACGAATTCGAACTCGACTGTCGTCCAGCGCCACGGCGACGACTGAGCCAACCGGCGGAATTGCTCGACGGACGGGGATTCGATCATGTAGCCGATCATGTCAGGCCGCGTTTCTCCGGATCAGGAGTGCAGCCGTCGAGCCAAGTAAGGGCCCGTGATGCTGTCCGTAGACGCGGCCACCTCGGTCGGTGTCCCCGTTGCGACCACGGTGCCGCCCTTGTCCCCACCGCCGGGTCCGAGGTCGATGACCCAGTCGGCAGAGGCAATGGCGTCCAGGTCGTGTTCCACCATCACGACGGTATTGCCTGCGTCGACCAGGCGGTGGAGCTGGCGCATGAGTAGTGCGACGTCAGCTGGATGCAGCCCGGCGGTGGGTTCGTCCAGTAGGTACAGCACGTTGCCGGGTCGGGTGCGCTGCAGTTCGTTGGCGATCTTGATGCGCTGTGCTTCGCCGCCGCTGAGCTCGGTGGCAGGCTGGCCGAGCCGCAGGTAGCCGAGCCCGATATCGAGCAGCGTCTCGAGGCTGCGGGATGCGCTGGTGATGTCGGCGAAGAACCCAGCGGCCTCGTTCACCGACATCGCCAGCACGTCGGCGATGGTTTTCTCGCGCCAGGTGACTTCGAGAGTGTCGGGGGTGTAGCGGGCGCCGTGGCAGGTGGGGCAGGGGCCGTAGGTGCCGGGAAGGAAGAGGAGCTCCACTTCGACGAAACCGTCGCCCTGGCAGGTGGGGCAGCGTCCTTCGGGGACGTTGAAGGAGAACCGGCCGGGCGCCCAGCCGCGGGCCTTGGCCTCGTCGGTGTCGGCGAACAGCTTGCGGACGATGTCGAACATTCCGACGTAGGTGGCCAGTGTCGAGCGGGGTGTGCGGCCGATGGGTCGTTGATCCACCCGGACCAACCGGCTGAACTCGTCGAACCCGTCGACGTCGGTCACGTCGATCTCGATCTGCGCGTCGACGTCCTCATCTGCAGCGGTATCGAGTCGATGACGCGCCACCTCGAACAAGACTTGGGTGACGAGTGTCGACTTCCCAGACCCCGACACACCGGTCACCGCGGTCAGCACCGCCAAGGGGAATTGCACGGACAACCCGCGCAGGTTATGGCGGGTGACGCCGGCCAGAGTAAGCCAGCCTCGGGTCGGTCGCGCCTGACGACGCGGGGACTCTGCACGCCCGAACAGATGGTGCCCGGTAACCGACTCCTCGATCTGCTCGAGCCCGGCCACCGGGCCGCTGTACAACACCCGGCCACCGCCTTCACCTGCAGCAGGTCCGATATCGACCACCCAGTCGGCCCGTCGGACCACGTCCATATCGTGCTCGACGACGAACAGTGAGTTGCCGGATTCCTTCAGCCGATCCAACACGTCGAGCAGCGGTTCGGCGTCGGCCGGATGCAGGCCGGCGGACGGTTCGTCCAAGACGTACACCACACCGAAAAGCCCGGAACGAAGCTGTGTGGCGATCCGCAGACGCTGTGCCTCACCGGGCGACAGCGTCGTCGAGCTACGTCCCAGCGACAGATATCCCAAACCCAAACCGAGCAGCACCTCGATCCTGGCGAGCAGGTCGGCGGTGATGCGTACCGCCACCTCGGTTGTTTCCCCGGACGATGCCGACGGCGTCGCGGCGACCATGTCGGACTGTTCGGCGATCGGTCGCAACACTGTGGCGACCTCGGTCAATGAGAGCGTGTTGAGCGCGGCGATGGAGTATCCGGCGACAGTGACGGCCAATGCGTCGGCCCGTAGCCCGCTGCCCGAGCACTGTGGGCAGCGGACACTCTCGGTGAATCGCAGCGCGCGTTCGCGCATCCGCTCGCTCGTGGAGTCCGCTAGGACATGCATGACGTGGCGGCGAGCGCTCCAGAACTTGCCTTCGTAACTGTGGTCGACGCGGTCGGCCTGGGGTTCGATGAATACCTTCGGTTGCTCGTCTGTATAGAGGAGCCAGTCGCGGTCCTTCCGGCTGAGCTTGCGCCATGGCGCGTCGATATCGATGCCCAGGCCGCTGACGATGCTGCGCAAGTTCGCACCCTGCCAGGCACCGGGCCAGGCCGCGATTGCTCCCTCACGGATGCTCAGCGAAGGGTCGGGAACCAGCAGCTTCGTTGTCACGTCGTGGAAGACGCCGAGCCCGCCGCATCGTGGGCATGCTCCGGCGACGGTGTTGGGGGAGAACGATTCCGCCTCGAGGCGTGACGCCCCATCCGGGTAGGTACCGGCGCGGGAGTAAAGCATCCGCAGCAGGTTCGACAAAGTGGTGATCGTGCCGACGCTGGAGCGTGAACTGGGCGCGCCTCGGCGTTGCTGTAGCGCTACGGCAGGGGGTAGTCCGGTGATGGAAGCAACGTGCGGTGCGCCCACCTGCTGCAGGAGCCGACGGGCGTATGGGGCCACCGACTCGAAGTAGCGTCGTTGCGCTTCGGCGTACAAGGTACTGAACGCCAAAGACGACTTGCCTGACCCTGACACGCCCGTGAACGCGACGAACGCGTTGCGCGGAATATCGACATCCACTGCCGCCAGGTTGTGCTCGGTGGCGCCGCGAACGCGCACATACCCATCCCACGATGCGTCCGTCATCCTCCCGACAGTAGCGCGGGTGGCTGTATCCGTCCTTTACGCGGTCAGCTTGCTCGACGGGGTTTGGGGTGGGTACTTGCCATCGGGTGTGCCTGAGGGGGAGGGCGAGTGGCGTCCATGGCCGAGTCCGGAGGGTAGCTGCGAGTGGGTGCATGCCCGACGTCCTCGTGGGCCATCACGCCCTTCCACCAGTCGTCCATCGAATCTGTTCTAGGCCACACGATCGGTTCCATCAACGACCCTCCGCTGCATCAGTTAATCGGGAAGTGCCGCAGCGAATTCGAGTTACTGATTGACTGCGGTATCTGCACGGTCAATACGCCTGACGGCTTAAGCGATATGTGTCCAACCTACGCCCATGGCGCGTAGGACACCACCGCATCTGGAACTTCACCGTGGTACAGATTCGTTCCTGACTCGGTGCTTCTGGATTGTTTGCCCATGTCATCGCGGGGGTAGAGAGTGACGATGACGTGCAGCGGTACCCCGCGGCCCCTGCCCGACCTGATGTCGGCCGAACCGGCCTTCACCCTCGTCGAATTGGCCGAGTGGCTCGAAGCTTCGGTCCCCTCCAGTGCGGCTGTCATTTTTACCGGAGTCTGCACCGATTCACGTGCCGCGGAACCGGGAGATTTGTATTTGGCGCTACCCGGCGCACATGCACATGGGCTCGATTTCGAAGCCCAAGCATGTGCCCGGGGTGCCGTCGCGGCGGTCTCCGATCGTGCCGGAGCGATCTTGCCTACGGTCGTCGTCGATGATCCTCGACGATGCGCCGGACCGGTCAGCGCACGTATCCATTCGTATCCGTCGTGGGCAATGGACGTTTACGGAGTCACCGGCACCAACGGCAAAACGAGCACGACCTACCTGCTGAACGCGGCCCTCACCGCTGCAGGCGAGAAGGTCGGGACTCTCACCGGTATCTCGATCTCCGGTCCCGGTGGCGTTTTCCCGGCGACCCGGACCACCCCGGAGGCCGCTCCTCTGCAGAAAGCGCTGGCACGTTTTCGTGACGAAGGCGCAACTGCCGCAGTGATGGAAGTGTCCTCGCACGCTGTTGCGCATCGGCGGATCGACGGCACCCGATTCGCTGCTGTGGGCTTTACCAATCTGTCTTCCGACCACCTTGATTTTCACGGTTCCATGGAGAAGTACTTTGCGGTGAAATCGGAACTGTTCACACCGCAGCGAGCGGCGGCGGCGGCGATCGGGATCGATGACGACTACGGCCGTCGACTTGCAGACACCATCGAAATACCCTGCTGGACTTGGTCCGCCACCGATACTCGAGCCGAGATCTTCGGCGACGCCATCGAGTGCACGGTATCGGGGACTTCGTTCACCGCACGAACGCCTCACGGTAGCTTCGACATTCGTCTTCCCCTGCTCGGTCCGCATCAGGTTCACAACGCGCTGGCAGCCATGTCTTTGCTCGCGGCGAACGGTAAAGATCTCGGGTCGGCAGTCCTCGGTTTCGAACGGGTGTCGTCGGTGCCGGGCCGGCTCGAACGCATCGATGCCGGGCAACCGTTCCTCGCTCTGGTCGACTACATGCACAACACGGCAGGTCAACGCCAGCTACTACCGTATTTGCGAACCCTGACCACCGGACGCGTGATCGTGGTCGTCGGCGCCACCGGTGACCGAGACCCAAGCAAACGGTTCCCACTCGGCGCAACTGCCGCTGAGCTGGCCGACCTGGTGATCGTCAGTGACGAAAGCTCCTACTCCGAAGACGCAGCAGGCATTCGTAACGAGGTCGCCGCCGGCGCCGTCGCAGCGCAGTCCGCCATGGTCGTCGTCGAACCCGACCGTCGACGCGCTTTCGATCTGGCCGTAGCCAACGCGCAGCCCGGTGACGTGATTGTCGTGGCCGGGCGTGGATGCGATACCGAACAAGTATTCGGCGACACTGTCCTGCCGTTCGACGACCGCGAAGAACTGCTGGCTGCACTGCAATCCTGCTCGACGGGAGTCATGCGGTCGTAGATTCTCGGGTTCGTTGTCTTCGGTGGACTACTCGCGCTGAACTCTCGGCTGCGCTGTCGTACAGCATGTTGCTCGGAGCATCGAGCGGCTCGGGCCGTGTTCCACGGTTCATGCCCATGGACCTGTACAAGGTCGACGATCGCTACATTCTGAGCGCTGACCTACCCGGTGTCGATCCTGGCTCGATCGACGTCGATGTGGACCGCGGCACGCTTACTCTCACCGCGCATCGCACTGTGCCGGAAACCGATGGTGTGCAATGGATTTCCTCCGACAGGTTTGCCGGTACGTTCCGCCGTCAGGTTTCCCTGGGTGAGGGAATCGATGTTGAAAATATCTCGGCAACCTACGATAACGGCGTCCTGTCGGTGATGATTCCTCTCGCCGAACGCGCAAAGCCCCGTAAGATCGACATCGCCTGCGGTGAATCGCAGCGATCGATCGAAACTCACTCCACCTGAAGGACATTCGGCACCGCGCCGTTTACGGAAACGAGGTGATCTGTGATGGAAACAGCGCTGTGGCCGGGCAATCCGGATCGTGACGAGTGGTGGCTTTCGGTCCTCGGCTCGGGGGCACCGGAGTGCTTGACAACCGATGTGATCGAACAACATCGAGACGAACCACTCGACGACGACGAATATCCGCGCGCGACGAGCCGAGATCCGTTGCGCGCTCGCCCGCCCATTGAAGAGGGGGAGAGTTTATGGCAACCACGTTCTCGGTAGGCGACCACGTGCGTTGGAACTCCGAAGCCGGGTACGTGCAAGGCACGATCACGCGGGTCCACACCGAAGACGTCGATTACAAGGGACATACCCGCCGCTGCAGCCGGACGAACCCCAGTACGAAATCAAGAGCGACAAGACCGACCACGTTGCGATGCACAAGGGCAGCGCGTTGACGAAGATCTGATCCACGAACCCGACCTCGCCACCGAGCAGGGAGATTAGGTTGGGAAGTATGACCGATGATGTGGAAAAGCGATGGCATGACCCTGGGGGGTCTGGCGGTGTCCGCCGTGCCGCCCTGTTCACCGTCTCGGTCATCGTCAGTGCGCTGGTGGTGATGGTCGGATGCATCATGTGGGCGGTCTGGGGACCGCACTCGGGTCACTGTCGCGACGCGGCGTTTGCGGTGTGCGCCGAGCCCGAGCGAACGATTCTTCTCGTTGTTCCGTCCGCTCTGTTGCTGGTCGGCGGGTTGTTCGCGTTCGTACAGACGTATCGGGTGTGGCGCAAAGGTGGCACTTGGCCGATTTGGCAGGGAGCCGGGTGGGCCTTGTTGGTCTCCATGGTCATCTACATGTCGATGTCGTTGAGCGTGTTGAGTCGATAACGCTCGACGCCGAATCGAAGCGGTCCACCGAAACGCATTCAAGTGAAAGGCGTCGGTTTCGCCTCTACATCCGCCGGGTAGCTACCTATCGACACCTCGACAAGGAGCCACGATGAACGAACGGCCTCAGCAGCCCGAGACCACCACAACAACTTCTACGCAACCTGCGGCGCGTTCCTCTCATAGCGCAACGCGAATCCTCACCGGAGTTGCCGCTGTATTTTTGGCGATCGCGTTGGTGATATTCGTGTTGCAAAACACAGAAAAGGCGCACGTCGAATTTCTCGGGTTGAACCTCGATGTCGCCCAGGGCGTTTCACTACTTCTAGCCGCGATCGTAGGCTTTCTGATCGCAGTCCTCGGTAGTGGTGTTATGCGCCTACGACGCCGGGTGCACAACCGTCACTGAATAGGCAGCAGCTAGGAAGCAGTGAGGCACGCAAGGATGGCGACCTGACAGAAGGCCGCAGGTGCGATTCGGATTCGACTGGGCAGACTCGACGGGTCAGGAATACAGGTCGCTGATGTCGGCTCGGTGAACTTCGTGGATTATGTTGCGCTTGAGCTTGAGTGTCGGCGTCAGTTCGCCGCTCTCCTGGGTGAAGTCGCGTTCGAGGATCGTGTACTTCTTGATCTTTTCGGGGTTGGACACTTTCTTGTTCGCCTCCGCCACGGCTGAGTCGATTTCAGCGATCAAATCGGCATTGGTCACCAGGTCGGAGGTTGTCGTGGTGGGAGGAAGGCCGTTCCGCTCGACCCAAGCGGGCAAGGTCTCCGGGTCGAGTGTGATCAGTGCGCCGATGAACGGCTGGGCGTCACCGACCACGATGCACTGGCTGATCAGTGGGTGTGCGCGCATCGAATCTTCCAGGCCCGCCGGTGCGACGTTCTTGCCACCCGCGGTGACGATGATTTCCTTCTTACGACCGGTGATCGAGACGAATCCCTCATTGTCGATCGAGCCGAGGTCACCGGTGTGGAACCAACCGTCGATGATCGATTCGGCAGTTGCCTTCTCGTTCTTCCAGTAGCCGGCAAATACGACCGGACCGCGAAGGAGAAGTTCGCCATCGTCGGCGATACGCGCGGTGTGGCCGTCGACCGGTTTGCCTACCGTGCCGATGCGCTGCGCATTGGAAGTGTTGATGCTGAAGGCGGCGCTCGATTCGGTGAGTCCGTATCCCTCATAGATCGGGATGCCGACGCCGCGAAAGTAGTGACCCAGGCGTGCGCCGAGCGCGGCGCCACCGGAGAATGCTTGCTTGCACTCGCCACCGAGAGCTGAACGCAGCTTCGAATAGACGAGCTTGTCGAATATGGCGTGCTTGAGCCTGAGTGCTATTCCTGGGCCGCCCTTTTCGAGGGATTCACTGTATTCGATTGCCGTTGCTGTTGCTCTGTCGAAGACACCGGCCTTGCCGTTGTCCACGGCCTTTTGGCGCGCCGAGTTGTAGACCTTCTCGAATACGCGGGGCACCGAGAGGATGAAGGTGGGCTTGAAATCGGCGAACTGGTCGAGGAGCGTCGTCAAATCCGAGGTGTGGGCAACGGTTACTTTCGACTCGAACGCGCCGAATGAGATTGCTCGCGCGAACGCATGGGCGAGCGGCAGAAACATCAGAGTCTTTTTGCCCGGGATCATCGAATCCGGTAGTGCCAGCTGGCAAACGGCCGCTTGCGCATAGAAGTTGGCATGCGTCAGCTGGACCCCCTTGGGGCGTCCTGTTGTGCCGGAGGTATAGATCAGGGTCGCGGGTGAGGCTGCAGTGACCTGGTGACGACGAGAGTGCAGTTCTTCGTCGGTGATTGTGGAGCCGCGGTTGGCGAGCTCGTCGATCGCACCCGATTCGATGACCAGAACCTCGCGGAGGGCGTCGGCGCCGTCGGTGACTTCCTGGTGGATCTCCGCATGCTTGGTCGTTTCGACCACGAGAAGCGTCGTCGCGGAATCCTCGAGGATCCACTGCGCCTGATCGGGCGAAGATGTCTCGTAAATCGAGACTGTGCATCCGCCGGCAGTCCAGATGGCATAGTCGAAAACGACCCACTCGTAGCGGGTCGAAGAGAGGATGGCGACGCGGTCGCCGAGCTTCAGCCCCGACGCAATCAGACCCTTTGCGACTGCAGACACTTGCTTCGCGAATTGAGCTGCGGTGACGTCGATCCATCCACCGTTCGACCGCCGCTTGAACGGCACGAATGTGGGGTCGTCCTGAGCATGGCGGAACACGGAGTCGGCCATCGACACGTCGGCCGGAATCGAGAACGACTGAGGAACTGAGAACTCACGCACTATTGACTCTCCAATGACGGCACTGTCGGCTGATTCGGTAAGAGGGGTGTCGCTGAGCTTGGGTGCATTGAATATCCAAGAAAGGCAATGCTATTCGAAGATTTTTCATAGTTGAACGTCACGCTGTCGTTACTCTTGCGACGCTTCCACCATCTGGTCACGTTCGACGACTTTGATGCGTTCGCGGCCTTCGGTTTCGCCGAGGCTGCGTTCGTGGGCGTCGAGGCGGTACCAGCCGTCCCAGGTGGTGAAGGGGACTTTCTTGCTTTCGAGGAAGTCGGTGACGGCCTGTTCGGTGGGTTCTGGTGCGGCGGTGAAGTTCGGTGCGTCTTCGAGGAGGTTGGCGACGGTTTCGTTGGCGTCGCCTTTGGTGTGGCCGATGAGGCCGACGGGTCCGCGTTTGATCCAGCCGGTGACGTAGGTCGCCGGTACCGTGGTGTGCGAATTTGCCGATTCGAGTACGCGGCCTGCCTCGTTGGGGATGGTGCCGGCTTGGTCGTCGAAGGGGAGTTGGGCGATGTTTTTGGAGAGGTATCCGACGGCGCGGTAGACAGCTTGGACGTCCCAGTCGTTGTATTTGCCGGTGCCTTTGACGTTGCCGGTGCCGTCGAGTTCGGTGCGTTCGGTGCGTAGGCCGGTGACTTTGCCGTTTTCGCCGAGGATTTCGGTGGGGGATTCGAAGAAGTGGAGGAACAGTTTGTGGGGGCGGTTGCCGACGTCGCGGATGGCCCAGTCTTGGAGGGTGTTGGCGACCATGTCGACCTGTTTGGAGCCGCGGCGTGCTGCTTCGGAGCCTTCGTCGTAGTCGATGTCCTCGGGGGCGACGATGACTTCGATGTTGGTGGAGTGGTCGAGTTCGCGGAGTTCGAGGGGGGTGAATTTGGCTTGTGCGGGTCCGCGGCGTCCGAAGACGTGGACTTCGGTGGCTTTGTTGGTTTTGAGGCCTTCGTAGACGTTGGCGGGGATTTCGGTGGGGAGGAGTTCGTCGCCGGTTTTGGCGAGGACGCGTGCGACGTCGAGTGCGACGTTGCCGACGCCGAGTACGGCGACTTTTTCTGCGTTCAGGGGCCAGGTGCGGGGGACGTCGGGGTGGCCGTCGTACCAGGAGACGAAGTCGGCGGCGCCGTAGCTGCCGTCGAGGTCGATGCCGGGGATGTTGAGGTTGCGGTCGGCGTTGGCGCCGGTGGAGAAGATGACGGCGTCGTAGAAGCGGCGCATGTCGTCCAAGGTGATGTCGGTGCCGTAGTCGATGTTGCCGAGGAGGCGGACTTGTGGTTTGTCGAGGACTTTGTGGAGGGCGGTGATGATGCCTTTGATGCGGGGGTGATCTGGTGCGACGCCGTAGCGGATGAGTCCGAAGGGGGCGGGCATGCGTTCGAACAGATCGACGCTGACGCCGTTGCCGGCGATGTTGTAGTCGGACTTCATGAGTGCGTCGGCGGCGTAGATGCCTGCCGGTCCGGCGCCGACGATGGCGACGCGAAGTGGACGCAGGTCATGCTCTTCGGACGGTCCAGCCGTTGTTGCACTTACATTTTCACTGGTCATGGCAAGGCTCGGTACTTTCTATCGGTGGCTGCGATCGTGCGGACTCTCAGCTGTGACGGGCCCGCTCCTCGTAGTCCCGCCGGGCAGCGCTGTCGACGTCTTCGAGGAAGACTTTGTCGGTGTGAAGGGCACGAGTGAGCGCTTCACCGACGCTCCGTGGGAGGAACTTCTGACTCGCGGCCAGAGCACCGACGAGCTTCGTCACCCGTACCTTCGGCTTGGGTTTTTCGATCAAAGCCACGATGGCTCGCGCGATGGTCTCGGGTTCCGCGTTCTTGAGTCCGGGGATTCCCTTGGTGCCTGCAGTCAGCTCGGTGTTGACGAAAGAGGGGAGGACCATGGAGAACTCGATTCCGGTGCCGCGGTGTTCTACGCGCGCTGCGTCCGTGAAGCCGACGACGGCATATTTGCTGGCGCAGTAGGTAGCCAGACCCGGTGTGTAAATCTCGCCTGCAAGTGAGGCGATGTTGATCACGTGGCCACGGCCGCGCGGCAACATTCGCTGAACAGCAAGTTTGGAACCGGTGATGACTCCGAGGATGTTGATGTCGAGGATGCGGCGGGTGACCGCATGAGGCTCGTCCACGATCCGACCGGTGGGCATGATGCCGGCATTGTTGATGAGCACGTCGATAGGTCCGAGCTTTGCTTCCACGTCGTCGAGGAAGGCCTCGAACGATTCGGTGTCCGTTACGTCGAGCTTGCTGTAGCTGAGCAGGTCGAGTTCGGTCGCGGACTCTTTCAGTTTGACGTCGTCGATGTCCCCGATCGCTACTTTTGCGCCGAGTTGGGTCAGGGCCGTGGCAGTAGCGAATCCGATTCCTCGGGCACCGCCGGTGATCGCGATGACGCGACCACGCAGAGAATTGGTCATGTTCCGTCCTTCTATGGTCGTTACAGGGTCTTCGAGCGGCTTGTCACGGACAAGCGACGGCGTGGGTCACGCGCGACGAGGGCTCTCAGGACGCGGCCGACGAGTCGACCGCGGATCGGCGAGTACGGGTACCACAGCAACTCGCGCTTCAATTTGGGTCCGCGCGGTACTGTGATCGCTTGCTGCCGAGTGTATTTCCGAATTCCGTACTCGCCACCGAATCGTGCGCCGAGGCCGGATTGCTTCCAGCCTCCATGTGGTAGTCCCAGCGCGAACAGGTTGGAGAAGGCGTCGTTGATGTTCACCGCGCCGGCTTCGAGTCGGCGGGCGATCTCCTCGCCGCGGGCTCGGTCCCCGCACCACACGGTTGCGGACAGTCCGTACTCGGAATCGTTGGCCAAGCGCACGGCTTCATCGGCATCGGCAACCTTCACGACCGGGATTGTCGGCCCGAAGGTCTCCTCTCGGATGCAGGCCATCGATTGATCGACGTCGACGAGGACTGTCGGCTCGAAGAACGTGCCGGTGCTGCCGGCTTTGCCGCCGGTCAGCGCAGTGGCGCCGCCCTCCACAGCGTCGGCTACGTGCCGCGCGACAAGGTCGCGCTGGGCCGGGGTCGCCAGGGCGCCGATGTCGATTCCGTATCCATCGTCGTCGGCTCCTTGACGCAGCGAGCCTACGAGCTTCGCGAGTCGCGCGACGAAGTCGTCGTACACCGGCGCTTCGACGTAGACGCGTTCGATCGACACACACACCTGTCCGGCGTTGAACAATCCACCCCAGGCGATTCCGGCGACTGCACGGTCCAGATCCGCATCCGCCAGCACGATGGCAGGATCTTTGCCACCGAGTTCGAGGCTGCAAGGCACCAGTCGCTCGGCAGCCCGTATCGCTATCGCTCGACCGGTTGCAGTGGAACCGGTGAACTGCACGAAGTCCACTGAATCCACGACCGATGCACCGGTGTCACCGCGGCCGGTGAGTACCGAAAAGACAGGGGGAGCGCCGATTTCCGACCATCCCCGCGCCAGTTCTACGGCTGCCAGTGGCGTGACCTCGGATGGCTTGAGCAGCACAGCTGCACCAGCAAGCAAAGCTGGAATGATGTCCATCGCCGGCATCGCGAGCGGGAAATTCCATGGTGTGATCACACCCACCACTTGATACGGGCGGAAGGTTTTGATCAGTCGTTTGCTCATCGACAGAGGGCCGTGCGGCTTTACCCGCTCATCGGCGAGAAACTTACCGGCGTTGTCTGCGAAATAGTTGATCAAATCGCACGCGAGTGCAGGTTCGATGGCTGCTTCGGCGCGTGGCTTGCCGGTCTCGGACTGGAGCACGTCGATGATGCGGTGCTCATTGTCGAGGAGCCAGTCCCGCAGCTTCCGGAGCCACATGGCTCGTCCTTCTGGCCCCAGCGCCTCCCACTCGGATTGGTGGGTGCGCAAGCCTCTGACCGTCTCGGTTACCGTCGCGGCACCCTCGTCCGGGACGGATGCGACGAACCGGCCGTCAGCGGGGCAGTGCACGTCGATGTTCTTGTGGTTCGTGTGCACCGTGCTCTCCGATGTCATGCGAGACCCGCCTTCTGTGATGTAAGACATTGACTATTACGATTGCACAATTGTCACACCGATTCTTGGCCAATTTGGCTAAAAGATCCGTTGAAATCTGTGTTCGAAGTCCAAGATGAAAGGGGCGTCGGCGTGTCCTCCGATGACATGGTCTTTGTTTGGCTCCGGGACTTCGCAGCGGAGGCGCTGGTGCCGGAAACGCTGGACGGCCTCGTCGTGCGCTTCGCCGCCGCGATCGCGGCCGAGGTCCCCGAGGTTGCCGCGGACCGAGAGCTTCGAAGAGATTTAGGCGTCAGCACTCGCGAGCAGGGACGCGCATTGCTTGTTTGGCTCACCGGTGATTCCTCGGAGGTGGAACCCCCGCCGGCGGCGCATGATCTTGCACGAACAATCGCTCGCCGGGGTATGCATCTGAGGGTGCTGATGCAGATCTACCGCGTCGGACAGAAGGCGCTGCTCAAATTCGCGGCGGAGACTGCGAGTGAGCGCATCACGGACCCGGTGCTGGAACCGAAAGTTCTGATTCGATTGCTGGAGCGGGCAAGTCATTGGCTCAACGTCTCACTGGAGGTGCTCGCCGACACCTACGGGCAAGAGAGGGAACGGGGATTGAGCGGCGCGTTCGCCCGGCGGGCGGAAACCGTGGAGGCGATTATACGAGGTGAGATCTCGGATGTCGGGACGGCGTCGAATCGGTTGGACTACCCGTTGCTCCGGTATAACACTGCCCTTGTGCTGTGGTTCGAAGACTCGCAGCCGGAGCCTTCCGAGGACGGTATCGGCCTCTTGGATTCCGTCGCCCGTTCGCTCGCCGCAACAATCGGGGCTCGGCAACTGCTGACGGTGCCTTCAGGATCGCGGGGTCTATGGGCATGGATGACCGCGGATTGCGAACCAGATCTCACGGCGCTGGCTATCGGCGAGGACGTTCCGATCGGCATTCGGGTGGCAATCGGTAGTCCAGGCGTGGGAATGCATGGATTTCGTCAGAGTCATACGGAAGCTATTGCTGCTCAGCATGTTTCGGAGTCTCATCCTGGTCGATCCCATCTGATTCACTATGCGGACATCGAGATTCTTCACTTGCTCGAAGGTAATACTGGCGCGGCCAGGGCAATGGTGTCCCGTGAACTCCGCGGCCTCGACGGTAGCGATGCATCCTCGGAGATGCTCCGTCGTACGTTGCGCAGCTATTTGGCGGCGAATCGCAGTCCGGACGCGGCCGCGCGGTCCCTCGGCGTCCACAAGAACACCGTGCGCTACCGCATTCAGCGCGCCGAGGAGTTGCTCGGCCGTCCAATCGGACCGAACAGGCTGAAGCTGGAACTCGCGCTCGAGTACGCCGACACCTACGGGCCGGTAGTCCTGAACGAGTGACGAAGCACCTCCGCCCGCGAGCGCACCCCCTCATCGCCGGCCCGGCGCTTTCGTAGATGCCGACGTTGAGTTCGTACAGCGCGCCGACCGAGCGCACACGGTGAAGACTGTGCGCATCGAACCCGGTCTATTCAGGAGGTCATCAGGATGAGCAAGTCCACTGTGGTAATCGTTGGGGCAGGCTCCGGCGTAAGTGCAAGCATTGCCCGGAAGTTCGGCAATAAAGGATTCACGGTTATCCTCCTTGCCAGAAATGCAGAATCACTGCAGTTGCAGGTGTCAAAACTCCAGAAGGAAAATATCGAAGCCCATGGGATCGCTGCCGACGCCTCGGTATCGGATACCTTGATCTCCGCGTTCGGCCGCATCACATCAGAATTCGGGACACCGGACGTCTTGGTCTACAACGCGGGATCCAACACGATCAGCGAACCGTCGACCTTGGAGCAAAAGGCGCTACTGAGCGACTTCACAGTCAATGTCATGGGCGGTCTGACGTCCGCGCAACAGGTCATCCCCGGGATGATCGAACGAAAGTCCGGAACCATCCTGTTCACCGGCGGCATGCTTGCGTTGAACCCCGTCCCTTCGCGAGCGTCTGCCTCGATAGGTAAAGCCGGATTGCGAAATCTGTCGTTCACCCTGGCCGAGGAACTGGCACCGCATGGCATCACTGTGGGTATCGTGACCATCGGCGGTGTAGTCCAGCCAGGCACCTTCTTCGATCCGGATTTGATTGCCGAGTCGTACTGGGAACTGTTCACCAACGGCCATCCGAAGGAAATTCTCTACACGCAAACGTAGTCGAGGCTACTGCGCTGCTCGAGCGTCCCGCAGTTTGTCCGAAACTCGGCCAGTCCGGCCACCAGCAATCTCGTGCACCGCAGTTCTGCGCGCTGTTCGCCGCTCACTCCGGGTACGAGGGGTCATGGAACGGCATATTGACAGATGTGATCACTGTGACGCAGACTACGATCATCTGACAGGACGCGCTGTCAGATAGGAACGAAGTCGAGGTTTCGTGATGTCCAAAGTCCTGGCCGCCCCACCCGCTGGCTCGAACCTGCGCCCGATCTCGGGGCGATCCGGGATCCCCGGCGTCGGGCACTCGTTCGAATACATCCGTGATCCGCTGGCGTTGATGCAAAAACAATGGGACAGCTACGGCGAGGTGTCGTGGTTCTCGATGGTCGGGAGGCGTTGGGTTGCAGTTCTGGGGCCGGATGCGTGCCAGGAAGTGCTGCAGAACAAGGATCGGGCATTCGCCAATGGCGACGGTTGGTCGGTGTTGATCGGCCCCTTCTTTCACGGTGGCCTGATGCTGCTCGATTCCAAGGAACATCTGCGGCATCGACGCATCATGCAGCAGGCGTTCACCCGATCACGGCTCGAGAAAACTGTGGACGTGCTCAATCCGGCGCTGGACTCGGCGCTCGACGCGTGGGCTCCGGTAACCGGATTCCGCGCCTACACTGCCCTCAAAACCCTCACTCTCGATCTCGCGACCGAAATCTTCATGGGCGGCGCGGAAGACTCCACCGCCAGCGAAATCGCCTTGGTGAAAGAAGCTTTCGTCGATTGTGTGCAGGCGGCTACCTCGGTGGTCCGCTACCCGGTTCCGGGTACGAGGTGGAAGCGGGGGCTCGATGGCCGTCAGGTGCTCGAGGACTTCTTCCGGCACTACCTACCGGCACGTCGAGCCAGCGAAACGGACGATCTGTTCTCCGTGCTCTGTCACATCGAATCTGAGGACGGTCAACGCTTCAGCGACGACGAGGTCATCGATCACATGATCTTCCTTCTGATGGCCGCCCACGACACCTCCACGATCACCATTTCCACGATGATGCAGTACCTGGGTCAGCACCCACAGTGGCAGGAAAGATGCCGGACGGAGTCGCTCGCGTTGGGAACGTCGGCGCCCAGCTATGGCGATCTCGATGAACTGAGCAGCCTCGATCTGGTCATGAAGGAATGCCTCCGGCTTGTCTCGCCGGTGCCGGTGATGGCGCGCCGAGCAGTGCACGACACCGAAATACAGGGGCATTTCGTCCCCGCGGGAAGCTACGCAGCGGTGGTCCCACACTTCACCCATCACATGGCGCAGTACTGGCCCGAACCCGAACGGTTCGATCCCGAGCGCTTCGCGGACGATAGACGTGAAGACAAGGTGCACCGATACGCCTGGGAGCCGTTCGGCGGCGGTGTACACAAGTGCCTCGGCATGTCGTTCGCTGGTGCCGAGATCAAAACGATCATGCATCACCTGCTGCTCCGATACGACTGGCACGTCGACGCGGATTACGTTGCACCACTCGACTTCACCTCGTTGCCGTTCCCCTCGGACGGCCAACCGATCGATCTGCGTCGACGCGAGGTATGACCTCCTGTTTTGCCGAGTGAGACCGATCGAAGCGTATCGCGACGGCCGACGCTGACGGATGCGGTCATCGATCCTGATCGTCCGGGTCATCGACCCCGGCTCTGAAGAATTCTATCGTTGGTACGACAATTCAATGGGTGCAACGGAGTTCAGCTGACACGCGGTGCATCCACCTAGTGGGAGATGGCATGGAACGTACTATTTTCGAACCCGAGCACGAACTCTTTCGGGAATCCTTCAAGAAGTTCTTGGCGCAGCACGTCGCGCCCTTTCATGAAAAGTGGGAAGAGCAGAACATCGTCGACCGCGATGTCTGGGTGGAAGCCGGCAAGCAAGGATTCCTCGGGATGGATGTTCCCGAAGAATTCGGTGGCGGAGGAGTCAAGGACTTCCGATACAACGTCGTCATCACGGAGGAAGCCACCAAGGGCGGTTACAGTGGTATCGGTTTCATGCTGCACAACGATGTCGTTGCGCCCTATCTGATCGACCTGTGCGACGACGAACAGAAGCAGAGATGGCTCCCGGGATTCACCTCGGGAGAACTGATCTCTGCGATCGCCATGACGGAACCCGGAACTGGTAGCGATCTGCAGGGGATCAAGACCAAAGCAGTTCGCGACGGTGATGATTGGATTCTCAACGGCTCCAAGACTTTCATTACCAACGGCATCAACGCAGACATCGTGATCGTCGTGGCATGCACTGATCCTGACAAGGGAGCACAGGGTTTCAGCCTCTTCGTCGTGGAACGAGGAATGCCAGGTTTCGAACGTGGCCGCAACCTCGACAAGATCGGGTTGAAGGCACAGGACACCGCAGAACTGAGCTTCACCGACGTCCGAATTCCCGCAGCCAATATGCTGGGCGACGAAGGACAGGGCTTCCTCTACCTGATGAAAAACCTTCCGCAGGAGCGGTTGTCCATCGCCGTCGTAGCTGCTGCGGTCATGGAATCCGTCCTGGAGAGCACCATCCAGTACTGCCGCGACCGTAAGGCTTTCGGTAAGTCGATCGGCAAGTTTCAGAACACACGATTCGTGTTGGCGGAGGAGGCCACGATGGCCACAGCCGTCCGCATCCTCGTGGACAAGTTCATCGAACAACTCAACAACGAGAAGCTGACCGTACAAGAGGCAGCCATGGCCAAATGGTGGACAACCGAGGCGCAGGTCAAGCTGATCGACCGCTGTCTGCAACTTCACGGTGGCTACGGTTACATGAAAGAATACCCAGTAGCCAAGGCATTCATGGATTCTCGCGTTCAGACCATCTACGGCGGCACAACCGAGATAATGAAAGAAATCATCGGACGGTCCTTGAACCTTTGATCGCATTTACGAAAAGGATGACGACTCGGCATGGAGTTCGACGAACTTGAAGTTGTCATGGACGCTGGTGCCGACTTCCGCGCGGGTTACACGGCCGAAGAATCTCTACGGAACCCGCCGGGGCCGTACGAGGTTGTCACGGTCGGCACCACTGACGGCGCGAAGATCCACGTCCGCGCATACGGACCGAAGAACGCACCTGCCGTGGTGTTCGTTCACGGATTCGCATGCAGGCTCGAGTATTGGAACCCACAGATCAACAGCCTGAGCAGGCGCTACCGAGTCATTGCCTACGACCAGCGCGGGCTCGGGCGTAGCACGATGGGAAGTGCTGGTGTACGGCCGGACGTGCTCGGTGACGATCTCGCGGCCGTGCTCGATGCGATGGTCTCGCCAGGTAGACCGGCGGTGATCACCGGCCACAGTTTCGGTGGCATCACCGTCATGGCGTGGGCACAAAGCCATCCGGAGCAGGTGCGCAGCCACGCTTCAGCTGTGCTGCTTGCCAATACGATCGCAGATCGATTCAGAGCAAACACGGCCATCATGCCGTTTGCTGGTCGCTACGGCTTCGTTCGGGGTCCACTGCTGAGTGCGATCATGCGCAGCCGGGCGTGGTTGCCCGAACGTGCACCGATCACTCGCGCAGTTCGTAGCATCGCAATGTCACCGCAAGCCACATTGAAACAAGCGGACTTTTTGCGCGTCATGGTGGCGGGAGTGGCGGTCAGAACTCGGGTCCTGTGGGGTTCGGGATTGTTCGATCTCGATGTTCGCGGTGGCCTCGAGCATCTCACGGTTCCCTGCACTGTGCTTGTGGGCTCTGTGGATCGCCTCACCCCGCCGATGGCCGCCCGACAGATCGTCGCGATCCTGCGCTCGCACGGCGGAATACCCAAATTCGTCGAAATGGTCGGGATCGGCCATTGCTCGAACATTCAGGCTTCTGCGGAATTCGACGCAGAAGTTATCGAATTGCTCGAAATGACCCGACCCCGCACCACTGCGAACGACTGATCAGTGACTCAGAGTCCGAGCATCTTGCAGATGATCTCGTTCATGATTTCGGTAGTTCCACCACCGATGCCCAGGACCCGGGCATCGCGGTAGTGCCGTTCGACCTCTGACTCGCGCATGCAACCGAGTCCGCCGAATAATTGGACGGCTTCGTAGACAGCGTGGTCGCAGACTTTGACCGCGTTGTTCTTGGCCATGGCTGTTTCGGCGAGCATGCCTCCGTTGTCGACCCAACGCACTGCTACCGATCGGCAGAACTCCTCGGCGGCAGTAATTTCGGTCGCCAACTCGGCGATGCGATGTCGCACGACCTGGCGGGTGGACAGTGGTCGTCCGAAGGTTTCGCGTGAGCGCACCCATTCCGTGGCCAGGTTCAGGCATCGACGGGCGGTTGCGACGGCCTGAAATGCCAATGACAGTCGCTCACCCTGGAACTGTTGGGCGATCTGTCCGAAACCCGATCCCTCTTCGCCGATGAGGTTCTGGGCCGGGACGCGCACGTTGTCGTAGAACAGTTCGGCGGTGTCCGAACACAGCCACCCCATCTTCTCCAGGCGCCGGGACACGGTGAATCCCGTTGTGGTGGTGGGGACTACAATGAGGGAGATGCCGGCGTGTCCACGATCTCCGGTCCGCACAGCGGTGGTGACGAAGTCTGCACGCGTACCGGAGGTGATGTAGAGCTTGGAGCCGTTGATGACGTAGGAGTCGCCATCGCGGGTGGCAGTGGTGGAGATGTTCGCGACGTCGGATCCGCCGCCCGGTTCGGTGATCGCGAGCGCCCCGATCATCCGTCCTTCCAGGGCGGGCCGCGCGAATCGGTCGATGAGATCGTCGTTGCCCGAGGACACGATATGCGGGGTCGCGATTCCGTGACTGAACAGCGCCGATATCAGGCCCGAGGAGCCCCCGGACAGTATGATCTCCTCGAGGATTGCCAGCATGTCGAGGGCATTACCGCCCGACCCGCCGACACTTTCGGGTGTCGATGCCCCGAGAAGGCCCAGCGTGGCCGCAGTGTGATGCAGCTCGCGGGGAACCTCGCCATTGCGCTCCCAAGTGGCGAGGTCGGGAAGGACGTGCTTGGTGGTGAACTGTCGGGTGAGATCGCGCAATGCCCTACGGTCGTCGGTGTCCCACGAATTCCCGAGTGCAGCAGTCATTTTCCACTCCAGATCGGGTCACGCTTCTCCAGGAATGCCATGATGCCTTCCATCGTGTCGGCCGAAGAACTCAACTGTGCCAAGGCCTGCTCGGTGAGGGCCCAGCCTTCTGCCTCACTGGGGACTGCCCCATCGACGATTCCGCGGGCAACGGTCTTGCTGGCTTGCACCGCCAATGGCGCACCGCCGGCAATGGTCTCGGCGAGTGCAAGAGCGGTGGCAAGCACCTCGGCCTGCGGGACCACCCGATTGACCAAGCCCCAACGCAGCGCATCTTCGGCGCTCAGTGCGTTACCGGTGAGCAACAGTTCCAGCGCGACCGCGCGTGGGATCGCGGTGACGAGTCGAAACACTCCGCCGGCACCGGCGATCAAACCGCGCTTGACTTCCGGAAGCCCGAAGGTCGACGTGTCCGCTGCCACAACGAGATCGCTTGCGAGCGCGAGTTCTGTTCCGCCGCCGAGTGCATTGCCGTTGACTGCCGCGATGATCGGTTTCGTGATGTGGTGTTTGACAACTCCAGCGAAACCCCAGTGTGCTGTGTCGGGCGGCGTCACCCCATCCGGTCCGGAGGTGCCGAGGGCCTTGAGATCTGCGCCGGCGCAGAACGTTGCCTCTCCAGCCCCGGTCAGCACCACCACTCGGATCTCATCGGTGGCTTGTGCCAGTTCCCACGCTTCACCGAGACCACGGTGCACATCGGCATTGATACTGTTGGCGGCTGCCGGTCGGTTGATGGTCACGAGCAGTGTGTGCCCACGTGTTTCGGTGAGTACGACTTCGGTCATAGCTGTACCTCTTCTTTCAATGAGACCGCAACCCGGCCGTCGTGGTCGGTGATGGATATTCGCGCGCCGACGAGCGAGCGAGCGCCGCCTTGCGTGTAGCGAAGCAGTGCTGCCGCGTCGTTCGAGTCGGTGTGGCCTGCGACCCGTGATCCATCGTCGGTCACCGTGATGATCAATGCAGATTTGGGGCTTTCGTCCCGCTCGAAATCTATTGTTGCGGTGACGATATCGGCATCACCAACGTAGCCGTGCAGCATGGGTGGACCGGTTTCAGGTATCTCGTGAGGATTCGGATCGCCGACGTACCCGTTGCGATGAGGATTGCGTGACAACAGCACGGTGTGCTGATGGGTGAGATAGCCACCGTTCGCATGGACGAGCGCCGGTACGTCGACGTCGGTGCTGCGCAACAGTCGGGTGACCTCGGCGATCGCGTGGAGTGTGTAGCTGTTGAGCGGTCCACCGAAAAAGGAGTGACCGCCCAGGACGCTGGGCACGGTCGAGTGCGGAAGACCCAGAGCCTGGATCAGCAGCTTCGGCACCACGGGGAAGCAACTGTAGGCGTCGACGATTCCTAGGTCGCCACCTGTCACCTCGGCCTGCTTCAAGGTGCGGTCGACGGCGGATTTCAGTGCTGCCGATCGACCGAAGTCTTTGCGCGCAAGCACGTCCGCAAATTCGGTTGCACCAGCGCCGCCCCACAGATAGACGATGCGGTCCTTCGCGACACCGAATTCGATGGCAGCGGCGAGTGAACATACGACGATTGCGGCAGCTTGATCGACGAACGGCATCGCATTCATCGTCAGTGGGTACGCGTCGCTGACCAACCGGTTCTTGGGTCCGCTGGTGGCGATGTCCTCCGGTGTTCGCGCGGTGGGCATCCACGCGCACGGGTGTGCGGCAGCAAGTTCGGAGAACTGTGCATACATCCGAGCCGAATACTCACGAGACTGCTGGGGGCTGTCACCGATGTCGTAGCTGAACCGGTTCTCGAACAGTGGGTATACGCGGGTCGGCGCGAGTATCCCGGCGCGCTGCATCTCGGGGCTGCCGAGGTCGTCCGAGGTAAAGGTGGGTGGCCCCCCTGGTGCAGCAAGCCAGTCCCGAGTGGTCGGATCGACGCCGAGCTTCGTCAACGCGTTCAGCGATGCTTGGGCTTCACCGCCCACCAGGAGCGTCACCGACGAGGACCGGTCGGCGATCTCGGAGCCGATGCGGTCGAGTAGAGCCGTCGGCCAGTGGCCGCCGATCGAACTGGTCCAGGTGCGTGGGCTGTCGGCGCCGATACGTTTCGCGAGCAGATCCGGTAGGTCGTCGTAGGACCAGCTCGCGGTTTTCACCGCGTAGATCGTGTCCACGCGGGAGCCGATGGTCTCGATTCCGGTGTCGGCAAGGGCGGCGATCGTTGCTTGGGAGATGAGATCCAGGGGATCCCGCGGCGAAGCGGGTGCTCCGGCCCGTCCCGAGCGAATATCGGCAACGCCGATGATCACCGGCACTGTCGTGGGGTCTGTCATAGACGCCACGCTAATACAGACAATAATTGTCCGCAATGCTGGGTGGGTCGAGCAGGAACCTTGGCTAGATCAGCGAGCGCAGCACGGTATCGACGATCAGTGTCGAATGTCGAAGCGAATCCGGCATTCCCGCATCCGCACGTGCCTGTGCGAACAGTGCGCGTGTAAGCACCGCGCCGGTCACGAGTTCGAGCAGTAGCGTCGTCGAAGTCGAGCTGGGCAACTCCCCTCGCATCACTGCGCGCTGAACGATCTGCCTCGTGGTGACGAAGCGGCTCTGGTTGAGCGTGTCGGTGAGATGCGACAGAAGGTCGGGGTTGACCATCGCATCGAGAGTCACCCGTAGCGATACCAGTCCGGACAGTTCGGCGTAACCGTGAGTGAGTTGCTCGGACAGTTCGATGAGGTCACCGCGAACAGTGCCGGTATCGATCGGCGTCGACAATGGAGATCGGGCCTCGAGTGCCTGTACCAACAGGTCTTCCTTGCTGTCCCAGCGCCGATACAATGCGGCCCGACCAACCTTCGCCTTGCGTGCAACCGCGTCGAAAGTGAATCCGCGCCAACTGGTTTCCCAATACACCTCGAGTACGGCGTCGTAGACACGAACTTCCATGTCCGCATCCCGAGGTCTACCGGGCCCGCGCTGACGCTCCTGAGACATTCGCCAATTGTCGCACCTGCGGACGATCGTTTCGCTCGCATCGAACGTTCAGTACTTGCCTGCCGGCAGTTGCCGGTAGACCGCCCTCCAGATCATTTCGTGCTCGGCAGCGGTGATGTGCTGTGTTGCCAACCGGTTGTCGGCGTCGGTGAGGAGTTTCGCGTGTCCGCCGATGTTCTCGCGGCGGGCCTGGGAGTCGAGGTCGGTCGGACCGTTCATCGTGATTGCTACCTCTATCCGAATCTGTGTTCGCGGGGTGCCTGCCACCACGAATGCGCAGTACCCGCTGAGCAGGTAGACAGTCGTCGACGCGGCGACGGCCGGGATCGCAGCGAATTGATTGCTCAGCACTACCTCGCTGACGATCCACAACATCGCGCCCCACAGTGGCCACCCTCGCCATAGGCGCAGACGTCTACGCTCGGCAAGGTTGGTGCCCGGAGGAAAAACGACGAGCCGGTGGCGAGTCATGCCGTGGCGGGCGTGCCAGGTGTCGACCGAACCCCAGGCTCTTTCGCCGTCGAGAAGATGGCGCCAGAGGCGACCGGTGGCGCTGGGTGTTGCCGACTGTGTCGCATCGGGGTGGCGGTGAGGGTTACCCGCTGCCGAACCTCGCGTGACGGGTTCTTCATCCATTGGGTCAGGTCTACGACACCGCCGGGGCCGTCGGGCGGAAAGATACGAGACTTGTATGCCGATGCTGAAGACCTTGATGATCCTTTGACACGCAGTGCAGGTGGCAGGTCCGTATGTTGTCGGCATCAAGCCAGAGAAGACTGCTCTATCAGCCCCGGGAGGTAACCGGACGGTCGTATGCTGCAGAGACAGTTGGCCTTCGGAAATCAGTCGAAAGTAGGCAGCGTTATGGGAAGACTCCAGGGCAAGGCAGCCATAATTACCGGCGGGGCAAGTGGCATCGGTATGGCGGCCGCGCAAATGTTCGCGGCCGAGGGCGCGTCCGTCGCAATCGCTGATCTGGACCAGCAGCAGGCCAGCGATGCTGCTGCTCGGATACAGGAAGCCGGCGGGCGCGCGATCGGCATCGCCGTCGACGTGATGGACGAGGATTCCCTCGCTGCCCTGGTAAATGCCTCGGTACAAGAGTTCGGTCGCCTGGACGTCATGTGCAATCACGTGGGCGGCAGCAATCCGCGCAAGGATCTGGATGTGCTCCGTCTGGACTTGGAGGAGTTCGACCGCACTATGCAGTTGAACGTGCGTAGTGCGCTCCTCGGCTGCCGACTGGCTCTGCCTCACCTGATCGATGCCGGCGGCGGTTCGATCATCAACACCGCCTCCGTCGGGGGCTTGGCTGGGGACTACGTGCAAGTGGCCTATGGCACTGCCAAAGCTGCGGTCATTCGCATGACCCAGTACGTCGCCACCCAGTACGGAGCACAAAAAGTGCGCTGCAATGCGGTCGCCCCCGGGGCGGTGATGACCCCAGCGCTGCAGAACAATCTTTCCGTTGAGGCCATCGACAAGATCCGCTCACACAACGCGCTGCCGTTCATCGGCGAACCTGAGGACATTGCTGCCGCCATGTTGTTCCTGGCCTCGGACGAGTCCCGTTACATCACCGGACAGACTCTTGTAGTCGACGGCGGCATGACCAGCCACCACGCAATTGCCGAGGACCGCCGCATGTAGCCTGACCGATCTTTTGGACTGCGGATACTGCTCAGTCACAACGGGACTCGTGTGTTTTCAGGTCGAGCGGGTGCCAGAGAGTCTTATGCCTCTGTCTTCTGCTGAACGTATGACCGTTGGCGTGGCCGTCGAGAGCAACCAGAATCGGACCGGGGTCTACCCCCCAAATCTCGAAGCCCGGGGTGACGAAATGGTCCAGACGCATGAGATGAGTGGCCTGGAGTCGATCGAGTAATCTTTATTCGATGACGAGGGGCCTGGAAAGCAAACGCGCCGTGCCTCGGGTTTTCACGATCGGCCACTCCACTCGCACTGCTGATGAAGTGTTCGAGATGTTGCGTGCGAACGAGGTGACCGAGCTGGTCGATGTGCGTTCGTTTCCAGGGTCGCGAAAGTATCCGCAGTGGAACCAGGACGCGATCAAGGATGCGCTGCCGGCCGATATCGGGTACCGGTGGATCCGGGATATCGGCGGTCGTAGATATACACCGGTTGATGTGTCGAGCCCGAACGGAGGGTGGCGGGTCAAGGCATTCCGCGACTACGCGGACTACATGGAGACCACGGAATTCCGTTCCGGGCTCGCTGAGCTGCTACGGGTCGCACACGAGTCGGTCCCGGCGATCATGTGCAGCGAGGCTGTGCCATGGCGTTGTCATCGACGGCTGATAACGGACGCGCTCATCGTCGCAGGGGCGGAGGTTTTCGACATTATGTCGATTTCATCGACCCGCCTCGCGACAATTACAGAGTTCGCGCACGTACAAGGCGAAACAATCACTTATCCAGAGTCAGCAGAGGCATGACCATCGACGTCGTGTCGGAAGTTCGAGCCATGGTGGTGAGGATTCCGGCGGGTCACGTCGCCGCCTACGGTGAGATCGGTCGCGCACTGGGCATAGGTCCCCGGCAAGTGGGCCGGGCCGTCGGACTGCTCGACGACGGTGTGCCGTGGTGGCGGGTGGTTCACGCCGACGGTGCACCTGCGACGTGCCATGGCGGAGCAGCGCGCGCATTGCTCGAAGCGGAAGGTGTTCCCTTCCGTGGCAACCGCGTCGACATGGCCAAGGTCGGAGCGAAGTAGGCAGATCTTCTACCCCTTTTCGGGGGTGGGTACCTATGACGCGGGTCACATAACCTTTTCCTTCAGATTCACATCACACTTCCTGACGATGCCTCTGGAGAATGAATGCCCTCAATTACACCGGATGATGCGGTCGACCGCAGGCCGACGACCCGCTCAGCCGCACCCACCACAAGTGTTCGAAAGGTGGCGATCGCCAGTGGCATAGGAACCACAATCGAGTTCTATGACTTCTTCATTTATGGAACTGCTGCCGCACTCGTATTTCCGACAGTGTTCTTCCCAGCACTGGGTGCCACTGCGGGGACCGTCGCATCTTTCGCCACCTTTGCGGTCGCTTTCATCGCGAGGCCTGTCGGAGCTGTGGTCTTCGGGCACTTCGGCGACCGCATCGGCCGAAAGAAGACGCTGATCTCGACGCTGCTTCTGATGGGCATATCCACTTTTGTAATCGGGTTGCTACCCAGCGCTGACACCATCGGGTTAGCGGCTCCGATTATCCTCGTTCTGTTGCGATTCGGGCAGGGATTCGCTGTCGGTGGAGAATGGGCGGGCGCAACTCTTCTCACTGCCGAATATGCACCACCGAAAAAGCGCGGCTTCTACGCCATGTTCCCACAGTTGGGCCCGTCAGCGGCATTCATTCTTTCGAGCGCGACCTTCCTCGTAACGGGTGCTGTGTTCGGTGACACCAACGCAGTCTTCCTCGACTTCGGTTGGCGTATACCGTTCCTTCTCAGTGCAGTTCTCGTGCTGATCGGGTTGTACATGAGACTGGCCATCGAAGAAACACCGGTTTTTCGTGCGAACCAAGAAGCAGAAGTTCGAACTCCTGATCGTGCTACCACCCTTCCGATCCTCGAAGCCTGGCACGTACAGAAGAGGGAGATTCTGCTTGCCGCCGGAGCGCTGGCTTCACTGTTCTCGCTCTTCTACATGGGCACTGCATATCTGACCAGTTACGGCACAAAGACCCTCGGCTTCGATCGACCCTTCGTGTTGTGGACAGGCCTTGTAGGCGCCGTGGTCTTCGGAATCGCGATCGCACTATCTGCAACGTATTCCGACCGAGTCGGACGCCGCAGAGTGATCATGACCTCTTGTGCAGCGGCAATTCCTTGGTCGCTTGTTCTATTTCCCTTGCTCGACACGGGAAGCCCGGTTGCGTATGTCGTGGCCATGTGTGTGACGCTGACGATCTTCGGTATCGCCTATGGACCAACCGGTGCCCTTCTCCCAGAACTGTTCCAGACTCGATTCCGCTACACAGGTGCCGGACTGGGATACAACCTCGCCGGTGTTCTCGGCGGCGCAATCCCGCCGTTGCTCGCCGCCCCTCTCGCGGCACAATTCGGAAGTATTTCTATCGGAGTCATGCTGGCGCTCTTATCGGTACTCAGCCTTGCCTGCACCAAAGCGCTCTCCGAGACCAAGGAAGTGAGCATGACCTGACCTGCGATAGGGCTAGGCAACGCTGACCGTTGATGCACCGGGCCACGGCCGTCCAGTCTTTGGTAAGAAACAAACTCGAGCGGTCCCCTGAACTGCGAAATGCGCAGTTCAGAGGGCTTTCTTTCGTGGATCGGCACCTTTTGCTGCACCGATAATTGTCCCTGGACGGTGGTGACTTCTGGCCCTGCACGCATGGTTGTCGAGGCAGCGAGGATCGATAGCGTGCATCTCTCGACCGTCGAGAACGGCATTGCTTTGTGATTTACGGAGGAACCCAGAATGAAAGCTGCTGTCGTTGCCGAGTTCGGTGCGCCCCTCGTCGTCCAGGACATTCCTGTTCCCATCCCGGGACCCCAGCAGGTGCTTGTGAAAATTCAAACCTGCGGGGTGTGCCACACCGATATTCACGCTGCGAAAGGTGACTGGCCTGCCAAGCCGACCGTGCCCTTCGTCCCTGGGCACGAGGGTATCGGCCTCATCGAGGCCGTGGGATCACAAGTGTCCGAGGATCGAATCGGCGAGCGCGTCGCCATCGCGTGGCTGGGTTCGGCGTGCGGTGAGTGCGATTACTGCGTATCCGGGTGGGAGACCCTGTGTGAGAAACAGCAGAACAGCGGCTACTCGATCGATGGGGCGTACGCCGAATACGCAGTGGCAGACGCCCGTTACGTCACTCGCGTGCCAGATGGAATCTCGTCCTTCGACGCTGCTCCCTTGACCTGCGCGGGGGTAACGACCTACAAAGCGGTCAAAGTCGGCGGGGTTTTGCCGGCTCAGCGTGTTGCGATCTTCGGTGTCGGCGGCCTTGGTCACATGGCTGTGCAATATGCCAAGATTGCCGGAGGCTTCGTCACCGCGGTCGACATCGAAGACGAGAAGTTGGAACTGGCGACCGAACTCGGGGCCGACCACACCGTCAACTCGTCATCGACGGACCCGGTCGAAGCGATCCGAGCGCTCGGCGGTGCCGATGTCGCGATCGTATTGGCAGTGATTCCCGAGGTATTCGACCAAGCTTTCCGATCACTCCGTCGCGGTGGGCGGTTGGTGTGTGTGTCGATGCCTGCTCATGGAGTGTTCCCGGTGCCAATCTTCGAGACTGTGGTCGGTGGTATCTCGGTGCTCGGCTCGATCGTCGGCACCAGGAAAGATCTACGTGAAGTATTCGCCTTGCACGAGGCCGGTCGGACGAAGGTCTCCGCGGTGTCTCGCAAGCTCGACGAAGTCAACGAGTGTTTCGACGACCTGCTCGCCGGCCGTTTGGCTGCACGAGCGGTCTTCGAGTTCTGATTGTGGCCGACGCCATCTCGACAAGTACGCGGACAATACCGAAGCGCTTCTCGCCCCGCAGAACATCGGCCGAGGTCATAACGGGAGTGCAGACGCCGTAGGGTTCGGGAGGGCAAGCACGTGCAGAAACTGCGTGTGGCCACGACGAATCGAGCAGCGTGATGAACGCAGAGGACATCGATGGTCCGGAGCCGATAGCTGTTCGCGCAGGGCACACATACCCTGACGAGCTCGACGACGATTTCAGAGCGAGTCTGGCAGACCTGGGTAAGCTCGCGATGAGCACGTTGACCTTGTCGGAGACGCTGTCCCACGTGGCAGAGTTCGCGGTGCGGGCCATCCCCGGCGCCGATGGGGCAGGGCTGACGCTTCTTCATTCGGACAAGCCTCCGACGATCGTCGCCAGCGCGGACTTCGTCCGAGTGGTCGACGGCATTCAGTACGGGCTGGGGCAAGGCCCGTGCATCACGGCAGCCTCGAAGGGCATCACAGTCCGGTCCGGTTCGCTCGACGCAGATCCTCAATGGCCAGAGTTCGGGCCCCAGGTCGGTCATCTGGGAGTCCATAGTGTGCTGTCGCTACCGTTGATCACTCGAGCCGGTGTGCTCGGAGCGATGAATGTCTACGCCCATCAGCCGGACGGGTTCGATGACCGCTCCGTAGAACTCGGCGAACTCTTTGCAGTCCCTGCCGCGGTCTCGGTTCAGAACGCACGTGCGTTGGCCAGCGCCGTGCAACTCACCGAGCAGCTCGAAAAGGCTCTCAGCAGCCGAGCGGTGATCGATCAGGCAATCGGTATTCTGATCAGCAGAAGCGGATGCAGCGGCACTGAAGGGTACGAAAAACTTCGAACGCTCAGCCAGAACGAACACAAGAAGCTCGCCGTGGTGGCCGATACGGTAGTCGCCGAGGCGATGAGGACTGCCCGTTCGCGTCTTCGACGGAAGTAAGTCCGTCGCAGGGTGCTGCGAGCATCGCCCACCAAAAGAGGGTAGCGTCGACGGCGCAGGTGAACCCGAGACTCGGAGTCCGACTTTGGTCTCTCACGTGCATCTCCCTAACGGAAATTTGACTCCGTAGGGTCCTGGAAGTATCGAACAGGCGATCGGGCCGCACCGGATTCTCGATGGAACTACAACGTCGGTTGATAGCCGACCTCTTCCTACTTACCGAAGCGCTCGACAGTGACACAGTCGATCTCGCACATCTGGCGCTCCGGCTGGTGTCCGACATCGACGATGCCGTGTCGTCCGTCGTCTCCGTTTCTCTCATCATCACGATCGATGGTGGACAGTTCGAGGTTGCGGCGTCGACGGAGGATGGGAACGCGTGCGGTGCTGCCTCGTCTCTACGGATCACTCTGCCGGGTTTACCGAAGACGTCCGCCGTCGCACAACTAGTGATTCTCTCCGGGACAGCCGGTGCTTTCGTCAATCTCGCTGCGGACGTGACCTATTCACTCGGGCTGGCCGGCGCCGCGATCGTCCTCGACGACCGTATTCGACACACCGACAAAAGTGAGTTGACTGCAACAGTTGTTCAGCGGACGCTCTCTGCGGTCAGCGTAATCAATCAAGCAGTGGGAGTGCTCATCGAGAGCGGCCGAACACCCTGCGAGGGACGCGCGGAATTGCATCGTCTTGCGCTGCAATCGGGCTCACCGGCTATCGAGATTGCCCGACGGATCCTACGTGATGCCCTCGGCTGGCATCCGCCCCGATGCTAGCGGATCGACCCTGATGCTTGAAAATCAATGCAGCACTAGAGGATCGAAAAGATAGCCGCTGTCACTTGAACCGATCGGCGATGATGTGGCGCGGAAGTTGGAGCGGACTCGGATAGGCAACGAGAATTCGGTTTCCATCTGGGTCCCGTCCGTCGAGGAATTTCACTCCGCCGGCGCTGTGAATGTACGTGGACGGATAGTGTTGTCGCAATCGTTCACCGACCTGTTCAAGCTCTTCTTCGGTCGCGGTGGACCACATCACCTCTTTCACTCCGAGGGCGTCGATGGGCCGTTGCGCCAATGATCGGTTCGCGTACAGATAGATCTGAAATCCGTCCGGTGCCAACAACAGTGCCGCATCCGACTCCCGTAACGCGACGGTGCATTCGAAGACCTCGCAGTAGAACTTGGTCGAGATTTCGAGCTCGAGTACTCCCATCAGCATCGACGAGACGGCCACCGAAGGAACATTAGGTGGCCCGGACCCGGCGTTGCCCGCGCTAGTGATGATCCCTCGAATGAACGACGAGCACCGGGCATCGAGCATGCTCGGCGCACTGTGCACTGACCGATCCCAACAGCAGGCCGACGAACCCGCCACGACCGCGGCTTCCTACGACGAGCATGTCTGCCACTCGACTGGCGTCGAGTAGTACCTGCGCTGGAACACCTTGTACCGCAATCTGCCCGATGCCGGTCGGTGCATCGTCACCGAATGCGGCAACGATCGATTCGGCCATAATTTGCTTGGCGTCCTCATCGGGGTGAATGTCGTTGGCGAAGCCCTCACCCATGTATGTCGGATACTGCCACGCAGCCATGACATCTATGTCGATTCCCAATGCTTCCGATATCCGTCGCGCTTGCTGCAGTGCCAGGATCGAGGAAGGTGAACCGTCGACGCCCACGACTATGCGGCCTGTGGATTCAGAAGGATCCGTCTGGGTCTCGCTGGTCGGTGTTGTACTCATCTGTTGATACTGCGCGCTGGGCCTTGATTTCGTCAGGGTCTTTAGGCCCGATATCGGCTCCGATTGCCTCGCCGACGGAGCTGAACATGTGTTCCTGGCCAATTTGCGCAAGCAGTCCACTCCGCGCCAAGCCTCTGCGCGCCGTCTTGCTGGTTCTTGCCATTGCGAAGGTGATTCCCCTCGATCGGAGTTGATCGATCAACTGCCGCAATGAGTGCGCTCCCGTGTAGTCGATATCGGTCATCCCCATCGTGTCGAGCACGACGAGGTGCAGGGGATGATCCGCGGCGTCGATTGTGGCGGTTATCTCGGTTCGAAATTCGGTTGCGTTGGCGTACCACAGAGGTGTCGCGAACTGCACGACGAGCACCCCTGGAACCTTCCTCGCTTGTTCGGCGTAGCTCAGGGGCACCCAACTGGTAGTCGATGGGATGTGTCCCAATACGTGCAGGTGGGGACGGGCGCTGAGGCGGGTGCGGTCCAGAATTGCCAACGCTACCGCCACGCCGATGCCGTACTCGACACCAACGAGGGCGACTGTCAGGAGAGTGACCACGGCGAGAGCGAACTCGAAACGATCGTAGCGGGCGATGTCGATCAGCTCGCGCACGTGCACGATACGGGTGGCGATGAAGATCAGAATCGCAGCCAGGGTTGCCACCGGCAGGTTCTCGAGGAGCGCCAGAGCGGGGATCAGCAACACGAGCGCGCCGGCAGCAGCGATGCCGGCTACCTGGGTCCGTCCCGACGCCGACACCACTGCTGCAGTTCGTGGCGGGCTCGCATTCACCGGAAACGCACCCACCAGGCCTGCGGCGACATTGCCGGCTCCGATGCCGAGGAAGTCGCGATTGACATCCACGTCATAAACGCCCTTGTCGGCGAAAGCGCGCGTGGTCGCCGCACTCTGGCTGACGATCACCAGTGCGATGACACCGGCGATGGGCGCAAGTGTGCTCAGCGCCGACCACGACACCCCGTGCAGTCCGAGATGGGGAGCGCCGTGTGCGAGCGAACCCAACGCTGCTACCCCGTGCGAAGTCAGATTCAACGCGCCGACGAGGATCGTCGATCCCACCAGTGCGATCAAGGCCCCCGGAATCCGTCGATCTACCTGATCGGCGAGAAACACGACAGCGAAAACCCCGGCCCCGATACCCAACGTCCAGCCGTTGACCATGGCCGAATCGCTGACGATAAGTCGGATTCGGTTCAACGTCCCACCGCTGACGGCTGGCAGGCCGAGCAGGTCGGGCAGCTGATGCACAACAATGATGATCGCGACTCCACCGAGGAACCCAGCGATGATCGGCGTCGACAGGAACTCTGCAATCCATCCGAGTCGAAGTAGGCCCACCAGGGCCACGATCACACCCACCATCACCGCGAGGATTCCCACCGACGCTACATAATCACCGGGGGCGGTCGATACCGCAGTGGCGATTCCGACGGCGAAGAGTGGGGCGATCGTCGAATCGGCCCCGATCGACATCTGCCGGTTCGATCCGAGCAACGCGAACAGGAGTGTGCCTGCAACGAACGCGTAGAAGCCCGTGATCGGCGGCATACCTGCCAGCCGTGCCGTGGCCAATTGCTCGGGCACCGCGATCGACAAAAGTGTAAGTCCCGCGAGCAGATCGCCGAGTAGCCAGGACCACCGATAACCCTGCAACGATGAAAACAATACCGGCCGTGCACAACGCACCCGACGTGTCAACGCCGACTTCGGATGCATCGATGCCTCCTTGCATCGCCGTCAACTCTGCACATGAACAGCCCGAGCCGGATTGGAGTCAGCAGCGGAGTTGCATTGCTACCTGGTCGAGGAGAGTTCGATACTGGAGGAGATCGATATCGCCGCGCGCATAGCGTGCAGCGAACAGCTCCTCCAACGTGCCGGGCCCGTCGAGGTGCGTCGCGGTTCGGATGACAGGGGAGCGGAAGCCGAGCCGCACAGTCCCGAGAGCAGCTGCCACGACAAGGGTGACTACGAGGGCGAGCGTCATGATTTTTGTCCTTCTCGGTGACCGGGTGTCGACTTCTGATCATCATTTTGACTCAGCCTCACGGACCAGGAGAAGGGACTTTGTGCCCAAGTGCGCGGCCGAAGGTGTTCAGGCCGTGGTGCACTACAAACGACGGCGTCAGAATGTGATGACTGCAGCGCCGGCAAAACGGCCGTGGCGGAGATCCCGCAAGGCGCATAGCGCGCGGTCGAAAGGGTAGACCGTAGTTTCGATCGTCAGGTGCGTTCTCTGGCAGCGTTCGAGGAATTGTCGAGCATCGGCCCGCGTATTCGCTTCGACGCTCAGCAGTCGCTTTTCGTGGAACAGATGCCGGTCGTAGTTCAGTCGCGGAATGTCGGTCATGTGAATGCCGGCCAGCACGACGGTTCCCCCGGAATCGACGGCTTCCAATGCCGTCGGAACCGCCTCACCGATAGGCGCGAAAACAATGGCGGCGTCGAGCTTCTCCGGTGGTGAATCGAAGGTGTCCTGTGCCGACGCGAGCCCCATCCTCAGTGCGAGCTGTCGGGCACCGAGGTCCCGAGTCATGACGTGCACGGTAGCGCCGTCGGCCTGCGCCAGCTGAGCGACTATGTGTGCGCTCGCGCCGAAACCGTACAGACCGAGCTTCCCTGACGGCGGGAGTTCGGCTCTACGCAGGGCGCTGTATCCGATGATCCCCGCACACAGCAACGGTGCCAGTTCTACGGTGCTGTACCCGGTCGGTAGTGCCAAGGTGTAGTCGGCCGGCACCACTGCGTGCTCTGCGAACCCGCCGTTGTGATCCCATCCGGTGTACAGCGATGCCTTGCACAGGTTTTCGCGACCACTCACACAAAATCGACAGTTTCCACAGGTGTGACGCAGCCATGGAATTCCGACGATGTCACCCACGCTGAAGCCGGTCTCGGTGTTGTCTCCGACTTCTGTTACCGTGCCTACGATTTCGTGGCCGGGCACTACGTGCGGCCGATGAATTGGAAGGTCGCCTTCGACGACGTGGAGGTCGGTCCGGCACACGCCGCACGCTTGGACAGAGATCAGTAACTCTCCGGACGTCGGTCGAGGCATGTGCTCATCGACCAACTGCAGGGGACTGCCGTCGACACTGCCCTGTTCGGCGACTCTCCAGGCCTTCACTCAGCGCACCACCAGAATCGGACAGTGCGAGCTGTGTACGAGCGATTGTCCGACCGAGCCGCGGATCGGGCCCACCAATGGACCGAGTCCTCGGCTCCCGACGACGACGAGACGCGCTGTTTCGGACGCCCTGCGTAACTCGTGGTCTGCCGATGCCTCGAGACAATGCAGGTGAAGCTCGACCGAGGGATGACGCTCGGAGGTCGCGGTCACACGAGACCCCAGCCAAGCAAGAGATCCCTCTTTCGGTCCCTGTGCGTCTGCATCCACCGTTGTCGCAGGTCTATGGCCCCCTGATGAAACCATGTGGACGGCCATGAGCGGAGCCTGCAAGGTGTCGGCGAACCAGAATGCGCCGAGGATTGCGCCGTGCGAAGAGTCGGAGTTGTCGACACCGACGACGACTGGTTGGGAGGTCACAGCGGGGGCGACGGCGTGCGGCCGCCACACGACGACCGGGCATTGGGAGTCGGTGACTATGCGAGTTGCATGGTGGCCGAAGACGACATCTCGAACAGGACTCGAAGGATTTCCTCCGATCACGATCAAATCTGCGGTGTGCGACAGCGCGCCCAGGAACGATGCGATGGGATCGTCGGTCAGGACTGTGTCGACTGCGATGTCGGGATCGATACGATCGACTTCGTTGCGGGATGACCGGAGAAGGCGTTTGCCGAGGAGTCGTGGTTTGGATGCGCGCAGTTCTCGCGTCACCCTGTTCGCCGATTCTCGCTGTGGCAGTGCGTGAACGATCCGAATTCTTGCCTTGACGTCGTGTGCCAACCCGGCCGCCCACACCAGTGCGCCTCGGGAGGATTCCGACCCATCGACGCCGACGACGATTTCGGTCAACACCGTGTTCGTCCAGACCGTCGTCGAGGGGGGCTTGTGCGCCGCGTTCACCAGATTCTCGCGCCTGTGCTTACCGAGATGTCGCAGATCCCGTGCTCGGCATTCTTGGTTTCGAGTAGCGCACCGGCGCGGTAAATGGTGAGCGGAATCAAATGTGCCCGAATTCGTGCGGTCGATTCGAACCGTGCATAGGTGGTATTCACGACGGCCGTGACTATCGGGCTTGGTGTATCGAGTACAACCATGATGTCTCCGGGTCTCTTATCGGCGGCTTCGACCGTCTACTTCGAACGTAGTACCCGAGGCCTCGGTGCGATGCCAACCAACGTCCCCGGTACAAGTGACGTTGGTCCGTCGATCCGGCCTCTACGGTGGTGATGTATCGGTTCCAGGCAGATTCTGTGGGGCGGCTTCGGTCCGACGTCGAGCACTTCCCTGCACCGGGCGCGGGCGACAGATGTGTTCATGCATCTCCGAGGCCAATTGCGCAACGGTCCCGGTCAGTGCGGTGTTGGCTTCGATCAAGTCCTGCAGCCTTGCGGTGTTCGCCAACGTGTGCACGGCGACTTCACTACCCGCCGCTGCCGTTGTACGCGGCCCATACGGCCATCGTGGCAAGGAAAACAAAGACGAATGGCCACGAGCCCATGCCGTTCCGAACGTAGTCGGCAGTTCGCTCACCAGTAGTCAATTCGGCGCCCGTACGCACACCCGGATGCCTTCTCCATGGGTTCATCCCACAACCACCTCGAATTCCACTGAGTACCTGCTTGCCCGTCGAAGCAGCCGTGTTGTCAAGGGTGTGTCGGAACCGTCGGCTCCGACTCGGCCAGTGTCGCGCCGATCGAGCGCGCCCACCCATCGATCTCTTCGCGTGATCGGTCGTCTCCCTCATCGGCTCGAATGAGCCGCACTACGAGTCTCTCGAACCAGGAAAGCGTCGACAGGTCGAACTTTCCTCCGAAGACGCGGTGCTCGACCGCCCACGATGCCTTGTCCATGGCTGATGGTGCCGAGGGCTTACCGGCGGCGCCGATGGGTCCGCTGGAGAACAACCACACCGGGCGTGTTTCGAATTCGGGCTGTTGGCGCGCGACGAGAGATCGAGCACCTCGCAACCAACGGCCCATGTATACGGCGCTGCCGATGATCACCGCATCATATTCGGCGATGCTGTCCACGTCAGCTGCGTCGCGAACCTCCACGGTCGCCGAAACACCGGAATTCTGTAGGGCATCGGTCAGCGAGGACGAAAGCCACTGTCCGATTTCACGTGTCGAACCGTGCCGGCTCGAAGTTGCAATCAGGACGCGCATCACGGTGTTCCTTCTCCTCGAGACCTGGACTTCGACGCTGTTGCGTCTAGAGTCTCATGTACATAGGCATCACTGTGAACGTATGTCGTTGCCGCGAATAGGGACTTCGGTCCTCGAACGATGAGTAGTTCGTCGACGGCAACCCGCGTAACACACACCTGATCGGCAGAAGGCCGAACGCGCCTCGCGAAGGGATATTGTGCTCTGGTGCAGCGGAAATCGGGCCATGAGGCTCGTCGTCTGTAGCCCACGAGCAACGGTGGGTGACGAGGTACCCAGTGCAGTAAGGACCTTGTCCTCTGTTCTTGCCAGAAGAAACGGTCGAGACTCGTCGATAGCACTGGATTCGACAAACGGAGAGCCTTGAAGACCGAAGAATTACCGTCTGCCCACGATGGCAGCATCGTTGTATGCGTGGATGGGTCGGACGACGATCGTAGCGCCGTCGAATGGGCAGTGAGACTTGCTCAGCACGTGCATATTTCGATCCGACTCGTTCATGCACTTCCTGACGTGAGCAAGTGGTTCGACGCGGCAGTGCTCATCGCAGGTGATCGGCTCGAATCGGAACTGCGTCGGGTAGGAAAGAAAATTCTCGACGATGCGGCTCTGATCGTCCGCGACCTCGACGCGGAAATCGAGGTCGAGTGTTCCATCACCGGTGGTGCTGCGACCGACCTGATCGAGACCGTTTCGGCCAACTCCAGATTGCTGATCCTCGGCGGCAGTCGAACAGGCCCACTCCGTGACCTGATTTTCGGACATTCCATCATCGAACTGGTCAACGCGGCAGTGTGCCCAGTGTTGGTGTGGCGTAAAAGTCGCGAAGAGAGCGCGGACCCGACTCGACCGATCGTGGTAGGGATCGATGGGTCGCAGCCGTCCCGACGTGCATTGGCAGCAGCTTTCGATCTGGCACGCACCTTCGGCGCCGACCTCGTCGCAGTGCACGTGGGGGCTGTCGAGGATGCAGACGAGCTCGACTACGGGACTTCGGTGGATCGGCCGCACCAACGAGACGCCGAACGAAAGTGGTTGCACGACATCGTAGATCCGTACACGAGCGAGTATCCGAGTGTGGCGGTGGAGGTTCGAGCAGTAGGCGCTTCGGTGGCACGCGAGCTCGGCACGATGTCCGCAGCTGCCCAGCTCATCGCGGTCGGTAGTCGCGGACGAGGGCGCTTGTCATCGGCAATTCTCGGTTCCGTCAGCCAGAGTCTGATCCACAGAGCGCAATGTCCGGTACTCGTAGTTCCGTAGATCGATCGTTGATAGAGGAGTAAGTATGGATAAGAACGGCCCCATTGTCGTAGGTGTCGACGGCTCGAATGCTTCGTTCGATGCCGTCCGTTGGGCAACGCGCGCGGCAGAACTGCGTGGCGCATCGTTGACCCTGGTTTCTACATATCAGATCACCGACGTCTACACGACTTTCGCTGCTATGCCACCTCAGCTCGGTCCACCGATGAGACTGGAAGTGAACAAGGATCTGGAGTCGGCGTCGGCCATCGCCAAGGCCGCAGCCAATGATGCCGACGCTTTGTCGATAGTGATCGAAGTTGTTGTAGGCGCGGCGATTCCGACTCTGCTCGAGCGATCTGCTTCGGCGCGAATGATAGTGGTAGGTACGCGGGGAAACGGTGAGTATTTCGCAGAATTGCTCGGCTCGGTCAGTGCTGCTGTGTCCGAGCGAGCGGAATGCCCCGTCGCCATCATCAGCGGAATTCCGTCATCCGGAGAGCGCGAAGGACCCGTTGTCCTCGGTGTCGACGGATCGAGTGCCAGTAGTAGGGCTGTGGGTGTTGCCTTCGAAGAGGCATCACTTCGTGGCACCAGCCTGGTCGCCGTGCACACCTGGGCCGAGGACGTCGCGTTGTGGAAAATTCACTCGGACAGCGACAAAGAGGCACTGTCCTCCGCACAGGATGCAGCGGGACGGGTCGTCATGTCGGAAAGTCTCGCAGGATGGCAGGAGCAATTCCCGGACGTGCAGGTAGATCGAGTAGTGGAGCGTGGCAGTGCCGTGAGCAAAATTTTCGAACTCTCCAAAAGTGCGCAGACCGTCGTCGTCGGATCCAGAGGAAGAGGCGGTTTCAGTGGCCTGTTGTTGGGATCGACCAGCCGGTCGCTGTCGCACCGCGTCGAATGCCCGTTGATCATCGCGCGGGAACCGAAGCACGAATGAGGCGATCGGATCGAGCCGGGGAATTACAGGCGGGGAGATCGGGAACGAGGTTCACCCGAACACGGACCAGATCCTGACTTTCCTCTCCGGCAGCGGTGAGGCGGAGCCACTGCCATCGACGACCGAAACTAAGCGCGTACCAGCATGCTTGCGTGGGGTGCCGGCCCGTCCCAGCGTTCGCTTGTCACCACGAACCCTGCTTGGTTCAGGGCGCGGGTCATATCCGACAACGGCCATCGATATGCGGTTGTCACCGGGTGTTCGAACGGTTCGAGGCGCAGGCCCGAGAAGAACGACATGAGCATCGTGCCGTCGTCTTCGAGCACCGAGCGCAGGGTTGCGAGTGCGTTCGGCAGGTGGTCGGGCCCCAGATGGATCAGCGAGTACCAGGCAAGGATGCCCGCCCACCGGTCATCCGAGCCGGCGAGGTCGTCAATTGCACCGAGCTGGAACGTGACTGCGGGATGGGCTGTTCGGGCGATATGTACAAGTCGCTCGACGGGCTCGAGCCCGTCGATATCGTGGCCGAGACCCGCCAGGTGGCCAGTCCAGCGACCGGTGCCGGAACCCACGTCCAGAATCCGGCCTCTGACCGTGTCGGCCCACGGCTCGATGACGGCCCGGTCCGGGTCTGCAGTGGATACCTCCGAACCAAGCATTTCCAACACGTCTTCTGCGTTCGCGTCATACGCGTCCCTGACTTCATCCGTCGACATGACGAATCAATTTCCGGTGACGGTTCGCTCGAATTCGAGCGCATTCGGGAAGAGGATGTAGTTCTCCTTGTGAATGTGCTCGTGCAGATCGAGCTCCATCTCCTGGAGCCCGTCAAGCATCGCCCGGTACGAGCCGCAGCCGTCTTCCGGCATTGCGTAGGCCCCGGTCACGGCGTTGATTTCCTTGAACAGGTCGCCGACCACCATGTGCTCCTGCACCAGTGTCTCGATGTCGGCTGCGAGTGCCCCGGAGACGCCGGGGATCCCTGTCTTTTCCATTCGGGCTATCGCGGGAAAAACAGAGCGCTCTTCCCTGGTCATGTGTGGATCGAGCTCGGTAACCGCTTGGAGGTAAAGCTCGTTCACCCGGGCCAACTCGGGGTGCCGGTCGCCGTGGACCCGATGCACCTTTTCTACTAACGCCTGCAACCGCGGCATCTCCTCCCACATGTACGCGTGGTGGGTGTCGACGATGTCGTGGGCGAGATCAGCCGACTCCCGCGACATCGGCGTCTTCTGGGCGCCGGCCTCAGGAAGGTCGAGGGCCTTCCGCACTTTCTCCAAGTCGAGTCCGGCCTCGACTGTTGCATCGGAGAGGGATCGGTGGCCATCGCAGCAGTAGTCGAGGCCGAATCCCTCCAAAACCCGCGCGCGGCGACTGTCCTCGACAACCAGGTCAGCCAACGTATTCGACGCCTCAATAGCCATGCGACTTACCCTAACCCGTCCCGGACAACGTGGGCTGCGAAAGTGAGTGGTGCGCTCTTATCGGTGCTTGTTGTGGGAGATCCCGGCTAGGACATCGTGATTGAGTTGGGAAATCATGTCCAACGGGATGCCTGCCGGGCACACTGCAGTGCACTCGCCGATCTGCGTGCACCCGCCGAAGCCCTCGGCGTCGTGCTGGCGCACCATCGCCAGCGCGCGGCTGTCCCGCTCAGGCTGTCCCTGGGGCAACGAGCCGAGGTGGGTCAACTTGGCACCGAGGAACAGTGAGGCCGAACCGTTGGGACAGGCGGCCACGCAGGCCCCGCAACCGATGCAGGCTGCAGCGTCGAAGGCGCGCTCGGCGTCCTTCCGCGATACCGACGTCGCGTTCGCATCGGGTGCGGAACCCGTCGGGGCGCTGATATAGCCGCCCGCTTCGATGATGCGGTCCAGCGCACTACGGTCCACGATGAGATCCCGGAGGATGGGGAAAGACGTCGAGCGCCAGGGCTCGACGTCGATCACCTGGCCGTCGTCGAAGTGGCGCATGTAGAGCTGGCAGGTGGTCGTCAGCGCCTCGGGGCCGTGGGCGAGTCCGTTGATCACCAGCGAGCACGTGCCGCAGATGCCCTCCCGGCAGTCGTGATCGAAGGCAACCGGTTCGCCGCCGTCCCGCGTGAGATCTTCGTTCAGGACGTCGAGCATCTCGAGGAACGACATGTCGGCGGAGATGTCGGCCACCTTGTACGCCACCATGCCGCCGGCATCGTCGCGATTCTTTTGGCGCCACACGCGCAGCGTGATGTTCATGTGTAGCTCCTCTGCTGGACCTTGATGTTTTCGAATTCGAGGTGCTCGCGATGTAGCACCGGAGGAGCATCGTCCCCGCCGAATTCCCACGCGGCGACGTAGGAGAACTCCTCATCCCGTCGGAGCGCTTCTCCTTCGTCCGTTTGGCTTTCGGTGCGGAAATGCGCCCCGCAGGATTCCTCGCGGTGCAGTGCGTCGATGCACATCAGTTCGGCGAGTTCGAAGAAATCCGCGACTCGGCCCGCGCGCTCCAGAGCCTGGTTCAGCTCCTCGTTGACTCCCGTGACCTTTACATCGGACCAGAAGGAATCGTGCAGTGTGCGGATCTCCCCGATGGCGCGGGTGAGTCCTTCGGCATTGCGTTCCATCCCGCAGTATTCCCACACGATGCCGCCGAGTTCGCGATGAAAAGAATCGACCGAGCGGTGTCCGTTGACAGCCAGCAACCTCGCCGTACGGTCGCGCACCGCTCGGACGGCTTCGACGACGGAGGGGTGCGAGGCATCCACGTCTTCGGGTAGCGGGTTGCGGGCGAGGTAATCGTTGATGGTGCCGGGTAGGACGAAATAGCCGTCGGCGAGGCCCTGCATCAGGGCGCTGGCGCCCAGCCGGTTGGCGCCGTGGTCAGAGAAGTTTGCCTCTCCGATAACGAAGAGGCCGGGGATCGAGCTCTGCAGGTCGTAGTCCACCCATAACCCGCCCATCGTGTAATGGATAGCCGGATAGATGCGCATCGGCACCTCGTACGGGTCCTCGTCGGTGATCTTCGCGTACATATCGAAGAGGTTCCCGTACTTTTCTTCGATGGCGGCCTTGCCCAGGCGCCCGATGGCGTCCGCGAAGTCGAGGTAGACCCCGAGCCCGTTCGGCCCCACACCCCGCCCTTGGTCGCATTGATTCTTGGCGGCTCGGGATGCCACGTCGCGAGGCACGAGGTTGCCGAACGCCGGGTAGGCGCGCTCCAGGTAGTAATCCCGTTCCGACTCGGGAATGTCCGCCGGCGCTCGGTCGTCCCCGGCCGCGTCCGGCACCCAGATCCGGCCGTCGTTGCGCAGGGATTCGCTCATCAGGGTGAGCTTGGACTGGTGTTCGCCGCTGACCGGGATGCAGGTGGGATGGATCTGCGTGTAGCAGGGGTTCGCGAAATAGGCTCCCCTGCGGTGGGCGCGCCAACTGGCGGTCACGTTGCAGCCCATTGCATTGGTGGAGAGATAGTAGACATTGCCGTAGCCGCCGCTGGCCAGCACGACGGCGTCCGCGAGATGCGTCTCGAACTCTCCGGTGACCATGTCGCGCACCACCACGCCGCGGGCCTTGCCGTCGATGACGATAAGGTCCAGCATCTCGTGCCGGGTGTTGAGTTCTACGGTGCCCGCACCGATTTGGCGCTCCAGCGCCTGGTAGGCGCCCAGCAGCAGTTGTTGGCCGGTTTGTCCGCGCGCATAGAACGTCCGGGATACCTGCACGCCCCAGAAAGACCGGGTGTCCAGCAACCCGCCGTAATCCCGGGCAAACGGGACGCCCTGGGCCACGGCCTGGTCGATGATCGCTGCACTGACCTGCGCGAGCCTGTAAACGTTGGATTCGCGTGAGCGGTAGTCCCCGCCCTTGACGGTGTCGTAGAACAGTCGTTGGATGCTGTCGCCGTCGTTGCGGTAGTCCTTTGCGGCGTTGATTCCGCCTTGGGCGGCGATGCTGTGGGCCCGACGGGCGCTGTCCTGATAGCAGAAGACCTTGACGTTGTAGCCGGCCTCGCCGAGGGTTGCCGCGGCGGATCCTCCGGCCAACCCTGTCCCGATAATCAGTACGGAAAGTTTGCGCCGGTTGGATGGGCTGACCAGTTTGGCTTCGAAGCGGCGTTTATCCCAGCGTTCCCTGAGCGGACCGTCCGGGGCCTTGGTGTCATGCAGCGCGTCGCCTTCGACAAAGTACTCGTTCACGGTCCCACCCATCCGAATAAAATACTGAACGGCGGCACCAGGAATCCGCCGATGATCACCGTGCTGATCAGATACGCCAGCTGATTGAGGTGGCGACGCCTGGTGACGCTGGTGTTGGCGCCCAACGAGGCAAAAGCGCTCCAGATGCCGTGCCTGAGATGAAAACCCAGCGCGATGAGGGCGATGGCATAGGAGAGCACCACCCACCAGATCGAAAAGCCATTGATCATGCGCTCGTAGGGGCTGGCGGACGCCCCGCCGGGGTGGATGTAGTTCGCCGTCAGATGCAACAGGTGGTAGATGATGAATAGCGCGATCGTCACCCCGCCCCACCGCATGGTGAACGACGAATACGTGCGTTGCACACCCCGCCTGTTCTGCGTGGTCTCGTATCTCCAACCGCCGCCCCCGGCCGTGGCCTTACGGGATCGGTGCCACAGTACGAACGCAGCGTAGATATGCGAACCGACGCTGATCAGCAGGATCACGCGGAGGATCCATAGGGCTCCCGAGTAAGGCAGCAGGGGTTCGAGGATCGTGCGCAGATACGCCGAATAGCCGTCGAAGGCCTCTTGGCCGGCGAAAACCTTCAGGTTGCCGTACATATGGGCAATCAAAAAGAGCACCATGATCAGCCCGCCGACGGCCATGACCGCATGCAGGACGACGGAGGAGCGCAGTGTCCGGGCGCGTCCCTGTTCCAGGCCGTGCGCGATCATGACGAAAGCAGCTGACGCAGAACGTAAGGCAGGATGCCGCCGTGGATGAAGTAGGCCTCCTCTGCGGGTGTATCGATGCGAACCAGCGCGGAAATTTTTCGGCTGTGTTCGCCGTCGTCGACGCTGACGGTGACCTCCCGAGGGAGCGGATCAGCCCCCGCGATGCCAACAATCGAATAGCTTTCCTCGCCGGTCAGCCCATGAGATTCTGCGCTTTCTCCGTCGAGGAACTGGAGCGGCAGCACGCCCATACCGATGAGGTTGGATCGGTGAATCCGCTCGTAGGAGACGGCCAGGACAGCCTTGACGCCTAGCAGCGTGGTCCCCTTCGCGGCCCAGTCGCGGGAGGAACCTGAGCCGTAATCGGATCCCGCCAGCACAATCAGCGGTACTCCTTCGGCGGCGTAGGCGGAAGCCGCGTCGAAAATAGTTTGGCGTGTCCCGTCGGGCAGGTGCCGGGTGACTCCGCCTTCGACCCCAGGGACGAGTTGGTTGCGTAGCCGGATATTGGCGAAGGTCCCGCGGATCATGACGTGGTGGTTGCCGCGGCGCGAACCGTAGGAATTGAAGTCGGCGGGGGCGACGCCTAGCCCTTGAAGATATTGGCCCGCAGGGGAATCCGCCCTGATGGCTCCGGCCGGGGAGATGTGGTCGGTCGTCACCGAATCCCCGAGGTAGGCGAGTACACGGGCTCCCGAAATGTCCGTCAGCGGTGCCGGACGAACCGGCATGTCGTCGAAGTAGGGCGGACGCTGAATGTAGGTGGATTCTGATTTCCACGCGAACTGATCCCCGTCGGGAATGGACATGCCGCGCCAGTTTTCGTCGCCGTGGTAAACGTCGGCATACCCCTTGGTGAACATCGACGCTTCGAGGTTCGCGTCGACCACTTCCTTGATTTCGGCGGTGGTCGGCCAAATGTCGCGCAGGAAGACCGGCTGCCCCTGGGGGTCGTGTCCGAGCGGGTCGTTGAGCATGTCGGTATGCATGGTTCCGGCGAGTGCATAGGCAATGACCAAGGGCGGTGAGGCCAGGAAGTTCATCTGGACCTCGGCATGGATGCGGCCCTCGAAGTTACGGTTGCCTGATAGGACCGAAGCCACCGTGAGGTTGTTGTGCGCGACCGCACTGCTGACTTCTGGGATCAGTGGCCCCGAGTTGCCGATGCAGGTGGTGCAGCCGTAGCCGACCAGATTGAAACCTAGTTTCTCCAAATACGGAGTCAGTCCGGAACGTTCGTAGTAGTCGGTGACGACGCGGGACCCGGGAGCCAAGGTGGTCTTCACCCACGGCTTGCTCGAGAGACCGCGTTCGACGGCCTTCTTCGCCAACAGTGCCGCCCCGATCATCACCGATGGATTGGAGGTGTTGGTGCAGGAGGTGATGGCGGCGATGACCACGGCGCCGTTGTCGATGCTGGCCTGTTGTCCGCCGACGATCAACTCGGCGGGGTTCGACGGCCAATCGTCGAGATCGGGATCGTCGTCGTGGTCGTGGATTCGCGGCGGGTCGTCGCGGGGGATACGAGTGCTGATGGCCACCGGGTCGCTGGCGGGAAACGATTCTTCCCCGGCGGAGTCGAGCCCGCCGGCGACGGCGTCGTCTTGCGACAGACCGGCCAGTAGGCGGTGAATGACCTGGGATGCCACGGCCAAGGGGATACGGTCCTGTGGCCTTTTCGGGCCCGCGATCGACGGGGTGACCGTCGACAGATCTAGTTCCACTATCTGGCTGTATTCGGGTACGTGATCGGGATCGTGCCACAGGCCTTGCTCGCGGGCATAAGCCTCGACCAGCTGAATCTGGTGTTCCTCACGGCCGGTCAGTCGCAGGTAGTTCAGAGTTTCGTCGTCGATCGGGAAGATGGATGCAGTCGAGCCGTACTCCGGGCTCATGTTGCCCAGGGTGGCCCGAGTAGCCAAGGGGACGTTGCCGACGCCGGGGCCGAAGAAGTCGACGAACTTCCCCACCACGCGGATTTTCCGTAATAGTTCGGCAACGGTGAGCACCAGGTCGGTGGCGGTGGTGCCCTCGGGGAGGTCGCCGGTGAGTTTGAGTCCGACCACCTGGGGGATCAGCATGCTCATGGGCTGGCCCAGCATGGCTGCCTCGGCTTCGATCCCTCCGACGCCCCAGCCGAGGACACCGAGACCGTTGACCATGGGGGTATGGGAATCCGTGCCGACCAGCGTATCTGGATACGCCTGGAGTCCGCGAGGTCCCTCACGGGTGAAAACCACCCGAGCCAAGTATTCGAGGTTCACCTGGTGGCAGATGCCCGTGTCAGGGGGGACCACGAGGAAGTCATCGAGCGCCTGTTGTCCCCAGCGAAGCAGCTGGTACCGCTCCTGGTTGCGTTCGAATTCCAGTTCGGCGTTCACTCCGAAGGCATCCGGGCGCGCAAACACGTCGGCGATCACCGAGTGGTCGATCACGAGTTCAGCAGGTATCTGTGGGTTGATCTTTCGTGGATCGCCGCCGAGTTCGGTCATCGCGTCGCGCATGGCTACCAGGTCCACCACGCACGGCACCCCGGTGAAATCCTGCATGAGCACCCGCGCGGGGGTGTACTGAATCTCCGAATTGGTGTCGGAACCGGCGTCCCATCCGGCAAGGGCCGTGATGTGTTCGGCGGTGACCAGACGTCCATCCTCGTTCCGCAGGAGATTCTCCAGGAGGATCTTGAGGCTGTAGGGCAGGCGCCCGGCCCCGTCGATCTGGTCGATCCGGTGGATCGCGTAGGTTTTGTCATCCACGCTCAGCTGGCCGCGGGCACCGAAACTATTGCTTGTCATGACGCTCCCTCACGCGAAGGATCAGTCCGCTGCAGATCGCCCCAGCTCTCGAGCCGCGCAAAAGGCTTCAGCCGTCATCGGACTGACCCCGGACTGCTATGACGGCTGATGCTGTATACAGCCCAAACCTACGCATAGAACCTCGGCTCGTACTGGGAACTGACGCAACCGTCACAATGTTTCGAACTCGGGCCAGTGTCCCGCAGTCGATGCCGGGGTCGGCAGCGGAAGCGGAAGCCCGTAATCGGCCAATTACCAACCGACCCGTAAGTTGCCAGATCAACGCTTTCGCTGCCTTCGTGTTGTTCGGCTTCAGATAGCTCAGCGGGGAACAGAAGGCGGCTCGAGGCAACTTTGCGGAAAGGTCACCAGCGAACAGAAACCTGGTCGCCGGACCGGGGTGTAGTTCGCGGGGACACCCTTGTCGGTGATGATCCGACGGTAGGTCTCCACTGCGTCGGTGGGCTGACGGGCCAGTGACGGGTCGGTCTTTACATCAACGGTGTACAGGCCGAAACGTGGACGGTAAGAACCCCATTCGTAGTTGTCGGTAATGGACCAGTAGTTGTAGCCGATCACGTTGGCACCGTCTTGGCGGGCTCGTTCGAGCCAGTAGATGTGATCGCTGAGATGGTCGGATCGGGTGTAGCCATCCGTCTGCGGCTGAGCATTATCGGTAGGCATGCCGTTTTCGACGATGTAGATCGGCAGGTCGGGGAACTTGTCCTTGTAGTACATCAGTGCGTGGTAGATGCCTTCGGGCTGCGTTCTGATCTTGTACAGCTGGTCGAAGAGGGCGTAGGCGGCGGTGATGTTGTCAACGGAGAGCCCGTAGTAGTAATCGAGGCCGAGAAAGTCCATTTTGTCGCGGACGCGGTCGACGAAGGTGGAGTCGAAAAGTCCAGCGACCGTAGGGATGAAAGAGAGATTGCTGCTGACCGGTGCGCCAGGATCTTTGGTGTGGATCATGTCGAACGCCGCCCGGTGCACCTGGACGAGGCGGTCCATCATCTGCGGTGCCTGGGCGAGCGTGATGCCGCCGAAGGTGAGTTCTTTGATGATGTACGCGGTCGGTTCGTTGATGGTGATCCACTGAGCGTCGTTGCCGGCATACCTGTCGATCACATGTGAAGCGTTGGCCAACCAGTCATCGACTGTTTTGGGGTTGGTCCAACCGTCCTGATCGGCCACCCAACCGGGGTACACCCAGTGGTCGAGAGTAATCATCGGACGCATTCCATGTGCACGGGTCTGCGCTATGACGTCGTCGTAGTACGCGAGTTCTTCTTCGTCCCAGGTTCCGGAGACAGGCTGCACGCGCGCCCATTCGACACTGAAACGGAACACGGAGACACCAAGTTTCGACGCGTTCTCGATGTCCTCCGGATAGCGATGACGGAAGTCGACTGAGGTGCCGACCTTGTCGTCGGCATTTTCGGAAGCTGAATATCGAGACCAGTTGCTGTCCGGGGAGGACCCCTCGGCCTGGAAGCCGGCGGTGGACACGCCCCACAGAAAGTCCTCACCGACCGACAATGGCGGGGGTGTGGCGGTGGCGGACGGTGCAAGCGTGGTCGATAGCCAGGCGCCGGGTACCAACAACCAAGCCATGATCAGTGCTGTTGCGGTGAAAAGCCGTATCGAAATACGCATGGGCGCAGAGTAGTACGCGGTCAGTGGAGTGGGACCGTTTTGGTTGGCATTCGAATCCGGCCAGACCGATTGGTCATACCGTCCACAATGCGGTGTATTCGAATACCCAATCAGAATAGTTCTGCATCTCCATTGCCGACCGGTTTCTCAGGATCGCAGTTCAGTTCGACTGTGACGCTGAGAGTTCACCGTTTGTCTGGACGTCGTATCGCCCAATTTGCAGTCGTTCGATGATTGTCACGTTGACTTGGCCGCCGACCTTGCGCATGGTCTGGAGCCCGAAGCGCACCCGCCGGTCCGTTCCAATTCGTGCAGAAGAGTGGTCATCAGGCGTGCGCGGGTCGCGCCGAGGGGATGTCCGAGCGCGATGGCGCCGCCATTGACATCGACTTGCGACAGATCGGCGCCAGATCGTGACGATCACCGACGCTGGACGCGGACTACTCGCCGAAAGCGACCGTGTCCTCGACCGAGTCGAGGAGGACACATTCTCGGTGCTGAACGAGAAGGAGCGAGGCGAACTCATAAGACTCTCCACTATTTTATTCACACAGTGAACGGAATCGAAGTAGTAAGCGGTCGTTGCGAGATCGGTTTCGATTGCATTGCCGAACCGGACAGTTCGTTTTCTGTCACACTGGATACGTCGCTACGGACGTGGGGTCGGCCCGTACATCACATCGGGCTGTAGTGACGCGACATCTCGCACGGAAGGGCCCCGCCCGAGTATGTTTCTGCTCGCTCGATGGTGTTCTTGCTCCGCTGACACCGTATGGACCGCGCCCTACCAGCGATCCACTGCGCTGCCGAGTCCTGTTCGGATCGCTTTGGGTACCTGGTGCTGGCTGTCCGCGGTGTTGGCTGTCTTGGCGACCTTCACCCCGGTAGGGGTGCCCGGTGGTCTCGGGCAGTATCTTGCGTTCGGTCTTGCCGGCGTCGGATCTGTGATCGGTCTCGTGTGGGTCCGCGGGCCGTGGCCGACGGAAAACTTTTCACGTCTGTTCGTTGTCTATCTGGAACTGTTCACCGCGGCAGGGTTGCTGGTGCTCGCCGACCCGTTCGTTGCGTTGCCGTGCGCTGTGGGTTTCGCTGTGAACGGTGGTTATATCGCGGCTTTCCACAGTCCGAGGATGATCGTCGTTCACCAGCTGTGGGCTGGAGTGATTGTCGGTGTCTTGTTCGTGCGTGCGGTGATCGAGCCTGGTGCTGATGTGGTGCTCGCCTGCGCGTATCTGGTTTTGTTGATCTTGGTGTTGTTCTCCGCTCCCGTGCTGTCCTATGTCCTGATGCTTGTCCTGCGCCGTGATGCATCGCAGGCGTTCTTCGATCCTTTGACCGGGTTGCGCAACCGCCGAGGGCTCGCCGCCGCGATCGCCGAGCTCGGTGATCGGGTAGGAGTGGTGACGGTGATGGTGATCGATCTCGATGCTTTCAAAGCCGTCAACGATCGGCACGGCCATGCCCACGGCGACCTCGTGTTGCGTGCCGCTGCGAATGCCATTCATGCGGCGTTCGATGCTCCTGCTGTCACTGCTCGAACCGGGGGGGAGGAATTTGCGGTTGTCACTCACCTCGATCCGGTGGAGGCCATCGAGAAGGCCTACGCACTACAGGGCCACTTCAGCCCGGAGTCGGGAGTGGGAGTGACAGTGAGCATCGGGGTTGCGCATGCCGATGCGGCTACTCTCGGCGCCGCGTTCGACAGCGTCTACACCAGGGCCGATATCGCGATGTATGCGGCCAAACGTGCGGGCGGCGACAACCTCCACTGCTTCGACGGCGGCGCGCACACCCCCGATGGTAGGGCGATTCCGGCAGACGGCACTGCGCTCGACTGAGCAACGGCTAATGCTATTTCTAGGAAATGCAAAGTATCCGGAAGATATTCTGAGGCCTTGAATTTTCATTTACACGACAGCGCTCGAGTTGCACTCGTTCTCGGATCCAACGCCGGTACGTCACTGAACGGGCAGGTAATTGTTTGTCCTGTTCTGCGGATTCGACCTGAAGTCAGATCCGCGCGAGCTTCGACCAGCCCGCCGCTGCTCAAGTGAAGGCGACCAATCTGATGGGCAGGCGAACGGTCGAAAAGATTGAGACTTTGACCAATGTGGTGTCGCTTCAACGTGATCGGGATCCTAAAATAGCCGGTGATCCTCGCGTTCACCGGCTATTTTTGTGGAAACTTTACGTCCACGTTACATTACTGGCCGGTACTGCCCACGTGGTCATCTCTCGGACGGTATATCTCTGCGAGGGGGTTACCGAACGAGAGGGATTTACTTGAATATTCGCGTTGGATCCAAAGATAGATCTTCGGGTGCCACTTCAGGGTTCTCGCGCAGAAACTTTCTTGCCGCAACAGGATTGGCTATCGGTGCAGCGGCCCTCTCGTCTTCGTGGACAACTGCCGCGGCGGCACCGCGCCGGGCTTTGGGTGACGGCGATCGGGTTGCCGCGCTCGTCATCGGGAGTGGTTATGGTGGCGCCGTAGCCGCGCTCCGATTGACGCAAGCCGGGATCGATACGCACATGGTCGAGATGGGCAAGGCCTGGACCACGCCGGGATCCGACGGAAAGATCTTCTGCCCGATGCTGTCACCGGACGGTCGGTCGACCTGGCTCCGAACTCGCACAATGCAACCGGTTTCGCACTTCTCCGGTGGTTCGGTCGACAAGAACATCAGTAAATACGTCGGCGTTCTCGATATAGAAGACTTCGGTGGAATCAAGGTCTACCAGGGTCGCGGAGTCGGTGGTGGATCGCTCGTCAACGGCGGAATGGCTGTGACGCCGAAGCGCAACTACTTCGAGGAAATTCTGCCGAACGTCGACTCCAATGCGATGTACTCGACCTACTTCCCCAAGGCAAACGCCGCGCTGGGGGTGAACAACGTCGACCCAGCGTGGTTCGAATCGACCGAGTATTACAAATTTGCCAGAACAGGACGCAAAACCGCGCAGAGATCCGGTTACACAACAACATTCGGTCCCAATGTGTACGACTTTGAATACATGAAACAGGAAGCCGCCGGTCAGATGACCAAATCGGCATTGGCATCGGAAGTCATCTATGGAAACAACGCCGGCAAGAAGTCCCTCGACAAGACTTACCTCGCCCAAGCCTCAGCGACCGGCAAACTCACCATCACCACGCTGCACGTCGTCACCGAGGTGAAACCGGCCACCACGGGCGGTGGGTATCAGGTGGTGATGAACCAGATCGACGAGCAGGGCAATGTCATCGGCACCAAGACCGTGACAGCGGACAAGGTCTTCTTCGCAGCGGGCAGTGTCGGAACGAGCAAGATTCTGGTGGCAATGAAAGCGCAAGGGCAACTGGCGAATTTGCCTGGAGCTGTCGGTCAGGAATGGGGCCACAACGGCAACGTGATGGTGGGCCGTGCCAACCACATCTGGGACGGAACAGGGGCCAAGCAATCCTCGATACCGGTTCTCGGTATCGACAACTGGGCCGATACCACCGCACCGGTGTTCGCCGAGATCGCACCGTTCCCCGCCGGCGCCGAACTGTGGGTGAGTCTGTACCTCGCGATTGCCAAGAACCCCGAACGCGCACAGTTTCAATACAACTCGGCAACCGGCAAGGTCGGGCTCGATTGGCAACGCTCCCAGAATCAACCGTCGATCGATATGACGAAAAAGTTGTTCGACAAGATCAACCGAAAGGAAGGCACCATCTACCGGACCGATCTCTTCGGACCCGTGCAGACGTGGGGCGATCAGCTGACGTATCACCCGCTCGGTGGCTGTGTCCTGGGCAAGGCAACCGACAACTACGGTCGGCTCCCTGAGTATTCGGGGCTCTATGTCATGGACGGTTCCCTGGTTCCCGGCAATGTCGGCGTCAATCCGTTCGTCACCATTACTGCACTGGCGGAACGGAACATCGAGAACATCATCGCAAACGATATGAACTAACCAACATACGCGGCGAGCGCACCAGGGCATCTTTCTGTCCTGGCGTGTTCGCCGCGTGTTCGTCTATTCAAGGATTCAGCTTTTTTACCGACTCGATGGAGCGGAGGCGACCTGTGAGTCCTCTCTTGCTATGAATCGACCGGACGATGGAACGATCACAACAGGACAGTTAGCGCGTCCGAGCACTGATCGGCTCGCCGAACCGAGCATCATTCCGCTGAATCCGCCGCGACCATGGCTGCCTACCACCAATAGTTGCGCCCCCTGCGCATGATCGAGAAGGGCATGCACTGGTCGGTCCCTGACCACCACACGTCGGACGGACACCGACGGGTATTGGTGCGAGTATTCGTCCAGAATCCGCGTCAAAGCATCCTCGGTAGGGGCCTTGTTCAGCGGCCACTCGAGCCCGTGAACCGGAATTCCTATCGATAAATCCGCATCGGACCACGCGTGGACTGCGGTGAGTGGGGCTCTTCGCACAGCAGCCTCCTCGAACGCCAGCGCCACTGCAGCATCGCTCGCCATCGTTCCGTCGACCCCGACGACTACGGCGTCCGCAGCCTGCACCCGATCATCGTCGGGCCAGGCGCGCACGACGGTGACAGGACAGTGGGCGTGGGTGCTGAGCGCGTAACTGATCGACCCGAGCGTTCGGCGATCGGTTCCCCCGAGACCGCTGGTGCCGATGACGATCATCCTGGACGTTGCAGACAACTCCAGTAGCGTGCTCACCGCAGGTCGATCCGATAGGCATGCGTCGACGCCGATCGTTCGCGCACCAGTCATGGCTCGCTCGGCCGCCGTGAGCGCCTCGTCCAGAATTCGTCTCGTCTCGCCCCTCCATTGCGCAGTCGCGGGTTCGGGCAAGATCCGGATGCCGGTCAATCCGCTCGGCCAGGGGACCGAAGACACCACTATGAGACCGGAATTGTGTAGTTCGGCATCGAGCACTGCCCATCGAACTGCGTCCAGTGACGCGGATGACCCGTCGACTCCGACGACGGTCGGGAGTAAACCCATCGCGAGTCTCCTTCATCGTGGTGCCGGACCTCCATCAGACCCTGAACTCAGCAAGTGGCACGGCAGGACAACTACACCGATGTGAGGGACTTTCGTCGCCGATTTCGGTGACCGATGGTCGGTTTGGATGCGGCGTAGGTAGGTATGGTTGGACTCGAGGCGCCCATTGGGGACGCGGGTAAGGGAGCGTTGGCGTGGTCACAGTGTTTCTGGTCGATGATCACGAGATAGTGCGGCGCGGATTGATCGACCTCATCGATTCCGATCCCGATCTCGAAGTCATCGGTGAGGCCGGCAGTTGCGCCCAAGCCCTCGCCCGCATCCCGGCATTGAAGCCCGATGTCGCTGTCCTCGACGTGCGGCTTCCCGACGGCAACGGCATCGAGTTGTGCCGCGAACTTCTCGATCGGTTGCCAGACTTGAAAACCATGATGCTGACTTCTTTCACCGAGGATCAGGCGATGCTCGACGCCATCCTTGCCGGCGCGAGTGGATACGTCGTCAAGGACATCACCGGAATGGAGTTGACCCGCGCGATCAAGGACGTCGGCTCGGGGAAATCGTTGCTCGACAATCGAGCCGCGGCCGTGCTGATGGACAAGCTGCGAGCGGGTACCGCGGCGCCAGGACCGATAGACCATCTCACCGGGCAGGAACGCACCTTGCTCGACCTCCTCGGTGGAGGTCTGACCAACAGGCAGATTGCGACCAGAATGTTTCTGGCGGAAAAGACAGTGAAGAACTACGTTTCGAGACTTCTCGCGAAGCTCGGGATGGAGCGACGCACCCAAGCCGCCGTGTATGCCTCGAAACTTGCCGATACGCATGCGGAGTCGAAGGGCCACCCAGGAGCCCGGGATGGATGATCGCCACGGTGACAGCGGATCGTCGTTGCCGCAACTCCGGCTCGGTGAACTTCTGCTCGAAGTCCAGAACCGCATCGGTCGTATCGCCGACGCCAGAGCACAGGCAGACGGTCTGCTAGAGGCCATGCTGGTCATCACCTCCGATCTCGACCTCGAGGTGACTCTGCGGTCGATCGTTGAATCGGCCGTCAAACTCGTCGATGCTCGCTATGGTGCCCTTGGCGTGCGCGGGGAAGGTCACGAACTGAGCGCATTCATCAACTTCGGGATGGACGACGACACGCGCACCCGTATCGGACCGCTCCCCACCGGAGGTGGAGTGTTGGGACTGCTGATCGATCAGCCCGAAGTCCTACGCCTGGAAGACTTGACGTCTCATCCGGATTCGGTGGGATTCCCGCCGAACCATCCGTTGATGAAAACCTTTCTCGGAGTGCCGATTCGAATTCGTAGCGAAATCTACGGCAACCTGTATTTGACGGAAAAGAAAGATGGAACACCGTTCACCGATGACGACGAGGTCGTTACACAGGCGCTCGCGTCGGCAGCAGGTATTGCTATCGAAAATTCACGCTTGTACGAGGAATCACGCACCCGTCAAGCATGGATGGAAGCGACGAGAGATATCGGTACCGAACTGTTGGCCGGTGCCGAAATCGGTGACGTGTTGCAAATGGTGTCGCGAAAGGCGTTGCACCTCCTCACCGCCGACCTGGCTTTCATCGCCGTCCCGGAGGGCGTCGACGCAGACCCAGCCCTCGTTGCCCAGCTTGTCGTCTCGGTGAGCGAAGGCCATTGCGCTGAAAAGCTATTGGGCTCCACCATCCCCATCGAAGGGTCGAGTTCGGGCGCCGCGTTCAGGCGCCGTGCGGCATTTCGGAAGGAAGACTTCGACGACGAGTCTATCGAGATGGACCAGGAATTCGGTCCCGCTCTGATCTCTCCGTTGCGTGTCACCGGCGGTGTCAGCGGCGTGCTGGTGGTGTTGCGGAAGGAAGGTGCCGGTTCGTTCAGCGATGCCGAACTCGAGCTGGTCGCGAGTTTTGCGGACCAGGCTGCGCTGGCGATGCAGATGGCCGACAACGCTCGTCGGGTCCACGAACTTGATGTCCTGTCCGACCGTGATCGTATCGCCCGTGACTTGCACGACCACGTGATCCAGCGAATATTCGCTGTCGGTTTGTCGTTGCAGAGCACACTGCAACGAACCGAGTCGGACGATATTCGCCAACGGCTGACGAGAACAATCGACGACTTGCAAGACACTGTGCAGGACATTCGCTCGACGATTTTCGATCTGCAAAGTTCGTCGCATTCTGCCACTCGCCTGCGCCAACGCATCGACGACGCGGTCCTCGAACTCACCGAACACGTACCCATCCGTGCGATCGTTCGAATGTCCGGACCATTGTCGGTTATCGAAAACTCGCTCGCTGATCACGCTATTGCAGTCATCAGGGAGGCAGTCAGCAACGTGGTCCAGCACGCAGAGGCCGACACGGTTACCGTGACCATCTGGGTCGGGGACGACCTTCGAATCGAGGTGTCGGACAACGGCGTCGGAATGTCCGACAACGCCACTACAAGCGGTTTGGCGAACCTGAGCGCGCGAGCGCTCGAACGCGGCGGCGAGATGACGGTGGGCACGCCCGCATCCGGCGTCGGCGCCTACATTGTCTGGGCCGCGCCATTGCCGTGACGGCTCCCATGCGCACGGAAATACACCTTTTCCGACGTCTTTTCGCGCACGTGCGACGAAGTCGCCTACTTACGTCCCGAACGCTGGTGACCTCTGGCCACTGCGTCGACCAGGAAAGCACTCGTAGCGTTCTCGCGTGGAGGCGCTGCTTGTTCGCTGCACTTCGCGGGTGGCGCGGCGGCGGTGGTGAACATCGAGAGGAAACTGATGAACAGTTCGTATCCGGGTGGACCCATCGTCGTCGGAGTCGATGGATCGAGGGCGGCGCTCGACGCCGTGCGACTGGCAGTACCGGAGGCGCAAGAACGGCACTCCTCATTGCGGTTGGTGCATGTGATCAGCCCTCACCCCCAGCCCGAGACCGTGTACGGCGCTCCTGATGTGGATGGCGACTACGGTCGCACGGTACTCCGTGAGGCAGTGCACGCTGCGGCGGAGATCGACAGCAGTGTGCTGGTGGAAACTGTAGTGCTGCATGGTCAACCGGAATCAGCGATTCTTGCCGAGGCGAAATCTGCGTGTCTGCTCGTGCTCGGCATAAGCCAAGGGCATGCCTTGGCTGCACGAGTCCTGCGGTCCACGGTTTTCACACTCGTGGAATCGTCGGTGTGTCCGGTATTGATCGTGCGAGAGTCCAGTACTGGTTCCGACGGTGCGGTGGTGGTCGCGCTGGGAGATGCGGAGGTTATCGAGTCCGACGTCGTTGTTACAGAAGCATTTCGCGAAGCGTCGAGTAGGAAGGCCGATGTCCTGGCTATCCATACTCGCTCGATCTCGGAGGTTGTCGCGCATGTCGTCGGGGGAGTGAATGCCAACGCGGCTCCCGAAACACCTATGAATGCCCGGCTGGAGTCGTTCCGCGACGATTACCCCACGGTGCGTTGCTCGACCGTCTACGCCGAGGCCGGCTCGGGATCGGAACTGGTCGCGCTGTCCGACACCGCTGCGTTGCTTGTTGTCGGCCATGAGCGTGGACGCTCCTGCGGCAGTACGCTTACCGCTGTCCTTCGCCGAGCGAAATGCCCGGTGCTCGTGGTGCCGCACGCATGATTACCAGCGGCGGGCCACGTGAGCTGTTGATCTCTCCGTTGGCGGATCAGCTCGATGCGGTGTATCGCGCAGTGGCGTTGATGATGGCGGTACAAGGTGTAACCCGAGCAACAGATCTCGTTGCCTCGCAAAGCCGTTTCCACCGGGATATCGCGTCGAATCCGAGTCGAGGAATGATTATGTCGAAGTGGTGTTCACCGACTGGGTTTCGTCTTTGGCGGTAGGGCGACCAGGAGGCCGTTGTTCGAGCAGTGTGCGGGCGTGTTCGATTGCCTGAGGCGTGTTTTCGAAGAAGTGCCTACGTTCGCTGTCCGAGGTGGTGAAGACTCCCAGTGCATGGAGCGGTCGTGAGTGTTCCGGCTTCAGACCCGAGATCAATACGGTGATGTGACGGCGTTCGAGCTTGTCGATGGCATCTTTGAGCACGATGGCACCGGTGGCATCGATGGCGGTGACACGGGACATACGCAAGATGACCACGTGGACGTCGGAGACTTCGGCGAGCTCGAGCAGGAACCGGTGTGCTGCAGCGAAAAACAATGCACCGTCGATGCGGTAGGCGGCGATGTGCTCACGCAGCAGTTCGTGTTCTTCGCTCTGGTGTTCCTCGTCGTCGAGGGGGACTTGTTCGATCCTGGCCGACTTGGTGATCGCGCGCAGTGCCAGGATTGCAGCGAATGCGACGCCGACTGCGACTGCGGTGACCAGGTCGAGTGCGACCGTCACCAGAAATGTTGCTCCCATGACTGCGGTATCTGCGCGGGTAGCGCGGGCGATGGCAATGATCGAGGCCGTCTCGACCATGCGTACCGTCGTGGCGAGCAGGACTCCGGCAAGTGCAGCCAGGGGTATTTCGGCGACCAGCGTCGATGCGAGGTAGACGATTGCGGCGAGAATGACTGCGTGGGTCAGCGCGGCGAGTCGACTGCGAGCACCGGATCGAACGTTGACTGCGGTGCGGGCGATGGAACCGGTGGCTGGCACCCCTCCGAACAGCGGTGCGACGATGTTCGACAGGCCCTGTCCGAACAACTCCCTGTCGGGATTATGTCGGGTGCCTACTCCCATCGAGTCTGCCGCGGTTGCCGACAGTAGCGATTCGAGCGCGGCCAACACAGCGACAGCGAGTGCAGGTGCCAACAAGGAGGCGAGGTCTTCGAGGTGCAGGAAGTTCAGTGTCGGAGCTGAGATTCCAGATGGAATCTCACCGATGCGTGCTATATCGAGATGCAACAGTTTCGCGGCAAGCGTCACGATGGCGACCGCTACGAGTGAGATGGGAACCTTGGGCAAGGAACGTCCGCCGACGAGTATCACGAAGGCCACTGCAAGTGCCGTTACCGGCGTGAGAATCGACGGATGATGCACGAACTTGACCACTGCGTCGGCAGCACTACGCCATACCTTGTCGCCCTGCGCGTCGGCGATGCCGAGAGCTGCGGGAACCTGTTGGAGCGCGATCACCACAGCGATTCCGGCGGTGAATCCTTCGATGACGGGAGCGGGCATGAATCGCACAGCCCGCCCGATTCCGGCGAATGAGAGGGTCAACAGCACGATTCCGGCGATCAGACCGACTGCAAGTACTCCGGATCCGCCGAACTCGTGGACGATCGGGACCAGGACTACGGTCATGGCGCCGGTGGGGCCGGACACCTGAAAGCGTGAACCGCCGAACACCGCGGCAACCGCACCTGCGATGACTGCGCTGGTCAGGCCCGCAGCGGCCCCGAGCCGGTCGAAATTCCAAATCCCAATGCCAAGGGAAGTGCCACCAAGGCCACGATCAGGCCGGCCAGCAGGTCCGCACCGGGTGCCCGCAGCGAAGTGCTCCATTCGCTCCAGCGTGGCAATAGTTCACGGATCGACTGTCCGGCTCGATGGAGGGTGGTTGCGGGAGCGTGCTTCGGTGTGGGCGACTCGGTCATAGGGTCCTCGGTGCCGCGAGAGGGAGATGAACTCTTACTTCATTACTTGCTAAGATTAGCAAGTAATGAAGTAAGAGGACCCGTGAGGTTCGACACTGAAATCACGGCGGCGGAGTGCTTGTCGCTAGTCAGTTGCCGCTTTCGGCCGTCGCCACGGACGGTTCTGGGACGTCCTCGACCAGCATCTCCGCCTGGCAGGCGACCATGCCCGTCAGAATGCTCCGCGCAGTGGTCAGCAAATCGGCGACGCGAGGAGATGTCAGGGCGTAGGACACGGACAGCCCTTCTCGACGGGCGACAACCAAACCAGCCCGGCGCAAAATCGAGAGTTGCTGAGATAAGTTCGCCGGCTCGATGCCAACTTCGGGAAGCATTTCCGAGACTGCATGCTCGCGCTCACTCAGTAGTTCCAAGATTCGGATACGGGCAGGATGCCCGAGGGTCTTGAAGAAGTCAGCCTTCATCCGATACAAGGGCTCGCGCGAGTTCACAACCATCAGGGCTCCTGTCATTCGAGTAGGACTGCCGGCGCGCATCGATCGATGGGGACTCGGTTGTCGCTGCGAGTCGAGCGTAGTAACGCCCCGAATCGCGGCAATTGCGAATCTTAGCAACTAGTGGGCACGCACCTACTTCGAACCCTGCACCGAGCAAGTGTCGGTCAGGACTGGTGAGTGATCCATTCCCGCAATACCACTGCCTGGTTGTGCTCGCGGTCCTTGGCTGCGTAGAGAAGAACGACCCGACCTTTGCGCGCAGCGGCAATAATTGGTTCGAGGGCTGCCTTATTGGAGTTCAATTCGGCGAAATATCGGGTTCGGAACTCGGCGAAGCGCTCGGGATCGTGCCCGAACCACGACCTCAGTTCGGAACTGGGCGCTACGTCCTTGATCCAGGAGTCGTAGTCGAGATCGGTCTTCGCGATACCGCGAGGCCAGAGTCTGTCGACCAGAAAAGTCGTCGTGTCTGCGGCCTTTCCGCGAGCATCGTAGGCACGCTGCAGGTCGATGGGTCCCATGCGTCGATCGTGACAGCACCGAGCACATCCGGCAAGTACTCACTGCGGATAATTCAGTTGTCGAACGAATGAGCGTGCAGCCGAGTTGGTGGGCTCCTCGGTGCGGCATGTCAATGTTAATTCTCTTGTAGGAGAGGGACGGACATCAATTGCTACTGTCGATAGCCCGTTGTTTCGTAGTGCGAGGGGCTCCGGAATTATCGCGACACCGAGACTATGACGCACCAACCCCAGCAATCGTTCCATGTCGCTGATACGGAATGTGATGTCACGGTCGACGCCTGCATTGTCGAACAGTGCGTCGACGACGGTCTGTAAGCCGCGGCCGGCCTCGAAGTCGATGAAGGGATAGTCGGCGAGCTCGGCGAGAGAAACTGACTTCCGTTGTGCCAGAGGATGTTCTTCGGCGACGACGAGAGTCAGCGACTCGGTGTAGGTCGCCAGCGCGAAAATCCCGACCTCCAGGGGCTGTGCATCCAATGCGACGAAGGCCAGATCCAGCTTCCCCCCGACGAGTGCATCGAGCAACTCGGCGGTGGTTCCTTCGCGCAGGGTAACTGCTACACCCGAGTGGGCGTAGTGAAATCGGCCCAGTGCGGCGGGCAAGTCGATCGCGGTGAATGTTTGGACGGTTCCGATTGCGACAGTGCCGGTTTCGCCGTTGGAGATCTGACGCAGGGCATCGCGTGCATCGGCGACGTCACCGGTGATTCTGCGCGCATAGCGAAGTAGTACCGACCCGGATGCGGTGAGAAGCACTCGGCGGGTGGTGCGTTCGAAGAGCGCGGTGCCGACCTCCTTCTCCAGTGCCCGGATCGACGAACTCAGCGCGGATTGCGAAATGTGCAGCTGGGACGCCGCTCGGGTGAAATGGCCTTCGGCTGCTACGGCGGTGAAGTGTTCGAGCTGTCGCAACTCCATTGAGCGAGTCTATCAATGAATGAGTGCGGAATAACATGTTGGACAGAATGTCGGGTGTTGTCGAACATGGGCGCATGCACTCTGAATTACCCACGACGACGCGGATTAACGGGCGGCTCGTCGGCATCATGGCGGTGATCTCCGGGTTGGTGGTTGCCAATAGCTACTACGCCCAGCCGTTGGTGGGCGCTATCGCCGACGGCCTCGACGCCTCGACGACGCGAGTAGGGCTGGTGGTGACAGCAAGCCAGGTGGGGTACGCGATCGGTCTGGCGTTTCTCGTACCGCTCGGCGATCTGATCCAGCGCAGGAAGCTGATGACCTGGATGCTCGCAGTGACGTGCGCATCCCTCGTGCTGATGGCAGTAGCCCCGTCGTGGCAGGTGTTGGCGTGCGCTGCGATGGCAGCGGGGGTCGGATCGGTCGTCGGTCAAGTTCTGGTGCCGTTCGCTGCCTCTCTCGCGGCCGAAGAAGAACGGGGCCGAGTCATCGGCAACGTGATGACCGGTCTGTTGCTAGGGATTCTGCTCTCACGCGTAGTCGCCGGACTGATCGCGCATGTCGCGGGCTGGAGAGCGGTCTTCGTGGTCGCAGCGATGTTGATGGTTGTCGCCGCACTGCTGGTTCGAACGCTGCCCGTCGTGCCGCCGAGTGCGGTCTCGTCCTATCGAGCGCTGTTGGTTTCTGTCGTCGAGCTCATCCGCGAAGAACCGGTGCTCCGGTGGCGTATCGTATACGGAACGCTCACGTACGCATCGTTCGGGGTGTTCTGGACGTCCATTGGATTTCTACTGTCCGGACCGGGGTACGGATGGTCCGATGCTCAGATCGGACTTTTCACCCTCGTCGGGGTGGCCGGTGCACTAGCTGCACGACTCGCAGGAACGCTGGCCGATCGCGGATATGCGCAACGCCAGACGGGTTGGTTCGTGGCGCTCACGGCGCTCAGCTTCGTGCTGTTGGCAATCGGAGAACACAACGTGTTCCTGCTGGCAGCGGGCGTGGCCTTGCTCGATCTCGGCATTCAGGGCACGCACATCAGTAATCAGAGTCTCTTCTATCCTCTTCGGCCCGATGCACGCAGCAGACTCAACACCGCATATATGACCACCTACTTCATGGCGGGCTCTATCGGAAGCGCGCTGTCGGTTCTTGCCTATACGCAGTTCGGCTGGCCGGGCGTGTGCGTGCTCGGCGCGAGCTTCCCGGCCATCGGCTTCACGCTGTGGCTCGTCGAGCAGCATAAGCATCGAAACCGATGCTCGTGATGGTCTGCATATGCGTCGTGGCCCGATCATGTAAAC